>DATIFP010000158.1:0-17516 GCA_035455165.1 Blastocatellia bacterium
CGCGCGGTAGACGGCTTTGGTGATCACGCGCACGTCGCTGACTCGCTCGGGCGTCTTGTCCTTGTCCTTGGGCCCGGCTTCTTCAGGGTTCGGCGTTTCCTTGCTCGCATCCTCGCGGCTGACAAAGGCGATGCTCTTTCCGTCGGGGGCCCATTCGAATCCGGCCGGGCTTCGAGGCGCGTCGGTGAGCTGCTGCGCCTCGCCGCCGTCAAACGATAGCAGGTAAATCTGGGGCGGCTGAGGTCTGCCGTCTTTTTCACCTGATCGAATGAATGCGAGTAATTTTCCGTCAGGCGACCAGCGGGGACCCGCGTCGCGCGGACCCGCGGTCAGCTGGCGCGCCGGTCCGCCGTCGGTGGGGACGATCCACAACGCCGAGTCGTAACGGTCGGCCTTCTGATTCACCCACACTCTCACGAACGCCACTCGTGAGCCGTCGGGCGAGATCTGCGGATCGGCGATCCAGACGAACTTGAATAGATCCATCTCGCTGATCGTGCGCTTTTCGGCAGCCAGCAACGCTGCGGGCAGGCTCAGTGCAACGGCGAGCAGCAGAGCAAGCCCGGCGAAAGTACGGCGCGGATTGGTGTTCATCATTAGCTCCTTGAAGAGGCAGACTCCGAGACGACCTGGCGCGTCCGAGTGTTGATGTATACCACGATGTTCGCGGTGATCGAAAGCGGAGAGGGAAGATCCTGAGACGCGTGGTCCTATCTGGTCGGGACTGCCGATTCGAGAGTTTCGGCCGGGAGATTTCGATCTGGATGGCCTGTGCCGCGCTTTGAAGCGCCCGCTCGACACCCCTTGCGAGCCGCAAATCGTACCGGCTGTTCTTGTGTCCTCTGACCTCGGTGTATATGATAACGAAACCCAGGAGGACGAATCCTATGAAACGATTAGCGGTGTTGTCAGGTCTCTTGATGGCCGGAGTAGTCTCAATGATCTTTGCGCAGCAACAGCCGCAAAGACCCCCGGCGCCACTCGAAATGCAAAAGGTAAAGGACAACCTATATATGATCAGCGGCGGCGGCGGAAATACGGCGGCGTTCATTACTGACAAAGGTGTCGTCGTCGTTGATACGAAGGTGCCGGGCATGGGACCGGGCATCCTGGAAAAGGTAAAATCGGTAACCGACAAACCAGTGATAATGATCATCAACACGCACACGCACGGCGATCACGTCGGAAGCAACAGCGCGTTCACCGGAAACGTCGAGTTTGTCGCCCAGGAGAACTGCAAGGCCAGCATGGAAAAAATGCCCGCGTTTCAAAGCGAGGAGGGCAAGAAGTTTCTTCCGGGCAAGACCTATAAGGACAAGCTGAGCTTGCTCAAAGGCAACGACAAGATCGACCTCTACTATTTCGGTCGCGGTCACACTGGCGGAGACACGTTCGTGGTGTTCCCGGCGTTGAAAGTCATGCACTCCGGTGACATGTTCGCTTTCTCCAAGGGCCTACCGATCATCGATATCAACAACGGCGGCAGCGGGCTCGAATATCCCAAGACCTTGATGAAGGCTGCGTCGAGTATCAAATCGATCGAGAGTGTCATCCCCGGCCACAGCCCGGTCACCAACTGGGCCGAGTTCAAGGAGTACGGCGAGTTCATGCGCGATTTCGTCGCGGCAGTCGAGCAGGCAAAGAAGGACGGCAAAACCGCCGATCAAGCGGGAACAGAGTTGAAGCTCCCCGACAAATACAAGGGCTACAATATGAGTCGCCTGAAGGCAGATGTGACCGCGATCTACGGCGAACTGAAATAGGGTTGTTGAGACCGAACGAAATGCGCCTTGCGCACCGCCGGCAGAGCGCGCGATCGGTCTCTGGAGCCGGGTCCCCTCGGTGGGCTTTTCGTTTCTTCACAGTCAGTCCTGGTAGTCTTGTCAACAGCTAAGATCACAAAATCCAAGGCCGTCGGGGTCTCAACACTGCGCCGAGCGGCTTTGTTTCTCCTGGCCCTCGGATGCCTGGTTCCATCGGCACACGCTCATCCAATACCGTTCAGTTACCTCGATGTTCGCATCAACGGGGGACAGATCGAAGGGACCCTCACCGCGCACATCGTGGACCTCGCGCACGACTTGAATGTGGAATCACCCGAGTCGCTGCTGGATGCAAAGTTCGCCGAATCCAAAAGGGAGTCTATCAGGGAGCTTGTGATATCGCGGCTCGTCCTGGTCGCCGATGGCCGTCCGGTGGACGTGGAGTTGTTTCGCATCGAACCGCTTCCTGATCGCCAGGCCTTGTCCTTCGAATTGAAACTCAACACGACCGGCAAACCGGTCGCGCTTAGAATTCAGTGCGCGCTCTTTCCCTATGATCCGCAGCATCAAACGTTTCTCAACCTCTATGAAGAGGGCCGCCTGGTCCATCAAGAGATTTTCACTCAAGACCATCAGATGTTTGTGTACTACACAGGCGGCCGCCAGACCTGGATATCCGTCGTCGAGAAATTCATTCTCGCGGGGATCCATCACATCTTCACCGGCCCTGATCACGTTCTCTTCATTGTCGGGCTGCTGCTGATGGGAGGGACTCTACTGCGGCTGCTCAGCATCGTGACCGCGTTTACGATTGCTCACAGCGTCACGTTGTCGCTCGCCGCTTTGAATGTAGTCAATCCTTCTCCACGATTGATCGAGCCCGCCATCGCGCTGAGCATCGTCTATGTTGGCATCGACAATCTGATGGTGGGCAAGACGGGCCGCGACGTGCGCGCGTGGATAGCCTTCTTTTTCGGGTTTGTGCATGGGTTCGGCTTCGCCGGGGTATTGAAAGAGTTTGGTCTCCCAAGCGGAGCGCTTGGCTGGTCGTTGTTCTCGTTCAACTTAGGCGTCGAGATCGGACAAGCGTGCATTGTCGTCGTTGTTGCGTTTCTGTTAGCGGCGATCCGAAATCGAAATCAGGCGCTGAGCCGGTTGGTCCTGGCAGCAGGTTCGGTTTGCGTGGCTCTTGCAGGAACCTTTTGGTTCGTCCAGCGAGTCTTCTTCCAGGGGGTTCCATAGAGGCAGAACCCGCGAAGCGCGTGCCAGCGTGTAGCCCAGGGCGAGTCGGCGAGCCCTGGGCAAGTGCCGGTCGACGAGTTAGCCCGCAGCGGGCGACAGTGCATCGCCCATCACGAATCCCGGACTTCAGGGGTGTGTTGTCGCTGTCAGTGTCCACGACAACACCAGGATTTATCAATTCGTCTCTTCGAGCAATCGTTCCATTTCTTTCTTCATCTCAACAAGCGCCTTTCCCGCGCGCGGTTGATGAATCAGGTTCTTGAGCTCATAAGGATCAGCCTTCAGATCATAGAGTTCGTCCATCCCTTCCAGTTCGAGATAGTGAATGTATTTCCAGCGTCCATTGCGGACAGCCTTGTAGCCCATTTGCAAGACCCGCGGGAAGACCTTGTCGGAGTAGTACTCGATCAGGAACGATTTGCGCCAGGCCGGCCGCTTGCCTTCGAGCAGCGGCACGAGCGAACGTCCCTGCATCGTGCCCGGCGCCGGCACACCCGCCATTTCCAGCAGCGTCGGAGCCAGATCGATGTTCAGCGCAAACTCATCGCGCACTGTACCCTCTTTGATTGCGTTCGGGTAACGCACCAGCAGCGGCATCCGGATGGATTCTTCGTACGCCAGCCGGCGTTCGAAGCTCAGACCGTGCTCGCCATAGAAGTATCCGTTGTCGCTGGTGAAGACGATCACCGTGTTGTCTAGCTGGCCAGTCTCTTTCAGCACGCGCAGGATTTCGCCGACCCCGTCTTCAATCGCCATCAGCGAGCGCTGCCGCCCGAGGATGGTTTCGTCGCGCGTTGCGGTGCCGGGCCCAAGAGGCGGCAGGTTGCCTATCCGGCGTTGCAACGCGGGTTTGCCTTGCGGCGCGCGTTTGTAACTAGGTCTGTGTGGAATGGCCTTGTCCGCGTAAAGATCACGATGGCGTTCCGCGGGGATGAACACTTCGGCATCGGCCAGGTTCACGCTCCCATCGTTGTTCTGCGTTACCTCGGGATGGATGGCTTTGTGAGCCAGATAAATGAGGAACGGTTTGTCGTGTCGCCGCGTTATGAACTCCAACGCATAGCCGTTGAGAATATCGGTGATGTAGCCCGAAGGCTTCACCGGCTTGCCGTCATCGTTGATGTCGGGATTGAGGTAGGTACCTTGTCCCTTGAAACTCACCCAGCGATCGAATCCCGGGCGCGGCTTGTCGTCGTTCCCCATATGCCACTTGCCAATAAAGGCGGTCTCGTAGCCCGATCGATGCAGCAGCAGGGGAAAGGTCACCAGTCCATGACTGGCGGGCGAGCGGTCAACGTTGTCGGTGATCCCGTGAGTGTGCGCGTATTGCCCCGTCAGAAAGCTTGCGCGCGATGGCGAACACAGGGGCGTGGTCATAAAGGCGTTGCGGAACAGCGCGCCCTCTTTGCCGATGCGGTCTATATTGGGCGTCTTGATGAACGGATGTCCCGCAATGCCCAGTTCGTCCCAGCGCAGATCGTCAATCAGGATGAAGACGAAGTTGGGCCGTGTGTTGCTCGGCGAACCTGAAGGATGCTGGTTCATACCTGCGGACGGCAAGGCGAGCAACAAGCAAAGCAAAAACATAGGAAGCAAATGGCGCGAACCCTTTTTCACTCGTTTTCTTCCGCTTTCCACGTCGCGATTAGCAGCCGGGTTCGGATTCACTTATGCACATCCATAGCCGGGTTGCGGCCAAAGAACCCATTCGGAATCAGTTTGAAACCCGTCTTATGCACCGGCATCACTGGCCAGTCTTCCGGGCGGGGAATATGCGTGACGCCCATCGAATACCACACCACGACATCCCTGTTTTCAATTGCGCGATTCCTGCTTGTCCACCTTGGAAGGCCGTCACCGCCTTTGCCTTGATTGATGAAGAAGCCTGCGGCGTTCATTTCTTCGGGCGTGTGCGGAGTCACCCAGAGATGATGATTCACAAATCCGGCCCGCCTTCTCACGAAGGAATTCACGCCGGAAAACGAAATGCTGTTTTCGCCTGTGAGCAGCAGATAGCCGGGCGGTTGCCCCAGCGGATTCCTGACATTCGAGTTGATGACTTTCCAGCGGCGATGAGTCTCGATGTTGAGGGCCCGCTGGGCTTCGAGTTCGCGTTTGAAGACCGTCTCCTGCATCGTAAACGCGTTGTTGTACGGATTGGTTTTTCCAGCAGGCAAGGCCATAGTGTTCTGCTCGACGACGCTGTTGGCGCCCGAACCGTCAATATCCAGATCAAGCCGGAAGTTGAAGAAATGCTGATGATGCACAGCCTCGATGCCCGGCGCCACCAGATGGCCGTGCCGGGCGCTGTGATTGTGATTTCCTTCCGGCCCCTCCCCGCTCGTGTCGACACCTTTGACGGACATTATGCCGGTCAACAGCAGCTCCATCTCGAGCGTGCCGTCCTGATGGAAGACCCAATTGAAGCCGTATTCATAATTGCCCAGGGTCGAAATGCTGGAGAGCACGAGCTGCCTGGCGCGCCGCGACTGGTTTGTGTTCGTGATGTAATCCACGTGCTTCCACAACACGCCCCCGTCCCGTTCGTACAGGGCGATCGCGCGGTCTCTCGTTTGTGCTTTGCCGAATTCGGTGGCCAGCGTCGCAGGCAGCACCATCGCGTTTGCCGGCACATCGTTTCTTTCATCCAGCTCTGCGACATTCGAGCCGATGCCGTATTCGCCTTCGTCAAAAGCGTTGCGGATGAACCAGCCGCTGCCGGGATCGCCATACGGCACGACCATCTCTGATAATGAACCGCGATATAAGATCGAACGGACTTTGCCCTGATCTTCGTAGCCAACGGTATAGAGAACCAGGCCTTCGCGCGGATGCAGCGCAAAGCGGAAGCGCCAGTTTTGCCAGCGCACTTCATTGCCGCGGAGTTCAAAGCTTGCACCCTCGGGTTGCACGATTCGCAGCGGCTTTGGCGCGACGCGCAGAGGCGCGTTCGACTCAGGATCAAGCTCTCCACTGGTTTTGGGCACCGGCACAACGCGGTTTTCAACAATCCTGAGGATCCTTTTGTGAGTCAGGTCAATGTAGGCAACGAGGCCTTCGATGGGATGAGGATAAGCGTTCTTACCCGTGCCTCGGTAGAACGGGATGCCGCGCGCCATGCGAATGTTCGTTTCATCCTTGAATCCGAGCCAGCCGGCCGACCAGGGATCAACTTGAACATTCTGGTAATCCGCAATGCCGCGCTTTTTCAACGCCGCCCGCCAGCTTGGATCGCTGTTGGCAATCGATGTCGCCAGCATAAAATCTTCGGTCATCATCGTAGGCTGAACGTCCTTAATCTCTCTCCACGAGACCACCTTTCTGGCTTTAACATCGACGACGGCTTCAAAAGTCTTATTGGCCGCGCGCTCAAATACGACGACGAACGCTTCGCGGCGAAAGGGTGCGCCCGGTTTGAAATTCAGGACCTCGGCTTTCGGTGGCTCGTGCAGGACTAAGGGCCACAACCGGCTGTCCTCAGTTGCCTTGTTTGCGGCTTTGAGGGTTGCAACCACGACGGCGATTTCGTCGCTGTTGAGCGGGTCAAGAGGATGGGCAAAGTCGGCTTGAGCTTTGCCAGGAACAAAGGCAAGCATAAGCACGCAGAAGGACTTGAGGAACTTGAAGCTTGACATAAGTCTGACTCCTTGTGTTGTTGCCTATGAATAACAGGAGCGATCACTCATTGGCAGTTGAGAGCGCCACGCGATCACCTCTTTGAATCGTTCCCGGCGCGTGGATTACGGCGTAAACGCCGGCACAGGGAAACTGACCAGCGCCGCCGACTTGCACCTTGTTGTGTTGCACGAGCGTCCGCAGCACGCCGGTATCCGCGGGTAAATCGCCCTGTGCTAGCGTCGTCATTACACATCGCGGATCCGACAGGGCCACGCTCAGTCGCACCCCGTCACCGATCGCCAGCTCGCGGCCAATCCAGCCGTTCTCGACAAACCCGGGTTCGAGGGCGCCAACAATCACGTTCATCCGGAACCGCCGCTGGTCGAACCGGCTTTCGGGCCGTAGCTCGTTCAGCCGCTCTAGAGTGGAGGTCGTCAGGAGGGACACCGGGAACAGATCGAAGAACGCACCGGCTGGCACGGGGGACGCAAGACCGGCTTCGGCGAAGAAGGCTGAGCCGAGTTTCTGTTCGACGACCTTGTCTCGGTGACCTGCCGGGTCCGCGCCCTCGACGTCCGGGTGGTATTGGTCGATGGTGAAGTCATCCGGCGCGGCCCGAGCCAGTCTGACTTCTCGGCGGAAGTAAGCAGACAGCGCGCGCTCGAAGTCGCCGGCATCGCTGGTCACCGTCGTACCGTCCGGCAGCGTGATCCGCACCGGCGGCGGCTCGCTACCCGATCGCGGCGGTTGGGCAAAAGCTGCCTGACAGGCTAGCACGTCGGGAAACAGCCTGACACTCTTCGCGCTCACCACCTTGCCCGTCTCCGCATCGATGAGCGCATAGGCGCGATCACCCACCAGACCCCGGCCTGTGAGCTCCACCTGCTCGAGTTGCTCGCCGCTCATGGACTTGACCGGAAACCTCCACAACGCGGCTACGGTGCCGACTATTCCGCTTGTTGCCACTTCTTCCTCCTTGAATCCATCCGAGGAGACATAGTGCAAGACGTAATGCGCTCGCCACCTCGCGAACAATTCTATTGCTGGCGCTGCCAGTGTGCCGCCCGCCAAACATTACGCTATTCCGGCAGACCGATGCGCCGAATCAACTCCATAAATCGCGGATCGGAGCGCAAGCCGTCCATATGCGCGTCCGTCTTGAGGTAAATCGCCAGAAAGCTTGACCGGTCCGCGAAGGCCCGATCGAGCCACTCTAGTGCCTGATCCTTATCTCCCATGCCTGCGTAAATGCGCGCGAAGTTGTATGGCGCCACATAACTTTGGGCCGATAGTTCTTTCAAATGATCTATAATCTTCTGCGCCTCGGCCTTTTTCCCCGACACCCCGTAGGCATGTCCAAGATTTGACCAATTCTCAGCATTGTCCTTCTCCAGTTCGAGCGCGCGCTGAAACGCCGAGATGGCCTCCGGCAGTCTCCCTTTTTGCTCATAAGCTCGGCCCAGAAAGTAATATCCAAACCAGTAATTGGGATCGAGTTCGATACCGCTGCGAAGTTGGTCGATTGCCTCGTCATACTGGCGCGTAAAAACCAGAACCGATCCCACGAACAGACTGGCTTCAGGCGAAACTGGATCGAGCTGCTGGGCGCGCTTCACTTCCGCGAGGGCCTGGTCGTTTCGTCCCATAGGCGCCAGGAACCACGAGTAGTACGCGTGGGGTCGCGGATCATCAGGATTCAGTTCAATAGCTCGCTTAAACTCTCGGTCCGCCGCGGCCCAATCCCACTCATACCAGTGCGAGATAATCGCCAGTGAAAGGTGGGCATCTGCCAGAGTCTCGTCTATCGCCAATGCCCTCCTCGCGGCCTCTCGAGCTTTGGGCGCTGCTTCGTTTGGAGGTATGAACCAGTCCTCCGAGTTAATGTAGTTGAAAGCGAGACCGCTATAGGCCAACGCGTAGTTTGGATCCATTGCGATGGCCTGGTTAAAGTAGTCAACGCCTTTGCGGAACCCGTCTTTAGTAAATCTAGAAGTGGAATAGTTGCCCTTGAGGTAAAGCTGATAGGCTTCCGGGTTTTTTGTTGAGCCCTTTGTCAGCTTCTGCTGGTCCTCCCCCGATAGTCGGGAGCGCAGCCTCTGAGAGACCTCGCTCGCGATGTCGCTCTGCACCGCGAGCAGGTCAGCCACTTTGCGGTTGTACTGCTCGCCCCAAAGCTGTTTGCCGTAACGAACGTCATCGAGTTCGACGCTGATAGTCAGGTTGTCGCCGCGCTGCACCACGCGGCCCGTCAGCACCGCGTTGACGCCAAGTTCCGCGCCGGCGCTTTGCGGATCGATCGGTTTGCCCTTGTAATGGAAGGCCACGCTGCGCGGTATCACTTTCAAGTTAGGCAAACGCGTCAAGCTGTTGTTGATGCTCTCCGTGAGCCCATCTGAAATGTATTCTATGTCGGGGCTATTGCTTTGATTCTCAAATGGCAACACGGCGATTGATTCGATCGCAACCTCGGTGCTGCGCGCGTGAAAGTAGAAGCTGGCGGCGGCGACGACCGCGACCAGCAAGACGGCGGCGATCCCGACGGCCAGTTTGTGCCGTTTGATCCCGGTGACAATGTACTCGGCGCTTGAGATTGGCGCGGTGGTTGAACCGGCGGCTGATCCGGTTTGCGCTGCGCTGCTCTTCGTTCCCGAGCCCGAATCAGAGGTCGTCTCGCTTCGCGAAGGCGGCGCTGTATCGACGCCTGACGCTTCCAGTTCGTGCCGCAGCTCTCGCAGCTCGATGGCTACATCCTTGATCGTTTGGTAACGATTGTCGCGGTCTTTAGCCAGGCATCGCCGGATGATTCTTTGCAAATGACTGGGGGCATTTGGACGAAAGTCGCTGATCGGGGGAACCGGCTCGCGTATAACCTTGTTGAGCGTATCAATCGCGTCCTGGCCGGCGAAGGCTCTTTGACCCGTAACCGCCTCAAACAGAATGCAGCCAAATGAAAAAATGTCGGAGCGCTGATCGATGTCCTGGCTCTTGGCCTGGGCCTGTTCGGGCGACATGTAACCAACCGTGCCCATCACCATTCCCGGAGCAGAATGCTGTTGCATCACCTCTGTAGACGCGTAGCTCCCTGCCGCTTCTCCCGGGCCGGGCCCGCCTTTCTCAACCAGCTTGGCCAGCCCGAAATCGAGAACCTTCGCGAAACCATCGCGGGTGATCATGATGTTGTCAGGCTTAAGATCGCGATGCACGATTCCGGCGGCGTGGGCCTTCGATAATCCCTCCGCAACTTGCTGCAACGTTCTCAAAAGCCGGTTTAGATCGGTTCCTTCGCCGTGAATCATCTCTCGCAGAGTGACGCCATCGACGAACTCCATGGCGATGAAGTGCGTTCCTTCGTGCTCTCCGATCTCGAAGATCTGCGCTATATGCGGATGATTGAGCGCGGCGGCGGACTTCGCCTCGCGAATGAAGCGCTGCATGCGATCGTGATTCGAAGCAACGTTCGCAGGGAGAATCTTCAGCGCGACTTTGCGATCGAGTCTGGTGTCTTGCGCGAGATACACCTCTCCCATCCCGCCCGCACCGATTCGCGAATGTATCTCGTAGTGACTAAGATGTGTTCCGAGGCTAATAGTCATTTTTTGGAGCAAGCGGCCAGCTTGCTAATTGTTTCCACGGCATCTCTCAGTGGGAGGTTGCCGCCGATCACGCGCTGAGTTCAGCATCGTCCTCGCTCACGGTGTGAGGTTCCAGCCCGGAAGAGCCAAGTGACTGACTATCTCGAGGAATCGGGGATCTCTACGGAGTTTTTCATAATCTGGCCACGTCCGTGCCAACATGACTAACAACGGATCCTTGTCCTCGAGCGCCCGCTGCGCGAAAACCATCGCTCGATCCATTTCTCCCACGGCGGCGGCAGCCGGAGCGAGCATCGCGGGCTGAATATACTCGCGCTCGCTTCGCGCCTCCAGTTCGCGGTACACAGCGCGTGCGTTGTCTGGCTTGTTCCACGCGGCATAAATCGAAACGAGCGTGGTGAGCGCCCAGCTGTGTCGTCCGGATATGGCGAGTGCTCGCTCGGCGGCTGCAGCGGCCTCTTCATATCGGGCGTCGCACTCCAGCGCGACCGCGAGGCTCCAGTGGGCCAGGTACGAGTTAGGATCGAGCTCGACTCCCCGTCGGCCGTGGTCCACGGCGTCCGCCAGCCGACCGCTGCAAACATCGGAGAACGAGAGGATGACATTCGCGTAGCCCGACAACGGGTCGACCTGAAAGAGCCGCAAAAGCTCGTCGCGGCCTTCGCGTTCGCGCCCCGAGACCCAGTGCAGGAAGAACAACCCGTACCAGGCCCGCGCCTGGGGATAGTTGGGGTTGAGCTCCAGCGCCCTCTGAAACTCTCGCTCTGCCAGCTCGAAATTCAAGTCGTACAGCAACGTGGCGCACGCCAAAGCGGCGTGCGCCTCAGCGAGATCCGGGTCCAACTGGAGGGCTCGTCGCGCCGCCTCCAGCGCTCGGGGCATCACCTCGCGTGCCGGTTTGAATCCCGAGTATCCGGAGGTTGTGTATCCGTCGGCCAAACCGGCCCAGGCCTGGGCGTACGAAGCATCGAGAGCGACGGCCTGCGTGAAGCAGTCAATCGCCTTGCCAATGCTGAGCCCTCGCTGGTACAGCAAGCCGCGTCCTTTCAGGTACAGCTCGTATGCGCCGATATGCCGGGTCGGCGGTTCCATATGCTGGACCTCAGGCTGCCCGGCGAGCGACAGCTGAAGCCGTCCCGCAATCGTGTTGGCGATCTCATCCTGGACCGCGAACACATCTTCCATGACTCGGTCGTATCGCTCCGACCAGAGCTGATATCCGCTGCCCGCATCGATGAGCTGGGCCGTAATCCTCAGACGATTGCCAGCGCGGCGCAGCGTGCCCTCGAGTATGGTGGCCACGCTGAGTTTAGCCCCCACCGAGCGTAAGTCCTCGTTACGGCCCTTGAATGAAAACGCCGAACTTCGGCCCGCCACGCGAAGGCCGGGAATCTGCGCCAGCGCATTGATGATTTCCTCGGTGACGCCGTCCGCGAAGTACTCCTGCTCGGGATCGCCGGAGAGATTCTGGAACGGCAGAACCGCGATCGTCTTGATCGTTGCACCAAGCGAATCGTGACCACTGTCAGTGCTGAACTCTCTTTCACTGGCAACTGGCGGCGGCGCAGTTGTGTCAACCTCAGCGCCGCCTTCCAACTCGCGACGTAAATCTTTCAGTTCGATTGCGACTTCCTTAATTGACTGATAGCGCTGCTCCGGGTCCTTAGCCAGACAGCGACGAATGATCCGCTGCAAATCCGCAGGCGCCCCAGCGTTGAAGTCCTTAATGGGAGGCGCTGGCTCGTAAATCAGTTTGTGCAGCGACTTGATCACCGAATCGCCCTCAAACGGCTTGTGCTTGGTGGCCGCCTCGAACAGGATGCAGCCAAACGAAAAAATGTCTGAGCGCTGATCGATTTCATCGGTCTTACCCTTCGCCTGCTCGGGCGACATGTAGCCGACGGTGCCCATGATCATTCCGGGTGTTGACCGTTGAGGCAGAATGACGGTCGCCGCTTCGTCAACGCTGTCGGGCGTCTCAGGGAGTACTGGTTCGAGGAGTTTCGCCAGGCCGAAATCCAGAATCTTCGCGTGCCCGTCGCTAGAAACCATAATGTTGTCGGGTTTCAAATCGCGATGCACGATCCCCGCGGCATGAGCTTTCGCCAATCCCTCAGCGGCGTGCTGCAAGTATCGCAGCAGCTTTCTCAATTCAAATTGTTCGTGATGAATCTTTTCGCGCAGCGTAACGCCTTCGATAAACTCCATCGCTATGTAGTGCGTACCCTCGCCCTCACCAATCTCGTAGATGTGCGCGATGTTCGGGTGATTGAGCGCCGCCGCGGACTTGGCTTCGCGAACGAAACGATTCATCCGGTCGAGATCGGAAGCAACATCGGCAGGCAGAATCTTCAACGCCACTTTGCGATCGAGCTTCGTGTCCTGCGCTAGATAAACTTCACCCATCCCACCCGCCCCGAGCTTCGAGACGATGCGGTAATGCGACAGCTGGGTGTTTGCTGACAGTTCCCGGCTCATATTCCGCGGTGGTGATTCCGCCGAGCACATACGTTTTGAGTCAGGCTATTGTAAGCGACCTGGGAAGGCCGTTCGATTCCGTTCTAGGTTTAGCCTGAGGCGGTTGCAGCTTAGCTCAAAGCCTCGCGACTTGGCTAGCGGGCTAATCTCGAGTTGCCGGTGCCAGGCCTGCAATCCTGCGACTCCGAGAGTTTGGTCGTGCAGCTGATCTGTCATCAAGATTCAATCCGGAGGCTCTCTCGAAATCGCAGAATCGAAATCGCAGAATCGCAGGCTTGGCACCACCTTCGGGCAGTGTGAAGCGCCTATGCGCCGATCACGTCCGGACGTCCGTGCCCGCCAGCTTCACAAAGGCCCACGTAGATCTCGAGCACGCCGCCCGCATCGAGCACGCTCTCGACCTTGCCCTCCTCGTCCAGGTTGAGGTTCGCGCCGCGGATGGCGAACCAGGCATCGGTCACCTCGGCATTCGTAGCCGGCACGTGCAGCGTATGTATAGAGCCCGCCGGCTCGTACAGATATGAGCCGGCCGTGTTGACTTGAGGGTATTCCAGGTACTTCCACGAACCCGTGAGCGTGAACGCGAAGACCTCGCCGGTATGCTTGTGCCGCTGGATTGTGACGCCCGGCTGAAAACGCACTCGGATCACCCAGAGTCCCGCCTCCACGTCAACTTGGAGCAGTTGGAAATCTACGCCCTCCTGATACACGACGAAGGGCAGGTCTTTCTCTGCGCGGTGCAGCGCCGCGGGAATCCCCCGGATCGGCGCCAATTCGGTAGCCATATTTGATATTCCTCCTGAATGTTGCGATCACTGATTCCAAAGCAGCTAAAAATGTCAGCGAGCTGCTTTGCGTCTTCGCGGAACTTTGCGACTTTGCGCGGAATCGGCGTCGGGGAAGACCGGTTTCGGCCAAGACGCCGAGCCCGCGCAGCGATGACAAACGCATCTCCTAGCTGAACAGCAGAAACCGATCTCAAGACATGCCATGCGCGTCGGGGATCGGAGAGATCGGCCCTTGAGGCATCGCCAAAAGTTGTTGCTCCGGCACGCCGCTGCGGTACTGTGCGAGCAGAGCTTCGGGATCTATCTCTACGCCAGCCGGATTTGCGGCGAATGCGTCGGTTTGCATGTAAGCATTGGCCTCTTCGACCGAGCAGGTATCCACCTGAAACTCCATTCGATTACCGTCCGGATCCTGGTAGTAAAACGAGAGCGTCATGCCATGGTGAATGCGCCAGTACGGTGTGACGCCCATCTGTTTGAGGCGCTCGTAAGTATCAAGCAGATCTCCCAGATTGGCGTAGGTGTACGCTACGTGATTTACGCCCGCTTTGTCCCGCGCCTTGAGTTCCGCACTGGCAGGACTGAGCGCGGAAAGGTTTGCGAAGGCGAAGCGATGATGCTCGTCATCGTAGGTGAGAAAGGCGAACACCGGATTCTGATAGACCACCTTCGCCTCGAAAACTTTTTGATACCAGTCAATCATTTCCTCGAAGCGTCGTGTGCTGTAGACGACGTGCGCGAATTTTGAAGGTTTTGCCATATTTTTCTCCTCAGTGAGAAACATTCGAATTTGCGGAGAGTTCTTTGCTCATCACTTTTTGCGGCGGTCGTCACTTCTTCGCCTCCGCTGTCCAGTTGACCAGGACGCTAATTGGAGATCCGCCCGTGGAAGAAATCGTCGAGTTGATAAGAAAACGCTGCCCGTCGGATGTGACGGCGTACTGATTGCCAGGGCGATCCTCTTTTATGAAGATGTGGGTTTCGAAGAGCGCCTTGGGGGCGCCGGATTCGAAGCTGGCGCCATCGGTTTTCACCGGCGCCGCCATGATCTTCCGGTCCGCGCTCACATAGAGCAACTCCTTTCCATCGCGTGTGAATCTCGGTTGAGTTCCGCCGCCCGAGGAGACTTGCCATTTAGCGCCCGAAGCCGGAAAGCTGCGGACGTAGACTTCCTTTTTCCCGGACTCATCGGACTCGTAGGCGACCCAGCGGCCACTCGGAGCAAAACATGGGCGCTGCTCGTTGTTTGGCGTCTGCAAAAACATCTCAAACTTGGACTCGCCACTGAGCGATAAGACCCACAAATCCCACCTGGTCGTCAGCCCGACAGTTTCGCAGATGATATAATGCCCATCACTCGACCAATCACGGGGAAGTTTCGCGAGGAGTGACTTGAATAGCGGCACCACCTCTCCGGCGCCGCTCGAGAGTTTTTGAAAAATGTTTGGTGGGCCTTCGACCGCTGCGAAGGCGATTCGGCTCCCGTCAGGCGACCAGACCGGGCTGAATTCGACTACCGGTTCAAAGGTGAAGCGCGAAAAGCTATTTGCGCCAAATTCCATCAACCAGACATCCACGTTGCCCGTATCATCCACCCGCTGAAACGCCAGCCGTTTGTTATCGGGCGACAGCGCAAGACCGCTGTAATCGCCCGGCGAGCCGACCATGCCAAGCTGCTTGCCCTCGCGATCAAACCAGACCAGTTGGCTGTTGCCCGTGCCCATACTCTGATAGGCCAATACGGCGTTATCGGAAGCGGAAGCGAGTGTTTGAAAGGACAGCCCGTCGAAGCCAACCTGCTCCGCGACCGGGAATGGTTCGCCGCTGAGTTCAAGTTTTGTGACGTCGAAGTGCTGCGCCACCAGTGTCGTCTCGCGCCGGAAGAGCAGGTACCCCGGCGGCGCGTACACCGCGGCAGAGCCGGCGTTCAGAAGCTGTTTGTTCTCTTCGGAGTCGAGTGAAGCCACGCCGACAATGGGCGTCCCGGGCTTCTGGCCGGCCGGGGAGAAATACAGGTAATGACGGCCATCCGGAAGAAACTGAGGGAACAACCGGGGTTTCTGTCCGCGCGCAAAATCAACACTCATGATTGCGGTAGGTTCGCCGCCAGAGGCCGAGATACGGAGAGTCGGGCTCGGTGGAGTGGGTGTGTAGATGATCACTCCGTCGCGATTCCAGGATCCGCCCCGGGCGACCGGCGCGTCCGCGAGCGTCATCGGTTGTCCGCCGCCCGCCTCGATTCTCTTGAGTTTGCCGTTGGCGAAAAACCCGAGCGAGCGGCTATCCGGCGACCAAAAGGGGTAGAACGCTCCGTCCGTGCCGGCGAGCGGTTGCGCCGTGAGCGAATCGAGCGGGCGTAGAAAGATCAGCGATCTGCCTGTCTCATCTATCGCGACGAAGGCAATGCGGCTTCCATCCGGCGAGATAACCGGAGCCTGCCCCGACATCAAGGTTGCCTTCTCCGGTGGCAGCGCGGACAGCTTGTAGGCACGAGCAACCGCCGGGGCCGGTCGCAAATAAGCAACTGCGGCCATCGAAAGCGCAACAAGCAGGAGCACGAAGGCGGCGATCCAGGCCAGCCGGGCATTGCCGAACAATGTTGGTCTACGTGCGGCTTCCGTCACCGCCGGCAGCGACGCAGCGGTTTCCAACCGCGAATCTGAGGGCGCAGTGAGCGTGCTCAACGCGAAGCCTAGATCATGCGCTGAGTGAAACCGCATCTCGGGCTTCTTCTCGATACACCGCCGCACGATCTGTTCGAGAGCCGGGTTGATTTTCGAATTCGTTTCGCTGAGCTCCGGCGGCTGCTCCTTGAGAATCGCGTTCATCACTTCAATCGCCGAATCGCTTGTAAACGCCCGCCTCCCGGCAAGCATTTCGTAGAGAATTAATCCGAAGCTGAAGATGTCTGTGCGGTGATCGATGTTTTGCCCGCGCACCTGTTCGGGCGACATATACCCCACTGTTCCCATGACCACGCCGGGATCGGTCATTACCTTTTGGGTCTGGACGTTTGAGTCTGAGCCGGCCTCCGATGCTCTAGCCCGCAACTTTGCGAGACCAAAGTCCAGTATCTTCACCCGCCCGTCTGCCGTGATAAAAACGTTTTCGGGTTTGAGGTCACGATGAACTATGCCTTTGTCGTGCGCGGCCGCGAGTCCGCTCGCGATCTGGGTGGCATACGCAATCGCTTTACGCGGAGGGATAGCCCCGTGGCTTAGACTCTCACGCAGTTCTTCGCCTTCCAGCAGTTCCGCTACGATGTAAGGCGCTCCCTCGTGCGTGCCGAAGTCATGAACAGTGAGGATGTTGGGGTGATTGAGTGCTGACGTGGCTTGCGCTTCCTGCTCGAAGCGCCGCAGCCGGTCTTCATCAGCAGCAAACGAAGCGGGCAGGACTTTGATTGCGACATCGCGGTTCAAGCGCGTATCACGGGCGCGATAGACCTCGCCCATCCCGCCGGCGCCAAGCTGCGAGAGGATTTCGTACGGCCCTACTTTAGTGCCCGATGAAATGCTCATCTCTTCAACTCCGCCGTCCAGTTGACCACGACCGACAGCAACGCCCGCGGGTCGGTGTCCACAATCGCGTTGACCAGGAACCGCTGCCCATCGCTGGTAACCGTAAACGGAGCCCCGGTGGCAACACTGCTCGCAGAACGGAATTCAAAAAAGCGGCTCCGCCGCGCCCACCTCGAAGTTCTCACCGCTCTTAACTGGAAGGGCCATCAGCTTGCCGTCGGTTGAGTAATAAAATAATTCTTTGCCATCTCGGCGCCAGTGCGGTCCAACGCCACCACCGGTCGAAATCTGACGTTTTCCGCCGCCCGTTGGGAAGCGCTGGACGTAGACCTCGAACTTTGTTGATTCATCTGAGACGTATGCCACC
Organism: Blastocatellia bacterium; assembly: GCA_035455165.1. Taxonomy (GTDB): domain Bacteria; phylum Acidobacteriota; class Blastocatellia; order UBA7656; family UBA7656; genus Onstottus_A. The sequence continues at coordinate 17,371 of DATIFP010000158.1, forward strand.
CATTGGCCGTCGGGAGATAGTTGCGCTCCACCCTCGTAAGCTTCAGTCTGGAGCAACGGGAAGGAAGGTTGGGTGCCATCAATCGGTAAGACCCAGACCTCTTGTTTCCCGGGAGGGATGTAAAGGATGAAGCGCCCGTCGCGCGA
>DATIFP010000159.1:0-4545 GCA_035455165.1 Blastocatellia bacterium
ACGTTTTTCGCAAATCCATCATGCCGGAAGTTGGTTGTGGAGCGTTATTCATTTTGGTTGCGGCCTGACGGCCGCGCTGTGAGCCTCTGCGTCTTTGCGCGAAACCTGTGATGCGAGAGACTAGTTTCGCGCAAAGACGCAGAGGCTCGCAAAGACGCCAAGTGAAGAAGCATAAGCGCAAAGAGTTCAACTCTGAACTTCGACAGAAAGCACGCACGCGGTTATACTTTCCGTCCAATCAGCGCAGTGACCGACAGTTCTTTTTGGGAGGATGCGTGCCCGAGAACGTGCTTGCAGTGATATTGGGGGGCGGCGCCGGATCGCGACTATATCCGCTCACCAGGCAGCGAGCCAAGCCCGCAGTTCCTCTTGGCGGCAAGTACCGGTTGATCGATATCCCGGTTTCCAACTGCATAAACTCCGATGTTCACCGCATTTTCATATTGACTCAGTACAACTCGGCTTCGCTCAATCGCCACATCGCGCGCACGTATCGCTTCAGCCGATTCACCAACGGGTTTGTCGAAATCCTCGCGGCGGAGATAACGCCCGAACGTCCGGACTGGTTTCAAGGGACGGCCGACGCCGTCCGCCAGTGCCTGCATCATCTCGACGACTACAAAGGAAAGACGACGCTGGTGCTGTCGGGCGATCATCTTTACCGAATGGACTACCGAGACTTCATTGCGCGGCACCTCGAGACAAAGGCCGACTTCACGATTTCAGTAACCGCAGCGCGCGAAGAAGAGGCATCCGAATTCGGGCTGGTCAAGATCGACGAGACCGGCCGCGTAGCCGACTTCAGCGAGAAACCGAAAGGCGAAGCCCTCGAGCGAATGCGAGTCGACACCACTAAGCTGGGCCTTTCGCCGGAGCAAGCTCGACTGAGGCCTTTCCTGGCGTCCATGGGGATCTACGTCTTTAATAAAGAAGTGCTGCGGCAGTTATTAATGAAAGATCTCCCGGAGGCGGTCGATTTTGGCAGAGAGATCATCCCCGAGGCCCTCTCACGGTACAACGTGAACGCCCACCTGTTCGACGGGTACTGGGAGGACATCGGCACGATCGGGGCGTTCTACCGCGCCAATATCGAGATGACTCTGCCGCTGCCTCCATTCAACTTCTTCGATTCGGAAGCCCCGATGTACACGCGCCCTCGTTACCTGCCCGGGTCGAAGCTGCTCGATTGCCGCATTCAGAGCTCGATCATCGCCGAAGGGTGCATCATCAACGGAGCGACGGTCACCGATTCGATTATGGGAATTCGGAGCCGTGTCGAGCACGGCGCGCGTTTGGAAGGCGTTCTGATGATGGGAGCCGACTTTTATCAAACCCTGGAAGAGCTGCAAGAGGACATCAATCGCAGCTTCCCTCGCATCGGAGTCGGCGCCAATTGCGTTATTCGCAGAGCTATCATCGATAAGAACGCGCGGATCGGGCAGGGCGTTCAGATTCTTAATGAAGCGGGACATAAAGAACTGGACGGCAAGGACTATTTCATTCGGGACGGGATCGTGATCGTCCCGAAGAATGGTGTCATTCCCGACGGCATGATTATCTGAAGCGGAGTTTTTCGCAATGACCTGCCGACTTCGTCTCTTTCGCCACTAAGACACCAGGTCACAAAGCAACACAGGTGGAGTGCACCCCCAAAGCCAGGCCCTCGTGAAACCTTTGTGCCTTGGTGTCTTAGTGGCAACCCTCCCCCAGCGCGCACTTTCTCACGACAGTCGAGTTTGCATACTCTCCAAAAGCTCGCCACACTTGATCTGTAATACTGCGCAGAACGATGCGAATAGTCGCGAGGTTGGTATGTCCATCGAGAAGTTCGTGGAAGAGCAAGTAAGAAGGGCGATGGAAGCCGGCGAATTCGATAATCTTCCCGGCAAGGGCAAGCCCCTCGATCTCCGCGCCTACTTTGAAACGCCTGAAGAATTACGAATGGCGTACTCCATATTGAAGAGCAATAACTTCGTACCCGAAGAAGTCGAGTTGCTCAAAGAGATCCAGGCTCTAAAGAAAAGGCTCGAATCCTCGTCGAATGAAGAGCACAAGAGCAGGCTCAAGAAGGAAATCACCGATAAGACGCTGACCTTCAGAATGCTGATCGAAAAACGTGGTCGAAGGCGTTGAGGTAAGCGTCGGAGGGGACCCTGCGTAGCGGGCTCGCCTGCCCTACACGTCCTGCTGCTGTTTTCGCGGGCTCGACGACAACATTCCGCCAGACGGGGTGTGTGCTCGTTGCGCCGCGAGTCGCGCAGTCATTATACTCCCGCCCAATAACTGCACGGCGAAAGGAAACGGCGATGCGAACTCTGCGACTATCGGCTCTCGTGCTCACCTCGATTGCCATCATTGCTCCCGCGGTTACCGCTCAGACCCGAGGGCTCCAGAGCAGCGACCTTTTGAAGCTCCGCTCGGTTGGCGACGTGAGATTCTCACCTGACGGTTCGCGCATCGCTTACACCGTCCTCAACAACGACGGCGAGGCGCGACCCTACTCGCAACTCTGGATCATGAGTGTTGCAGACGAAAGGTCGATCAAACTAAGCGCAGGCAAAGAGAGCTCTTCCAGTCCCGAGTGGTCACCCGACGGCCAATGGATCGCTTACGACGGAAGGCTCGGCGACAAGTCGGGCCTGATCGTCGCGCGCGCCGACGGTTCGAATCCGAAGTTCTTGGCGCCGCTTCAGTGGACGAACAGTCCCCTCCCGTCAACGGGAAAGAGTATAGCGTGGTCTCCGGACGGAAAGCGCATCGCCTTCGTCACATCGGTTCCCGGGCCCGAGACTCAAGACGCAACCGGCGATCCCGTGGTCATAACTCGCTACCTGTACAAGCCCGATGATAGCGAGGGCTTCAGTCGCTTCAATGACAACCGGCGGGTGCACATCTTCGTCGTCGACGTCGGAACCGGCCAGGTCAACCAGATGACCATTGGAGATCACTACGAGCACTCGATCGACTGGTCGCCGAACGGCGAAGAGATCGTGTTTATCTCTAATCGCGAACCCAACGAAGATCAGTTCTTCAATTACGATATCTTCACGTTGAGAGTGTCCGACCGGTCAATGAGGCGATTGACGGCAACCGAGAGTGCGGAGTATCGCCCGCGCTGGTCGCCCGATGGAAAAACGATCGTCTATCAGGCTACCAAACGCGGATTGACCGATCTCGAGACAACGATGGAGGACACCCACGTGTGGCTGATGAACGCGGATGGAAGCAACCGCCGCGAGATCAGCTCGACGATCGACAACCGGCAAGGCGCGCCGGACTGGTCGCCGGATGGAAGCGCGGTCTACTTCACGGCGCTGGACCGAGGTAATGTCAGGCTCTATCGTTTGCCCGTCGCCGGCGGTCAGCCGGATGTCGTCGTCAGCGATCGCGGATCCGTTGGCGCGTGGTCGGTCGCAAAGAACAACGCGGTAGCTTATGCGTTTGCGAGCCCGGCCGATCTCGCGCAGCTCTACCTGAAGGACGGCGCCGCGCAAAAAAGAAAGCTCACCGACCTGAATAGTCAGGTGCTCGCCGGAAAGCAGATTGCCGAAGTCGAGTCATTCACCTTCATCAGCAACGATAACAAGTACACTGTGGAAGCCTTCTTAACCAGGCCGATCGGGATGACCGCGACCTCGAAGCACCCGTTGATCGTCAACATTCACGGCGGGCCGCACGGACAGCAGGGCCCGGCATTCAACTTCAAGCACCAGGTCTATGCCGCGCGCGGTTGGGCTACCTTGATGGTGAACTATCGTGGCTCGACCGGCTACGGGCAGGCGTTCACCGACGCGGTCTTCGGAGATCAGAACGGCAACGAAGCTCAGGACGTGCTCTACGGTTTGAGCGCCGCGATGCGCCGCTTCCTGTGGATTGATCGCGATCGATTGGGCGTGGAAGGCGTGAGCTACGGCGGACAACTCACCGATTGGCTGATCACCCAGACCAGCATTTTCAAAGCCGCGATTCCAATCGCGGGGATTTCGAATCTGATCAGCTACAACTACATGACCTATTACAATCAGTACGAGCAGATGGAATTCGGGATCTTTCCGCACCAGGGCAACATGATGGATGTGCTTTGGGAGCGCTCTGCGTTGAAGCACGTAGCGAAAGCAAGGACGCCTGCGATGTTGATGCACGGCGAAAACGACAACGATGTGCCGATCGCGGAAGCCGAACAGTACTACGTCGCGCTTCGAGACGTCGGAGTTGAAGCGATCATGGTCCGCTACCCGCGCGAAGGTCACGGCATTCGAGAATCGAAGCACGTTGTTGATTCAATCGACCGGTGCATCAACTGGTACGTAAAGCACTTCCCCTCGGCACAGTGAAGCGTCTTTGCGTCTCTGCGTCTTTGCGGGACTTTGCGTCTTTGCGGGTCTTTGCGTCTTTGCGCGAAACCACATGATTTCGCATCCACGTAGTTCAGGGTTTCGCGCAAAGGTGCAGAGACCCGCAAAGACGCGAAGCAGGAGGGTATATGAGCTTATTGCACGACGTGCGGTATGGCGCGCGAATGCTGGCCAAGAAACCGGGGTTTAC
>DATIFP010000160.1:0-28169 GCA_035455165.1 Blastocatellia bacterium
CGAATGGGTGCACTGGCCATGTTCGGTTTTTTTGGAGCGGGGATGGTGACCGAAGTCGCCACCACTACCCGAGTAGACGTAACGCTGGCCGGGATGGGGTTCGTTGCCCTCTATGCAATGATGAATTACTTCGAAACCGACAACCGCGGCTGGCTGTGGGCATCGGCCGCGCTCTCCGGCTTCAGCCTTGGAATCAAATATACGGCGGCCATCTGGGTTGGCTTGATGGGCGTGATGTTCGTTTACGAAAGCCTGTTTCGCAAGCGCCAACGATTCGTGACGGTCCTGGTCCACGGGCTGCTGTTTGCGGCGATCACTCTCGCGGTGTTCTCGCCCTGGATGGCGAAAAACTACGCGTACTTCAAGAATCCGATTTACCCTTTCGGGACTGGCGAAGTGGCGGAGTACGGCGCTCAAGGCACGCGCTTCTTCAACGCCGATGACCAGCGTAAGATGGAGACTTATCTGGAGCAAAGCAGGCGAGAGATTCCCCAAACCGTCGATCTGATTACCGGCCTGATGACCGAGGCAGAAGGCCACCGCGTCGCGCGCCACCCGTTCCGCTTTTGGGAGTTCTTCACAGACCCGGATCGCTACAACATGGGGATGGCTGAGGGTCATCACGAGCCGAACTATCTTTTCCTCCTCGCGCCACTGCTGCTGATCCTCCCCAAAAACCGCTGGGTAGTATGGCTAGCGCTGATCTCAGCGGCCTTCTTTTGCTTCGTTGCTTCAACGGCCTGGATCGCCCGGTACTATCTGCCAATCTATCCACCGATGACCTTGATAGCAGCTTACGTTCTCGTGACGCTTGCGGAAAAACTGCGAGGACAAGCTCCGATCGCACGAATCCTTCCCGCGAGCGCCGTGTTGACCGCAGTGGCCTTGACCGCCTTCGTATTCGCTCTCCAGATTTATGTCTCGGGCGGGGCAAGCTTCCTGATGGGACAACTCTCGCGCCGCGAGTTTTTGCAGGCCGCTTTTTACTACCCTCCCATCGACTACATCAACCACAACTCCCCGGATGATGCAAAGGTGATGTTGATCGGTGCGCAGATGGGCTATCACCTTCAACGCCCTTATCTCGCGGAAGTCGGCTGGGACACGGTGGAATGGCAGCGATTGATGATTCGCAACGACTCGATTGAGAAGATTCACGAGGACATCAGGCGACAGGGTATTACCCACTTCCTGTATGGTCCCGGTCTCTTCCGGTTCATCGCAGCCGTCGGCAGAGAGGGCAGCGGTCCTTCGGGCGTGATGTACACGGGCGCGGAAGGCGAAAAGCCTGCCAAGGACTACCACGTACAGCTGAGGAACTGGGCGACATTTGAACTCTACCGCTCGAAGTACCTGGAGACTCTCAAGAGCTACAAGGTCGAAGACGCAGAATACATAGTTTTGAAGGTAAGATAGCTGATAGATGTGTGGTGTCGTATGACGGCAGACCAGATGATGACAGTTAGCAGGATGGCCTCTCTTTCCATCAACAAGCCAAGTTCTCTCGGTCGAGTCCGCGCCATCGCTCTCAATACCTTTCGCGAGTCCGTCCGCGACCGCGTTTTGTACAACCTCATCTTGTTTGTGCTGATCCTTGTCGCCGCATCGGTGTTTGTTAGCGACCTGTCCCTCGACATGGAGAGCCAGTTCACCGCGGCGTTGGGACTCAGCGTGATGCTGGTCTTCGGAGCTTTGATCGCGATCTTCATCGGAGTGGGACTCGTCTACAAGGAGATAGACAAGCGAACCATCTACAACCTGCTGTCGAAGCCCGTACATCGTCACGAGTTCATCATCGGCAAATATGCAGGTCTCTGCTTAACATTGCTAGTCAACACCGTAGTAATGGTCCTGGGAACAGAGCTTGCGCTCTTGTATGTGAACGGAAGATTCACGCCGCTTCATGCCTCGGTGCTTGCAGCCTCGTACCTCGTTTATTTGGAGCTTGCGCTGATGGTCGCGGTAGCACTGATGTTCTCGACATTCACAACTCCGATGCTTGCAGCACTGTTCTCGTTCGCGGTGTTCGTAATAGGACACCTGAGCAGGGATCTCCTCGAAATGGCCGCGATGTCGAATTCTGTTGTCACCAGTGCCCTGCTGACCGCCCTGTACTATCTTTTGCCAAATCTGGCGAACTTCGGGTTCATAACCAAGGCTTCGCACGGGGAATTGGTCCCGCTGCGAATGGCCGCGTCGGCCACGCTCTATGCAGCCGTTTATATCAGCGTGCTTCTGTCGGCCTCAGTGTTGATCTTTCAAAGGAGAAACTTTAAATGACGATCCGCGGACGTCGACCCGAATCGCGGATTGGAACCCGAATGAAATGAAGCCGATTGCGCTTGTAATAATCATTGTCGGGCTGACCGCTCTTTATCCCATGCAGCGTTGGATAGACGACGGGGCGGCTCGAGAGGACACGGGCCACGAGGTCCTTTTTTTGCCCTCGGGCAAGACCATTAGGCGAATGAGCCTCGGGCTCGAGGCTCTCGCCTCCGACATCTACTGGATTCGCACGATCCAGTATTTCGGGCGAAAGGTCATCGAGAGCGGAGAGCCGCTCACTTCTGCAACCACCAAAGACATTCAAATGGAACTGCTCGCGCCGCTGCTCAATATAGTAGTCGAGCTCGATCCCCAGCACATTCCGGCTTATCGCTTTGGAGCGATATTCCTCCCTGAGCGAGACAGGTCAGCGGCGATTTCCCTTGTTGAAAGAGGCATCCGCGATAATCCGAATGAGTGGCGCTTGTATCAGGATCTTGCGTACATCTACTGGCAGGCCGGGAAGGCGTCGGGCGACGATAGATCCGAAGACTACGCCAAGGCGGCCTACTGGTACGACCGGGGAAGCAACGTGCCGGGCGCACCCTGGTGGATGCGCGACCTGTCAGGTTTGATGAACATCAAGGGCGGAAGCCGCGAGGCCGCGCGAGCCGTCTACTCCAGCTACGCGACTAGCGATGATCCGAACATTCGCGGACAGGCGATCAGTCGTTTGAAACAACTGCGCTCGGTCGAGGAACTCGAGGCGATCAACGCTCTCCTATCGCAGTATAAGCAGCAGTACGGCGTTTGCCCCGATGATCTGCGCGTGTTCGCGCCACGGCTCAGATCGTTGAAACTCAACCTTGACGACGACTCGATGCCTGTGGATCCGGATGGTTTTGCGTACGCCTACGACAAGGCGAATTGCAGAGCAGAGATTGCGAGCGGCTCCACGATTCCCCGGTAGCATAGAATGAACCCTGTGACCACCGGTCTTTATCCCACAATTATGGCAAACGCTTGAGTTCCGCCGTGATCGTATATCCCGAGGTCTTTACCTTTGCGCGCAGAGGGATCCGGGTTTCATCGTCTGAAACCCAAACCAGCATCTCGCCGCTCCGCTTGATATAACGGCCGTCGAACACCTTCGCGTTCAACTGGACCGTCTTGAATTTCCCAAGGCCCGTCTTCACCTCTTCGCGTTTTCCGGCGACGACTTCAATGTTGTAAACCTCCCCGCCATCGCTTACCGGAATGGCAACCACGTCGCCTTCCTTCAACGGCTGGGTCCGAACGTAGTAGATCGTCGAGAGCAGATCTTGAGTCCAGGACGGCGAAGGCTTCTCTTTGACCTTCGGTTCGCTCTTTTCAGTAGTCAGGTCGCGGTCAAAGAAGGTCACTCGACCGGCTTCTCGATCAACTACTGCCTTCTGCTCGCGCCGGACCTTGCCTTGTTCCAGAAGCTTGGTGGAAGCGTGAAGCCCGAAATCGCTCGGGTTCACCATTGACGTGTATCGATCGTGCACTTTCACCCCGAACAACGATGGAAAGAACCCTTTTGACACCGCTTCGGCTGTCAGCTCGAGCATCGCAGTTTCAGACGGCTCCCTTGGCTTTGCCACATGGAGCTTCAGCTCGCCAATTGTGCCGGAGAAGATCAATTTCGAAAAGCTGACCTCGTAGCTGAGTGTCTCTCCCGCCTTGAAGGGCAGTGGTTGAGATACCTTTGACGGGGCGAAGGCAACCCCCTGAGGCGACACCTGTCCAACCGCGATGCTGAACGCGATTGCCGATACGGCGCCAATGCCCAGCAACTTTCTCAACATGGCTTTCATTATACGGATGATTTGTATAAGTGGGCTAGTGTTGCTAGCCGACCGCCATCGCAAGCTTCGCCGCGAGTAGCGCGTATACGGCGAGGAAGCCGAACGCCGCCCGGTATTCTCGATGTTGCAGATACAGCGACACGTCAAACTGACGGCCGGAATTGGAACGAGTAGACCGAGCGCGGTAGGGCGTGAATCGAGGCGCGAATAGCGGTACTTGCTTGCCGTATTCCTCGTAGTCCGCTGGGAAGAGCGAGCGCATCGTCTCGGCTTCGGCCAGCATCACCGGCACATATATCATCAGATAAAACACCGCGAACAACGCGACAAACCAAAGCGCACCGCCGCCAACCGCAACGCCTACTCCCAATAAGAACGTCCCGAGGTAGAGCGGATTCCTTGTGTGGGCATAAGGTCCTGACGTAGCCAGTTCTTCGTTCTTTCTTACGTGACCCGAGGCCCACGCGCGAATAGCGAGGCCGATAACCGCAACGAACGCTCCGGCCGCTAGCGTGGCCGCCGTCGGCCGCGCCGATATGAACAGCAGCGGCGCAAGCACAAACCCCGCCGGCACTCGTATGCGTTGTGCGAATCTCCTGAAAGTCACGCGTTTCTCGTCACCCTTCTTCACCTTCTGTCCGCCAGTCGTTTCATGACCGCGGCCTTCACTTCACTCGCCGGGATATCCATACATTCCCAATGCCAGCAAGTCCGCCGATGACATTCTGCCCGGCACCACAAGTCTCGCCCGACGCTAACGTCGTGCGGATCAAAAGGACCATTACGCCGCGACGACGTCGGACCATATAACCCGACTATCGGAGTGCGGCTTGCCGCCGCGAGATGGAGCGGGCCGGTGTCGCCGCCGACGAATAGTGAGGCTCGCCTCGCTAGCGCTACGAACTGCTTGACCGTCGAAGCGACTGGTTGAGCCGCGCCCGATCGCGCTTTGGCTGCAACCGCCCGGGCCAAGGCTTCTTCTCCCGGACCGTAACTCACAAACGACCGAAGCCCGCATTCGCTCCATAGCCAATCCGCAAGCTCCGCGTAACGCTCCGCAGGCCATATCTTTGTTGGCCAGCCGCCGCCGGGATTCAGTATCGCAAAGTCCCCCGATTGATTCTCGATGATCGCATCGACATATCGTTCGTCATCCGACGAGACCGCGATCGGAAACTCGTATGCACCTTCGCCGTTCGATTTCGCTGGGCCCGGCCTCGCAACCGCGGCGCGCGCGAGTGCAAGATTCTTCTGGATGACATGAACGAACCCCGATGTGTCGACCTGCTGAGTCAGGAACAACCGGCTGGCTTTCTCGCGAAGCTCCGCCGTTTCGAATCCTATTCGGCGCTTTGCTCGCGAGGCGACCGCGACAAGCCCTGACTTGATCAGCCCCTGGAAATCTATCGCCACGTCGGCGTTCTTTCCGCCGTTCTGATTCCCGTCGCGCAATTGACTTAGCCTGGAGCGGAAGTCGACCCGCGCCGGACCACTCCAAAAGCAGTTTCGCCAGGCGCGCGGATCGAGCTCGATCAATTCATCAATAACCGGAGAGCCCTCGAGAATCGCGCTCGCGCGGCGGTCTACTGCCCACACGATGCGGGCCTCGGGCAGCTGCCGTCTCAGCAACGCCGCCGCCGGCAACGTATGTACAACGTCGCCAATCGAACTCAGTTTTACGATGACGATTCGCATCAGACTCGTGGAGCTACAGGGTGAAATTATAGCATCCCGCCAATCAGACCTTATTGCTTTCTTGTCAATCTTTGATATGACATGCAGGTGCGTGCTAGAATGCCGCCGAACTCACTATGAAAAGCGTCAGCATACTCGGATCGACCGGGTCAATTGGACTGAGCACCCTATCGGTCATCGACTCACTCAACGAGAGGTTCGCGGTCGCCGGCCTCGCGGCCGGACGCGATCTGGAAGGACTCGCAAACCAGGTTGCGCGTTACCGGCCACGGCTTGTCTCCATCGCGGAAGAGATCGACGTCCCACGTTTCAAGGAACTCCTCCGAGGCGCTGTCGTCGACCAGATTCCCGAGATTGCGTTTGGTCAAGAAGGCCTTGCAGCGGTTGCCTGCCTCGATGGAGTCGACACAGTGGTTTCGGCAACCGTAGGTGCAGTAGGGTTCCTGCCGACCTACAAAGCGCTGGCAATGGGGCGTCGTGTTTGTCTCGCGAATAAGGAGACGCTGGTAATGGCCGGCGAGCTGATGACCCGGGCGGCGCGCGAGTCGGGAGCCGAGCTTCTGCCGGTCGATAGCGAACACAACGCGCTTCATCAATGCATGCGCGGCGAGCATGTGCGCGAAGTCAAACGCCTTATACTGACCGCGTCGGGAGGCCCGTTTCGACAGACGCCGCTCGCGCGGATGCGCGAGGCAACGGTCGACGAAGCGCTCGCCCATCCAACCTGGCAGATGGGCTCCAAGATCACAATCGATTCCGCCACTCTGATGAACAAGGGCCTCGAAGTCATAGAAGCTGGCTGGCTGTTTGGGTTCACCGCCGATCGCATTTCGGTGGCCGTTCACCCGCAATCCATAGTTCACTCGATGATCGAGATGATTGACGGTTCAATCATCGCCCAACTCGGCGTGACCGACATGCGGTTGATGATTCAGTATGCGTTAACTTATCCGGACCGGCTGCCGACCGAGCTCCCACCGCTTGGCTTCGAAAAGCTCTCGCGTCTCGATTTCATGGAGCCCGACTTTGAGCGATTCCCTTGCTTGCGGCTGGCCTATGAAGCGATGCGCGAAGGCGGAACGATGCCCGCGGCGTTGAGCGCGGCGAACGAGATCGCAGTCGCGTCATTTTTGAGTCGCCGCATACAGTTCATGGACATTCCGCGTATGATCGAGGAGACAATGGAAGCCCACCGAACGCAGCCGTGCTCGAGCATCGAAGCAGTTTTGGAAGCCGACCGATGGGCTCGTTCTTACGCTGAACATTTAGTCCACGCCAGCTCCCCCGTCGCCGTCGCTTGACTCCAAGCAGTACGTCTGATGTTCTCATTGGCGCCGAACTTCAGTTAGGTGTTATCGATGCGGCAGCCGCGGAACCCAGTCTTTGTCACGTCCCGTCCAACTCATTTCGAAAGCTCACCTTGATAGCCCTTCACACGCTTCCCTATAATCCTTCGGTTCATGACCTGCCAGGACAGGAGACCGTATGGCCATTACCAGGACGGATGTCGAAAAGATTGCTGAGCTCGCAAGGCTTGAACTAACTCCGGACGAAACGGAACTCTTCACCGAGCAATTGAGGTCAATCCTGGGCCATGTAGAAAAGCTGAACGAACTGGATACGACTGACGTTGCGCCGATGTCGCATTGCGCTCCGGCAGGAGGAGACGCCGAATACGCTAAGCGCGATGACCAGGTTCGACCAAGCCTCGGCCCGCAACTTGCGGTCGAGAATGCTCCTGATTCTGAGGGAGGATACTTCAAGGTGCCGAGAGTGATTGGCGGATGAAGCCAATGCCGCCTCCCGGAGAGAGCGTTGGAACTTAGGCAGGTAACGATATCAACCCTCCATAAGCGCATCTCCTCCGGCGAGTTGCGGGCCGCGGATGTCTGTCGCGGGGCTCTTGATCGCATCGAGCAATTCTCCGGACTCAATGCGTTCATAACCGTCATGAGCGACGCCGCGCTGGCTGGCGCCGAGCGCATCGATCGGGCGGTCGACAGAGGAGAGCCGCTTCCGGCGCTGGCTGGAACGGTGATCGCCATCAAAGACAATATGGTTATTCGCGGTGTTCGAACGACCGCCGGCTCGCGAATCCTATTCAACTACAAGCCGCCTTACACCGCGACCGTTGTCGAGCGACTGGAGAACGCCGGCGCGATCATCATCGGCAAGACCAACCTCGATGAGTTCGCGATGGGTTCGTCCACAGAGAACTCCGCGTACGGTGCGGTCAAAAACCCCTGGGACACGGCGCGCGTGCCGGGCGGCTCATCCGGAGGATCGGCCGTCGCAGTCGCCACCGGGATGGCGATCGGCGCTCTTGGCTCTGATACGGGCGGCTCGATTCGGCAGCCCGCGAGTCTCTCGGGCGTCGTCGGGTTGAAACCAACCTATGGCCGAGTGTCGCGTTACGGGTTGATCGCTTTTGGATCATCGCTGGATCAAATAGGTCCTTTCGCAAACTCCGTCGAAGATGTCGCTCGCATTTTGAGCGTGATCGCAGGGCACGATCCGAACGACTCGACGTCGAGCAACACTGAGGTTCCCGACTTTGTGTCCGCGATCGCCGGTGACGTTCGCGGCTTGCGAGTCGGTGTACCTCGCGAGTACTACGGCGCCGGCCTCGACCCGGAGGTCAGAGAAAAGGTCGAAGCCGCAATAAAAACGCTCGAGACACTCGGCGCCGTGATTGTGGATATCAGCTTGCCGCACACTGAATACGCGGTTCCGGTCTACTACCTGATTGCGACCGCCGAAGCGAGCTCGAATCTAGCGCGCTACGACGGCGTTCGATACGGGTTCCGGTCGGAAGAAGCAACGACGCTGAAGGCGATGTACAGCCGCACTCGCGATCAAGGCTTCGGTGCCGAGGTCAAGCGACGAATAATGCTTGGCACCTATGCGCTGTCGGCCGGTTACTACGATCAATTCTACGGCAAGTCGCAGAAGGTACGGTCTTTGATCGAGCGGGACTTCAGCGCTGCGTTCGACAAGTGCCACGTTATTGCCACGCCGACGTCACCAACGCCAGCGTTCAAACTCGGTGAAAAAACTGAGGATCCGCTGGAGATGTATCTATCGGACATTTATACGATCACCGCAAACCTGGCAGGTGTGCCGGGGCTGAATTTGCCGTGCGGGTTGTCGTCAAGCGGGCTCCCCATAGGGCTCCAACTGATCGGCAAACAGTTCGACGAAGGGACCCTGCTGAGAGCGGCTCACAATCTGGAACAGGCTCTGGGAGCCGATTTCACACCGCCGTTTGTCGGCACGCAGTAAGCTGGACTCATGCGGTAAGCGCGACAATTGCAGGGGCGGCTCTTTATGACGCCTCAGAAGGGAGTCATCACTCTGGGGGGCCACGGAGGCCGGCCCTAATGGCGAAGATGCCAGAAACAGCGCCACGCGAGATGCGTGCCGGCTTCGGCGCGACGGATCTGCTCCTGGTCTTGATGACCATCATCTGGGGATCGAACTTCACCGCGATCAAGTACTCGATCGAGGACCTGTTGCCGCTAAGCTTCAACGCGTTGCGATTCACGCTCGCGTCCACGGTGATGCTGGTCATCGCTCTTCGCTCGCGCAACGGGTTGAAGGTCGCGCCCGGGGACGGGAAGAAGTTGTTGGCGCTCGGCCTGCTAGGCAACGCGCTTTATCAATCGTTCTTTATAAGCGGGATGGCCCACACGCGAGCCGGCAACGCCGCTTTGATCCTCGCGATCACTCCGCTGTTCACCGCAATTCTTGGCCGAATACGCAGGCACGAATACTTCGCCGCGCGCGGAGTGGCAGGGCTACTCCTCGCCTTCGCCGGGATCGTGATCATCGTCTTGAGCGGACGCGGTGAATTCTCGATTGGCGAGACCATTCTGGGCGATTGCTTATTGCTGATATCGACGGTGTGCTGGTCATTGTACACAGTCGGCTCAAGAAATCTGGTTCACGCCTACGGGTCGATAAAAGCCACCGCCATAATGATGGCGAGCGGCACGCCGTTGCTGCTGCTGATCTGCGCGCCATCGCTGTTACGACAGGATTGGTCGCGCGTCCGACCGATCGCGTGGGCCGGACTTGTCTACAGCGGGTTGTTCGCCATCGCCGTCGCCTACATAATCTGGAGCTACGGTGTGCGAAAGATCGGTTCGACGCGGACGGCGATCTACTCGAACATCACCCCGATCGTAGCGATCCTTGTGGCGTGGCCGGCGCTCGGCGAGTCGCCAACACTTGGACAACTCGCCGGCGCTGTGGTTATCTTCGCGGGCGTGTATCTGGTTCGGCACGGCATGATCGCAGTTGCGCCTGCCGCAGCGCTCGAAGAGGAGTTTGAAGAGGCAAGCCTTGGACCGGGAAAGAACTGACCGCGCTGGAGCGCAGTGAACATCACTCCTCCGTCGCTGCAATCTTCAACGAAACGACAGTCCAACTCTGAACTGGAAGAAGTGGGGCGTGTCGCTCGAGAAGATGTGATCGCGGAACTCGACGCGCAACCCGACGTGATCCTTCATCCAGTACTGAACACCACCGCCAAAGTTGCCGCCGCCCGCGGTCCCGCTTCGAAACCCGAGCGAGAATCCGCCGGTCACAAACGGGACCACCCGTCCAGACGATGAGGCATTCCGGAAATGGTACGAGGGATTGACTGAGAGGATTCCGAACCCTTCGCCCGGGCCCTCGAAGGGCGCCAGATATCCGACCTCGGCCCCAAGACCAAGGCCTTTGTATAGGAGGCCTTCGCCGCCGCCGGCAACCTGAAAAGTGGCCGTGGAAGATCCGTTGCCCGCCGTTGCCCCCACGCCACCGACAAAGTAACCCCAACCTCTCGGCGAACTGCTCGACGTTTGCGCAAGAGCAACTGCGTGAGCCAAAGTCAGGAAGATGAGTCCTATGATTATTCTTCGCATGTTCTTTTCCTTTTCGTTTGATTTGAACTCGGCGGCGGAAGACTCTCCGATCAGTCTCGCCCCCCGCGACCCTCCATTGAGCAACACGCGTACCACCTCAGCGGGACCGTAACCAATCGACTGCAAGCATTTGGCGCGGTCGAAAAAGCCTACAGCGCAGAAATGACCGGTCAGGTGAAAGGGTATTATTGCGGTGGATGAACCGACGAGCACAGACTCTGAGCCCGCGCAGCGGGCGACAGCATGTAACCGGCTTGTCCGCGCCTAGCCGCATCGAACTCGCCTTCGATTTCGTTTTACATATCAAAGCCTCCGAATTACAATGGCCGCGCCTTTCAGTCATTCAACTTCGGGAATCAGACACCAGATGAACAATCACAAGCCAGAGACGCTTGTCGAACTGTTGAAAAACTCGGTGGGAGCGCGGCCCGAGAGAACTGCTATTAGATTCAAGCGGGACAAGGAGTGGGTCGGGCTGAGCGCGAAGAACCTTCTTGAACGAGTCCGTAATGTCGCACTCGGCCTCTACCATCAGGGGATCAGAAAGGGTGATCGTGTAGCGATCCTCGCTGAGAGCGGCCCGCTCTGGTCAATCACCGATTACGCGATACTGTCCAACGGCGCGGTCAACGTCCCGATCTATCCAACACAGCCCCCTCATCAGGTCGAATATATTTTGCGCGAGTCGGAACCCAAGCTTCTTTTCGTTTCAAACGCGCGACAACTCAAACGCGTTGAGTCCGCGCTGAAGAAATTTCCAGACCTGCGGATCATTCCTTTTCAGCCGATAGACAACGGAGAGAACGTTATATCGTTCGCTTCGCTTGAAGCAGAAGGCGAGCGGCTGGGGGCCGAGCGTCCCGAGTTGTTCGACCTCATAACATCAGACGTGCAACCTTCGGACCTCGCTTCTATCATCTACACCTCGGGCACAACCGGCGAGCCTAAAGGCGTACTGCTCACGCATTCAAACATCACTTTCAACGCGCTGGCTTCAGGCGAGCATCTAGGGATCGAGCCGGACGGAGTCATGCTTTCCTTCCTTCCGCTCTCACACATATTCGAGCGCATGGTCCTCTACACGTGCATGCACTGTCACGTGCAGATCAACTTCGCGACCGGGATTGAAACTGTGGCGAAGGACATCAAGGAAGTGCACCCCACGTTGATGTCGACCGTCCCGCGCCTGCTCGAAAAGATTTACGCTCGAATGCAAAAGAACGCGAGTGACGGAGGCAAGCTCAAGGAGAAGATCTTCGACTGGTCGCTCGCCGTGGCTCGGCGCTCGGCGTTGCTCAGCACGATGAACAAGCCGTTGCCGCCGCTGTTGCAGTTTCAAAAGGACATCGCGGACCAGCTTGTATTCGGCAAGCTGCGCGAGGCAGTAGGCGGAAGAATCAAGAGATTGGTTTCCGGCGGCGCCGCTCTGCCTCCGGATATCGCTCTGGTGTTTATCGGCGCGGGTGTTCCGGTGCTTCAGGGATACGGTTTGACCGAGACCTCGCCCGTAATCGCGGCGGGCACGCTCGAACGCAACCGCGTTGGGTCGGTGGGCGTGCCGCTACCCGGGATCGAGGTGAAGATCGCGGAGGACGGCGAGATTCTCACGCGAGGCCCTCACGTGTTTCAGGGCTACTTCAACAAGCCTGAGGAAACCTCGGCTGCCTTCCAGGAGGGCTCCGCGAATGATGCTCATTGGTTCAAGACCGGTGACATCGGCCTCTTTGACCCGGACGGATTCCTGTTCATCACGGACCGCAAGAAGGATCTGATAAAGACTTCAGCCGGCAAATACGTTGCGCCTCAAATGATTGAAGGCTTGATCAACCAAAGCGAGTACGTCGAGCAGACGGTGATAGTCGGCGACCAGCGCAAATACGTAGCGGCCCTTATCGTTCCAGACTTCGAGCGCCTGAGCGCGTGGGCAAAGAGCGAAGGCCTTCAAACGACCGGCAAGCGGGAGCTGGTCGCCGATCGGCGCGTAGTGGATATGATAAAGGCGGATGTGAATCGCCTAACCCGCGGGCTTGCGGACTATGAAAAAGTTAAACGCATCGCGCTGATGGCTGAAGAGTTCAGCGTGGATGGCGGAGAGTTGACTCCTACGTTGAAGGTAAGGCGTCGCGTGGTTGAAGAGAAGTATTACGAACTAATCGAGTCCTTATATACCGGCAGCGAATGATCGCACCTAACGATAGTGAGTATTGACGTGTAGATGATGGTTCAGTCTTGATCGTATACTGGTAGCTACCTCTGAACTTCGTAGGTCAAATCGTCGAAATGAATCCTGGCCGACGGTTGCTCCAGAGCTCCGTTAGGAGCTTCGTGTTTATAGTATGCGCCGGCCGGTATTCTCCTGGCTCCTTTAGGAGCCGCCTCAGCTGAGCAAAGGAGGCTCCTAAAAGGAGCCCAAATAATCAGGGCGCTGACCGATACTATAAACATGTGGCTCCTAACGGAGCCAAGCGCGAACGTCTCAAACTGAACCATCACTACCGTATTGACTTATGCATTGCCTTCGCAGCACCTAGAGTAACTGCTGCGGCGCCGGGCTTCCGGTCTTCACCCTCGGCTTCCGGTACTCACGACGGACTCACAAACTTGTACCCAAACCCATGAATCGTCACGATTGATTTGGGATGCCGCGCGTCGTCTTCGATCTTTTGTCGCAATGAAGATATGTGCACATCGACCGTTCGCGTAGTAGTCGAGCTGTTGTAGCCCCATACTTCATTCAGCAACTCGTCCCGTGAAATAGTCGCGCCGGAGTGCTCGATCAGATAACGAAGCAGCTTGAACTCGCGCGCGGAGACGCTGACCGGCTTGTTGTTCCGAGTAACCAGCGTTCGGCGGAAATCCACCCGCACTGATCCGAACTGGCAGACGGTCGATGAGTTCGAGCGGGAATCTGATGACCAGGACGCTTCTGACCCCAAAGAGGACGAAGCCGAGCGCCGCAGCAGGGCTTCGATGCGCGCAAGCAGCTCCATCATCGCAAATGGCTTTGTCAGATAGTCGTCGGCGCCGAGCTTCAGGCCTACTACTTTGTCCACCACCTGGCCGCGAGCGGTGAGCATTATGATCGGGGTTTCAATTCCTCGCCGGCGAAGGTCTCGGCAGACGTCGAAGCCGTTCTTTCGCGGGAGCATCAGATCAAGGACGATCACGTCGAAGGGTTCGGTGAGGCCGAGGTGCACGCCTTGCTCGCCGTCGCGAGCCGATTCGATCTCGAAGCCCTCGCTGCTCAAGCGCTGAGTCAAAGCCATCACGAGACCCGGCTCGTCTTCTACGACTAATACTCGAGTCATATCGACCTTAGAGGCTGCTATTGAAATCGGGCGAAGAACGGCAAGTGTTGCTACCTACCGTTTCACGCTCGCCGCCGGAAGGCTCAGCCTGAACGCCGTGCCTTCGCCGTGTACGCTCGAGACCGCTATCGTCCCACCGTGAGCCTCAATAATGTTCTTCACCAGGCTCAACCCCAATCCATTGCCGTGGACTTGCGCCTCAACGACCTCTCGCCCGCGATAAAAAGGCTCGAATTTGTGCGACAAATCCGATTCCCGTATTCCGATTCCCCGATCCGCGATAGTGATCTCAACCGTCGACGCATGGTCATCTGATCGCTGTTTGGCTTTGATGCCGATCCAATGGCGTTCACCGCCATATTTGACCGCATTGTCGATGATGTTCCTCACAGCGCTCGCAAGCGCCGCACGATCGGCGAGCACCGGCGGCACGTCGGCTTCGATCTCCCTCTCGACCTGCCATCCCTTCTGAGCCTCCAAAATCGGATTCGCGCTCAGCGCCTGCTCGATCATCTCTTTCACATCCACGGGCTGAGGTTGATACAGATTCTTGCCGCGAGACGCTCCGGCGAATTCCAGAACCTGCTCGACCATGCCGGCGAGCCTCCGCGTGTCGTTGCGAATGACCACTCCGCACTGCTCGATCTGCTGTTGCTCGGTAATCAATCCATCAGCGAGGTTCTCGCTGATCGCGTGAATTACTGCAAGCGGAGTGCGAAACTCGTGAGACACCCCCGCGATAAAGTCCATCTGTTTCCGAGCGAGCTTTTGCGCTCGCCGCGAGATGATGATGACGATGACGACGCTCCCGGCCAGCAGCGAGAGAATACCAAAGCTCGCCAGAAGGTTCCGCCTCCGCGCTTGAGCGACGGCCGCATCCAATGAGCCCGCGCGGTGGTTGATTACAAGTTGCCAGCGGGGCCCACGATTGGGTTCGGCGGAGTTCACACCCGCGACGAATATGTTGCCGATCGAAGGTATTCAAATCTTGCCAGGGATCTCGCGCCCTCGGTCGATTGAACGCGAGTCGACCACCCGCCCCTCCAGCTTACGAATGTCGTTATCTGGAGGGGCTCCCTTCTCGCCTCAGACTTTCTCTTTTGTCGTCATCTAACTCCGTGGTAAATTCGGTCCATGGCGTGGATAGTTGTTAGGAGCTGCGCTGCATCCATTGCCCTTGCCCTCGCGGGGAATGCTGCCCTTGGGCAAACGCCGCAGCGCCGCGTCCAGACTAATCCAACTCCTGAAACTCTCAGACAATACAATGCAACAATAGTCTCGCGGCTGGAGCAATTGGCCGATCAGGCACGTGCTTCTGAAAACCCTGCGTTCGCGGTGCGTGCACAAGCTCAAGCCGCTGCATTACTGTGGAGCCAGAATCCAGAACAAGCCCGCTCGATCTACCGACGCGCCTTCGAATCTCTAGCGCTCAACGCCTCGCCGAAGACCACTGAGCCAGCCGGCCGGCCACCCAAGTCGGAAGGGGCTGCATTGCGTCCTGCGCTAACCACATCCGAAAAGCGGCAGCTTCGGAGCGAGCTGCTGAACCAGATCACCTCGCACGACCCGGAGCTCGCGGAAGAGCTCGCGCGCGAACTGGCTGACTCAACGGAGCTATCAAAGGGCGCCTGCATCGATAATTCCTCGCCCGATTGCAGCTCGGCGGCGGGGGGTGCATCTGCTACGCTGGGCGGTCCCGTAGCGCATACGCCTCGTGAAGCCGCCGAGCAACGAGAGTTATTGATGAGCGCAGCGTTGCAAATTGTCGAGCGTGATCCACAGCAAGCGATGGCCTTCGCTCAATTGAGCGTGGCGCTCGGCATCTCTCCGAATCTCGCTCGGCTGCTGACGCTTTTGCGAAACGCAGATGCCGAACGCGCGGATCTTCTCTTCTCCAACGCTCTACAGAGGGTCCAGCAGTCTTCGCCGGCAGATCTAAATGACATCCATACTCTGGGCACCTACATCGTTTCGACGGTCAACTCACCGTCGAAGAAACCGGTGAGCAAGACTCTTGTGCTGCGGTTCTTGAACTTCGCGGTCACTCAAGTCGCGCAAAGCGAATCCGCGCCTTCCCAACGCGATCGGCGCGACGAATCGGCGACCCTTTACTTCATCGGACGCCAACTCGCGGATCTTTCCGCGCGGTACGGTACCGATCGCCTCGATCGGGTTCGAAGCTATTTGACCGACGCAAGCGATGGGTTGGCTTACGACCCGCCGGTAGATCCGGATCTGCTGAAAGTCAAATCCCCGGGCGATATCGCGCGAGAGGCGCGCGAGGCGGCTGATGAGACCCAACGAGATTCGCTCTATGCGCGAGCCGCGATCGCCTGGCTCACGGACGGAGATGTGAAGGAAGCGCAAGCTGCAGCGCTGAGGGTCACCGATGTAGCAACCCGAGATCGAGTGCTCGTACCGGTGAGTCGGAGATTCGCGTCCGAGAAGCGGATCGAAGACGCGATAGATGTGGCTCGGCGCGTAAGCGACGTGACGGCGCGGGCAGACCTCTTGGTGCTCTCGAGCAATGCCGCGATTGCCTCGGGCGACAAGGCGCGTGCCGTCGAGTTACTCAACGAAGCTGAAAGCTGCTCAATGAAGGCGTCGCCTTCCGTTGATCGCGCTCAGGCCCTTATCAAGACCGCTTCCAGCTTTTCCATCATCGACTCGGTTCGCAGTTTTGAGGTGCTGGAGTCGGCAGTCAAGGCCATCAACGAGATCATCAAGCAGGGGCCAAAGGACCATCAGGCGGATATCGCGTCGCGAACGAAGAGTGCACAGCCAGTTACGCTCGACGAGCTTTGTACCGCGAGCTTTGAGAATACGCTCGCCGAGCTGGCTCGCGTGGATTTCGAGCGCGCCCTGATTCTGGCGCAACAGCTCGCCGGCGATGAAGCTCCGGTGATTGCCCAATTGGCCGTCCTGCGGGGCGGGCTCGCAGACATGCCAGGATCCGAAGCGGCATTGGAAGGTGACGGGTCCGACTCGAGCGTGAATCACTGACGCGGGCTTGTCGGCTTGACGCTCACGGCAAGCGGGGATTTTGATCTAATTCGACAACCTCTCATGCAGTCACGGAGATAGAATGAACTCAATGACGAACTCAACCGGCTCCGCGGAAAAGAATGGTCCACGCGGAGTGATCGCTCATCCTCACCGATCAGGAAGACGCGCCTTGATGACGGCCTCGGTGCTCACGCTTGCATTGATCATCTCGCAAGCTATGGCCGGGCATCTGGTGTGGCGGGCACAGATCAAGCCGGAAGGCCTGTCAACCGCCGAGTTCGCTCGCCTCATCCGCGATTTATCCGAAGAGGGAGGGTACTTTCGTTCGGACAATTTTACTTCGAATGAGACATCCTATCTGCACGTGGTCGATAGGCTGCGCTCGCTCGGCGCCGCCGGCGGGGCATATATCGGCGTTGGACCTGAACAGAATTTCACCTACATCGCGAAGGTGCGACCGCGGATCGCTTTCATTGTGGACATTCGTCGCCAGGCGATGATTCAGCACTTGATGTTCAAAGCTATTTTCTATCTAGCGGCGAACCGTGCGGAATATCTTTCCCTGCTGTTGAGCAAGCCGTTGCCGAAGGACAAACCACCGGCGGCTGATGCTTCGACCGCCGACATTCTCAAGTTCTTCGGCCAGGCGCCGACCGACGAGCGCGCCTACTCGGCGAACCTGGCGGCAATTCGCAAGGCGATCAAGGAGAGCTTTCAAGTTCAACTTACCGAGAGCGACCAGGCCTCTCTCGATTACGTTTATAAGAACTTCCGCGATGACGGACTCGACATCGCTTACCGCATGGAAGGGATGCGAGGAGGTTGGTTCCCCAGCTTGAAGGAACTGATTGAGCAGCCCGACCAGAATGGAAAGCTCGGAAACTTCCTGGCCACTAGGGAAGACTACGAGTTCGTGCGGGATATGCATAGGCGGAATCTGATAATCCCGGTGGTCGGCGATTTCGCGGGAAAGAAAGCTCTCGCCGCGGTGGGAGACTATTTGAAGAAAAATGGATTAGCAGTGACAGCGTTCTACACCTCGAACGTGGAGCAGTACCTCTTCCAAAATGGTGTATTCGGCGGCTTTGCCGAGAATGTGCGCAAGCTTCCCATCAATGAGCACAGTCTTTTTATTCGCGCAGTTCCGAATACACGCTTTTCGCATCCGGCACAATTGCCCGGGCACAGGACGACGACGCTGCTACAGCAAATGTCGGTCTTCATGCGCGACTTCGACGAAGGCAAGTATCCAACTTACACCGATCTTGTTATGACTCATTACATCGCCGGCGATATCCCCAAGTGACTCTTCGTCCGATGGGTGCGCGTTGCAGAATGCCGTTGGCGACTGTATTATGTCAGCGTAGGATTTTGACTTGCCCCGGTCCGACACCACGACCAACCTCACTGGTTTCGTCTTGCGAGAAGATTTATGAGCAAAGACACCACGCCTGTAAAGAGGAGAGTGTTGGTCGTCGAAGATGACTTCGACACGCTGCACCCGCTCGCCGAGTTGCTGCAACTAAAGGGCTACGACGTAAGTACCGCGACCGAGGCCGAGCGAGGTCTATCGGTCGCGCGCCAGCGGCGGCCTGATCTGATAATCACCGACATAGCCTTGCCGGGAAAGAGTGGGCTTCATTTCATCAGTGCGGTTCGGCAGACGGACGAAATCAGATCAACCCCCATAATTGTCATCAGCGGCTGCGGCCCCATGATCCTTGTCGAGGCGGAAGCCGCCGGCGCTAACTGTTGTCTCGAGAAGCCGATAAGCATTGAGTTGTTCTGGTCCGCAATCGATCAGATTTTCGGAGGCGCGGTCGAGTTAGAGATCCCCAAGCCGGTCGATTGGAGCGATGAACAATCTCCCGCGCTGGCGGGCGAGATTGATGGGCTCGTTGAAACGCTCCGGCATTGCACAACCAAGGATGAGCGAGAAGCCGTGTTGAAGCGGCTGAAGGAACGCATCCTGAAGCTACAGGCGCGAAGTTCGACCTGCGCATGAGGAAAGTCACTCAGACAAGATAAAGACTGGCCGGGGCTCATCAAACCTCACGGCTACTCCATCATTCTCTTCCAGACGCGTGATTTGCGCGGCGTATTTCATCCAGTTTTCCCTCTTGAACGGAACCCTGACTCGAAGCTCCAACGTTGCACGCGGATCCAGCGATCTGTGAGCGTAGAAGAACGCGCCGCCCGAGCTGAGGTTTGCCAGCGTCGCAGCCTCGTCGAAGTCGCAGCCACTCCGGTCCTTGCCCGCGACGAACATGTCCCAGGCGACTTGGAATCTTCGGGAGTGCCTGCGCTCTTTGTCCGTCTCACTGTTTGTCATTGTTGTTTCTCTCGGACACGCGACTCTGAAATTGCTAATAAAGAACCCGTTCCTTGATGCTTGAATAAAAAGTGCGCAGTGGCTGTGGCTTTGCCCGTGCGGCGCAAGTCGAACAAAGGAAGGTGGTAAGAGGCCCCAAGTTACCGCACGATTCGACAATTGACAGACGGGGGAAGCGCAATTTCAACGCGAGCCCTCACCCGCTGTTTCCTGGAGTAGCTTATGCGACGAGCTCGCTGACGCGTGATTCCATACCGTTCATATCGTCCACGGATCCGGCGCCAAGATCGGATAGTTGGAGCATAAGATTCTGGCGATTCGTCGCATAGGCGAGTCCCTCGCTCATCGTTATTGTTCCTTCGCGGATCATACGCTCCAATACTGCGTCGAACACTTGCATACCCTCGAGGTTGCCGTCACACATCGCATCGTATAGCGACTTACCCTCTCGCTCACCCTTCTCAACGTAATCGCGCGTGCGGGCCGTCGACTTCAATATCTCGATTGCTGCGACGCGCCCTCGGTCATCGGCTCGGGGAATGAGCCGCTGCGAAACGATAAACCGGAATGCTCCCGCCAATCTCGTTCGAATGATATGCTCCTGACCCTTCGGGAAGAGTCCAATCAACCGCTCGACCGTCTTGCTCGCGTCCGTTGTGTGCAGGGTGGATAGCACAAGGTGCCCGGTTTCAGATGCCTCGAGCGCAACTTCACAGGTCTCCAGGTCGCGTATCTCGCCGACCAGGATAACCTTTGGGGCCTGACGGAGCGCCGCCCTCAACGCGTATGCGAAGCTGGATGTGTCCGAATGCAGTTCTCGCTGGTGAACCGTGGAGTTCTTGTGCCGGTGCATGAACTCAATCGGATCCTCGATGGTCACTATGTGGTAAGTCTTCGTTTCATTGATCAGGTCTATGATTGCGGCGAGGGTCGAGGATTTTCCGGAAC
This sequence comes from Blastocatellia bacterium, assembly GCA_035455165.1. Classification (GTDB taxonomy): domain Bacteria; phylum Acidobacteriota; class Blastocatellia; order UBA7656; family UBA7656; genus Onstottus_A. The sequence continues at coordinate 20,291 of DATIFP010000160.1, forward strand.
CGGTAGGTCCGGTAACCAGCACTATTCCGTTCTTTATCTCGGCAACTTCTTTCAAGATTTCGGGGATGCCGAGCTGCTCGAATGACGGAATCTCGTTGGGGACGACGCGCATGACAATTGCGTGTGTCCCGCGCTGCTTGAAGATGTTCACTCGAAACCGTGAGAGTCCAGTCAGGCTGAACGATAGATCCGCCGATCCGTATTTTTCCAGCGATTCTTCGGCGCTCTTGTTGCCCCCCATCAGTGCTTTCGCGATGGCCGCAGTGTGAGCGGGAGTCAATAGTTCCATACCCGGGAGATTCACCGGAGTCAATTTGCCGATAAGTTCTACTTGAGGGGGCCGTCCGGGCGAAAAAATCAGGTCCGATATATTGTCCGAAACGGCGAGCATAGCCTGCACTACTTGGGAGAAGTTGATGGTCGACATTGTGACGAATCCTATACTGGCGGGCGTTCGATCAGGGGCAGGCTAGGGCAGTCGGCTACTTGCGCCAAAGTTCAATAGATCAAAAAGGAGGCCGTCGATGAGGTACTCACCAACACGATATTAGCGGGGATTATCGCGATGTCAACAGTTGCGTTTTTTTCCTGGCGGGCAGCCGTTCGTGTAACTTCACTTGCTTGCAAGCCGTTCGAAAATGTGGAACGTTTCCCCGCGATGAACGCTTCCCAGGTAGCGCCACTTCTGTGCTACTACGTCGCCACGTTTGATGCCCTTTATTGCGGCAGTCCCATTCTCTATTAGCTGGTCGACCTCCTGGCCGGTCACGATGTGAAGTTCGGGGACATCGTCTTGCCCGGTCTCTCGGGCGAGTTCCAGAACAGTCTGCCGGTGAATCGCAATTCGGGTCTTGGATCGAACATAGTCGCGGCGAGAAATCTCCCTGCGCCTGATCTGAAACTCCAGCTCGTCTTCTTCGTGACGCATCAGGTCGAGGAACGACTTGACCTCGGGACCGTATTCGTTAGCCTTCGGCGTCTGGCCGACAGCGACCAGCCAAACGACCAGCTGCAGCAAGACCGCCAGGAGTACTTTGAGCTTAATCCCTACCACTCTCTTTCGCCCCTGCCCCTCCTCGGCCTCGCTCCTCGTACGCAGCATCCAGCAGGTCTATCGGGTGCACCACATCCACCTTCAAGCCGTGCAAGAGGACGCCGGCGCCGATTTGCATAATGCAGCCGGGGTTTGCAGTAGCTACGGTGTCAGCGCCGCTGTCCTTTATGCTCGCAATCTTATCGCCGAGGATGTCTGCGCTCAGTTCGGCGTGCTGAAGATTGTAGATTCCGGCGCCTCCGCAGCAGGTCTCGAAGCCGCGCAGCGGCACCAGCTTGATCCCCTGAATCTCGCGCAGCAGGTCGATCGGCGCCTGCGTGATTCGCTGGGCGTGTATTAGGTGGCAGGGTGCATCGTACGCCACCAGCCTATTGAGCTTCGCCGCCGGTTTTTCAATCCCTGTTTCAGTCAGGTATTCGGAAATGTCTCGCACCTTGGAGCTGAACTCGCGTGCGCGATCGGCAAACGACGAATCGTCTCTCAAGAGTTCGCCGTATTCCTTCATCGCCGCACCGCAGCCGGCTGCGTTTACGATGATTCGATCTGCGCCGCTGGCAGAGAACGCTGCGATGTTCCTCATTGCAAGAGTACGCGCGGTTTCGATCTGGCCCGCGTGAGCGTGAAGCGCGCCGCAGCACACTTGCCCACTTGTCTCGACCACATCGCACGCGTTTCGAGCCAGTACGCGTCGGGTCGCGCGGTTCGTGTCTCGAAACAGTCCCTCCATCACGCACCCGGTGAGCATCGAAACACGAGTCCCATCAGTGTTATTCCTCGCAGGTCGTGGCGGTCTTCGAGTTGTGCTCCCACGAAGCGGGGAGCGACTGGCCAACAGAAGCGCCGTCGCAAACCTAAACCGCCCGTGAACCACGTTTGCCCTAAACGCCAACGTCGCGAGGCCGCTGTCCCTGAACCAACGGACAAACGCGAGAAGCGCTCCCAGCAGCCAGGGACGCGTGAACACCTTGTTCAGCATCAACCGCAACAAAGCCTCGGATCTTTCGCCACGCTCACGCTTCACGGCTGCAACTTCAGCTCGAGCCGCCTCGAGCAAGCCGCCATAGGGTACGCCTGAGGGACAAACGGACTCGCACCCGCGACAACCCAGACAAAGATCTATGTGCGAGATAAACGCATCTCCAAGTGTGAGCCTACCCTCGACGACCCCGCGCATGAGGTATATGCGCCCGCGAGGGGAGTCGTTCTCATTGCCTAGCTGTCGATAGGTCGGGCAAGCGGGCAAGCACAAACCGCAATGCACGCATGTCAGCAGCTTTTCCGTGTTCGCTTCAAGCAGCGAACCCAGCGGACCGCCGGCTTTGAGGTGTTCCCTGGTGCTCACCATGGTATGGACGCGATTTGGCCGGTCGAGAGTCATATCCCGGACACGAACCGGCCCGGACTCAGCATTGACTGCGGATCGAACCGTTCCTTGAGCGATTTCATGAGCGCCGCAGTTGGGCCGGCGTCTCCCCACGCGTCCGCTGCGCGCGTGATGCCGGGCGGGGCTTTTTCGATAAATAACGAACCGGCCACGGCTGATGCATTAGCGCGAAGCCGCTTGATCTGATCGACTGCCAATCGCTCATCGGAGTCGAATGCCACGCGAATTATACCAGTCCCAATGTCAGCGGTTGCAACGCACTCGAGGTGCGCGAGAAACGCCTTCTCGAACTCCGCGGGTACCGCCGATAGTGGCACGCTGAGTTTGACGCCTATCGCATGTTGGTCGAAATCAGCCACCTCGGCCCATATAGCATCCGCCTCGTTCTCGTTCAAAACCGTGGCGCTCGAGGTTCCGTCCACAAGCGAAAGAACCGAATCCACCTGACTGGTGACCGAGGCCTCACTATCGATGAATCGGATCAACAACGCGTCTTCCGGCAGCCCGGACACGCCTCTGGCAAGTAGCACGGACGCCGGCAAAAGCTCTGAGGACAATATCCGCTTCCCAAGCTGAAATAGCGATCCGCGATATTTAGCCGTTATCAGTACTGTCGAACTCCGCTCGGGCAGCGGGCGCAGCTTGAAGGTGATCACGGTAATGACTGCGAGCGTGCCGTAGCTGCCCACGTACAGCTTGTTCATATCGTACCCGGCGACGTTCTTGACGACTTTGCCGCCGGACCTGCTCTCGGTCCCGTCGGCGTGGGCAAGCTTGAGGCCGATGACGTAGTCTCTCGGAGTCCCGAACCCGAGACGTAGCGCGCCGCTCGAGTTGCACGAAGCCACTGCGCCGAGAGTCGAGTCCGCGAAACTCGGCGGGTCGAGCGGCAGCCATTGGCGTTCCGGCCGGATCGGCGCATTGAAATCCCGCAGCGTCAGCCCAGCTTCAACAGTCGCCGTCAAATCCGGTGGGCTGTATTCTATGATCCGATTCAGACGTGACAGGCTCAACACAACGTCGGCTCGCCGGAGGGGATTTCCACAACCAAGCCACGTCATCTGTCCCGCGGGAACGACTGCTGCGCGCGCTTCCGCGCAGACCTTCAAACACGCGACGATCTCTTCACAAGTTCCGGGTCTAGCCACGAGCCTGGGGTTGAGTTCTCCTATCAAGAGCGAAGGGGCTTCAGTGACGTTTTCTGGCCCTACTATGGCCTCAATGGATTTTATGAGATCGCGTTCGTTAGTGATCATTCGAGCGTCAGAGGCTCCATTCACCGCTGTCCCGGTCGAGCAGCCGAATCTGTGGGCGAGGTTTGTCGGTTGGAGCAGCTTCATTGTTGTCTTCGATCAGCGCCGCAAGGAAAGACCTGAACTGCTGCGAGAAGTCCGCGAGATCGAGGGACATAAACATCGCAGGCAATCTGCCAAGCTTCTCGACGACATTCGCGTGCATTGCGCGAGCACCTCGCGGGTTGCCGCGTTGGTGGTGATGCAGCCCAACCGCGGCTTGAATCAACATCTGATAAAACACTTTTGTATCGCCCGAGGATCTCAGCCAGATTTCTTCCCACACTTCGTGCGCATCAAAGTAGCGCCCCGCGTTGAAGTGATCGATGCCTTCTATGTATTCAACTGGATAGTGCCCTGCTGTGATCAAATCGAAGTGCGACGGATAGTCTTGTACTGCGCCGGTCGTGGGCATCGTGGCCGTCTTCGCGGATCCAGGTCGGCTCGTTATCATCTCAAGCACAAGGGTGAACGGGCCAGCTCGAACCGTGTCTCCGTGTTTGAGTTCGACCCACGACACCCGTTCGGCATTCGCGAACGTCCCGTTCTCGCTTCCCTGGTCAACCAAAAACAGCTTTCCGTTGTTGCGCTCAACGTAGAAGTGCTCACGCGAAACGGTCGGGTGAGCCAGGACGCAATCGCACGAGAGGCTTCGCCCGAAGGTTATCTTGTCGCGACCGAGGGGAATCTCCTCGCCAGCTCGCGGCCCAGATTCGAATCTAAGAGAAGCCATCAAGTTCTCTCCAGAACCTTTCCACCACGCGCGATTGCTTTCAACTCTACATTGCAAGCGGATCGTGAGGCGTGAGCAGCTTGTGTCTGAAGTCTTCCATCCCGAAGCCGCAATAGCGACAAGTCTTGAATGCGGGAACTACCTTCCCTGGATTGCAGAGCGCCAGGGGGTTGAACACGTCCTTCACCGCGAGCATTCGCTGCATGTCGTCCTCGGAGAAGATCAGCCGCATCGATTCAATCTTGTCCATTCCGACGCCGTGCTCACCGGTTATTGAGCCGCCCACTCCCACGCACAGTTGCATGATCTCTCGCGAGGCAGATTCGACGCGATGCACCTGGTCCGGATCGCGCCCGTCGAAGCTGATGTTAGGATGCAGATTGCCATCCCCCGCGTGAAACACATTCGCAACCGTCAAGTCGTAGCGTTCGCCGATTCTATAGATTTCATCCAGCACCTCCGGCAGTCTCGACCGTGGGATGACCGCGTCCTGCACCATCAAGTCGGCCTTCATCCGGCCCATTGCTCCGAACGCGCGTTTGCGAGCCGCCCACAACCGCTCGCGTTCAGCCGCGTCCTTTGCAACTCGAACAGCCCTCGCATTGTTGCGCTGGCAAATCTCGACTATGCGCGCAGCGGTCTGGTCCAGCCCGGCAGTCGGTCCGTCAACCTCGATGATTAACAGCGCAGCAACATCGGTCGGAAATCCGCCGGCGAAGATCGAAGACTCGATCGCGCGTATCGTCGCCTGATCGATCATCTCGAGGGCCGCGGGGAGGATGCCCGCGGCGATGATCTCGGAGACGCTGCGGCTCGCCTCGGTGACAGTCATGAACTCGCCGAGCAGGGTCTTGATGCTTTGTGGCAAGCGAGTGAGCCTGAGTGTCGCTTTCGTAGCAATGCCGAATGTGCCTTCCGATCCGACAAACACTCCCACCAAGTCGTAGCCCGGCCGATCGACACCTCCGCCTCCGAGGTTAACAATCTCTCCCGTGGGCAAAACGACTTCAACCGCCAGCACGTGATTCGTCGTCATTCCGTATTTCAGGCAGTGAGGCCCGCCGGAGTTCTCCGCGACGTTGCCCCCGATCGTGCAAGCCATCTGACTCGACGGATCGGGAGCATAGTGATACCCGTGCGGCGCGGTCGCCTGTGATAGATGAACGTTGATCACACCCGTCTCTACAACCGCCAGCTTATTCTCATAGTCGATTTTGAGAATCTTGTTGAGCCGGGCCAGCTCGAAGATCACCGCGCCGTGGAGCGACAGAGCGCCGCCCGAGAGTCCGGTTCCGGCGCCGCGAGGCGTGAAAGGAATCCCCTCCGGCGCCAGTATCTTGACGCAGGCGGCTACTTCTTCGGCAGAGCCCGGGATGACTACGGCGGAAGGCAGATACTTGTGGAGCGTCAGCGCGTCGGCTTCGTAGACGAGCAACTCGTCGGGATCAGTCAGGACGAACTTATCCCCTATCGCGGCTTTGAGTTTGTCAACGATCGGCTTCGCCAGCGTCTTCTGTTCCTTTTCGACTGAGGCCCGCATTGTGACATGTAGGGGCGGCCCTCTGTGGCCGCCCCAGGCCGGCAATTTAGCTCCAGTTTTGCATTGCTACGCTGGGGCGGCCACAGAGGGCCGCCCCTACAGGCGAACTCAGTATTTCGGCACGCTTGGATCTACATCGTCCGACCATCGAAGGATTCCGCCGACCAGGTTCTTCACCTTGCGATAGCCGGCCTGCTTCATCAGCTCCACGACTTGTCCGCTGCGCACTCCGCTTCGGCAGTGCACAACGATTTCGTCGGCGGTGGACAACTCGTGCAGCCGCTCGGGGACCGTCGCCTTCGGAATCAGCCTCGAGCCCGGTATTCGGCAGATCGCGTACTCTTCAGGCTCGCGCACGTCCACCAGGATGAAATCATCGCCGCGATCCATCTTCGCCTTCAGATCAAGGGGCGTGATCTCGAAATCAGCTCCCACTTCAACTTGAGGCTGATGAGTCACACCGCAAAACTCGTTATAATCAATAAGCTCGTGAATAGTCGGATTCTCGCCGCAGATCGGGCACGCCGGATTCTTCCTGAGCCTGAGCTCACGAAACTTCATCTTCAACGCGTCGAATAGCATCAATCGCCCGATCAGCGAATCGCCTTTGCCCAGTATGAGCTTCACCGTTTCGATCGCCTGGACGACGCCTATGATTCCAGGCAACACGCCCAGCACGCCGCCTTCCGCGCAGCTCGGCACCAGTCCCGGCGGAGGAGGCTCTGGATACAGGCAGCGATAACACGGGCCCTCCTTGGCGTAGAACACCGTCGCCTGACCTTCGAACCTGAAGATCGAACCGTACACATTAGGCTTGCCCATCAACACGCACGCGTCATTGACCAGATAGCGAGTCGGGAAGTTATCCGTGCCGTCGACGATTATGTCGTAGCCGGCAAACAGCTCCATCGCGTTTTCGGAGGTGAGGGCGGTCTCGTACCCTACGACCTGCACGTAGGGATTGATCTCGGCGATTCGCTCACTGGCGGAGTCGAGCTTCGGGCGGCCGACGTTCGAGGTCGAATGAATGATCTGCCGTTGAAGGTTGGTGAAATCTACAACATCGAAATCGACGATGCCGAGCTTGCCGACTCCTGCGGCGGCCAAGTACAACGCCAGCGGCGAGCCCAGGCCTCCGGCCCCTATGCACAGAACCTTTGCGGCTTTGAGTTTCTTCTGCCCTTCGAGCGCGACCTCGGGCATGATCAAGTGGCGGCTGTAGCGAAGTATCTCGTCGTGATCGAGCTCGACCGCGTTCGCCGCGGCTTCTTCAATCACCGCCACCCCGCCGGCGATCGATGGCACTATGCTCAACGCATCTCCGTCCTTGAGCACCGTGGCGTGCTTCTCCGTGTACCTAATGTCTTCGTCGTTGACGTAGATATTCACAAAGTGACGCAACTGCCCCTCTTCGTTATAGAGGTGCTTTTTCAAGTCGGGATAAGTGGACGTCAGTGCGTTAAGCGCGTCCCCGACCGTACTGGCCTCGACCGCTACCGATTCACTCCCACCTGCGTAGTTGCGCAGGGCGGTCGGGATCAGAATGTTGACTGACATACAGGAGTCTCCTTCGAAGAACTCTCGGCTATCTCTCCATAGATATTGATTGTAGGGACGAGTCGAGGAAAAGCAAAGGCTGGGTAGTGGTGTATTTACACCACAACCCAAAGATGCTCCGGAATCTCGACACGCCAGTCCCCGGATGTCTTGGACACGTGAGGATTCTGACCGGCGGAAGTCGGAGTAGGGATGCTCATTGCTGAGCACCCCCTCCACAGATCCGGACGAGCGGGGTTACCGCATCCGGCTCCTATCTCAGGTCGTGACCGCAAACCGTCGACTCAACCGTTGCGAAGGGTACGGATGACAGATTCGA
>DATIFP010000161.1:0-18355 GCA_035455165.1 Blastocatellia bacterium
GGTTCGAGGCGCAGCACGCGATTCAGAATCGCCGCCGCTTTTTTCTGTTTCGCGTAGGTCTTATCCACCGGCGTCGCTGCCAACGCACTCGAATTCAGCGCCAGCGCATAGAACACACCCGCCTCGCGATCGCCTGGATAACGTCTGTACACCTGTTCCATAGCTCGTTCATAGCGACCAGCGCGCGTCGGATGATCGACTTTCTCCCAGTCGCCATAAAACTGGGAGATCGCGTCTATGTAATCTCGTTCCCGGTTCGTCTTCGCGCCGATAGCTTTTGCTTTCTGTACTGCAGCGGCGCCCTTCTCGAGCTCCGCGCGACTCGGCGGAGCCCAGAGCTGATGATACTGGCTCATCGCGATGCCCCATTGAGCCATCGCACACGTGGGGTCGCTCGCAGCAGCTTCGTTGAACGATTGTTCGGACTCGCCGTATTCGAAGGAATGCAGCCATGCTACCGAGCGGTTGAATTGCTCCCGAGCGCGCGGTGAACACGAAACAACAAAGTTGACCTTTCCGATCTTCGCGTCTGATTCGTGGTGCTGGTGTTCCTCCTGAGCTGCGCCGAGCACCGGGCATAGCAATACTAACAGGGCTGCCGCGAAGACACCGTGACTTGTCAGGATTCGCATGGATCGCTCCCCCTCATTTTCGCTAGCGTTTCCGTTTTTCTGCCTGGTCAAGCCACCCGCGCTTGAGCTTCTCTTCCGGTATGCTTGATAAATAAGGCTTGATGTCGAGGATCGGCGTACCGTCAAGCATATCGACGCCGCGCACGTGCAGCCGGGGACCCTCCCGTCGAATCAACTCAACCACGGTGAGTCCGATCGGATTGGGCCGCCGAGGTGAACGCGTGGCGAAGACTCCGTGAGGCCGGTCGTCAGTCGGAGGCTTGCCGAGCAGCGCGAAACCCTCCGACTTGTGGAAGGCCCAGATGACGAAAAGATGTGACATTCCCTCTATGTCCAGCAGACCCTCCTCGAATTCAGGAAGAATCTCGAGCACGCCCTCTGCTTCGTGTTTCGCCCCGCAGCCCTTGGGAATCTGAGAGGTTTCAGAGTACTGACTGCGAACAAATCCGATTGGGTTCATCTCGAACATTTGAGCCTCGAGCGTTCAGAGTACCGCCTTCAGGCGGCGTGCAACGGGTGCCAAAGGTTCCGCCTGATAGCGCAGTCTAGCGCCGCTATTCAATAATCTCCCAACTGCTTTGATACATGTCCAGTTGCTGGCGGGTGTATTCGTCGATTGGGTGGTCGCGTTCGGGCGACTCGACGTGCTTCGGCGAGCCGCACAGTTCGGTCGAGAAGTAGCGCTGCCCCGAGTCGCAAATCATCGTTACAATGCGTTTCATCTTCGGATGTTTCTGCGCGAGCTTGATGGCCGCCACCACGTTTGCGCCGGACGAGATCCCGCAGAATATGCCCTCTTCCTTTGCGAGACGCCGCGCCATTTCGATTGCCTCGTCGGACTTGATCGTGATTATGCCGGTCAGCAAGCTGAGGTCGAGATCTCGCGGGACGAAACCGTCGCCGATGCCTTCGATCTTGTGTTCGCCCCACTCTCGCCGAGAGAGCAACGGGCACTCCGCGGGCTCACCCGCGTAGAGCTTGATCTTCTTTCTCTGCTTACGAAGATAGCGACCGATACCGGTTAGTTGTCCTCCGGTCCCCTGAGTTCCCACGTAAGCGTCGATCTTGCCCCCGGTCTGCTCCCAGATTTCCGGCCCCGTTGTTCTGAAGTGGGCTTTGATGTTGTCGGGGTTGTCGAATTGCGAAGGCACCCAATACTTCTCGGGATCTTGCTGTCGAATGCGCTCGAGCTTCTCCAGCGCGAGGTCAACATCGGATTCCCCGCCGGGCGTGTAAATCATATGAGTCCCGTAAGCGACGTCCATTTTCTTGCGTTCTTCGCTCATGCCTTCGGGCATCACGATGACACAGGGGTAACCTTTCACCGCGGCCACGAACGAGCAAGCGATCCCGGCGTTGCCGGTCGAGCACTCGAGGATTGTCATGCCGGATTTCAGATTGCCGCGTTTCTCGGCGCGCTCGATCATATTGAGATAGATGCGATCTTTGAGCGAGCCCGACGGGCTGAAGTATTCGAGTTTCACGAGAATCTCAGGCTTGACGTCGGCGGCGACTCGATTGAGCCGCACAAGCGGCGTGTTTCCGATGCAATCGAGGATGGATTTTGAATAAGTGCGAAAGCGAGTCCAATCGGACATGAGGAGAGGTCCTTTCTCAAAAGTTATCTGAGCCGTGCCACTTTATCAGAAGCTCGACCGAGTTTCATGTGCGCGCGGTGCCCGTACATCGAATCCCCTTTTGCGTCTTTGCGGGCCTTCGCGTCTTTGCGCGAAACGGGTCTTGAAATCGGTGTTTCGCGCAAAGACGCAAAGATCCGCAGAGACCGCAAAGATTAGCCGCCCAAGATAATGCCGAACCGCGGAGCTACGAGATTTACAACACCCGGCCGGATCATGTTAGAGTTCACTTCAAGAGGGACAACATGAAATCAATCGCGATCAGACTAATTGCACTTGCGCTAATGATCGGTTCGGGGTCTGCCGCTCAAGCCAAAAAAGAGCCCGTTAAGATCAAGCTTTATTCGGTCGCGCAGAAAGGATTTATTGTGAGCGAAAAGGTTAATAAGACCGACGCCGAATGGAAGGTTCAACTCACTCGCGAACAATACGAAGTCACCCGCAAGAAGGGAACCGAGCGCGCCTTCTCCGGCCAATATTGGAACAACCACGAGAAGGGGATCTATCGATGTGTCTGTTGTGACAACGACCTGTTCAGCTCTGATACGAAGTTCGAGTCCGGCACCGGATGGCCGAGTTTCTGGGAACCCGTCGCCAGGGAAAACGTCGAGACCGAATCTGATATGAGCTACGGGATGCAACGCGTTGAAGTGAAGTGCCGCAGATGCGGCGCTCATCTAGGGCACGTGTTTGATGACGGTCCCAAGCCAACGGGGCTGCGCTATTGTATGAACTCGGCCTCGCTGAAGTTCAGTAAGTCCGAGTGACGAGCTTTTGCGTCTTCGCGGATCTTTGCGTCTTTGCGCGAAACCTGATATTGAGTTTTCCCTAAATTCGGCGCTCGGGGGACCTCAATGCAAAGACGAAAGTTGCTCGCTCTCCTACTCGCTTTACTCCTCTCGACAAGTCTCGCTTTCTCGCAAACTCGCCAAGCCGCAAAGCCGGCGACTTTCGACGTCATCATTCGAGGCGGTACGCTCTACGACGGCACCGGCGGAGCGCCTCGCCGCGCCGACGTCGGAATCAAGGGTGACCGCATCGCCGCGATCGGAAACCTTCAGTCCGCAAGCGCGGCGACGATCGTCGACGCGATCGGGCTTGCAGTAGCTCCGGGCTTTATCAACATGCTCTCGCATTCGGAGAGCTCGCTGATCACGGACGGCCGCTCGCAAGGTGAACTCCGCCAGGGGGTGACTACCCAGATCTTCGGCGAAGGGTCGATGGGCCCGCTCTCAGACGAGATGAAGCGGCGGCGTGTGTCTGCGCAAGGGGATTTGAGATTTGAAGTCCCGTGGACGACTCTGGCCGAGTATCTGACTTATCTCGAGAAGCACGGCATCTCACAAAACGTAGCGTCGTTTGTCAGCGCGACTACCGTTCGTGAAAACGTCATCGGTCTCGAAGACAAGCCGCCGACTCCGGAACAGCTGGACCGAATGCGTAACCTCGTCCGGCAGGAGATGGAAGCCGGTGCGCTCGGCGTCACCACCGCATTGATCTATCCACCCGCCTTCTACGCAAAGACCGAAGAGCTGATCGAGCTTTGCAAGGTCGCCTCAAAGTACAAAGGAAAATACATCGCGCACATTCGCAGCGAAGGGAATCAATTGATCGAAGCGGTCCAGGAAACGCTTCGCATAAGCCGAGAGGCGGGGCTTCCGGCCGAGATTTATCACCTGAAGGCTTCGGGCGAATCGAACTGGAATAAAATGGACAGAGTCATCGCGATGATCAACGAAGCCCGCCGCAAAGGCATGAGAATCACCGCTGATATGTACACCTATACGGCGGGCTCAACGGGGCTGGACGCGGCGATGCCCCCGTGGGTGTTTGACGGGGGTCGGGCGGCGGCCGACAAGCGGCTTCAGGAGCCCGAGACTCGAAAGAAGATCGCCGAAGCGATCCGCACGCCCTCAAATGACTGGGAGAATCTTTACGTGCTGGCCGGCTCTCCGGATCGGATCTTGTTGGTGGGCTTCAGGTCGGACGCCCTGAAGCCGCTGACTGGAAAGACTCTCGCGGAAGTAGCAAAGATGCGAGGCAAGGATCCGATCGAGACGATAATGGACTTAGTGTACGAGGACCGGTCGCGAGTCGGAACCGTGTACTTCATGATGAGCGAGGAGAACATAAAGAAGCAGCTTCGCCAGCCGTGGGTCTCGTTAGGTTCGGACGCCGCTTCGATGGCGCCGGAGGGAGCGTTCCTCAGGTCGTCGACGCATCCACGGGCTTACGGTAATTTTGCCCGGCTGCTCGGCAAATACGTGCGCGAGGAAAAGGTGATCTCCCTTCAAGAAGCGATTCGCCGGTTGTCCAGCCTTCCCGCAACGAATCTCGGTCTCGACCATCGAGGCCTTCTTAAAGTCGGCATGTTCGCGGATGTAGTCGTGTTCGACCCGGCTACTATTGCCGATCGAGCGACGTTCGAGAATCCTCATCAATACTCCGTCGGGGTGAAGCACGTATTCGTGAACGGAGTCCAGGTGCTGAAGGACGGGGAACACACCAACGCTAAGCCGGGCCGCGCGCTGTGGGGACCAGGAAAGGTGAAATGAACAGAATCATCGGATGAGGGCCTTCAATTTGTCGGCATCCCAGCAAAGCAAATAGATGCACGCGAGCAACATCAGCCCGGTGATGAACGGTGTGCCGGTGAAATGGAGCGAGACGGTAATAACGAAGATGTTCAGAATGAGAGGGAAATAAACCAAAGGTCCGATCGTCGCGGTTCTGGGAATCAGCAGCAGGCTAGCCGCAAGGAGCTGGCAGGCGCCGATGAAGTTCCAGTAGAAGCCGGACCGGTAAAGCGCTTCGAAAAAGTATCCGACGGGCGTCTCCGGGCTAAGCAGCGTGAATCGGTTGCCAAGGAGTCTCGTCAGCCCCGACGGCGTGAACCCGATCGCCAGCAGAATCCTGGTCATCACTGTGAAGGCTCGAAGCCACCGTCGATTCTTTAGCTCTGATAGTGGGTGGTCCAAAGTTATCGACATAGAACCGTCTCGGAGTCTTCTCAGCCTCCATGTGGGAAGACGCAGGCGATCGTTTCAATATCAATAACGTCGAACCCGCGCGAATATTACTGGATCGGTGGCCCCCGTCGCTCGGTTTTACAACGGGACATGGAGGACGAGGTTGGTCCATTCTTCTGGTTCGCTGCACAGAACCACGATCTCAAGCTCCGCAATCGCGGTGCCGATTGGAATTCGGCGGGACACAACCAAGACGCCAGCAATGTCGTTGCCAGCTGCGACCCGGCGGGCGGCGTATGCGGGCATCGTCCGTCGATCGTGAGTCACAAGTACGCGTCCAGCTTCCGCTGCCCATGCAAGCAGATCTGGGTCCGATGCTTCGGCCTTTCCGACTTGATACGCAGTGACTGCATCGAGGTCGGGTACGCAGCGCAGGAGTCCAGGCAGTATGTCTTGATCAAGATCCTGATCGATGAGGAGCCGGAGCATTTCTCAATTGGTGTCCGAATCAGTCTCTAATTGCCTGGCCGCCCATCGAGCTCGAATGCGCTCCCGCAGTTGATTGGTGGCGTTCTGATGCGCTGGGTCCGACTCAATCCGTTGTTGCAGGGCGTCCGCCTGCGCTTCTTGCTGTTTCAGATACTCTTCGACGGATTCGCGGTTCGCAAGGTAGTAGGCAATGACTGCGTATATGTCCGCGAGGTTAAGAGAAGGAAAGCTCGCAGCTATTTGTTCAGCAGTTGCGCCAAGGTTGTAGTGATGGATTATGGAATCCAGACTCACGCGTGAATCGCCTACGCGAATCGTGCCAAATTCGGTGGTCGTCAACGGAATGGTCATAGTTGTTTCAACCTTGGACATTGCACGTTGATTATAAGCTACGAATCAATCAAACGGGTATCCGAATCTTGCTCGTGGAGCTCAAGGGGCGAGGCGAGTGTTCAGCGTGTGGACGCACGGGCCTCACCCGTTTTCATCGCAGGCGGCATATGAGCAGGCTCCGTTTCATTGTTGTGCTTCTCTTCTGGTTTGAAGCCTATTCTCGAGACTCTGAATGAGCGCCTCAAAGCAGCCCTTGTGGCGCTCGTTAAGCGCCTGCGCAGGAGAAGCGGCCACCGCCTCCGCGACCGCCATCTTAACATCAGCTTTCACTCTGTCGTTCCAGTGTTTTCCGCAGTGACCGAAACAATCAGCCATTCGTTGCGACCACTTTTTCCTCGACCTGAACCGAGGGCTGTCAATGCTTACACGAAATCTATTCTGAACAAGGTCCCGATAGATCGCTGTGTCGTACAAGTCCTCCAACTCGGATTCCGTCAGCCCTTGGCAAACAGAAAAATTGGCATCACCGTCGTTTGCGAGGCCCTGAATACGAGCCTTCTCGAAGGCCTCGTGCCCAGCCCTGTCATTGTCTAGGAACAAATGCGTTTCACAGAGCGCCTGCCGCAAGAGAGTTAGTTTATAAGACAGGTTGCTCGAACCTCCCAGTGTATCGATAGCCAATGTGCCCTGGCCAACTCCGGATGCAAGTGTGACTGAGTAATGGGAGATCAATGCCCTAGTTGCTATGCGGTCATCTTCACCCTCTACAACCAACACAAGTTCCGCGTGCCGGAGATTGTCGGAAGCGCGCACACCTAGCACGTCGCGAATCTGCTCCACAGACTTCGCGGGGCGCGCGCGGTTGCCTTCGACAATTACATTGTTCGCGATTGTGCGTCTGTCCGCGAAGAGGGGGTTGTGAGTTGTTATGAGTACCTGGTGCTTGTCGCTCAGTTCGTCGATAACCTGCTTTAGTTTGTGAATCGCTGAGGGATGCAGATGCGATTCCGGCTCCTCTATCGCTATGACGAGGTTCTTACCTTTCGCTCCTGCATCGCTTGCGTGCCTGATGATTCCCAATGCTGCAAGGCTCTGGGCACCATCGCCCTTGTATTTGAGCAGCGTGGGCGTTCCGTCATCGACTTCTATTTCACAAGATCGTCGGCATCGCCCTGTATCGAGCTACGCCGGGATCTGCACTCGGACCGATTTGATCTCGGGAAGAAACTGCTTTAGCGTCTGGATACTCGCTGACAGCGTGTCCAAAATGGGTTGTTGGAGGGCCTCGATTTTGCTGATTGCCAATTGATGCTCCGGATTTTGCTCAAGTTGATCCAATTCTTTCGCTGCCATTTCGGCGACCACGCCCTCAGCGGCCGATGCTGTTCGGATTGCCTCGATGTGCTGGAAGTCAATCCTGTCGGTAACGAAACGGGCGATTTGGTCCGATTTCTTCGAAAGGGCGGCGGAACCAGGCCCTTGTTTATGGACGGTTACCTCTACCTTCTGCGGTCCAATCGCTACTTGCAGTGGCAGGGTTCCGGTCAATTGACTCCGTATCGAAGTACGAAACTCCTCAAGCTCTGCAGCCGTTAACTCGAACTCAAGTCCAATTACTGTCTCGCCGGTCGGATGGCGCTGCTGCAACGCGACTGGGAAGTCAGTGTCCCAATCATATCCACTCCTTCCGTAAAATATCGTCCTCATTCGACGAGCTGCGAGGCGAGGATCGCGTTCCCGCGTCAGAATTCTCATCGCCGTTACGAGCGCTCGGAGAATGTTCGACTTTCCCTCATTGTTCGGCCCGATGAGAATTGTCGTCTTTCCCACCGTGATCTTCTTGGCCGCAGTGATACTCCGATATTTTTGGACTGTGAATGATTTGAGTTTCATATTCTACTGGTTGCTGATCGGCGGCCGAACCGTCGCCAAGATACCAAGACCCGACGGGATAGTATCGCCCCGCAGGACACTGAAAACATCACTCTTAATTGAGAAGGTCCGGATTTGACTAACACGAAGGAGACCTTAACTTTACAACAATCCCAAGCACTCCGTATACTCCTGCTCAACACCATGGCCTCCGAGCACGAAACTGTTCTCATTCTCGACTTCGGCGGGCAATACACCCAACTCATCGCTCGCAGAGTTCGCGAGCTTGGCGTCTACTCTGAGATTGTCCCGTTCAACATCTCCCCCGAAGAGCTCCGAGCAAAGAACCCGCGAGGCATAATTCTCTCTGGCGGCCCATCGTCGGTCTACGAGGAGAATGCGCCGCATCCGGATCCGGCGGTTATTAGAATGGGTGTGCCGGTGCTCGGCATTTGTTACGGCGTGCAGCTCATGGCTCATTTCCTGGGGGGCGAAGTCAAGCCTTCCAACCGACGCGAATACGGACACGCGGACATCGAAGTGAAACGGGAGAGTCAGTTGCTCGCCGGACTGCCTTCAAGGTTGAAAGTCTGGATGAGTCACGGCGATTACGTCAGCAAGCCTCCAGAAGGGTTCGTGGTGACCGCGGCGACCGAAGCTGCTATCGGCGCAGTTGAAGACCCGCAACGCAAACTCTACGGAGTGCAGTTTCATCCCGAGGTCGCGCACACTCCGCAAGGCAGAGAGGTCCTGCGCAACTTCCTCGTCAACATTTGCAATTTGCGATGCGACTGGACGATGTCTTCGTTCATCGAGACGACGATCGAGGACGTCAAACGTCGAGTCGGGGACGGCAAGGCTGTGTGTGGACTGTCAGGCGGTGTTGATTCTTCGGTCGCTGCTGCGCTGGTAGCGCGGGCGATCGGCGATCGCCAGACCTGTATCTTCGTAGACACCGGGCTGCTTCGCAAGAATGAGTTCGAAGAAGTGCTCGAGGCTTATCGCGAAATGGACCTGAACGTCGTAGGCGTAGCCGCGGGTGAGCGGTTCCTGACGAAGCTCGCCGGCGTGATCGACCCGGAACGCAAGCGCAAGATCATCGGCAACGAGTTTATCGAGATCTTCCAGGAAGAGGCGCGCAAGCTGGGTCACGAGGACTTTCTGGTACAAGGCACGCTCTATCCGGATGTGATCGAATCGGTTTCGGTCAAAGGTCCTTCGGCAGTGATCAAGTCCCATCACAATGTCGGCGGCTTGCCTGAGAAGATGAATTTGAGCCTGATCGAGCCGCTCCGCGAGCTGTTCAAGGATGAAGTGCGAAGGGTCGGCCGCGAGCTTGGCTTGCCGGAGGAGATCATCGGTCGCCAGCCCTTTCCGGGGCCGGGACTCGCGGTTCGAATCCTTGGCGAAGTGACCGCCGATCGAGTTGCCCTCCTCCAGGAAGCCGACGCCGTCGTGATCGAGGAAATGCGCCGTGCGGATCTTTACGATAAGGTCTGGCAGTCATTCGCAGTGTTGTTGCCGATTTCGACCGTCGGAGTGATGGGAGACATGCGCACTTACGATAATGCGATCGCGCTGCGCATTGTCGAGTCGCTTGATGGGATGACAGCGGACTGGTCTCGGGTGCCTTACGAGGTGCTGCAGCGAATCTCGTCGCGAATTGTGAGTGAAGTGCGCGGGATCAATCGAGTGGTGTACGACATCAGCTCGAAACCGCCTTCGACGATTGAGTGGGAATAGACACTAGCCGCGGATTATCGCTGACTCCGCAACGGTGTTTTGCGCAGACCGGATCGACGACTACCAGCGCCGACGAGTCAGCCTGATCTGCGGTCAATTCGCTTCAAGCTTCCGAACCAGACAGACATTCTTCATCGGATGGCGGTCGAGCAGCCCGAAGCGGACGGCGAAGTCTTCCGGCTGGACACCGTCGCGCAAATCGACAACTGCGAGTTCGGCATCAGGTATACGAATCTGCGAACCGAACACCCGATAACGCGACGAGCGAGTCGCCATCATCCTTACGTCGATATCCGGCGACGTCTCGGCCTCGCGCAGGGTGAAGATCTTCATTTGTGCCTTTCTCTCAGATCGTCACTGAGCGGGTCAATGTCTAATGACCAATGACAAGTGACTGATCGATCATTTCAACCAAACCGGGAATCTCCGCAAGATCGTCGGTCACGAAATCGGCGATCGTTGTCTCATCTTCTCCTATCGGAGTGATTCCGGTGAACCTTATGGCGTGGAAGCCCGCTCGCTTGGCGCCGATGATATCGGTTCGTTCGAGATCGCCAATGTGAACGATTTCGCCCGGTTCAACCAGCAGGGACCGAGCGGTGGCTTCGAAGACCTCAATGTGAGGCTTTGCGCGACCCGCCTCGTCGGAAAACACGAGGGAGTCGAACATATCCAGAAGCCCACCCGAGGCCAGCACTTGTTTAAGCACTCGCCCGGGGGAGAAACCCACATCCGAGATGATTCCCAATCGATAACGCCGCGACAACTGAGTGAGAACTTCGCGCGCTCCATCGATCAACACCGGCGGGTGTTCGAGGAGGCCCTCTTCGAAGTTGCGCGCAAGCCCGGCGACGGCTTCGCCGGGGAGGTCTACTTCCAGTTCGTTCAAGATTGCGCTCACGCGTTCCGTCGCGGGGAGCGTACGATGTTGCTCCTGCCAGATTCGGTGATGACACTCGGCCTCGACCTTGCAGGCGCGGTCAAGCTCGCTGTGTAGTACGGAGCGTTGCGTCAGAACTGCTTCTGCGAGGAGGTTGCGCCGTCGGTGCGAATAACGCTCGAAGCCGCCGCGTTGCTCGATGAACAACGTGTACCAAAAATCAAATGAGATCGCTTTGATCGCCAATTCCGTCTCCTGAGTTTGTTTTCCAGGTCCTCGGGTATTTTAATTAAGGTCTGCCGAGACGAACAGAGCGCGGCGTTATGAGTAAGGGAGAATCGAACGAATTCAGGCCCGCGCTCGAGGCTGCAATTGCGAGCTTCGGGCTTGAGCCGTTGACCGAGAGTCAGATTAATCGGATGGCTGCGCACTTCCAAATGCTCTGCAAGTGGAATCAGCGGGTGAATCTGACAAGGATCATAAAGCCGCGAGAAGCAGCAAAGCTCCATTACGCCGAATCGATCTTCGGCGCACGGTTCATAGGGGATGAGCACGCTATTCTGGACATCGGCAGCGGCGCGGGTTTTCCGGCGATTCCGATGGCGATCGTCAGGCCTGATCTAGAAGTCACGGCGATCGAGGCAAATCAAAAGAAGGCTCTGTTCCTTAAGGAAGTGAAGGACGCGCTTGAACTTGGAAACCTTAATGTAATTAATGCTCGGCTCGAGGATTTCGATTGGAGCGCCTACGCCCTTCTCACCAGCCGCGCGCTTGAAAGGGCGGAAACGGTTTTTCAAACTTTGATCGACCATATGGGTGTTAACCAGAGATTGATGCTGTATTGTACTGCTGAATTGGCGGCGAAGCTTGGAGAGCATGCGCCGCCGAAGTCCAGAGTTGCCACTCACGCAATACCACATAGTGAGTCGCGAGTCGTAGCCGTCTTCTCGATTTGGAGTGCGCCGCCTCATGGCAAGGGATCGAGTTAGCATCAGACGGCGGCGCTTTGGCTTTGAGCGGCCAGGCAAGTTTACCGAAGCACAATCAAAATCCAAAGCGCCGCCGGCAGGGTTACGAATGCATTAGTTTAGGACCGGCGGCGCAGTCCAAAATCACTTTGACGCGGCGATGTCGATCACTGCCCAGTAGATGAATTCCACAAACTTTCCCAGACCCTCGACCGAAATCCTCTCGTCGTTTCCGTGAACGCTTCCACGCTCTCGATCACCTGCCACGCTTCCCAACCCGTAGGCCTGGACGCCCTTCGCCCGAAGCTGCGCAGAGTCGGTGGCGCCGGTCAGCATCAGCGGCAACGTCGGAACACCCGGGAAGACCTTTGACTGTGCGCCCTCGAGCGAGCGAAACATATCGCTGTCGAGCTTCGAGGGTGGTGTTGCCGGCCGGCCCCTGGACGCCGGAGGGATCACTTCAACCGCCGAATCGTTGATCAGTTTTCTCAAAGCGTCGGCGAGCGCTTCGATGTCTTCATCGGGCACGGCACGCACATCCAGGGTAGCTTCGGCGTCGCCCGGAATTACATTGCTGCGAAATCCACCCTTGATGATCGTCGGCACGATGGAGGTTCGAAGCATTGAATTGTAGGTTGCGTTCTTAGCGCGAATCCTCTCCTGGGCCGTCTCGGTTTTGGAACGATCTTCGAGTTGGCTGTACAGGAGAGCTTCTTCGGGAGGGCTGATCTTTGCGAGCCGCGAAAAGAATGCACGGGTCGTCTCGTTCAATCTCATGGGCGCTTGCCAGTTTCCGATCTTTGCAACCGCGGCCGCGAGATGCGTGATCGCGTTGTCGGGGCGGGGGACAGAACCGTGGCCGCTGGTGCCTCGCGCGACCAGCTTGAACCCGCGCGGAACCTTCTCGGTGGTTGCTATGCCGACGTATTTAACTTTGCCGTCCGGAGCGTAGATCATGCCGCCCTCGTTGAGCGCGTATTCGCATTCGATCTTGTCCCAGTGTTCCTGAACCATGTAATCGATTCCAATGCTGGACGTTCCCTCCTCCCCGGCTTCAGCCAGATAAATCACGTCGCGATCGAGCGGCACTTTGAGCCGGTTGAGCAGCAGAAAGACTTCAAGACACGCGGTCGCCATACCCTTGTCGTCGGACGAGCCACGCCCATAGAGGTAACCGTCTTTCACAACCCCGCCGAACGGATCGACGGTCCACTTTTCCCGTTCGACTCCGACGACGTCGATGTGTCCCATCAGCAGCAGCGGCCTCTTCTTGCCGTTGCCTTTCAATCGAGCGACGATGTTGCCGCGGCCTGGTTCCTGTTCGAATATCTCAGAAGGAATGCCTTCGCCATCGAGAATCGCCTTCAGGTATTCGGCGCCCTTTGTTTCGTTGCCGGGCGGATTGCTGGTATCGACTCTCACGAAGCCTGCCAGAATCTGTACGGCTTCATCACGAGCGGCCGCGAAATCAGGCGTAAGACGGTTGTCTAAGGAGCGTGCCTGAAGTGAGCTTCCAACCACGACCGCAACCGCGGCGGCCAAGGCGATCAGTGTACGTTGTAGCTGTCGGTGCATGGATTCTCTTTCTATAGATGTTTGCCGGCTCTGGATAAAGCGGCCGACATCACCTCGAAGGCGAGCGGTAGCTTACCAACGCATTCTATACGCTGCAAGCAAACTGCGATTTGTGAGATCGGTCAAAAAGAAAGGTGCGCAGTCGACGGTCACGGTCAATGTGAGAAACGGGCCTCGCCTGCTTGGGCGAGACGCTCGCCTAATTGGTCGAACGCAAGCGAGTTGAATCAGCGCTGGTATGTGGCACGGCTTGTGCACTTCGATGCGCCGGAAGCTTGAGACGCCTGATGGTGTTCTCATGGGGCCACCGTACGCAGTGCCGGATTAACTAGCGCGAGCGGAAGTTGGAGCCTTCAATCTTGCTGATTCGGACCTCACCGCCGAAACAGCTTGCTGGCTTCGATGGTTCGCTCGCGCAAACTAAACCGAGTCAGAACCCTCTCTACGGCTTCTGGCGCTGTCGTACGGCGGCCCGCTTTCTTTCAAAGGCAAGGGGAAAAAGGAAAAAGGCAAAAAAGTTCGGAGACCTCCACCCACAGCAGCGCTGCGACCAGCGTTTCCTTGCACTCTCGCTCTTCCTATCGTGAAAGCTGTGCCGTTTTCTTTGAAGAAACAATGATTGCTCCGATAATGCGCATTAGCTGTGAGGCTTCATCGCGCAAATCACGAATCCTCGATTCCGGAACCACTCTCGAGGCAACGAGGCGACGAAGCCAATAGTGAGTTTCGCGGGCTTCCTTGAGGGCGATCGCGTTCTTACTGATAGAATCGGCCCTGCTCTGTCCAGCCTGAGCCTCCTCAATATTTGCCCCCACTGAGGTCGCGGCCCTCAGCACCTGAGTCGCAAGCGTCTTGCTGGCGCCTGCTCTCGTATGCAGGTAAGTGGATAGCCTTACTATGCGAACTGCAAATCCAAATGTCCTCTCTCGTATGTCAGACCTTGCATTATTTACCGGTTTTTCTTCATAACTCCCCTTCATCGAGTGAATTTCCAGGACCGGGACCGGGTTTCTTTTTGCCTTTTTCCTTTTTACTTTTGCCTTTGTATCGCTTCCAATCCGTCTATGTAGGGCCGTAGCGCCTCGGGTATTACCACCGAGCCGTCGGCTTGTTGGTAGTTCTCGATTAAGGCCAGCCACAGCCTTCCGATAGCCAGGCCCGATCCGTTCAACGTGTGGACGAATTCCGGTTTTGATTTCTGCTCGCGGCGGAATCGAATTCCAGCGCGGCGAGCCTGAAAGGATTCGCAGTTCGAGCAGGACGAGATTTCTCGATAGGTGTTTTGGCTCGGAAGCCACACTTCGATGTCGTAGGTCTTAGCCGAAGAGAATCCAAGGTCGCCGGTTGCCAGAGAGACCCTGCGATACGCAAGCCCGAGCTCCTCGAGCACCCTCTCGGCGTCACGCGTCAGGGATTCGAGCTCATCGTATGAGTCTTCAGGTCGCGTGATCTTTACGAGCTCGACCTTGTCGAATTGATGTTGCCGAATTAGCCCGCGAGTATCTTTCCCGTGGCTGCCCGCTTCGGATCTGAAGCACGGCGTGTACGCCGTCATTTTTATCGGCAACACGGCGCCATCCAGAATCTCGTCTGCATAGATGTTTGTAAGCGGCACTTCGGCCGTCGGTATCAGATAGAACTCGCGCTCGTCTCGTAGCTTAAACAAGTCACTCTCAAACTTTGGAAGCTGGCCAGTCCCGAACAACGTCTTTGCATTCACTATGAAGGGCGGCAAGACCTCTTCGTAACCGTTCCGCTTCGTTTGGATGTCGAGACAGAAGTTGATCAGGGCCCGTTCGAGCCGCGCGCCAGGGCCGGTCAGGATCGCGAACCGCGCACCCGAGATCTTTGCGGCCCTTTCGAGATCCAGTATCCCGAGCCCACCGGCCAGGTCCACGTGATCGCGAGGTTCAAATGCGAAGGCAGGCGGCGCGCCAAATCGTTTGGTTTCCTGATTAGCGGATTCGTCGAGCCCGACGGGTACGCTATCGTCGGCGATATTCGGGACGGTTGTCAGCAGGTTGTTCAGGTCAGTCTCGAAGGCTCCTAGTTCCACTTCGACGGCCGCGATCTGATCGCCGATGTCTCGCACGGCTGCGCGCCGGGCTTCGGCCTCGTCCTTGCGGCCCGCTTTCATCAAGCTCCCGATCTCCTGGCTCTCACGATTGCGAGTCCCCTTCAAGTCATCGCGCTTGCGAATGAGCGCGCGACGGCGCTCGTCAAGCTCAGTGAAACGGTCGAGCGCGTCCATCGGAAAGCCTCGCTGGTCCAGCTTCCTTCTTACCTGGTCAAGATTGGCTCGGACAAAGTTTATGTCGAGCATAGACAGTCACCTTTCATGGCTGAATGATAAGACGTGAGCGTAAGCCGCCTGAGCAGCAGTGTCAACAGATCGCTCCGGCGGGTAGCGGGTTGATAGCATGACGCCAGCAAGGTGGAGGAAAGAAGAACTATTCACGGTGCGGCCTGGGGACGCTCTAGAATAGCCAACCGATTCGCACGCGAGGCGCTTTGAGACTACCACTTACATACGAGGCGCTGAAGTTCAATTGCGCCGCTCAAGGCCGGCTCGGTAGCATACGGTGACTATGGTCGAAACGAAGTCAGAACAGGGTGCCGAAGGAGCTTTTGTGATGCGGGAGCGCGATGTTAGCACGCTCAACGGTAAGGCGCGCATTTCAGCGCTTGTGTGCGAACCGCTCGAGCGAGCCGGTTTCATCAATGCATTCAGCACAAGGCTCGGCGGAGTGAGTGCCCTGCCTTTCAACGCGCTCAACCTGGCCTATTTCAAAGGCGATGAGAAGGAGAATGTCGTGGAGAATCGCCGCCGGTTTCTCAAGGCCATTGGAGCAGAGCGCGCGCTGGTCGTGACGGCGAGGCAAATGCACTCGGTTGAGCGGTCCAGCATCGAGTCTTTGGCTCAAGCTCGCGGGCCGCAACAAGAGTGTGATGCGATGATCACCCGGTTGCCCGAGGTTCTCCTCGCGGTTCAAACCGCCGATTGCCTCCCGGTGCTTATCGGGGATACGAAGAGCGGAGCGGTAGCCGCTATTCACGCCGGATGGCGCGGGACCGCAGGGCGAATAACGGAGCGGACGGTCGCCGACATGATGCTGTCTCTGGGCGTCAATCCGAGGGATTGCATTGCGGCGCTCGGACCGGCAGCGTGCGCCGAGTGCTACGAGGTTGGCGACGACGTGATCGAGCGATACAAGAAGGAATTCGGCTACTGGCGAAACCTGCTGGTGAATTTCAAGGAGGACGGAAAGGCTCACCTGGACATTCGCATGGCGAACATCCAACAGCTCAGCTTCTGCGGTTTCACCGAAGATCGCATCCACGTCGCGGACTACTGCACGATGCATCAGAACGAGCTTTTCTTTTCATATCGCAAGGAAGGAAAGGCGCAGTCTTCCGGCGTCGGCCGCCTGTTGTCCGTCATAAGCGCGCGCCCAGTTCCTGATGCGCGAAATCTAGCAGGGCGCTAATCTGAATCTGAATCTCTACTTTGTGTCTCCGCGGTGAGAAGAACCAAGAAGCCGGTTCACCGCCGAGGCGCAGAGCACGCTGAGTTGTCGCAGAGGATGACTCGCCCGCTTGTCGTGCCGGCCATACAGTGCTATAGTCTGGGCCATCGCAACCAAGATCGCCTGCACGTTCGAACGTGCAGGCGATTTTCTTTGTGCGCCCGACTCCGACTGCGGGTAAATGAGGAGAAGAGCGCGGTTGGGCGGCCGTGGGAACGGAAGTTTTTAGGCTATACGATGACGCGGAACAAAGAACCACGACTGAAGGCAGCCGAGACTTCTGTGAAGCGGCTGAAGGCGAGGATGCGGGAGATATTTCGCGAAGGAAGGGGGCGGAGCCTTAGGCGGGTAGTCGAGGAACTCAACGTAGTTCTGCGGGGCTGGATACAGTACTTCCGGTTAGCAGAAGTGAAAGGGGTCTTCGATGAACTGGACGGATGGATCAGACGGAAGCTGAGGTGTCTGATCTGGCGAAGATGGAAACGCCCGCGAACCCGAGCGAAAGAGCTGAAGCGACGTGGCCTCGAGGAGCTGCGCGCGCATCGCAGCGCATACAACGGGCGAGGCGCGTGGTGGAATGCGGGTTCATCGCATATGAACGAAGCATTCCCGAAGAGGTACTTTGATCGAGTGGGGCTCGTGTCACTGTTAGATCGAGTGAGACGGTTTCAAATTTCGACGTGAACCGCCGGATGCGGAAGCGCATGTCCGGTGGTGTGGGAGGACGGGAGCCGCGAGGCTCCCTCCTACCCGATTCAACGCAGATCAGCCTGCAAAGGAGAACAACATGGATCAGACAATCCTTATCGGAAGAGATCGCGAGATCGCTTCCATCCCGCGCAAGCACTGGGAAGATCAACTGGCTCACGTCCCCGAGCGCATGAAGGTCCGGCTTAGCTTCATGACGGTTCAGCATCATCGCGTGCGGTACTTTGTCGTCAGGGAGCTCGCGCGCTCGGGAACGGCAGTCTCGCCCGAGCTGATTGCAGCGAAGTTGAAGCTATCGCTCCCCAGAGTGAATCAGATCCTCGAAGAGCTGGAGGAGCGCCTCTTCTTTCTGGTTCGCGACAAGCGAGGACGGGTGTCGTGGGCCTTTCCGGTTACGGTTGATAAGACTCCGCACAAATTGAAGTTCAGCACCGGTGAGGAGGTGTATGCTGCTTGAGCAGAGGACGCGATTGCGGCGCCCTTCGTGGAAGGGCGTTTACGAAAGAAGCGATTGATTGTTGAAATCAGCACGGCTTGTGCGCATTGCGCGCGCCCGATGCGAATTGATGTGGCAAGCGATTTGAGTTATCGGGTCCGGATGCCTGGTTCTGATCCCCTGCTGTTTGAGCCCGACGTAGATTGGCAGACATTCGCGGAACCGAACATCATTCACGCCTACTGAATGAACTCAATGTTCTTCTGGTCAGAAGAACACGCAACCGCGTTTCGATCGAAGAGGGATCAAACTGATGGAATCTTCCTGACGTTAGATCAAGCGATGTACTCGACCAGGATTGCGCAAGGAGCGTTATTTGGGTTTAAGTAATCGTCCTGGCTGGCTGCTCGACCGGGGGTTTCCCAGGTTTGGGAGGAGAAATGATTCGAAAATCACTGATCAAATGCATCGTCGCACTTGTCATTCTTGCAGTCGGCGCCGGCGGACATCCAGCGCCGCAAGACTCGCTCGACGGTCCCGGTCGAATCTTCAAGGACGAATTGATGGATAAGCTGGTGGGCAACTG
>DATIFP010000162.1:0-5056 GCA_035455165.1 Blastocatellia bacterium
TCTCCGCCAAAAGCTGATCGAGCAACGGCGCGATTTTCACATGCACCCCGAACTCTCAAATCGCGAAGAGCGCACTTCTCGCATCGTCGCCGAACGGCTCCGCGCGCTTGGGCTCGATGAAGTACGAACCGGCGTCGGCAAGCACGGAGTAGTCGCGCTTTTGAAAGGCACGAAGCCGGGACCGGTGGTTGCAGTGCGGGCCGATATGGATGCGTTGCCGATTCGAGAAACCATCGACGTGCCTTATAAGTCACAGACCCCGGGCGTGAAACACGCCTGCGGGCACGACGCGCATACGACAATCGAGCTTGGCGTCGCCGAAGTGCTATCCAAAATGCGCGATCAGATTTCGGGGACGATCAAGTTTATCTTCCAACCGGCTGAAGAAGGCGCCCCGCCGGGTGAAGAAGGCGGAGCGAGCCTGATGATCAAAGAAGGCGCGCTCGAGAATCCGCGACCGAAGGCCATCTTCGGATTACACACCTCAGGTTCGGAGGTTGGGAAGATCGAATATCATTCTGGTCCGGCCATGGCATCCTCGGATCGCATCATCATCACTATTCGCGGCAAGAAGTCGCACGGCGCGCAGCCACAACTGGGCGTCGACGCGATCGTCATCGCATCGGAATGCGTGACCGCGCTTCAGAACATTAGGAGCCGGCGGATCGATCCGCTCGAGCCCAGCGTGTTGACGATCGGGACGATCAAGGGCGGCGACCGCTTCAACATCATCGCCGACGAAGTTCGAATGGAAGGCACGCTTCGAACAATGAACGAGGATGTCCGAAAGCGCTTTCAGGAATTGATGCGCCAAACGCTGGCGAGCGTTACCTCGGCTTACGGCGCGACGTTCGACCTGGAGTTTGACGATTCGAACCCGGTGACGTTCAACGACCCTAAATTGGTCGAGGAGACTCTGCCGACTCTGCAACGGGTGCTCGGCGAGCAGAATCTGTTGAGGCCGAAGCCGTTCATGCCGGCTGAAGATTTCTCTTACTACCAGAAGGTGATTCCCGGCTTCTTCTTTTTCCTTGGTGTGGGCAACAGCTCGAAAGGGCTGAGGCCAATGTGGCACACTGCCGAGTTCGACATCGACGAAGAGAGTCTGGTAGTTGGTGTGAAAGTGATGGCCAACGTGCTCCTTGATTATCTGGACCGTCAGGCGACGAGACAGTGAAATCAGTTGTGTTGCGTCTGCGAGGCAGTCAGTTGCGGCGCCGGAAATCTCTTTAGGATTTTCCACACGATCACTACGCTGCCGTCGAAGTCCTGGCTTGCGATCCTGAACGCGACCAACACGTCCGAGTGGTCATAGATGATTGACCGAAGAAGATAGGCGCGTTTCTTTTTCACCGGTGATCGCGACTTGTAGGCAAAGCCGTTGATCTCGAATCCCGAGGCGGTGCGACGCTGTTGCGCGCGCGCTTCGGCCAAGGCGGTCGGCGGCGCAAACGTCGCCAGAAACTGTGCGGCGGGATCGTCGAGCGTGATCTCTTCGATGGGCACTTTGCCCAGCCGAGTGAGAAAACCGAAGTCCGCGCCCGCGAACCCAACCCCGAACTGTCCCTGTTCCAGGTCGAGATCCGATCCGAAGCCGTATTCGTGAGTGAGTCGAACAAATGAGTAGAAGGCTGCGCCTTCGTTGATCGTCAGTTTGTTTTGGAACGTCTCTCTCGGGAGTAAGCGAATCAACCCCGTGTCCGGTTGCTCGAGAAAGTCAGCATACTTTGCGCGATCTTTATCGGCTGGCTCGAGGAATTGTTGCTCGGTCTCTTTCAGCTCTCCGAGCAGTTGGTGAATCTGGTCTTCCAGAACTGGACGAGGGGGCGGCTCGGTTATGCCCGTAAACCGTCCGCTTAATGTCGGGCCCAAGAACCTTTTCAGCATCTTCCACGCGAGGATCAAGCTTCCATCCGCATCTTGACGCGTGACCCTGAAGACTAACAGAACATCTGATTCGGTGTAGTTGGTAGACCGCAAAGCATACGTCGTGTTCACGGCGGCCGGCAGAAACCCTCTGTAGAAGAAGCCATCAACCTCGAACCCGATACTCGAGCGCCGCTGCTGCTCCCTAGCTTCCGGCTCTGTTGCCGGTGTGTTCAACGCCGCGAGATAACGAACGCCCGGCTGATCCAGAGTTATGCCGTCGACAGGCACATCGCCAATTACCGTGAGAAATCCAAAATCCGCCCCAGCGAAACCGGTCCTAAGCGTTTCCCGTTCTAACCCGATGTCGGATCCGAAGCCATACGCGTTCGTTAACCTTACGAACGAATAGTAAGCGCCACCCCCACGAAGCAGCATTTTCCCGTCGTACTTTTCTCGAGGCATCAACCGCACCAAACCTGTGTCCGGTTGATCCAGCAAGCCCCTGTATGCGACAAAGTCCTCTTCAGACGGCAACAGGAACACATTTTCCTTTGCCTGTAACTGTCCCCGCAGAGACTCAATCTTCTTCAGCAGCGCCGGACGGTCCTGCGCTTTCGCCCCGAATGCAGCGCCGAACATTAGAATTGCAATCGTAAGGATCGATAATCGTGGATGAGGCATGAAAACCTCCGAGAAACGACTGGGTGGCGGCACGACTGGACAGACCCAATCGTATTCCTGTCCCCAGACGGCGTCAATCAGAATCGTATGACGGGATCGTTTCAGCTATCTTCGCTCGCGACGGTTCAGAGTGGGTATCGATGATCCGGTGCCAAGTGCGATTGCTTCTTGCCTACTGCCCCGGTTGCTGACGCACCAGATACGGCGTTGGAAACTCTTTGAGTTTTTTCCACAGCAGGATCAGGCTCCCGTCCGTGTCTCTTCTCACTATCCGAAAGGCAACAAGCACGTCAAAGCGGTCATAGCTGATGCTTCGAGTAACATAGGTATGATTTAACACGGCCGGCAGGGACGCCCTGTAGTTATGATCCGCTGCGGCGAATCCTGCATTGGTTTTGCGTTGTTGCTCGCGTGCTCCAGGCTCGGCAAGCGGAGCAACGAATTCTGCCAGGAAACTCACACCCTCGGAATTGAGACCCACAGTCTCCAGCGGAACGTCGCCAAGCGATGTGAGAAAACCGAAATCCGCCCCGGCAAATCCGGTCCTAAGCGTGTTTTGCTCGAGCCCGATCTGCGGGTCGTCGTTATAACTGTTGCTCAATCGGGTAAACGAATAGTAGGCGCCGCCTTCGCGGACGCTGAGCTTCTCCCGATACTTCTCTCGGGGCATCACCCGTGCCAGTCCGGTGTCGGGCTGACTGAGAAAGTCAGCAAAAGCGGCTCGGTCGCCGGCCGATGGAGCAAGAAACTCGGTCTCCTTTTGCTTTAGTTGTTCGCGCAGTGCTTCAATCTCTTTCTCAAGCGCCGCGCGATCCTGAGCTAGAGCACTGAGCGAAACCGACAAAACCACCGACAGGGCATAAGTAGTCAGAAAGATCAGCCTTTTGAACATACCAACCTCCTGCGGGTCTTTTGCTTTCAGTCATGAGCACGCGCATTCGAAAAAGATGTTCCATAAGGTGAAGGCTCTCGCAATAGTTCGCACCGGTCGCGTCACATCGAAGCATGCTGCGCGCACAAGGTGGTTCTGGTATGATCACTCGCGAATTCCTTTACGAGCTCGGGCAAGCAATGAGCAATAAACAGGGCAAGGTCCTAGTAACCGGTGGGAGCGGATTCGTCGGCAGTCATTTGGTCGATCAGCTCATCGAGCGCGGGGCTTCGATTCGTTGCCTCGTCCGCGAATCCAGCAAGCTGCGATACCTCGATCATCACGACATCGAGCTTGCCTACGGAGCATTGGACGACTCAACTGATTGGGGTGAAGCGCTCGCCGACGTCGATACGATCTATCATGTCGCGGGGACGACATTCGCCCGGCGCGCTAAAGACTACTTCACCACGAACCATAAAGGAACCGAGACGATACTCGCCGAAGCGGTCAAGCGCCGCAATCAGATAAAGCGGTTCGTGTACATCAGCTCGCTGGCTGCGGTTGGTCCGGGCCGCGACGGAAAGCCGGTGGAGGAGGACGCCACGCCGGCGCCGATCACTCCCTACGGCCGCAGCAAGATGATGGCCGAAGAGGCTGTCCGCGCCGTCTCCGATCTGTTACCGGTTACGATCGTTCGGCCTCCCGCGGTTTACGGCCCACGCGACTATGGAATATTCGAATTCTTCAAGGCGGTAAAGGGCGGCATGTTCCCGATGATCGGCCGCCGGGACAAGCGAGTAAGCCTCGTTCACGTGCGCGATCTGACGGACGGAATCATCCTGGCGGGTCAAAGCGAGGCGGCAATCGGGCGCACTTATTTTGTGTCGAGCGAGGATGACTACTCGATGCGAGCGGTCGCGGATCTTATCGCTGCTCTCATGCACAAACGAGCGCGCGAGATTGCGATCCCCAAGTCAATCGCCTATGGCTTCGCGGTTGCCGCCGAGGCGGCCGCCGCGGTCTTCGGTAAGCCGCCAGTGATCAATCGCGACAAAGTGACCGATCTTTCACAGACTTGCTGGGCCTGCTCGATCGAGCGCGCGAAAACCGAACTCGGCTATAGCCCTCGTGTGCCGCTCGAAGAGGGACTTCGCGAGACAATCGAGTGGTACAAACGCGAGGGCTGGCTGTGAAGGGCCGAGGCCGGCGAGCGGGGGACCGGGAGTTCGAGCGGGAGGGCCCGGTGGCCGCGACAAGCCAAACGGTCGAAGTCGAGCGCGGTCCAGAATCGATCGAGAATCATGAAGCCCGGCTTAACAGCCGTCCGCTTAGTCCTGCAGACAAAGTCGTCATCGCTTATGTAGCGATCGTTGGATTCCTGATCCTGCTTTTCAGCAACCGGATCGAGCATTGGGGCCTGTTGTGCGCGGGACACGTTGCGGTGATTGTAGTGGTGACGATGCTCGCAAGGTGGGATCGATCTTCCCGTCCCGCCCTTTCGTTCGCCCATGGATGGTATCCGATCCTTCTGATAGGGCTCACCTACAAAGAACTGACTTATTTGATACCGCGCATTCACCCGCGCGACTTTGACGCGGCGTTGGCCGCGATTGACTATCGCATCTTCGGAGT
>DATIFP010000163.1:0-52062 GCA_035455165.1 Blastocatellia bacterium
ACTGATAGAGACGATGACCTGGCGGTGATCAAGATCGATCCCAAGGGGCGTCGTCTGACGGTGGTGAATCTGGGCGCGTCGCAGGGGCTTCAAGTCGGGCAGAAAGTGCTGGCAATCGGAAACCCGTTTGGGCTTCAGCGAACTCTGACAACCGGGATCATCAGCGGGCTCGAGAGACCGCTTCGTGATGCCGCCGCGAGGCGCACGATCAACGGCGCAATTCAAACGGACGCCGCGATCAACCCGGGCAATTCGGGAGGCCCACTCCTGAATGCGAAAGGTGAGATGATTGGAATAAATACCGCTATCGCTCAAGCGAATGCGGGCGGTGGCGGTGGCTCGATCGGGATCGGATTCGCGGTCCCGGTAGATATCGCCAAGAAAATCATCCCAGAGATCATAAGCAAGGGATACGTTTCGCGGCCGTGGCTGGGTATCTCGGCTGTACCGCTGGACCAGCGCATCGCGCGCAGCCTGGATTTGCCGATCAACGAAGGACTCATCATAACGGGAGTCTCACGCGGCAGCGGGGCCGCTGCGGCCGGATTCAGGAGCGCCGTCGTGCGCGAGGACATCTGGGGCAACCAGATGCTTCAACAACTGGGCGATATAGTCGTCTCAATCGACGGAAAGAAGACCGCGAGCACCGAGGATCTGCAAAACGCCTTGCAGGACAAGAAGCCCGGGCAAAGCGTCGACGTCGAGTTGGTGCGCGGGGGAAGTCGAAGCACCGTCGCGGTGAGGCTCAGCGAACGTCCGGCGGACGACCGATAACAATTCCGGCAAACGACCAGTGAAGGGCGAGGAGATCGATCTTCTCGCCTGCGTATCGTTGTAGGAACCATCGAGCGGCCAGTTCACTCAGACGGTCGCTCTGTGAATCATCCGCTTGAGATGATGAATCTTTCGGCGAACGGTCTTGAGCTCGGCGTGGTTGTGAGCCTCGATCGCTTTGTCTCGTCTACCCTTGAGTTCCTTGATCTGTGATTTGATGGCGGCTTTGTTGAGGCCGACCACCTGATGGTGCTCGTGCGTATCGATGCCAAGCACGCTGCACAACGCCTGAATGAGATGGTCCTTGTGCATGACGCTGTGGCCCTTGAGCGAATCGTGCTCGATGCCCTTGGCGATCTCGCGCAACTGCGCAACCGTTTTGCTTTTCAGGTCGTGTAACGTGTAAGCCATATCAGTCCCCCATCCCAATCTGCGGGATAACGAACCGCTGGAATTCGGCGGGCCCACTGGAGAATATCCCGGACCGGGCACCCGAAACCTGGAAGGACGGGTGAAGTTAGTTGATCCTTCAGCCCTGGCGTCGCAGCCAATCTCAACCTCTGTTTCTTTGCTGCATGCGTCAACCTAACACAAGACACATCTGGTGAAAAGTCAGCGAGTCCGCCGGTGGTGCCTAATCTTGTATTGGTTAGTTGTCGCCTGCTGGAGCGCCTTCTGCGCTCAGGGTTGCCGAGGCGATCGCGTTCACCTTCGCCACTCATCTATCAGCGAGGCCACCAGCGCAGTCCATCCCGTCTGGTGCGAAGCTCCTATTCCTGCGCCGTTGTCGCCGTGAAAGTACTCGTAGAACAAAATGTAGTCGCGCCAGTGAGGGTCTTGCTGAAACTTCTTCGAGCCGCCGTAGATCGGACGAACCCCTTCTTCGTTCCGTGTAAAGATCCGGATCATCCGATTGGCTATCTCCCCCGCCATTTCGGTCAACGTGATTTCGCGTCCCGAGTCGTCGGGTAACGAGACGCTGAAATGCGGTCCGTATGCTTTGCCTAACTTTCTCAATGACTCGATCATCAAGAAAGAGGTGGGAAACCACACCGGGCCGCGCCAGTTCGAGTTGCCACCCTTGATTTTGTTGTCCGATTCCGCCGGCTCGTAGCGGACTTCGCTGTTGCCAAAAACATACGGGTGCTGCTCGTGATACTTAGACAAGCTGCGAATGCCGTAGTCGGACAGGAATTCCTCGGGATCGATCAACCTCTCGAGAATTTCCTTGGTCTGATCCTCGTCGACGATCGCGAGGACATGAACGTCAACACCTTCGTGTTGGAGTCGATGACAGACGCGCTGCACGATGTCCTGCCGGTTAGCGGTGAACCATTCAAGGTTGGCGGTGAATTCTCGAAAGGGTTTTATCCAGTCAATCTCCAATCGCTCAATCGCATACAGCGGGACGAGTCCAACGAGCGATCGAACGCGGAACTTGTGGAAGCTGCCATCGGGGTAGCGAAGCACGTCGTAGAAGAAGCCATCGTTGTCGTCCCAGAGCGAATAGTCCCGGCCGCCCCGATGCTTCATCGCGGCGCCGACGTAGATGTAATGCTGGAAGAACTTCGTGGCGAGGCTCTCGTAGACCTTGTTTTCCTTTGCCAGCTCGAGCGCTATTCGCATGAGGTTCAGGCAGAACATACCCATCCACCCGGTCGCGTCGCTTTGTTCAAGCACAACGCCCGCGGGATGCTTTTCGCTGCGATCGATCACCGTTATGTTGTCAAACCCGAGAAAGCCGCCTTCGAAAAGATTGTTCCCCTCGCTATCGACCTTGTTCACCCACCACGCGAAATTTATCATCAGCTTGTGAAAACATCTTTCGAGCCAGGCCCGATCCGCGCGGCCCGTCCTTATGCGGTCCATGTTGTAGACCCGCCAGCAAGCCCACGCGTGCACCGGCGGATTCATATCCGAGAACTCCCATTCATAAGCCGGGAGTTGTCCGTTCGGATGCTGAAACTGCTCGAACAGCAGCACCCATAGTTGTTCCTTAGCGAACTCCGCATCAATGAGCGCAAAGGTCGCCATGTGAAACGCGAGGTCCCACGCGGCAAACCACGGGTACTCCCACTTGTCGGGCATCGAGAGTATCCGCATCGAATTCAAATGCTGCCAGTGCGCGTTGCGGATCGAGTAGCGCGACTCAGGCGGTGGGTTGTTCGGATCGTCCCCCTCCAGCCATCGGTGCACGTCATACAGGTAAATCTGCTTTGTCCATAGCAAGCCCGCGAAAGCCTGTCTCTGAACGCGCCGTTCGTCCTCGGTCGCGTTGGGCGGATGAATGAAGTTGTAGAACTCGTCAGCTTCGGCGAGTCGCAGCGTGATCGTTCGATCGACGTCTTCGAGAGGCGCATCGAGTCGATCGGGCGTAAGACGGAGGCGTATGACTACCGAGCCGCCGGCCGGGACCATTTGCCGATATTGGAAACAAGCCTTCGTCCCCACTCTTGCCGGATTTACCGCATCTTCACCGTTCACGATGTAGCGGTGGAATGCGTCTTTGTAATAAGTCTGCTGGCTCGGGATCCCGATGACTTCCGAGCGCGCCGGATTAGTCTCGTTGTTGGTGAACAGAATCTGGCCGCCCGCGTCGGCGTAAAGGTAACGAGAGCCCAGGGCATACTTGAACGCGAGGTTCTTCATTATGTGAGCCGAGCAGTCGCCTGCGATCAAGCTCTCAAAACCAGCGCCCCAGGGTCCCGGGCAAATGCAAGGCTCAGTGTCACGAGGCTCGCTCCACCCCCAGGTGTTGCGAAACCACAAATGCGGGATGATGTGAAGCGGCGCGGCTTCGGGCCCGCGGTTGAAGGCTTCGATCCTGACGCAGATATCTTCGGGCGACGCCTTCGCGTACTCGACAAACACGTCGAAGTACCTGTCGTCATCAAACACGCCGGTATCAAGTAGCTCGTATTCGAAGCCGCGCCCCCCGCGGCTTCGATTCTCTTCGATGAGATCCCGGTAAGGAAACTCAGCCTGCGGGTATTTGTAGAGATACTTCATGTAGGCGTGCGATGGAGTGTTATCGAGGTAGAAGTAGTATTCTTTGACGTCTTCTCCGTGATTGCCTTCCGAGGGTACCAGCCCAAAGGTGCGTTCCTTCAGGATGGGATCGCGTTCGTTCCACAGCGCGACCGCAAATAAGATCATCTGATACCGGTCGCAAATCCCGGCCAGCCCGTCATCGCCCCATCGGTAAGCCCGGCTGCGCGCCATGTCGTGTGTGAAGTGTTCCCAGGCGTTCCCGTCGGCGCTGTAGTCTTCGCGGACCGTTCCCCACGCGCGCTCGGCGACATACGAGCCCCAGTGGCGCCACGGCGGAACGAGGCCGACATTTTCCTTGAGCCTAGCGTGTTCTTTGGTGGGAGGTGTCTTAGGGTCGGGATTCGTCATCGGTTTCGAGGGATGCGAAGATAAGCGTTGATGTGACGATCCGCCCGCTCGGCCCTCGATCAATCAACAATGTTCTTCGGGTTCCGGCTTCATTCCGGCTGGTCAATGTTCTGCGGGAGTGGTTTTGGCTTCAGGTATATCGAATAAAAAAAATAGCCGGTTGCACCCAGAAGAAGCAACGAGATCAACGCGGCTATGATTATGACCGCGTAGCTCTGCCTTCTCCGCACGGAGGAAATGTCCTCGCCCGAGAATTCCTCGTGCACTACACGATCCGCAGTCGGGCGTTTGCCGAACTGGTCGTCCATCTCTTCTGGCTCGTCGATCACGAGTTGCGGCGTGTCCGGCATCCTCAGCACCGATGTTATCCCCAATCGCTGTTCTTCCTCATCGGCTGGAGAATCCTCCCCTGCTGCGTTCGGTGAAAAGTATTCGGATACATAGCCCTGATCAAGCGCGCGAAAGCTTCCGGTTATCGACTTACTTTCGCTGGCCGAGTGGAGCGCTTCTCCATCGAAGCGCGCGAGGATGACCGTTATGTTGTCTTCCCCTCCGCGCTCGTTGGCCTTCTCGATCAAAACACGACACGCATCGGTCAGATCATCGGCACCGGTAGCGGTTTCGCGGAGCTCGTCCGGCGTGACCTTATTCGATAAGCCATCGCTGCAAATGACCAGGCAGTCGTTGCGGTAAAGCTGAACCGCGGTCATTGCCACCTTGACCGCGGGCTGAGTGCCCAGCGCCTGCATGATGACATTCTGGGGAACGGAGTCCATCTGCTCCACGCTGATGGCGCCCGAATCCACCAACATCTGGACGAGCGACTGGTCCTTGGTGAGCTGTTTGATTCGTTCGCGTCTTATGAGATAAGCGCGTGAGTCTCCGACCTGGGCGATGTAAGCGGTGGTGTCCTGCACCAGTACCGCCGTAAGAGTGGCGCCCATCCCGGACAGTTCGGGGTTGTCCTGAGCATGGTTCCAGATTCGTTCGTTGGCAATCTCGGCAGCGGCTTTCAGACGGTCAGCAATCTCCGTCGAGGCGGGCATCTCGTCGAGGGATTCACGAATGGTGGTGACTGCCATCTCGCTCGCGATCTCACCCGCGGCCGCCCCGCCCATTCCGTCGGACACGATCATGAGGCTGCCGCGTTCACCCAGTTGATGGGTGCTCACATCGGACCCGTCCGGCGTTTTGCCGGTCGTCAAATCGGCTACGAGGAATGCATCTTCATTCCCGCTGCGATGCATCCCCACGTCGGTTCGGGCAGAAACTGAGACTAAAACGTCGCTCATTAGAATCTGTTGGTTCCCGGTTCCGGGTTTGAGTTCGAAGTTTCGGATCCGCGACTAGTTCTTCAGCATCAGAACCCGGAAATCGGAACTCGGAACCCGGAACTCAGAACCATTCTCCGCTCACACTTCGAATCTGAACAGCTGCTTGCCCACGAGAATCATATCTCCCGGCTTCAGCTCAACCTCGCCCTTGATTTTGACAAACGTTCCGTTGCGACTGCCTTCATCGGTCAGGACAAAGCTGCCCTCGCGCTGGAGGATTCGCGCGTGCCGTCCGGACATGAACCCATCGTGCGGGAAGACTATGTCGCCTGCCGATCGTCCGATGATCGTGTCTTCGCTGAGTTGATAGACCTCGCCCGGTTGTCCTCCCTCCATTACCAGATGCAGGCGTCCGCGCGTGGGCGCCGGCTGCGATGACATAACCTGAGTCTTTCCAAAGCTCATCGGCGCGCCACAACTGGCGCAGGAGGCGCTGCCCACGCTGTTCGACTGGCCACACTGCGTGCACAACACGCCGGAAACCGAGGGCACGCGCTCGGCCTTGGGCGCGGGCTCGATTGGTGGCGGCGGCGGTGGTTCTGGTATGCGTTCGACCTTCGGCGGGGGCGGAAGCGGAGGTGCAACATACTTCGGTTGATGAGGCGTCTCGATGATGACCGTGGAGGGCTCGGCCCTGGTGGCCGGCGCGTCGCTTGCGGCAGGAGTTTCGTGAGCGCCGGGCGACTCCGGGGCGCGAAACGGCTCGGGCTCGGTTTTGACCGAGTGCTCGGCCGCTGCATTTTCTTCCTCCAGCCCCGCCTTATCCGCTACCGTTCTTAGGTTGTCCTCAAGGCTCGTATCGATTCTGGACAGCGGTTCGGGAACAGTTTTGAGCCCCACCGGTATTCGATCGAAAGACGGCGGAGGCGGCGACTTCGGCAGCCGGTTGCCGCACTGTTGACAGAACGACCAGCTGACCTCATTCGATGTGTTGCACTCCGGACATATGATTCCTTCTGGCTGCACTGGTGCTTCCTCCTCTCCACGCGATCTATCTGTTGTTGCCGCCACCGTTGAGTTCGATGGCGCGCTTTTGGCTCGCCGGCCGGGAACTTCTCCGATTCCCGCAAGCGAAGTAGCACACATACGGCAGACAGACGAGCCCGACTTGTTCCAGGCATCACAGTTTGGACAAACGATCATGTCTTATCTGCTCGCGCCCGCGCACATTATACGTAAAGCCTATTTTGGTTGGAAATCGAAAAGCGATGGCCTCCAGACGGGATCTCGGCCACGAACCTGGAAACGTGCCGGTTCATCAGAACCAACTCCACTCATAATTACACCCATCTTGGTGGCAAGCAGCATCCGACGCTACAACATTCTCTTCCGCCAGGGGTAGTTCGGACGTTGTGTTGAGCCCCAGGACTCGATATCTTTCTTACCCGAGAAGCGACGATGAGGTTCCTATACAGACAATGACATTCATCCCGGCAGACCGAATCAAGAACATTCGCAAGAGCGCGACGCGAGTCCTTTACGACAAAGCGCCCCCGGGCTCGATCAACCTTGGGCTGGGCGAGCCCGACTTCCGGACACCTGAAATTGTCCGCAACGAAGCGATCCGGGTCATCCGGGAAGAACACATCGGCTACACAACCAACGCGGGGATCCCCTCGCTGCGGCAAAAGATCGCGGAACTTCACAGCGAAGGGCTCGCGTCGCCATTCTCCAAAGAACAGGTCTGCATCACAACCGGCGCCGAGGAAGCTTTGTTCGCGGTGATGATGACGATTCTCGGGCCGGGTGACGAAGCGCTGCTGCCCGATCCCGGGTATGTCGCTTACCCAGCGATCGCCGAAATCGCCGGCGCCACCCTGCGCTCTTACGCGTTGCCGGCCGCGGCCCGGTTCGCGTTCGACCGTGAGATCTTTTCTCTTTCGCTCACCGCCAAAACGAAGCTCGTGGTCGTCAATTCGCCTTCGAACCCGACCAGCCGCGTGATCTCGCAGGAGGATCTGCGGTTCATCGCTGAGCAACTCTCAGGATCAGACGCATACATACTGGCCGACGAGATCTATCGCGAGCTCTACTTCGACGACCGCCCGGCGTCTATCTCGGAGTTCCAAGACAAAACGATCATCGTGTCGGGTCTGTCAAAGATGATGAGTATGACCGGATGGCGGCTGGGCTGGGCGATTGGCCCCGAAGATGTGATTCGCCACGTAACCGTGATGCACCAGTACGTTTCGACCTGCGCTTCGGCGGTGACGCAGAAGGCCGCGCTGGCGGCATTCACGGACGAGGGCCGTCGCGCCACGGAAGGAATGCGCGGCGAACTTCGAAGGCGTGGCGACGTGATGGCGCGCGCGATCGAGCGAGAGCTGGGTTTGCCGTTCATCCAGGGCGAAGGGGCTTACTATACGATGCTGGACGTGTCGCGCTTCGGCGCTTCGATGGACACGGCCTTGTCGCTTCTTGATCACAGAGTGATTACCGTTCCCGGGTCGTCTTTCGGCAACGAAGGCGAAGGCTTTTTGCGATTGTCTTTTTCAATTGAAGCCGAGTTGATCGAAGAAGGCATTCGGCGAATTGCCATTGGGCTCGGTAGAGGGCGTTGAGACTCATCCAGGCTGAGCGCTCACCGATTGATCGTGTGTGAAAACCCAGACGAGGACGACATGAACAAGAAACTAATGATGCCCGGACTTGTGCTGATCTTCGCGATGGCTGCTGCCTCGCTCGCGCAGCAACCAGCAAACGGACAGGCAAACGTCGAAACCGGACAGATAAAAGGCGCGGCGTTTCGCATCGAGGTTCCGGCGAACTGGAACAAGGGCCTCGTAATGTACTGCCACGGTTACGAGATCGAGGGGGGTCCGCCCCCCAACTGGGATGATCCGCAGGCCAAACAGATTCGAGATGTTTTTCTCTCTCGAGGCTACGCATTCGCGCAATCGGCTTACAGGACAAAGGGCTGGGCGGTGAAGGAAGCGATCGAAGACACCGAAGCGCTGCGGCGCTATTTTGTTTCGAAACACGGTCGCGCTCGAGAGACGTTCGTCACCGGGCATTCGATGGGCGCGGTGATCAGCATCGCGACGCTCGAACGCTATCCGGAGATCTACGCGGGCGCGATGCCCATGTGCGGACCGCTATCGCCGGCGCTGGACTTCTTCGAAGACCGTGTCTTCGACATGCTGGTGACGTTTGAATACTATTTCCCGGGGACGGTGGGTCCGGCTGACACAGTGCCCGCCGATTTCAAGTTCAGCTTCGCCGGGTCGGCAAAGGTTCAGGAGGCGCTCAAGGCCTCGCCTGAAAAAGCAGCAATGTTTGCAAAGCGCTTCAATGTGAAGCTCGTCGAGCTTCCCGGAGTCATCAGCTTCTGGCAGGCAATCGTTAAGGAGCTGAGAGTGAGAGCGGGCGGCAATGCCTTCGACAACCGCAACACGATCTACAGCGGCTTCGACGACGACGCAGCGGTGAATCGCGGAGTTAAGCGCTATGCCGCGGACGCGAAAGCTCGAGAGTACATTCGCCAGTACTACACGCCGACCGGACGGATATCGGATCCGGTGCTGACGGTGCACACGAGCTACGATCAGTTGGTGCCCGCTCGCGACGTCAGCTATTACGATGTGATCTCCGGAGTCGCAGGCACGGCCGATATGTTCGTCGCGAAGTTTGTAGTCGCCAACGGCCACTGCAACATAAGCCCGCAGAGGACCGCTGCAGCTTTCGATGCGCTTCTGGCGTGGGTGCACGAACACAAGCGCCCAACATCCGGCGAGATTCAGTGAACTCGGCGTGGCGAGTCTATTTCTCATTAACCACCCCTTCAGGTGGAGGTTCGTGCGTGTTGCCCCTAGCGCGGACCCGAAGTCCGTGCTTCTTATGAACCGCGTCTGTTAAGCTTTCGTTAGCCACCTGTATGGGAACGAAAGCAAGGCTCAAACGCGGCGCGGTTTACTTAGTGGGTTGGGGCTTCATTCTGCTGGGCATACTTGGCCTTTTCCTCCCGATCCTTCAAGGCATTCTCTTCATTCTCGTCGGGCTGCTCTTTCTCTCCAGCGTTTCGCCGTGGGCGGCGCGACTGCTCCATCGGCTTGCTCACCGATTTCCGCGGATCAGCCGGCAGTTGGAAGAGGCCAAAGCACGCGCTATCCGGTTTCAGGCAAAGCTGGGAGAGAAGCTCGAGCAGACGAAATCGAACGCGCGGAACGCTCACAGAAAAGTCTTCACACGGGGCCGCCAGCGCGGCAAGCCTAAAGAAGAGGCCGAGTCCTGAAACATCGGCGAGCTCCTCCCTTTGACTTCCCGCATCAACCAGCCATACAGTTTCATGAGGTGACAAGGCTCTACCGGCTTCCCTAGCTGCCCGTTCTAGTTCCGTCGCTGGAGGAATTTGTGATTCGCAATGCCGCCGTCCTCAGCTTCATACTCTTCGCTGCGACCGCCGCTCTTGCTCAGGTGCTCTCATCGAGTGATGCCGCCGGGAAGCTTCGCGAGCTGTTCGACGAGGACTGGCAATGGCTTCTGCGCGAATACCCCGAGAGCGCGACGCTGCTCGGAGACAATCGTTACAACGATCGCCTGACGGATTACTCGATAGATGCGATCGAGCGGCGAAAAGCGCACGAGCGCGAGATGCTCAGCCGCATTCAGAGGATCGACCGGGCCAAACTCAGCGGACAGGATGTCATCTCATACGATTTGTTTCTCCGCGACAAAAGGCTCAACGTCGAGGGCCAACGCTTTCCGGTCGAGTACATGCCGATCGATCAGATGAACGGCGTGCAGATAGGCTTTGGCCAGCTCGTAGGTTCGACACCGTTTCGCAGCACAAAGGACTATGAAGACTACCTTGCGCGCCTTTCGGCGTTACCGAAACAGACCGATCAATTGATCGCGCTCATGAGACGCGGCATCGAAACGAAATGGGTCCCGCCCGCGATTCCGATGCGATCGGTGCCCGGCCAGATTGAAGGGCAGATCACCGACGATCCCGGCAGAAGCCCTTATTACAAACCGTTCGAGCACTTCCCGGAGGGTCTGCCCGCGGCCGAACGCGCAAGGCTCAGCGAAGCGGGACGCAAGGCAATCGGACAATCGCTGGCGCCCGCGCTGAAAAAGCTCGACGCGTTCGTCAAAGAAACATACTTGCCCGCCTGTCGCAAAGACATCGGCGCTTCCTCTCTTCCGGAAGGCGAGGCCTTCTATCAGTACTCGATCAAGCGGCATACAACGACTTCCCTATCGGCGGCAGAGATTCACCAGATCGGAAAGCGTGAAGTCGCGCGCATTCGCCGAGAGATGGAAGCCATCATCCGGCAAGTCGGGTTCAAAGGATCGTTTCAGGATTTCCTGTTGTCCCTTCGCAGCGATCAGCGGTTCTATTACAAGAGTGCTGATGATCTCGTCGCCGGATACAGCTACATCGCCAAACAAGCCGACGGCCGATTGCCTCAATTGTTCGCCGAGCTTCCGCGCACCCCATACGGCGTCAGGGTAATTCCCGACTACGAAGCGCCCGCTCAAACGACCGCGTACTATCAGCCGGGGGCGGCTGACGGCTCGCGCGCGGGTCTGTTCATGATCAACACCTACAAGCTGGACACTCGACCGAAGTACGAAATGGAGGCGCTGACGCTTCACGAGTCGGTTCCCGGCCATCATCTGCAGATCGCTCGGGCGCAGGAGTTGAAGGGGCTGCCTGATTTTCGCCGCAACGCGGGATACACGGCTTACGTCGAAGGATGGGGACTATATGCCGAGAGTCTCGGTTCTGAGATGGGCTTCTACGCAGAGCCCTACTCGAAGTTCGGCCAGTTGACCTACGAGATGTGGCGAGCTTGCCGGCTGGTGGTTGATACGGGTATGCACGCATTCGGGATGAGCCGCCAGCAGGCGATCGACTTGTTGAAGGAGAACACAGCGAAAACGGAGAACGACATCGTGGTAGAAGTGGACCGCTACATTGCGTGGCCGGGCCAGGCGCTCGCCTACAAGATGGGCGAACTCAAGCTCAAGGAGCTTCGCGCGAAAGCGTCAAAGGAACTGGGCGCGCGGTTCGACGTTAGAGAGTTTCATAACGCGGTGTTGGACGATGGGGCGTTGCCGCTCGACGTGCTGGAGCAACGAATCGCCGCGTGGATCGCGGACCAGAAGAGGAAGGAATAGAATGTACACGCAACTTGTTAGAAACAGAGTTGGGGCGGGCAGAGGGCTGTTGGTGATTGTTCTTCTCGCGCTGATCGGGTGTTCAAGCGTCACCCAGTCGAGCATCGTGAACAACAACCAGCCTTCGAACGAGACTGCCTCTACGTCGAACAACAACGCCGCTATGGAAAACGAAAAGAACATTCCCGCGAATGAGGTGATCGACAGCCGGCTAGTGTCTGCCAACACCGGGTTTGGCTTGAAGTTGTATGCGGAGGTCGCCAAGGCAAACGCAGGGAAGAATGTATTCATATCGCCCGCCAGCGTCGGGCTAGCACTCGCGATGACCTACAACGGAGCGGTGGGCGAAACAAAACAGGCTATGGAACGGGCGCTTGAGATACAAGGAATGAATCACCTCGAACTCAATCGCGCGTACGCCGCGCTGAGGCAAGCGCTCGAGAACCCCGATCCGAAAGTTCAGCTCAACATTGCCAATTCGCTTTGGGCAAAGCAAGGGGTAACGTTTAATCCCGACTTCATCGAACGCAACAAGCAGTTTTACGGAGCCGAAGTGAGCACTTTGGACTTCAACAACCCGAGTGCTCCCTCGACCATCAATTCATGGGTCGCAGACAAGACCAAAGGAAAGATCGACAAGATCGTTGACAGAATCGATCCTCAATCGATTCTTTTCCTGATAAACGCGATCTACTTCAAGGGCAAATGGGCCGAAGAGTTCGACAAAGCCAAGACGAAGGAAGAGCCTTTCACTACTGCCCCCGGACAACAGAAGCGACATCCGATGATGCATCAGTCGGGGAAATACAACTACTATGAGGCGAAGAGCTTTCAAGCGGTCAGCATTCCCTACGGCGGCGATCGCGTGAGTATGTACATCTTTCTTCCAACGGCGAGCACAACCCTGATTCAGCTTCAGAATGAATTGACCGCCGCGAACTGGGATTCCTGGATGAAGCAATTCGCAAAGATACAGGGCGAAATAGCCGTACCGCGCTTCAAAGTTGAATATGAAG
Source organism: Blastocatellia bacterium (assembly GCA_035455165.1). GTDB lineage: Bacteria > Acidobacteriota > Blastocatellia > UBA7656 > UBA7656 > Onstottus_A. Next base: position 12,647 of record DATIFP010000163.1, read on the forward strand.
TCGAGCTCAGCGATTCATTGAAGGCGCTCGGGATGGGGATTGCGTTTGATCCCCGGCGAGCCGATTTGACTGGAATCTGTAAGACCTCCGAGAATCCGTTCATCAGCCGCGTGAAGCACAAGACCTTCGCCGAAGTTAACGAGGAAGGCACGGAGGCCGCGGCGGCAACCTCGGTTGAAGTTACCGTCACCTCGGCCATGCGGCCGCAAAAGACTTTTAGAATGGTCGTCGATCACCCGTTCTTCTTCGCGATCAGGGACAACAAAACAGGCACCCTGTTGTTCATGGGCTCGATCAACGACCCGACGTAGCGCATGGGTGCACGGAGTTCAGGCTTTAGCCTGGTTTTAATCTAGCGAAGCCGAACTACCAGGCTAAAGCCTGAACTCCATGCACTGATCCTTTTTAGATTGATTAGCTGCTACCACTCGTCGGCTGAGCAAAGGTCTTCGTATGTCTGGCGGCGGCGGACCACTTTGACTTCGCCTGAGTCTTTCACCATCACCGCGGCTGGAATCGGACGCCCGTTGTACTGAGAAACCTGATCGAGCGCATAAGCGCCGGTGTTCAACAACGCGAGCACGTCTCCAGCGTTTGTACTTTCGGGCAGCAGTCGATAGTTCGGGAGCCGGGTTCCTTTTTCGATGTCGAAGTAGATGTCGCCCGAGTCGCACAGCGGCCCCGCCACTTTGAAGGGCGTCGCGTGAACATCGTCGGCTCGCGAAGCGGAGATGAGGTGGTAGTACCATTTGTACATCGCCATCGATAACATCAGCGAGTAGCCCGCGTCGGTCAGCAGCCATGTGTCCCCGGTTTCCGGTCGCTCCTTGATGTTGCACACTCGTGTCAGGAGAAGCCCTGCATCTCCGATGATTCTACGCCCCGGTTCCAGCACGATCGTCAGACTTTCAAGCATTCCCGCTTCGTCCTCTATCCCCGATTCTTGAAGCGCCGATTTCAACACCTCTCGCGGATCGAGGGTCGCGGAGAGCATTTCGCGCTCGCGCTCATCGATGTCCTCAGCCATTCGAGTGTTGGGCAGATAGTTAATGGGCAACCCGCCCCCGATATTGATGTGAGTGAGCCGATGGCCGGTCCTCTTGTAAAGATCGATCAGGAACGTCCACATCTCGGCGAACGCGCGCGAGAAGGGATGGGAATCGGGAGTTTGCGAGCCGACGTGAATGTGAACCCCTGCGAGGTTGATTGCGTCCCTCGCATCGAGGGCACGCTTGAACGCTTCGTCGATCTGGGAAGGGGACAGGCCAAACTTTGAAGAGAGCAAACCGGTCTGAAGCCCTATGTGCGAGCGCGTTACTATCTCGGGCACTATCCTGATCGCAACGTTGGCTCGCTTTGCCGCGGCGCGCGCGACTCGGGCGACCTGATCAAGCTCATACAGCGAGTCGATGTTTATGGCCAGAATTCCGTATTCGATCGCATCACGGATCTCGTCATCGGTCTTGGACACGCCGTTGAAGACGATTTGATCGGGCCGGAATCCGATCCTTTTCGCCTTGAACAACTCGCCGCCGGAATTCACTTCGATGTCCCCGCCCGCTCGGCGCACGGTGTCCAGCACCGCCATATTCGAATTGGCTTTCGACGCGTAACAGATCTTCGCTCGCGGATGAAGCGATTCGACCGCCCGCCGCAGGTTCCTTGTATTGTCCGCAATCCGTTTTTCGGAAAACACGTAGAGCGGGGTCCCGTGCTGGTCGGACAGACGCACGGCGTCCACACCATCCACCGTCAAATGACCTTCGCGAGTTTCAAGATAGCCGGGCACATGCCAAGCCGGTGGAGCTTCCATCTATCAACCTCGGTTCGGAGAATTAGTGACTGATTGTAGGTGAGTGCGTGCGGGGGAGCAAAGCATTCCCGTCGTAAGGACGAAACCCGAAGCGGCCAGTCACGAACTCAGTTTGCGTCTTCGAACCCGTTGCCACACGTACCTCACACCCGAGAACGCTTGTTTGACGATGCTGATCAAAAACCCCACGACGCCAATTGCGATGATGCCCCGCATGAAATAGTTTCCGGCGGTGTGCACTGTTGACAGGACATGACCGCCGAGTTCTTGCGGATTTGGCCAGGCGATCGCGAAGCACGCAATTGCAATGGGCACGAGTCCCGCCGAAATGGATGTCCCTACGACAAAGACTCTATCGGCCGGATTCGAGAGCCGGGCGGCGGGGTTGAATAGCTGTCGGGTTGAGACGTTGTCCCACCACTTCCAAAGCTTGAAAGTGAGCTTGTTCCATATCAACACGGCGCCGATGGGAATGGTGGCGCCAAGCATCGCCAGCCCGATCGATCGAAGCCTTGCCGGATCAATCGCAACCAACCGGGATATGACGTTCTGCGCCGCAACGCCAACACCGCTAAGTATGTACGAGACGACTTCGAGCACCGGGGTTTTGCTAAATGCGTCATAGAGCGCGCTACCAAACGATTGCAGCTCGTTTCTGAGTCCGAACAACGCGAGCGCGATCGCCAACACCGCCACCAATCGCAAGGCCGCAAGCACTCGCACTCTCCTGCGTCTTAAAGTTCTTGCACGGTTTAGCCGGGGTATGTCTTGGTCTTCGCGGAACAGCCCGCTTTCAGCAGTCTGGTCTATATCGTAGACGAGGCAAGAAACGAACTCGTCGCGGTTCTGGAAGTACGACGAGTGATCGCGCGTCCAGCTCATAAAGTTAACCACTGGCCGAGAGGAGGCTCCCGGATTTGATTCATCTGTTGCAGCGAGCGGGCCATTCGGAACCGGATCGGCAGTCGCGAAGTAATCGGTCCATTTCAGATTGGGGCGGACGGCTTCAAGTGAGAGCTCCCTCACGCGCTCGTTGTATGCATCAGCCCCCCTCAAAGCGAGCGAGAGCAGGGCGATGATCAGAATGGGCGGATAAATCATCAGGGCGAACGCAGCCATGTCGTCCGAACCCCTGTACAGTCCGACCATCTTCGGATAGAAAATTGCAGACAAGGCAAACAGCGGAATCGCAATCTGCGACAAAAGAAAGTAAGCGCGTCCCCGCTCGCTCAGCACGCGGAGTTCTTCCAGTTTGCCGAGCCCCGACCCGACGGTGATCAGTTGAGCAACGTTGGTCGGTTCAGGATTCCGAAGAGCCTCGTGGGCGATTGCTGCGCCTTGCGAGTGAGCAACCAGGACGATCTTGTCACATCGTCTCGAGAGCCATGCGAGATCCTTTTGAAGGTGTGACACGGCGGCGACTCTCTGGATCGGGCTCGAAACGAGTACGAAGCAGTCTCCAAGCGTACCGGTGAGGGTTAGCAGCGCGCCCGAGAGCGCCTTGCGTAATTTGGGGATCGGTACTGCCGCCAGAACGGCCAGCACCGCTACGAGCAACTGAACGAGCAAAGCAAGCGGCAACGAAACGGCGAAGGCTCGTGTTGCCTGAAGACCTCGCTTCCACTTCTTCCCGCTCATCCTCGCGCTCTTGCCGGCGTGCGACAGGATCATCCAAGAACCGGTTGTCAGCAGCCAGCCGGCAAGCTCGCCAAAGCGCGGCCTGCGAAACTCCGCAGCCCACCAGCTCTCAGCCAGAAGCCAGGTCGTCTTTCGCGGGGGAAACTCACCAGCGGTGCGTCCGGCGTCCACTTCAAAGACGGCATGAGGCGGACAACCGGCCCTTAGCTGTGGGGGACCGAGCGACGCCTTGACCAGTCGCGCCTCTCCACGTTTCGGTCCTAGGTTGTTGTCCAGCGTGTCCGGCTGGGAAACCCATTTGGTGACCCAGTCCACGACGGGCTGCGAGAACCTTATGAGAGTGTCGCCGTGCGGCTGCTCACCGATCCCGTGAACGAATAACACACCAACGTTGAAGCGTTTGGACGTTGATTCATCAGCGGCAGCGCGCTCACTCGCGCTCGGTTCTCCCCGTGCCAAGTCCTGCTTTGGCTTGTCCATTGGACCTCGTGCGTACTCTTATGAATGCGGCCGTAACCTATCGTTGGGACCGCCGCAACGTCAGTGTGTTCAACACGGCGCTCGAGGCTTGCGCGATACCGTGCAGTTCCTCCTTCGACATTTTCCCGGCGCCCAGGATCTCACGCTCGATTACAAATTTGGGCAAACCGCTTCCTTTCGCTGAAAGTGTTTTGATCGTCGACCAAGCTCTTAAACCATAACCTTGCGACCGGTTGCAAGTGGAACGCGTGTGGCGTCCCTTAAGCGCAGTGAATTATTCAAGCGCGGGCCTGCAACCTGGGAGCGCACGCGGCTCGCGTGCTTGAATGCGTCGCGACAGGTTTGGAGAGCACCGCTGGTTTCTATTTGTAAAGAGTTCGAAATCAAGCACGCGAGCCGCGTGCTTGAATGCGTTGCGACAGGTTTGGAGAGCACCGCTGGTTTCTATTTGTAAAGAGTTCGAAATCAAGCACGCGAGCCGCGTGCGCGCCCAGGAAGGAGATACGTGGCCCGGAGGCCACCAGCGTGGCATCTCACAGTCAAAACTAATCGCACACCAAAAAAACTGAGGCCGACTCTGTTCGAGCCGGCCCCGGTTGATTCGCTCGGGCTATCGGATTAGAAGTTGAATCGCGCCCCGAACTGAAGCTGGCGCGAGGGGGCGGCTGCCGTGAATCCAAACGGCTGCGTCGGAGCGCGGCCCCGAATCCCCGTCGGATGCCCATCGGTCAGCGGAGTTGCGCCGATGATGTTGTTGATCCCGATGAAGTTCGTATGGTTGAAGAGATTGAACGATTCGAACGTCAGCTCGAGGTACTTGCTCTCGGCGAACTTGAAGCGACGACCCAATCGCATATCGACGTTGTAGTAAGCTTCGCCGCGGCCGGTGTTGCGCCCGAGATTGGAGCCGGGATTGCAAGGTTGGTCCGTCGCCGTTCGAAGGCAGGGCCGGTCTCTTGTAGAAACGCCGTCTCCGTTCGCGTCGATGCCGAGCAAAACGTTGAACGGCCGCCCGCTGCCCGTGATAAAGATCGGCGAGAGCACCCAATTGCCGAAGATTCGACCGGCGGTTGTGTCGCCGCCGAACGGGCTATTGAAGACTCCGCTGAACACAAACCGGTGACGCTGGTCAAACGCCGAAAGCGCTCGGTCGGCGCGAAGGTCGAGAGGGTTCTCGGCCGAGAAGTCGCTGTTGAAGTCGGTGACTTCATCGATAGCCTTCGAGAAGGTGTAGTTCGAGTTGATCGAGAAGTTGTGCGAGAACCGCTTGGTCAACTGAATCGTCCCCGCGTGATAGAACGCGTTCCCGGTTGACTCGTAGTTGTTGTCCTGGAGCCGGAACGGGTTTATGAAGTCGGTGGTCTGTCCCGCCCCGGGGAAGCGAACGAAAGTAGGAGTGCCGGAAAGCGGGCTGACGGGTCCGCTCATCTTGAAGGGGTTCACGTCGTGGTTGCGTGTGATGTGCGCCGCGCGACTGAACAGGTAGCTGACTTCCACGCCGTAGCCGCCTCCCAGGTCGCGCTGAATCGCGAAACTCGCCTGCTGGGTGTACGGATTCTCGTAATTGGGACCGACGCGGAAGCGCACCTCCAGAGTTGCTCCCGGACCGGGAGCGACTCCGAACTGGGCGAGATCGGCCAGAGTGATCGTTCGGTTGCCGATGACCCCCTGCGCGAGAAGTGTCTGGTACACCTGGAACGAGCTTGGCGCGCGAGGGCCCGCTGGATTCGCGGGACTGAGCGGCAGAGCGTTGGATGTTGCGGTCGCGAGAACGATGTTTATGTTGCTCGGATCACCCATGCTGCTCAGCTCATTCACAACGTTCACGATCTGGTTGTCGATCTGGCCGACGTAGATGCCGTATCCGCCGCGAATCGCCGTCTTGCCATCGTGCCACGGGTCCCAGGCGAATCCCACGCGCGGTTGTATATTGTTCTTGTCAAGCGGCATCGGGTCGACATTGCGTTCGAGGTAGTAACGTGCTCCGAGGCTGAAGGTGAAGTTCGGACGCACCTTCCACGTGTCCTGACCGTAGAACGAGTACCTGTGGCTCCAGCTATCAAAGCCCGACTCGCCGAAGCCCTGCTGGTAGACAGTCGGGAGGTTGACGTTGAACGCCTGAACGCCGTTGATGGGCGCATCCAGCGAATCGGGTATCCCGTTTGGACAACCGGTGATGCTGGGGTTTGAGCAGAGGGTCAATCCGCCGCCGCCTTTGTCCTGACCCAGCGCTCCGCCGCTGGTTGTCAGAAAGCCGATCAACCCGGGTCTCGCGGCTGCCGGGACCAGGCTGATGAACGGCAATTGTGCAGTGAAGTTGAAGCGTCCGCCGAAGAACGTTTGAGAGTTACTGGAGTTGTTTACTGCCACGTACTGACCGCCGAACTTCCAGGTGTGGCTGCTGCGGACGAGTGAAATGCTGTCATTGATCTCGTAGCGACGCTCGATCGCAAACGAAGGCAGGAAGATGTCGCGACCGAAATTGCCAAACCCGTCGATGTTGATTTCCGGGCCGATCAGGTCATTGGCGATCACGTCGTTGTTCAAGTAGCTGTATTGCGCCTTCATTTCGTTGATCGTCGTCGGGCTGAAGAAGTGGGTCTCCGACAGCAGGAGTCCGCTGGTGAAGGTGTTTATGGTTCGGCCTCGTGAGACCGCGGTGAGCGCGCCCGCCGCCTGGTTTTCGAAGTGGGCATCGGAGACGCCGAAGCGCGCATATCCGCTGTCCCGAGAGCTGAAGTTGTGGTCCACGCGAAACGTGCCAACCGTGTCGAATGCATCGAACGGAAACTGTCCGCTGCCAGTCTCAAACAGACTCCTCGTTCGCGACCCGATCGTCAGGGCTCCCCTAAGCGCGCCGGACAGTCCCCTCAGACCTGCATCGGGTGCGCCATCCAGGAAGCCGAGGAGCGCTGACTGAGTTGATGTGAGGCTGAAGACGTTTGGATCGTTCAGCAGATTGACAAAGGACGTCTGCTTCTGGCGCAGCCCTTCGAATGATGTGAAGAAGAAGGTCTTGTCGCGAGTGATCGGACCTCCGAGCGAACCGCCGAACTGTTGCCGGTTGAAGGGCGATTTCCCGGACGGGTTCTGGTCGAAGAAGTTCTTGGCGTCAAACCGCTCGTTGCGGAAGTAACCGAATGCGCTGCCATGCCAGTTGTTCTCGCCGGTTTTCGAGATAATGTTGACGACCCCGCCGAAGGCCCCGCCATATTCGGCGCTGTAGGTGTTTCGATTGACTTGAAACTCCTGAACGCCTTCCTGGCCGATGACCTCTCGGGACGCGCCCGAGCCGGTGTCCGTCGACGCGCCATCCACCATGATGGAATTGCCGCGCCCGTTGTTTCCGCCGAACGACAGACCCGATTGCGGCGTCTGAGCCACACGGAAGTCGGTTGAGTCATTGATGCTGTCCGAATCGGTCACCCCCGGCGTGAGCAGCGCGAAGTCAAGGTAGTTGCGCCGGTTGATTGGGAGGTTGTCGATCTGCACCTCGTTTATCACGCTCGACTGCTGAGTGCGCTCAACCTCAACCACCTGGCCGCCCGCCGCTATTTCGACTTCCAGCTTGACGTCTCCGACGCGAAGCGAGACAGGTACGTTGCCGATTTGTCCGACATCCAGATGCACCTCGCCATAGGTCTGCGCGGCGAACCCTGCGGCTTCGACTTTCATACTGTAGGTGCCGGGCGGCAGCGATAGAAACACATACAGCCCGTTCTCATCCGATTGAACGGTGCGCGTGGTTCCCCGTGCTGCATCGGTCAACGTGATGGTTGCGCCCGCGACCACGGCGCCGTTCTGGTCGGTGATCTGTCCCCGCAGCTCCGAGCGAGAGACAGAAGCTTGAGGGAAGGCTACATCAACCCTGATCACTGAAACGAACATTAGAATTAGGGCCAGCTTCTTTATCTTGTTCATGGTGTGTGAACCCTCCTGTTAACTGCAGGTTAATGCTGGGCACTTGCGAAAGAGCGTATTTTCTTTGTTGTTTCCAGTCAAGTGGAGAAACGAGGCCCGCGCATCCGAGCTCTGGTGGGCTGTCCGCCCGTACGGGATGTTACTGATTATAGATGAAGTTTACTGATCGGGCGAATCGGGAATCAAGCTCGCCCGTTGCCTCGAGACGTTCACAACAACGCGGTCTCTTTCAACAAGTCGCCTTCGGCGAACCTCTCGGGTCTGAGCGCGGATGAATCGGCGAAGCTCGCTTTGCCGTCGATTATTAACTCCGAAACAATCTTACCCGTGGCCGGAGAATGCATGACGCCGTGTCCGCTGAATCCGTTTGCCAGAAACAGTCCTTCGACTCCCGGGGCGCGGCCGATGATCGCGTGATGGTCGGGTGTCATTTCATACATACCAGCCCAGCAGCGGCGCGGATTCACCTCCGCTTCGGAAAACACCGGCACGCGTCTGACCGCCCGGCTCAGAATCTTCTCGATGAAGTCATAATCGAAGTCGGTTCGGAAACCGTAGGTCTGGTCGGGATCCGGCCAGGCAAGGAGGAATGCCGATCCTTCGGGGCGAAAGTGGAACCCGCTGGACATGTCGATCACCATCGGAAGCCTCGACGAAAGTAATGAGAAGGACTCCGTCTTTACGATCTGTCTTCGGAGCGGCTCGACGGGTATTTCGACTCCCGCGAGGCGCGCGACATTGGCGGCCCACGGTCCGGAAGCGTTCACGACCGAACTGGTGGAAACGTATCCCCGCGAGGTCTGAACTCCTGCCACGCGGTCTTGCCTCAAGTCGATCCCGGTCACTTCGGTTTCAAGCCGGGTCTTCACCCCGCGTTCTCGCGCTCTCTTGGCGAAACCTGTCATCACGCTGTAGGGATCCACGAAGCCGTCGGTCGGACAGAAGGCGCCGCCAACTACATCGTCAGCGACGAGCTGCGGCACGGTCTTGATGACGTCCTCGCGGGTGACCGTCTCGACGTTAGTGAGGCCGCAAGCTCGCTGCTGAAGCATATTGGCCTTCAGGTAATCGAGATGTCGCTCGCTGGTGGCTACAAAGAGGTAGCCCTGAGGGCGATAACCCGCGGTGTGCCCGGTCACCTCTTCAAATCTGGAGAAGAGATCGATCGAGTAGAGCGACATCTTGATGTTGATCCGCGTGGCGAACTGCGCGCGGACGCCGCCCATGCTCTTGGCGGTCGATCCCATGCCCTGCCGGTCTTCGCGTTCGATGATCAGAACATTGGAGCAGCCGGCTTCTGCCAGATGAAAAGCCACACTTGACCCGACTATCCCGCCCCCAATGATCACTACGTCAGCAGTTTCAATCATAGTCCGTAGAGAGTATTCACAAGCGGCGATCCCCATGCAACTACTGACTACCCGGTACGTAGCCTGCTGCCGCCTATTGGCTACTGGCGACCGACCACTGACCTCTTGTATTATTCCAGCACAAGGAGTACGGGAAGCATGAAGAACCGGGCGTTGCCGCTGTTGGGAGTTGGAGTGATCGCGGTTTCGACGCTCGTCGGCGGCTATTATGGTTCCACGCGTCCCGCGCACGTCACCGACGCCGAGACCGAGCTCACCGAACAGGTAGCTGACGAGTTCAAGGCAGCCCTCGCCGAGATCCAGGAAAGCTACGCCGGAAAGGCGGATCTCGAGGTTCTCGGGAAGAGTTCGATACAAGGGATGCTGCATCAGCTCGATCCTCATTCGGCGTTCTTCACCAAGTCAGAGTTTGACGACGTTCAATCCGAACAGAGCAGCAGAATTTACGGCATAGGCGTCACCATCGCCAAACGCTACGACCACGTCTATATTCTCTCGGCTACACCCGGGGCGCCCGGTCATCGAGCCGGTTTGCGTTACGGCGATGCGATCATAGCGATCGACAAACAGCCGGTCGATGATTGGACGAGCCAGCAGGTCATGCATCGCGTGCGGGGTGAAAAGGGTGAACCCATCGAGATAACCGTCGAGCGCGCCGGCGCGCCCAGCCCGATCACGGTGCGCGTCAAGCGCGACGAAGTGAAACTGCCTTCCGTGCGCAACGCGTTCATGGCCGGACCGGGCGGGACCGGTTACATAGCGCTGACCGGCGGGTTTTCAAGCAAGACCGATGAAGAGCTGACCGAAGCCGTGAACCAGCTCAAGCTGGACGGAATGCGGCAACTGATTCTCGATCTGCGTCGCAATCCGGGCGGACTGCTGGACGAGGCGATCAAAGTTTCGACGAAGTTCCTCGCGCCGGGCGAAAAGATAGTCGAGGTGCGCGGTCGGGACGTTGAATCGTCCGCACACACATATGAGGTCCCCGACAACAACGTTCCCGACACCATGCCTATGGTGATCCTGGTCGACCGCGAAACCGCGTCGGCGTCTGAGATCGTGGCGGGCGCGCTGCAAGACCACGACCGCGCGCTCATAGTTGGAGAAAACACGTTTGGCAAGGGGCTGGTGCAGGGGGTCTTCCATCTGTGGGGCGGCACGGGCCTCGTGCTGACGACCGCAAAGTACTACACGCCGACCGGGCGATCGATTCAGCGAAATTACGCAAACGTATCTTTCTATGACTACTACCTGAATCGCGCCGAAGATCAGACGGCTGCTGCTAACGGCCAGCACGGCGACGCGCTGCGCACCGATCTGGGCCGCGCGGTGTATGGCGGCGGCGGGATCACCCCCGATGTGGAAGTGAAAGCTCCGCCTATCTCGAGCCGCTTGTTCTATGGCGTATTCGATTTTGTGCGTCAGCTTGTAGCGGGCCAGATCCAGGGTATGCGCGAGTACCGAATCGCCGAGTGCCAGTACCGTTCGAAGGTTTCCCCTGAGGATCTGAACCGATACCCGATCACCGAGGAGCTGGTGGCGGCGTTTCGCCAGCACCTCTCGAGCAAACCGCAGTTCAACCTCACGGAGGAGCGCATCAACGCTCACCTCCCGTACATTCGCGCGCAGATGCGGCGCGAGATTATCACCGCCGCATATGGTCCGGAGGCCGGGGATCAGGTTTATCTTTCCGACGATGTGCAATTTCGCAAGGCCCTGGAATCGCTGGATCGCGCTCGAGTGCTTGCCGAGAACGCGAGTCGCGCTCGCGGCGAGCGTCAGTGATCGAGGCCTTGCGCTAAGTCCCACCTACCTTTCGTATTGAACTTTCCATTCGAACCCTGAACACTTCACACCAAATTGGGAACCTGCCAAACGGACAGCCTTGAACTGAGAACTCGCGTTGTGATAAACGGGCGAGAAGGAGCGGTTCTGCGGCCGCCCGTCCGAAATCGTTACCTAGAGGCCCATTATGATTTCCGAGAAAGATATAACCATCAGACCGGACACCGCCGCGAAGCCGTCGGCACCCATCTTCCCAACCAACTCGGTCGAATTCGTCAACGCGATTTCTCACTACTATCGCGGCGAGATGGCGAGGATGATGAGTTGGCGAGATCGGCTCGACCGAACCACGAACTGGGCCATAACCGGCGTCGGCGCGATGCTGTCGATTTCGCTCTCGTCTTCGCAGTCGCATCACGGCGTATTGCTCTTTGCAATGATCCTGATCTTCCTGCTGCTGTTCATCGAGTCGCGCCGCTATAGGTTCTTTCACGTCTATCGTAGCAGGGTGCGTCTTGTCGAACGCAACTACTACGGACGAATGTTTGCACCAAAGGATCTCGTGGACCCATCGCACTGGATGACGCAACTTGGCGAAGACCTGAGGCTGCCGCGATTCACCCTTACCAGCACTCAGGCGATGGCCCGGCGCTTGCGCCGCAACTACATCTGGCTATTCTTGATCCTGCTGCTCGCGTGGCTGCTGAAGACCACGACCAGCGTTCTGCAAGCTCCGGGGACTTCACAGATAGTTCACTCGACTGGAGAGTTGTTCCGGAACGCTTCGATCGGATATGTGCCGGGCTCGGTTGTCCTTATTCTGATCCTCACATTTTATGGCTGGTTATTCTATGTGATGTTCAAGCATCGGGAGGCGAGCGGCGAATTGGCCTACGGCGAAGTACACGTCTGAGGGCAAGATCGACCAACTTCGGTTTATCTTCTCTGAGAGGCGCTCGGACGGTGAGGCGCAAGATCGACAAACTGAAGTTTGTCGGACATCGGACGCCTTTGCTCTTTGCTCGTTGCCGCATCATACTGTCTAACATGACCGGCAGGAACGTGCTCCACTACAGAATCGGCAAACGGCTTGGCGCCGGCGGAATGGGCGAGGTTTATGTGGCTGAAGACACCAGGCTCGGCCGCCAGGTTGCGTTGAAATTCCTCCCTGCGTCCTATCAGTACGACCCCGACCGGCGTGAGCGTTTCTTCCGCGAGGCGCGGGCCGCCTCGGCGCTCCGGTCGCCGTACACCGCCGCGATCTATGACCTCGGCGAATACGAAGGATCCAGCTTCATCGTGATGGAATTTGTCGAAGGCGAAACGCTTTCGAGCAAACTCACTAGGGGACCCCTGGGCGTTAACGACGCGATCGATATCGCAATGCAGGTCGCCGATGCGCTTGATGAAGCTCACACTCTGGGCATAATCCACCGGGACATCAAGAGCTCGAATCTGATCATCACCGAGCGAGGGCTGGTCAAGGTGCTCGACTTCGGCTTGGCGAAAGTGACCGGGAATTTGCTCGCGGCCGCGGGCGGCACCGGCGACGAAACAGAAAAACTTGGACAGGAGACAGTCACCGGCCTGGTCCTCGGGACCGTCTCCTACATGGCCCCCGAGCAGGCGCTCGGACAGGCGGCGGACCACCGGTCGGATATCTTCTCGCTTGGAGTCGTCGCCTACGAAATGGTTACCGCGAAGCTGCCGTTCACCGGCGAGAGCACAACTTCAATTATCGACCGGATAGTTCACCATGAGCCGCCGGCGCTTGCCCGGCTCAACTACAGCGTGCCTCAGGAATTCGAACGCATCATTCGCAAAACGCTCGAGAAGGACCCGTCCTTTCGCTATCAATCCGCGCGCGAGATGTATATAGACCTGCGCAACCTGCAGCGAGACCTGGACACAAGTAACCGGACCGCCGCTGTGAGCACTCACCCGGTGACCGAGCATCAGCCAACCGCGTTGCTGGCGGATACAAGGCAGGTAGCCGATGCAACCGCGGCAGCATCAAAGCTGGAGAACGCGGTCGCGGTGATGACATTCTCGAACATCACCGGCGAGCCCGCCGACGAATGGATCGGATCGGGTATCGCCGAGACCGTAACATCCGACTTGAAAAAGGTCCGCGGGCTGTCGGTCATCGGTCGCGAGCGCACCTTCGAAGTGCTCAAAGATCTGCAGACCGGCGCGCTCAACGACTTCGACGAGTCAGTGGCGATCGACGTCGGCCGCAGGCTTGCCGCCTCGTGGATACTGGGAGGCGGTTACCAGCGAATCGGCGAGATGATACGCATCACCGCGCGGGTGATCGATGTCAACACCGGCGAGGTCGTTCGCACGGTGAAGATCGACGGCAAGATCAGCGAGATCTTCGACCTGCAAGACAAGATAGTGTACGAGCTGAGCCAGGGGCTGAACCTCGAGCTGGGGACGTCGGAGATCTCCGAGATCGAAGCCGACGAAACGCAATCGGTCGAGGCTTACGAAAGCTTCTCGCGCGGCATGATCAATCTGCGCACCGGCAGCCGCGACTCGCTCGACCGAGCGATTTATTACTTCGAGAAGGCTGCCGAGACGGACCCAAACTATGCGGGCGCGTGGGCGGCGCTTGCCGCCGCCTACGATCTTAAGGGCGGCTTCCTCAGCATCCCCGAGTTATCGCACAAGGCGGTCGAGTTCGCGGAGAAGGCAGTCAGGCTGAACCCGCAGCTCTCGCACGCGCACCAATTTCTGGGAGGAGCTTACAGCACGCTCGGCCGCTATGATGAAGCCATCGCCGCGATGAATGAGGCTGTAAGACTCGAGCCCAACAACGCGGGCGCTCACGGGTCCCTTGCGCGCGCCTACTGGCTCGGAAAGGGAATGGTCGAAGAGGCGATCGTCGAGCTCGAGCGCGCGGTGTCGATCAACCCTCAAGCCGGGTACTCTTATCTTCAGCTTGTGTTCCTGCACACGCTGCTTGGCAACTACACTCGCGCGGAAGCCGCCGCCAAACAGGCGATCGAGCTGCAGGAGAAATTCATCTCGGGCAAGGAAGGGCTTCAGGTGGTGGGGGCCCACACGCGACTGGGCTACTGTTACTATCGCCAGGGGCGTTACGACGAAGCGATCCAGGAATACGAACGCGAGCTGGAGTTTCTCAAGTCGAGCGACCACGCGCTTCGCGACCGGTCATTGACCGAGCTCGAACAGAAGCTCGGCGCGGCCTATTTGAGAAAAGGCATGACCGAAGAAGCCGAGCAGCACTTCAAGAGCGCGATCAAGCGATTCGAGCAGCGATTAGGAAAAGGCAGCGACGATCCGTTCACGAAATATTACATGGCCTGCCTGTATTCGCTTAAGGGCGACGCAGATCGCGCGCTTAAGTATCTGGGAGAATCACTCGGCCCGCTGAAGGCGATCAACTCGCTGCGGGCTAAGGGCGACCCGGATTTCGAGAATGTTCGTGAGGATGCGCGGTTCCTGGAGATGGTTGGCGACGCCGCTTGAAGATTGCTGGCAATGAACCCTTGCCAGATCATTCGCTTCTGGTGCACACGAGACGAATGAATTACTCACTACGAAGGTTTGGACACACTCTCTAAACGCCTGGGCTAGAGAAACCAAACAACTCACCGATGCAACCTCACTTGGCGTAGAATAGGGCCGTGGCAACCTGGACGCTAAAGCGAAGCACCGCAGGCTACCTGGCCGCTGTAGCAGGAATAGCTGCCGCTACTCTTCTTCTAAAACTGTTCGGGCCGCACATAAACTCGACGACGGTGGCGCTCGCGATGCTGCTGGTCGTGTTGTTCGTAGCCACCGCGTGGGGCGCGCGTCCCGCAATCCTCAGCGCTGTGCTCGGTGTCTTATGTTTCAACTTCTTCTTCCTCCCGCCGCTAGGCACATTGACGATCGCTTCTCCCGATAACTGGGTTGCGCTCGTCGCCTTTCTCATCACCGCGGTCGTTGCCGGGCAGCTCTCAGCGTATGCGAGGCGACGCGCCGAAATTGCGGCCGCCGGGCGACGCGAGATCGAACGCTTATACAAGGAGCTCCAGGATGCCTTCGAGCGAGCCAGCCACGCCGAGGCGCTGCGCGAGAGCGAGCGGTTGAAATCCGCGCTGCTCGATGCGGTTACTCACGACTTGCGCACGCCGCTCACTTCAATCAAGGCTTCCGTCACTACGTTGTTGGACGAGCTGAAGCCCCTGCCTCGAGACTCGACGCCGTTGCGGCTCAACGACGAAGGTCGGCGTGAGATGCTCGAAGTGATCAACGAAGAGTGCGACAGACTCGACCGGTTCATCGAAGGGCTCGTTGAGCTGGCGCGCATCGAAGCGGGCGAGTTAAGGCTCGGGCGACGATGGGGTACCATCGAAGAAATGATCGAGGCGGCGCTCGCCCGGGCCAAGCAACTTACCGCCAAACATCGCATCGAGGTCGAGATCGAAAGGGACTTGCCGGTCGTGCTGGTCGATGCGCGAGCCGTGAGCGAGGTAATATATCTTGCGGTCGATAACGCCGCGAAATACTCGGCTTCAGGGTCGAGGATTCACATAGCTGCCCGGCGCGGAGACGCCGATACGATCCAACTGAGCATCGAGGACGAGGGGCCGGGAATTCCAATTGAGCTGCGCGACCGCGTCTTCGACAAGTTCTTTCGAGCGGTCCGCGAGAGTGACACCAGCAGGAATCTGCCTTCGGGAATGGGAATGGGGCTCTCGATCGCCCGCGGAATAGTCGAAGCGCACGGCGGACGAATCTGGATTGAGAGCGGCGCGAACAAGGGGTCTCGACTCCTGTTCACGCTTCCGATTGGCGACGAAGAAGAAGCGATCGCATCGGGCTGCGGCGGACCGGCCGGCCCCTCGTCAATCGAAGACGCGAAGCTTGGGGTGGGGTAGGACGGTGGGCCAGAACCAGCGCATTCTAATAGTAGACGACGAGCCGCAAATCACGCGCGTGTTGCGCACCGGTTTGACTACGCGCGGGTACGAGGTGCGAGTGGCGGCCGACGGCGAGAGCGCGCTCGACACGTTCAACGACTGGCATCCGGATCTGGTGGTCACGGATTTGGCGATGCCCAACGTGGACGGCCTCGAGCTGTGCAAGCGGCTTCGTCTGGTGTCACAAGTCCCAATCATCGTGCTCTCGGTCAAGGGCGAGGAAAACGCAAAGGTCGAAGCGCTGGATGCGGGCGCCGACGATTTCGTAACCAAGCCATTCAGCATGGAGGAGCTTCTGGCCCGGGTCCGGGCGACCTTGCGCCGGGCTCCCGCGCCTTCCAGCGAAGACGTTGTTTCAACGGTTTTGGAAGCGGGGGATTTTCGGCTGGATGTGGAAACTCGCAAAGTGACCGTCCGTGCAAAGGAGATTCACCTTACCCCGAAGGAGTTCGAGCTGCTCGCCCACCTCATGCGTCACGCGGGAAAGGTTTTGACTCATCGAAAGCTGCTGACGTCGATCTGGGGAGCAAACTACGGCGAGCAGACCGAGTATCTGCGCGTGTTCATCGGCCAATTACGAAAGAAGATCGAGGCAGACCCTTCCGCTCCTCGCTACATTCTCACCGAGCCCTGGATCGGATACCGCTTCGATCCCGGAGTCTGATAGCGGAGTCAAAGGCACTCTTGCTCGCATCCGAAGAGGTATGCAATGACCGGCGTAGAAATGGCAGCACGGTTACTGTTGTCGGCGCTCTTTGGAGCGCTGGTGGGGATTGAACGCCAATGGCGGCACAAGAATGCGGGGTTGAAAACAAATGCGCTTGTGTCAGTAGGAGCGACTTCTTTTGGGCTAATCTCCTTGATCAGCTTCGGTGCGGGCAGCAGCCCAACGCAGGTCGCCGCCGGCGTCGTGACGGGGATTGGCTTCATCGGCGCGGGCGTGATTATGCACCGCGGCGCCAGCATCCAGGGAATCAACACTGCCGCCACCCTGTGGGCCGCAGCGGGGATGGGGCTTGCCATCGGCCAGGGCTCGTATCAACTGGCGACTTACATATTGGGAACAGTGCTCATAGTTCAGTTTTCTCTTCAGTGGGCGACGAACTACATAAACAAACTATCGGGAATCAAGCGGCCGGCGGCCTCTTATCGTTTGTCGGTCCGTTTCAATCCAGCCAGCGCCGAAGCAGTTCGGAAAGCCTGGGCAACATTTGCCGGCGAGCCCTGGGTAACAGTTACGAGCTATGGCGAGGCTCGGAACGATCAAGTGGAAACGATCGAGGCTTCGATCGGCCTGCCGGAAGATCGCGCGGATACTGCGGCCTCCCTCGGCAAGAGTTTCGCTGAGATCCCTGGAGTTATTCGTACTCACTGTGAGCAGATATCCGGCCTGAGACGAGACTAATCCGACGATGCGAAGAAGTGATTTCCACCAGCGGTCGAAAGCTGCGCCTAATTGTCGGCGCCGCAGTTACGAATTGCGCGCGTCTCATGCGATCTCTTCCGAAACGTCGCTTCGGGACCCGTGCTCTTTGCGATCCTCGGCGGCGAAAGCCAGCTTGATGAAAGGTGGAGCCGCGAGCGTCGTTATTACAGCCATCGTCAGCACCACTCCGTAGACAGCCTCGCCGATCGCTGCGGTCGCAACTCCGATTTGAGCGACTACTATTCCCACCTCGCCGCGCGGGATCATGCCAACCCCAACCTGAATCGCGCGTCGCCGCCCCATCTTCGCGGCGCCCAGCGAGCAGCCGATCAACTTCGTGAGGATTGCAAGGATGATGACCGCAGTCGCAAGCAGCAACACCTCCGGCGATAGGAATATCGTAAGGTTGAGTTTCATGCCGATGGTGACAAGAAAGAACGGCGTGGTAAACTCGGTCAACGCTTGAGACTGTTGATGCAATCTTGTTCCTTCGGTTGCCTCCGAAAGCGCGACTCCCGCCAGGAACGCTCCGACGATTCCCGCGATTCCGATCACGTTTGCAAGCGCCGCCAGCCCAAAGCACAACACAAGAGCGAACATCAGGAGTGAATGATCGATCCTCAGTCTTATGACTGGATCTCTAACGCGATTCACGACCCGCGACCCAAAGGCGATCACCAACACCGTAAAGCCGATGGCGAGCGCGGCAATGAACCCCAGGTGAAGATAGTTGACTCGCCCCGTCGCCAGGCTGCTTGCGACCGCAAGCACCAGCAGCCCAATCACGTCGTCGATCACCGCCGCGGCCAGTATCACACGGCTCGCTCTGGTGCTGATCAGCCCCATTCCGGAAAGAACGCGAGCGGTTATGCCGACCGAGGTCGCTACCATAGCGGCGCCGAGGAAAACGGCTTCGATCCACGAGTGACCGGGCCAGACCGACAGCAAACCCCAGCCCGCGAAGAACGGGATCACTACTCCAAGGATCGCAACGACGGTCGCGGTTCGACCGACCTTGAAAATATCGCTTGGCCGCGTTTCCAGTCCTACGGTGAAGAGCAGAAAAATGACGCCGACCTCTGCAAGCGCTTCCAGGACATCGGTCGGCTGCACGAGATTCAGCGCCGCGGGCCCAATGATGATACCCGCGATTATCTCGCCCACAACTGCCGGTTGCCTGATCCGCTCAAAAACCTCCGCGGCAAGCTTAGCCGCGAGCAGCACAATAAACAGCGCGAGCAGGATTTGCCCGTGAGGCGCCGCTGCCAGCAGCAATGTGTTGATTCCCGTTTCGATCATCTATCCTCACAGAATACCAAAAGGCATCTTGTGCACCCAGAGGGCTGCAACCCCCAGGGCTCGCGGACTCGCCCTGGGCTCCATGCTGTCGCCATCCGGACTGCTCCCCAGAGCTCTCACGGGACAACAATCAGTCGCCAACGACCTCACCAACACGCCAATGCACCACTACCTCGCCGCGAGCAATCGAGTGCTCGCTTACGCGGCAGTAATCAGAGGTTCCGGCCGATTCAACACGGCTTGAGCGTCGCTTACCGAGCCAGGGCTGAAGCAGCGCTCCCAGCGATCCTCCGCTTACAAACTTTTTATGAACGTTTAACCCTAATCTTACGCGAGCGCAGTTAACCTCAGATTGTGACTGGCTTTTCGTCGGCGATATCGCTGTCCGGGCAAAACTCTGGAGGTTAATCATGAGGAGCTCAATACTCGGAATCTCAGGTGCGTTCGTTGTTACAATCTTCTTGTTCCTGCTCCGGCATTTGTATCTCACGCTTTGGACGACCCACAAGCAACCTGACCACGGACCAAGGAGGGTGATTGGAGACGACGGGGCGGCGAGTGAACCGACCCGCGATGAAGCGTGGATCTTGATGGCTCCGGATCAGAATCTAGGGTCGGGCTCGTCGAAGGCGTCAAACGAGGAGGCTGCGGTTCAATGAAAGCCACGTGCGCAAGATACCCTTTGGCAACAAGCATCGCCTTCATTCTGTTTGTGCCATTCGCCCTGGCACAATCGGGCCCCACGAATCGAGTCTTGCCGCGCGAGCAGGCAGGGGGCACGCCTGCGCTCACGGGAGGGAGTGAAACGATGAAAAATAGCGCGGACGTTGCGTCAAGCGCAATGGGCTCGAAGCCGCTCATTGAATCTCCCGAGTCGGCGGAACGCGAACGAATGCTGCTCGATCGAATCGAAAGACTCGAGCGACGGTTGGCCGAATTGGAGTCCCGGAGTGCAGCGAAACCCGCGAGTACAGTTATGCGGCCGATAGAGAGCAAGACTGACGGTGCGAGCGCGGTTTTGAAGGCCGAACGGAGCGGTCCCGGCCAACAAGAGTCGCCGCTAAGCAGAGAAGACCGAGGAGTGCTCGACTTCCTACGAGACACAACTTTCAACGTCACGCTCGACGGTTACTACGGCTACAATTTCAACAAACCCATCGGCCGCATCAATCTGCTTCGCGCATACGACGTGCAGAGCAACAGCTTCAGCTTGAATCAGGCCACGGTAGTAATTGAGCAAGCGCCCAAGGTAGAGGCCGGGCGGCGCTTCGGTGCCCGTCTCGATTTGATGTTTGGCCAGGCAACCGAGACGGTGCAAGGCGGCGCGGCAAACGAGCCTCGCCCTCAGGCATTTCGCCCGGTGTGGCAAGCTTTCGGAACGTACGCGGCGCCGATCGGCAAAGGTCTCACGCTCGACTTCGGCAAGTTCGCGAGCAGCCTCGGCTACGAGACGAACTACAACAAGGACGACTACAACTATTCGCGGTCCTATTACTTCAATTTTCTTCCGTTCTATCACCTCGGTCTTCGCGCGAAGTATCCAGTCAATGACAAGATCACCGTGATATATCACCTGATAAATGGTGTTCAACAATCGGAGGACTTCAACGGATTCAAGTCGCAGCATTTCGCGCTGATTCTGACGCCGGTCAAACAAGTTACGTGGCAGGTGAATTACTACGTCGGCCAGGAACAGCGCGGCCTCGTACCGGATTTGAATCCAGTTATTCCGAGTCTGCCAACGCAGCCAGGACTTTCAACAAACGTGATTCGTCCCGTGCCGAACGGGCGGCTGCACATCTTTGATACTTATGCGACTTGGAACGTGACCGACAGGCTGATTCTCGCCGGCGAAGGCGACTATGTCATCAATCGTGTGCAAGACGTTTCTGTACCCGTGCGCATAAGTGGCGGAGTCGCTTATGCGCGATATCAGTTCACGCCGAGATTCGCCATTGCCGGTCGCGCAGAGTATCTCTCCGATCGCGGCGGGTTGTTTAGCGGGTTTACGCAGGCGCTGAAGGAAACGACCCTGACTGGCGAATACAAGGTCGCCGATGGCTTCCTGCTGCGTGCCGAATGGCGTCGCGATTTGTCGGAACAGCCGTTCTTTCTGACTGACACTCCGGGCCTTCTGAAGAAGGAACAGAACACTGCAACATTGGGGCTGATCTGGTGGTTCGGACGCAAGGAGGGCTCGTGGTAGGATCGAGGCCGAGGAGGGACCAGGGATGTTGGATATCGTCTTCATTGTGGTTGTGATTGTTTTTTTTGCGATTTCACTTTGGTATGTGCGCTTTTGCGAGCGTGTGTGAGGGAGTGTGTATGGAACCTCAAAGAATGTTAATCGCCGCTCTGTTGCTCCTTGTAATGTATGCCGCGCTGGTCTTTCCGCGTGCGTGGAAGGCTGGCGGAGATAGAACGAAATGAACGCAGAATATTTGATCAGCGGGGTCATCGCTGTGCTGTTACTCCTTTACTTGATGTACGCGCTCCTCAAACCGGAGAAGTTTTGAACTTGTGCCCTTGGGAGCCGCACGCATCGCGTGCCTGGTTGCGATGCACTAGCGTGGTGACCGTCGTCATCCAAATTGTCGCCAGCGGAATCAGGCACGCGCGGCGTGCGCACCCAGGTCGTGGGAATAGAGATGACACTCAACGGATTCTTACAACTCGCGGTCTACTTTCTGCTGCTGCTTGCGATAACCAAACCGCTCGGCGTCTACATGACGCGGGTCTTCTCCGGTGAGAAGACTTTCATGAGTCGTGTGCTTGGCCCGGTCGAACGCTTGATCTATCGCTTGTGCCGCGTCGATGCTAACCGCGAGCAACACTGGACTACTTACACGGCGGCGATGCTGATGTTCAGCTTTGTATCATTGCTGCTGCTCTACGCACTTCAACGGCTTCAGTACTACCTGCCGCTGAATCCGCAGCAGTTCGAGGGTGTCAAACCAGGCCTCGCGTTCAACACCGCGGCGAGCTTTACCACCAACACGAACTGGCAAGCCTACTCCGGCGAATCGACCATGAGCTACTTCGTTCAGATGGCCGGGCTGGCATTCCAGAACTTCGTGTCCGCGGCCACCGGAATAGTTCTGGCAATCGCGTTCATTCGCGGAATTGCGCGGCGCGAGGCGAAAACGATCGGCAACTTTTGGGTTGATCTCACCCGGTGTTTGCTTTATTTGCTGTTGCCTCTGTGCGTAATCGGTGCGTTGGCGCTGGTATCGCAAGGCGTGGTTCAGAACTTCAAGCCTTACACGAATGCCGTGCTTGTCGAACCTCAGCAGCTTACAAAGGTAGATGCCGGCACTGGAGAAGAGACGACTGAGACACAGGCCGATCAAACGATCGCCCAGGGGCCGGTTGCTTCACAGGAGATCATCAAGGAACTGGGCACAAACGGTGGCGGGTTCTTCAACGCAAACTCGTCTCATCCTTTTGAGAACCCAACTCCGCTATCCAACTTTCTCGAGATCGTCGCGATTTTCGCGATCGGATCGGGTCTGACGTACACGCTTGGCCGGATGACCGGCAATCAAAGGCACGGCTGGGCGGTCTTTGCCGCGATGACAATCCTGTTCTTAGGCGGCTTCTTCGTAGCTTATCACTTTGAAGCTCGCGGGAATCCGAACTTTGATCAGTATGGAGTGAAGCAAGCGGCGGTTGAAACAAGCGGCGTCGAGCAAGCGGGCGGAAACATGGAAGGTAAGGAGGTTCGCTTCGGCGTAGCGAACTCGGCGCTGTTTGCGACAATCACCACCGATGCTTCGTGCGGGGCGGTCAATTCCTGGCATGACTCTTTCACGCCGCTAGGCGGATTGATCCCGCTGCTCAACATCATGCTTGGAGAAATCATCTTCGGCGGAGTCGGCGCCGGCATGTATGGGATGCTCGTAATGGTCGTGCTGACGGTGTTCATCGCCGGGCTGATGGTGGGGCGGACCCCCGAGTATCTCGGCAAGAAGATTGAATCGAAGGATGTGAAGATGGCGATGCTATACGTGCTTGTCTTCGCTCTGTCGATCCTCTGCTTTTCGGCGTGGTCAAGCGTCGCAGCTTACGGCGCGACAAAGATTAACAACGCCGGTCCCCATGGGTTGTCGGAGATTGTCTACGCTTACACATCGGCCACTGGAAACAACGGTTCAGCGTTTGCCGGCATTACCGGCGATACCTATTGGTACAACACTACGCTTGGGCTTGCGATGTTGATCGGGCGCTTCCTGATGATCATTCCGATGATGGGAATCGCCGGGAATCTGGCGATGAAAAAGATCGTGCCTCCGTCGGCGGGAACGTTCCCGGTTTACACGCCGCTGTTTGTGTTATTGCTCATCGGCGTGATTCTGATCGTCGGAGCGTTGACGTTCTTTCCGATGCTGTCGCTCGGGCCGATAGTTGAGCACTACTTGATGAACTCGGGAACGATGTTCTGATTGATTCAAGGCCACTGGAAACTTATGTCAGAGAGAGCACAAAAGAGACAACTGTTTGATCCGCCGATCGTCAGGCGGGCCCTTAAAGACGCATTCGTAAAGCTCGACCCGCGGCGGGTTGCGAAGAACCCGGTGATGTTCGTCGTCGAGATAGGCAGCATAGTCACGACCCTGCTGATCATTCGCGACATTGCGCAAGGTCAGACCGGCAACTTGCTCTTTACCGTTCAGTTGACTCTCTGGTTGTGGTTCACAGTGTTGTTTGCGAACTTCGCCGAAGCGATGGCCGAAGGCCGCGGCAAGGCCCAGGCTGACACGCTTCGCAAAGCGAAGACCGAAACTATCGGCAACCGCATCATCGGAGATGTCAGCCTCGGGGTCGAGTGGGTGAAGACCGAGCAAGTTCCCGCGCCACAGCTTCGCAAGGACGACGTCGTGCTCGTTCACGCTGGAGAGTTCATACCCGGCGACGGCGAAGTCATCGAAGGCGTGGCGTCGGTGGACGAATCAGCAATCACAGGCGAGAGCGCGCCGGTCATTCGTGAGTCCGGCGGCGATCGCTCGGCAGTCACCGGCGGAACGAAAGTAATCTCCGACTGGATCAAGGTGCGAATCACCTCGAATCCGGGAGAGACATTCCTCGATCGAATGATTGCGCTGGTGGAAGGCGCGGAGCGTCAGAAGACTCCCAATGAGATCGCGCTGAACATCCTGCTTGCGGGTTTAACGATCATCTTCCTGCTCGCGGTGGTCACGCTGCTGCCGTACGCGATTTACAGCGTCAACGCTTCGGATCCGGCGGCCGGATTCGCTGCGACGTCACCTCCGACGGTCACGGTGCTCGTCGCGCTGCTGGTCTGTTTGATCCCGACAACTATTGGCGGCTTGTTGTCCGCGATCGGCATCGCGGGAATGGATCGATTGATTCAACACAACGTGCTGGCGATGTCGGGACGGGCGGTCGAGGCGGCGGGCGACGTCAACACTCTGCTGCTCGACAAGACCGGAACGATCACGCTTGGCAATCGGCAAGCGGTCGAGTTCATCACGATGAATGGAGTTTCGGAGAGAGAGTTGGCGAATGCCGCGCAGCTCTCGAGCCTGTCTGATGAGACACCAGAAGGCCGATCGATAGTCGTGCTCGCCAAGACAAAATACAATCTCAGAGGTCGCGAGTTGGCGGCCCACGAGGCCCAATTCATAGCCTTCAGTGCGCAAACTCGCATGTCAGGAGTCGATATCGACGGCCGAGCGATTCGCAAAGGCGCAGTCGACGCGGTCAATCAGTTCATCAACACCGAGGGCGGCGTCGTACCCGCTGAAATGAAGGAGATCGTCGAGCGCATTTCGCGGTCGGGCGGAACACCGCTGGCCGTTGCCGATCAGGGTCGCGCGCTTGGGATCATTCATCTCAAGGACATCGTCAAAGGCGGAATGAAGGAGCGTTTCGATCAGCTGCGACGAATGGGGATAAAGACGGTGATGATCACCGGAGACAATCCGCTGACGGCGGCGGCCATCGCGGGCGAGGCGGGCGTTGACGATTATCTTGCGGAAGCCAAGCCCGAGGACAAGATGGCGTTGATCCGTCGCGAGCAAACCCAAGGCAAGCTGGTAGCGATGACTGGCGACGGGACGAACGACGCACCCGCGCTGGCTCAGGCAGACGTCGGGGTCGCGATGAACACCGGAACGATGGCGGCCAAGGAAGCGGGCAACATGGTCGATCTCGATTCGAACCCGACCAAGCTCATCGAGATCGTCGAGATCGGAAAGCAGTTGCTGATGACCCGCGGGGCATTGACGACATTTTCGATTGCTAATGATGTCGCGAAGTACTTCGCGATCATCCCGGCGATGTTCTCGACCTTGTACGCTCTGGCGGGCTCGAAGTCTGGCCCCCTTTCGGCGCTCAACGTCATGCGGCTCGAGACTCCCGAATCGGCGATCCTATCGGCGGTGATCTTCAACGCGCTGATCATCGTCGCTCTGATCCCGCTTGCGCTGCGCGGCATAAAGTATCGGCCGATGGGCGCCGCCGCGGTGCTTCGACGAAATCTGTGGATCTACGGATTCGGTGGAATCATCATCCCGTTTATCGGGATCAAGATAATAGACGTGATCGTTCACGTTTTGGGGCTGGCGTGAAACGTTTGCGTCTTTGCGGATCTTGGCGTCTTTGCGCGAAAACAAATTCCAGAATGCGAGGCACCGATTTCGCGCAAAGACGCCAAGATCCGCAAAGGTCGCAAAGCCGTTGTGTAAGGTAAAGCCGTTATGAACATACTCAAACAAATCTATCCGGCGATCGCAATGACGGTCGTCCTCACGGTGCTGCTCGGGATTGTTTATCCCCTGGTGGTGACCGGACTCGCCCAAGTGATGTTTCCCGCAAAGGCGGGCGGTAGCCTGATCGAAAAAGACGGCACGGTTATCGGATCGAGCTTGATCGGCCAGCCGTTCTCCGGACCCGGCTATTTTCATTCACGGCCTTCGGCGGCCGGTAGCGGCTACGACGCTACGGCTTCGGCTGGAACGAATCTTGGACCGACCAGTCAGAGGTTGATGGACAGCGTAAAGACGGCGGCAGAATCTTTGCGAGAAGAGAATCCGGCGGCGCCGATACCGATCGACCTTGTCACCGCTTCAGCATCGGGGCTCGATCCGCATATCACCCCGGCGGCGGCTGAGTTTCAAGTTCCGCGCATCGCCAAAGAGCGAGGCATGAACGCAGATGAGCTGCGCAAGCTTGTTCGCGGGCACACAGAAGGGCGACAGTTCGGCTTGCTTGGTGAGCCGCGAGTGAACGTCCTCGAATTGAATCTCGAGCTCGATGAATTAAGGAAACCACAGATGAACGTGGTTGTTCAAAGATAGAACCTGGAGGAGGACGCAGGCAGGTCTGGGTTTATCAGCGTTCATCTGTCGTTACCTCGACTTTTGCAATGAACAGCCTGAAGGGAAAACTCGCGCTTAGCTACACGCTGCTTATCGTGATAATCCTCGCAGTGAGCGGGTGGGCGATCTATCACCTGGTTCATCTCGGCCGCTCGGTTGATGTGATTCTGGTCAATAACTACAAGAGCATCCTTGCAGCCGAGAACATGAAAGAGGCGCTTGAGCGAATCGATTCTTCGGCGATGTTCTTCGTCGCTTCCCACACCGAGAAGGCGCGACGGCAGTTTGCGGAGAACGGCGAAAAATTTGAGGAAGAATTCAACGTGGCCGCGGACAACATCACCGAGCCCGGCGAAGATCAGATCGTCAGGGAGATCGATACCAGATACGCTGCCTACAAGAAGCAGATTGATCGGTTTCTGAATAACCCTCGCGGCTTCTCGGCGGCGGAACAGTCCAAAATCTACTTCGAGAGTTTGGAACCCGCTTTTCTGGGCATCAAGGGCAGATTGGATGACTTGCTGCACTTGAACCAGCAAGCGATGGTTTCGGCCAGCGAGCGCGCGCAAGCCCAATCGTTGAGGGCGGAAGTTTCAACCGCAATTGTCGCCGCCTTGGGCTTTGTGCTGGCGTTCGGATTCGCCTGGAGATTCACGACGTATGTCGTCGATCCCATCTCGCTTCTCTCGGAGAAGGCAAAGAGGATAGGCGAGGGAGACTTCGATCAGCATATCGAGGTTTCTTCGAAGGATGAAATAGGAATGCTCGCAAATGAGTTCAACCGAATGCTCGTTCGCTTGCGCGATCTGCGCAAGTCCGACTACGGGAGACTCCTGGTCGAACAGAAGAAATCGGACGCGGTGATCGACTCGCTGGGTGAGCCGGTGATCGTCACGGACTCGCGCGACCACGTGATCAAGATCAACCGAGCGGCCAGGGAGTTGTTCGAGGGCTCTCGTTCTGCGGACGGCGAAGTCAATCTCGAACACGTCGCCGGCGGCGAGTCGGTGTTGCGGGCGGTGCACGAGGCGGTTTCGATGCAGCGGCCCGTTGCGACCGAAGGCGAGAAGGCAATGGTGCCAATTCGGATCGACGGAGCGCAGAGAAATTTTCGTGTGCGCGCGACCCCCATGCGCGACAGCGAAGGCCGCATGCTCGGCGCCGTTACCTTGCTCGAAGACATCACCGCGATCACGGAACTGGACAGGCTGAAGACCGAGTTCGTTTCGGTTGCGTCGAGCAAGCTTAGCGAGCCGCTTAATGCATTGCGGCTCGCGCTTCATGCGGTGAGCGAGGGTTACGTCGGAGAGTTGAACGACGATCAAAAGGAGATGGTTGCGCTGGCCCGGGATAACGCAGACAAACTGGATGAGTTGATGAGCGATCTGTTGGAGCTTGCGGAGATCGACTCAGGGGCTCGCCGGCTGTCACTTGAGCGATTGAGACCCATCGATCTGGCTCGAGATGCAGTCGGACGTTTTCGCGCAGCGGCCGATGACAAGCAGATTAAGCTGGAAAACACCGTCTGGCCCGACTTGTCTTGGGTGTTCGCCGACAGGCGAGCGACCGCCCACATCCTCGACAACCTGCTGTCCAATGCATTACGGCACACCGATCGCCACGGAACGATCACGATTGACGCAACCGAACACGTCGGAAGGGTCTACATAAGCGTTAAGGACACGGGAGAAGGGATACCCGAGCAGCAACTGCCGCAGATATTCGACCGGTTTAGTCGCATCGGAGCCAGACCGGGCGGAACCGGACTGGGTCTGGCGCTAGTGAAGCGTTTGGTTGAGGCTCAAGGAGGACAAGTCAGCGTCGAGAGCCGCGAAGGCGAGGGTTCGACGTTTACGTTTGCGCTGATTACCGGTGGCCCGGCCAGCGTTCGCCAAACCGCTTGAGGGAGATGGAACCATTGAGCTCAAAATGCGATGGTCTCTGAACAAGTGACAACTGATCGACTTGTCGCCAAGCGGCCGAGTCCCGAGTCCCTGCTCGCCAAACAAGAACGGGCGGGACGGGCCCGCTTGCGTGTTTACCTGGGCGCCGCTCCGGGCGTCGGCAAAACCTATCAAATGCTCGAAGAGGCGCACTTGCTCAAGCGGCAAGGCATCGACATCGTCATTGGCTTGATCGAGCCGCACGGTCGCGTCGATACAGAGACGCTCATTGGCGATCTCGAACAAGTCCCCCTGCGTCGCACCGAGTATCGCGGAGTCACGCTTTCGGAAATGGATGTGAATGCGGTTATCGTCCGTAAGCCGTCGGTCGTACTGGTCGATGAGCTCGCGCACTCTAACGTGCCGGGGTCAAAGAACCGAAAGCGCTACGAGGATGTGCTCGAGATTCTCGACGCAGGAATTTCAGTCATCACCGCGGTCAATGTCCAGCACATAGAATCGCTCAACGATGCCATTGCGCGCATAACCGGCGTTCGAGTGCGCGAAACTATCCCGGACTATTTCCTTCGCCGCGCCGATGAAGTTGTGAACATCGACGTGTCGATCGACACGCTGCGCACAAGGTTGCGTCAGGGAAAAATCTACAGCGTAGAAAAGATTGAACAGGCGCTGGCTAACTTCTTTCGAAAAGGAAATCTGTCGGCGCTGCGAGAACTGACGCTGCGGCAGGTTGCCGAAGATCAGGCGGCAAAGGCTCACGACTATCGCGAGCGCGAAGGCCTCGAGCAGGCAGCGATACCAGAGAAAGTCATGGTGTGCATGTCCTCCCGCGGGAGCGCCAAGAAGCTGTTGCGAACCGGCTCGAGAATAGCGGGCAGGCTGGCGTCGGACTGGTTTGCGGTCTATGTTGAGACGCCCATTGAAGAACCCGGCCGGATTGACCCCGATGTATACGTGACGCTTAGCGAAAACGTGAGATTCGCAAAAGAGCTCGGGGCGGAGGTAATCAAGCTCAAGAGCAGGCGGGTCGCTGATGCGCTGATCGACTTCGCACGACAAGAGGGGATAACTCATGTCGTATTCGGCCAATCCGCGCGCTCGCGATGGGATGTCCTTCTGCGCGGTTCGGTGATCAACCGCTTCCTGGACGAAGTTCGCGGCGCAACCGTTCAAGTTGTTCCGCTCGGTGACTGAGCCTCTCACGCCAGAGGTGCACGTGCAAATCGTGGAATGTCTTGAGGTCGCGGAGCTTTCTTGCCGCGAAGGCACCAAGTCACGAAGCTCGACAAGGACCGACCTCGCGAAACCTTGGGGTCCTCGTGCCTTTGTGGCGAACACTTCTCAATTTCCAGGGTCAAAACGCGACTGTCGCGCCACCTTCATAGACGACTTCAGGTGGGTGCGATAGAATTTCGTTCCTGGGAAGCGACTGGGTGAAGAGGCGCGTGATTGCTGTCACAGCGCAAGGATCAGCGTCGGGCTTATATTCAATGCGATATGGATGAGCGATCCCGGCGTAGGTCTACTCGAAGAGGAGCGCTTCATTCGGTAATCATCCGTGCTGGGGAGTCAAAACTACCACATAGAGAACGTGTCTGGATCAACGTCCAGTCACCCGCGGAGGAATGATGGCTAGAAAGAAGATCACCGTAGTTGGCGCCGGAAACGTCGGCGCTACTGCGGCGCAAAGACTGGTCGATAAAGAGCTCGGCGACGTCGTGCTGGTCGACATCATCGAAGGAATGCCGCAAGGCAAGGCCCTCGACCTGGCCGAAACGGCGCCGATTGAAGGCTACGATTCGCGGCTGGTCGGCACCAACGGGTACAAGGAAACCGCCGACTCGGACATTGTGATAATCACATCGGGCCTTGCTCGCAAGCCGGGGATGAGTCGAGACGACCTTCTCCGCACGAACGCCGGAATCGTCGGATCGGTCACAGACGAGATAATGAAGCACTCGCGGAACCCGATACTTATCGTCGTCTCGAATCCGCTCGATGCCATGTGCCACATTGCGATGAAGCACTCGGGACTGCCAAAGCAGCGAGTGATCGGGATGGCCGGGGTCCTGGACTCGGCTCGAATGCGGTGCTTCATAGCGGAGGCGCTGAACGTGTCGGTTGAGAACGTAACTGCGTTCGTCCTCGGCGGGCACGGAGACACGATGGTCCCACTGCCGCGCTACTCGACCGTCGCCGGTATACCGCTGCCTGATCTGTTGCCGAAGGAGAAGATCGATCAGATTGTCGCACGCACCGCGAACGGCGGAGCCGAAATCGTCAGCCTGCTGAAGACCGGGTCCGCGTACTATGCTCCGTCGGCTGCGGCGGTCGAGATGGTCGAGGCGATCCTGAAGGACAAGAAGAAGATCCTCCCGTGCGCCGCCTATCTTGAAGGCGAGTATGGCATCAACGGGCTCTTTGTCGGAGTACCGGTGAAGCTCGGCGAGCGCGGGATCGAGGAGATCATTCAGATCAACCTGACGACCGACGAGCGCTCGGCGCTTCAGCGTTCGGCTTCTGCGGTGCAGGAACTCGTGAACGTGATGGGACGGTGAGGTCCGACAAACTCTAGCTTGTCGCTCGCAATATGGCCGAGACGACGGCGACGACAAGCTAAGAGCTTCTCGGGGTCGCCGCTCGTTTTTTCTTGACTCCGGTTAGCCGTTTCGATAGTATGCGGCCCGCTTCGCGCAGATGCTTTGAAGATTTTCCAGAGCGACGAGAAGTCTTGAGCAGCACGCAGTGAAAGCTTGAAAAGAAGCCGCAAAGGGATGCTCGCACAGTGCCGTGCCGAGCGTCGCTTTGCGGCTTTTATTTCAGGCGGGCGTGTGGCAGGAGCGTCCTCAGCGCGCACTGCCACGCCCCGGACGGCGGACGTCGCCGCTTGGCTGCGCGAAACTCGAAACACTCGGAGGAGGATCTATGTCGATGTCACAGGGCAAGGTCAAGTGGTTCAGTAACGCAAAAGGCTATGGGTTCATCGAGCAACCGGGTGGGGCCGATGTGTTCGTGCACTACTCGGCAATCCAGGAAGAGGGTTACAAATCGCTCAAGCAAGGCGAAACCGTGGAGTTCGAGGTGGTTCAAGGACCAAAAGGACCCCAAGCTGAAGCCGTGAAAAGGCTCTAGCCCTTAAGTCAGGCGCATAGTGACGGCCTCGTTCTTCGGAGCGAGGCCTTTTCTTTATGGCCGAGCATGCTCAATCACCCGGCGCAAGCTGCTCTTCTCGGCGCCCCTCGCCGGAAGCGTTTGTTCGAAAGATTCTCAGGCTTCCGAACCTCGCCTGAAGCCCGTCCATGTAGGTATAAAAGACCGGGGTCACATAAAGCGTCAGAAGCTGCGAGACTACGAGGCCGCCGACTACTGCAAGCCCAAGCGCGCGTCGCGACTCCGCTCCGGCCCCGAAGCCCAGCGCAATCGGCAACGTTCCCATTAACGCAGCCATTGTCGTCATCATTATCGGACGGAAGCGAATCAAACAGCCTTCGTAAATCGCGTCCGACGCGTTCTTGCCTTCGTGCCTCTGCGCCTGCAACGCGAAGTCGATCATCATGATCGCGTTCTTCTTGACGATGCCGATCAGCATTATCACTCCCACGAACGCGTACAGATCGAGGTCCTTGTGAAAGACAAGCAGCGTCGCCAATGCGCCGAAGCCCGCGGCAGGCAAACCAGAAAGAATCGTAAGCGGATGGATGAAGCTCTCATACAGAATGCCAAGCACGATGTAGATCACCAGCACCGCCATGATCAGCAGGACCCCCAGTCCGGTAAGCGATGACTCGAAAGCTTGAGCCGTTCCCTGAAAGCTCGTGGTGATCGACGGCGGAAGAGTCCCGCGCGCGAGGCGTTCTACTTCGCTGACGGCCGAGCTCAGCGGAACGTCTGGCCTGAGGTTGAACGACACCGTGACCGCCGGAAGCTGGCCCAGGTGATTCACAGACAGCGGGCCAACGGTGCGAATGAGATGCGCTACCGTGTCCAGCGGAATCGCCTGCCCGTTTGCAGATCGAACATAGAGAGTCGAGAGCGCCGAGGGGTCCATCTGAAACTGCGGCTCAAGCTCGATTATGACTCTGTATTGATTGTTTGGTGCGAATATGGTCGAGACCTGTCTCGAACCGTAAGCGTCATACAAAACGCTCTCGATCTGGTTCGCGGTGACGCCGACCGACTGCGCTTTGTCGCGGTCGATCTCGACGTTCACCTGCGGGTTCTGAATTTGAAGATCGGTGGTCACGTCCTGAAAGCCGGGTAGCTCACCCATCTTCGATTGCAGCAGCGGAGCGTATTTGTAGAGCTCCTGGGTGTCGGGGCTCTGAAGGGTGAGTTGATAAAGGCTCTTAGTCAATTGCCCGCCGATTCGTATTGGCGGCGGGTTCTGCAGGTACGCGTTGATTCCGGGCACGGTCGCAAGCTTGGGCCGCAATTCCTGAATCACTTGATCCGCGCTCAAGCGGCGTTGAGAGCGAGGCTTCAGTCGCATGAACAGCCGGCCCTGGTTGAGCGATCCGCCTCCAACCGAGGAGCTGAACGAGTCGATGTTCGGATCTTGCCGCACGACCTCGGCCACGGCTTCTTGATGGCGCAACATGTCATCGAACGAGATCCCTTGCGCGGCTTCGGTAGTCGCGAAGATCTGGCCGGTGTCATCGCTCGGAAGAAACCCCTTCGGCATTGCCACGAACAGGTACGCGCTGGCAGCCATCACAAGGGCCAGGCTCACCATCGTTGCCACTTTGTGCTTCAGAACCCATTGCAACGACCATTCATAGGTCTTCAGCATTCCATCAAAGAACTTCTCGGAAGTCGCGTACCAGCGGCCATGGCGTTCGCTTGCCGGCGGGCGAAGGAACCTGCTGCACAGCATCGGGGTCAGCGTGAGCGAAACAAATCCTGAGATCAGGATTGCGCATGAGATCGTCACTGCAAATTCATGAAGCAATCGTCCGACGATTCCTCCCATGAACAGGACCGGGATGAAAACCGCCGCAAGAGACAACGTCATCGAGATGATCGTAAAGCCGATCTCCCTTGATCCAACGATCGCCGCCTCGAGGACACCCTTCCCCGACTCCATGTGCCGCACGATGTTTTCCAGCATTACGATGGCATCATCCACTACAAATCCCACCGACAGCGTCAGCGCCATCAGCGACAGGTTGTCGAGCGTGTATCCCAGCATGGACATCGCGGCGAACGTGCCTACGATCGACATCGGAAGCGCGAGGCTCGGAATGATCGTCGCGGATACGTTTCGGAGAAACAGGAAGATGACGAGAACGACAAGGCATATCGTCAATAACAACGTGAATCTCACGTCGTTGACCGAGTCCCGGATCGACTCCGAGCGATCGAACAACACGTTCAGAGAGACCGCGGCAGGAATCTGCTGGCGAAACGTCGGGAGGAGACTCCTGATGTTGTCGACGACTTCAACGGTGTTCGTGCCCGGTTGCCGCTGGATCGCAAGCACGATCGCCCGTTCGGCGTTGAACCAGCTCGCGGTCTTGTTGTTCTCGACGCTATCGATGACATCACCAAGTTCGTCGAGACGGACCGGCGCCCCGTTTCGGTACGCAACGATAAGCGGGCGATACGATGAAGCGTCGTTCAACTGGCCGTTGGCTTGAACCGTAAAGGCTTGATGTGATCCGTACAGAGTTCCGGTGGGCAAGTTCACGTTGCCAGTTTGAATCGAGGTTGCTACGTCCTCCAAACCGAGCCCCCGAGTCGCCAGCTCCCTCGGATCGAGCTGCACCCGAACGGCATACTTCTGTGCGCCGAACACCTGGACCTGAGCAACGCCATTGATCGTCGATACTCGTTGCGCAATCAGCGTCTCGGCGTATTCATCCACCGACGAGAGTGGAAGCGTCGGCGAGCTCAGCGTTAGGTAGAGGATCGGCGAGTCCGCTGGATTCACCTTGCGGTAAGAAGGCGGGCTCGGCATGTTCGCGGGCAATTGAGAACCGGTGGCGGCGATGGCCGCTTGAACGTCCTGCGCCGCCGCGTCAATGTCGCGGCTCAGATTGAATTGAAGCGTAATCTGGGTGTTACCAACTCCGTTGCTGGAGGTCATTTGATCCAGCCCGGCAATGGTTGAGAATTGCTTCTCGAGCGGAAGCGCGACAGACGAAGCCATCGTCTCCGGGCTTGCGCCGGGGAGCGCCGCCGAAACGACCAGCGTTGGGAAATCTACATTCGGAAGATCGTTGACCGGAAGACTCCGATAGCCCATCACGCCGAACAACAGGATCGCCAGCATGACCAGGGTGGTCATCACCGGCCGGCCGATAAACAAACCGGCCATGTTCATTGCTGCACCCCGCTGTTGTCGCTCTTCACTTCTACTCTGCGCCGGGGACCAGACGCAACTGGCCGTCGGTGACTACCCTCTCGCCCGGGCTGAGCCCCTTCTCAATCACGGTTTCACTGTCGAGCGAGCGGCCGGCGACCACCGAACGCGATTCGACCGTCAGATCGGGATTGATGACGAAGACGAAAGCTCCCGTTTGTCCTTGTTGCACGGCGTGCGAGGGAACTACGATGGCGTCCGGCTGCACGGAAACAGTCAGAACGACACTCACGAACTGTCCGGGCCAGAGCCGCTTCTCGGGATTTGAAAACCCGCCCTTGAGTCTGATCGTTCCGGTATTCGTGTCGACTGCATTGTCCAGAAAACTCAGCGTGCCGGTTAGCGGGCGCTGCTCCTGACCGGCAATGACGGCTTCGACCTTGAGCGTCCCTTCGTCGCTATACTTCTTGATGTCGCCGAGCTGCTGCTCGGGAACCGAGAAGCTCACTCGAATGGGATCGACCTGGTCGATGACAACAATCGGAACATCGTTGGCTTTGATCAGATTCCCCTCGTGCACCATGAGGCTTCCGGTGCGGCCATCAATTGGTGAGCGGATATAACAGTATGCGAGCTGTAGTTTGGCGCTGGCGAGGTTGGCCTGGTCTGCCTTGACTGCCTGCTCGGAGCTGTTTATCGCGGCCCTGTCGGCATTAACCGTCGCCTGAAGCGCCTCGAAGCTCGTTCGAAACTGATCGTATTGCTCTTTGGAGACAACGCCCTTCTCGAGCAAATCCGCATAACGCTGTGCTTCGACCTCGGCGTTCCTTGCCTGGGCTGCGTCCTTGGCGAGAGTTGCCTGAGCCTGCCTCACCTGAGCAACGTCCCTTTGTATGTTCGCTTCGATTTGATTGATCGCCGCTTCGAATGGGCGAGGGTCAATCGTGAAGAGCATGGCGCCCTTCTTAACAAACTGGCCTTCGGTGAAGTGGACTTTAGTCAGCTCTCCGCCAGCCTGAGCTTTGACCTGAACGGTGGAGTAGGCTTCGACGTTTCCGATCGCTCGTGTTTGTATCGGCACAGTCTTCTGTACGACGGTCGCAGCGGTGACCGGCACCGCAGGTGAGGCCGCGTCGCGGTTGCCGCTGCTCGCCCGAGTGCCTGAGCAGGATGAGACCAGCAGCGCGCCCAGCGACACCAGCGTGAGTCGGATTGCTGTGACGCGGCGGATACGTGGCATGCGGATCGAATATCTACGTACGAGGTGTCTCATCGTTCTCCTCCTCGATCAGGACGCAGGGCAAGTGGGGAGATTCCCGCCTACTCTTATTTATTGCTCGCTCACGCTGCCGATGCAAGTGACTGCGTCATGCTCGACCGGCGAACACTGTTTTCGTGCGCATACGATGGGATCGACCCTTCGGTGCGACTCGTAATACGCCAGGCTGGCGGCGAGCGCCGGCGCGGGAATGCCCAGCCCCTTGGCTAATCGAACCACCGCGAGCAAGTCGCTTCGTCGCGATACCGTCTGATGCTCGAATTGCGGATCCAGCAACAGATTCCTCAGGTGAGGTTGCACGTACAAAGCATCACAAATATCCTGCAGCATGGGTGAGCGCAGAATCGAGCCTCGCCAGATCCGCGCGATAGTTTCGATCGAGAGTTCGAACCTGTAAGCCTCGGACCCGGCCCTCAGGAGGGACAGACCCTGCGCAAAAGTCGCGATCATTCCAACGCACAGCGCGCGCTTCAACTGTTCGTACAAAAGCTCAGGCTTGCCGACGTAGTGAACTGGCCGGCGGCCGCCGAGCATTCTGCGCAGAGCCGTGAGACCTTCTTCCACGCTTGAAAGAGCCAGCATTGCAACGGCGACGTCGATCGTGGGGATTGATTGCTCGAGGTTCCTTGCCTCAAGCGACACCCACCTTGCGCTCTCATAGCGGTCCGCTTCATCGACGAGCAGGTCAAACAGCCTGGCCCCTATTTCGCCTTTGTTGTCGCTCAACCTGGTCGCGATTCGGCCGAGCAGGTTGGAGGCTACTTCAGACCCCTGCCACCGACTATAGACCTGCTGTATTGCGACATCGCTCATTCCGAAACCTCGGCTCATCACGTCATAGGTCTCGGCTATGAGCTGCGTCACGGCTTGCACCACCGCGCTGTGAATCATGCCGACGTAGTGGCCGGCTGAGCGCGGTCCAAGATACGCGACGCAGGGCTCGCCATTGACCTTAGCGGCGATGCGAATCAAGAGGTGGCTTACGCGATCGTATGCGCTGCTTGAACCACCGGCCATTATGCATACCCCGTCGCGAGCACATCGCCCCACTCCGGAAACCCCCACACCGAGCAACTCGATCCCTCGCGCGCCAAGAATTTTCGCGCGCGCGTCGGTGTCCTTGAAGTAGGCGTTGCCAGCATCAATTATGACGTCGCCCGAAGTCAGAAGAGGCTCTAGCTCATTAATGAGCCTTTCGGCCGCCGGTCGCGACGGCGCAGCGACTATAACGGTGCGGGGAAGGCTCAGAAGTCCAACGAACTCCGAGAGACTGTTCGCGGTTGCGATAGCCCCTCGTTCAACCTCCAACCCGAGCGCGCGCAGGGTTATCGCAGTCGCGTCGTATGCTGCGGCCGGGTATCCGTGGCCGGCTATGTTCATTGCCAGGCTGGAACCGATGCCCTTGAGCCCCGCTATTCCGATGTCGTACACGGCTCTTGTCATTTGAGTCCTCCTGCCGTTGCGCAGGTGATTTCAGGGTCGCCTGCGCAACGGCAAAAAAGCGGAGCGCTCGCCCCGCGGTTAGTTAATCACTATCTCGCGGCGTTAAGTACGCCGGGGACGGTTACGGAATGCACCTGGACCATCGCGCCTTCTTTCTCCAGCTTTCGCTCGGCGTGTGATTTTGGGAGTTCCACGCCGATGGTGCTTCCTTCCTCGAATATCTCCGAAAGAAAGTACCGGTCACCCACGCGATCAAAAATCAACTCTGGCCGCGCCGGGGCCTTCGCGGTTTGAGCGCTCTCTACCATGAAGACCATCCTCGATTGTCCGTCTGCGCTGCGGATCTCCATGACGACATCGTCGCGAGAGTTGACACGCTTTATGGTGTACTCACCGGCTGGCAGCGTGGTATTCCGAACGGTGAAACCAAACGGGATGTCAGCCTCAAGGGCATCGATGACTTGCGCGTGTGCTGGAATTCGTCCCGCGATTGCCATCAAGGATAGCGTCACAACTATCAAGAACACATTTCTCATTGTTCCCTCCATCTGTCCTTTGAGACCGAAGTCCGAACCCGACCGCGGTCGGTATCATCTTTGTGGCGGAGCCGGCGTGTGACCGTCTGGTTCGCCGCCCTATCGAAACCGCTGACTGCTGCGAGCGCGCACTGCGCGCTCGCAAGCCATTCCAAAGATCAGAAGCGATTAACTTCATTTCCGCGGCGGTATCGTTGGCCTTGCCGAACGTGTGCAACACGGCAACGTTTTCCCGAGCCCGGCGCCGAGCGGAGCAACCGCTCCTTGCCCGGGCACGTCTCCCGGCAAGAGCGGCCGCTCGGGCAATGTGTACTTCACGTCGAAGTACTTGCCTTCCCTGAAGACCCTCATGTTTACTATTGCCCCGACCTCCATTGTCTTCAGCGCTTCCACGACCTTATCCACCGAGGTGAGGCGAGTGCCGTT
Source organism: Blastocatellia bacterium (assembly GCA_035455165.1). Classification (GTDB taxonomy): domain Bacteria; phylum Acidobacteriota; class Blastocatellia; order UBA7656; family UBA7656; genus Onstottus_A. The sequence continues at coordinate 50,542 of DATIFP010000163.1, forward strand.
GAGGCTTGTCAAAGACCCCTTCGAAGGAGTCGGGATTCGCAGCACCGCAATGTCGAAGATCGGATCTGCGCCGATAAGCTGCGCGGGAACGCTGCTCCCGTCGTCCAGGGTCACCATGAGGGACTGGCGGCCGAATGCTACGTGCGAGTTTGTGAGAATCAACCCCGACGCGTCGAAGATGAACCCCGAACCGACGACGTGTTCGACACGATCGGCCACCTGGTAAGGATTGATCGAGGTCGCGTGAATGAAGACGACGGCCGATGATACTTGATCGAAGATCGCCGGCGTTGTCTTGTCGCAATGCTGCTCCTTGAATTTTGAACTGAATGCTCGCTCAAGGCCGGGATGTGTATCGAGAAACTTCTTCAGTTCCGGATGACGAGCCAGGTAGTCGGGGTCTGTAATTAACGATGGATCCTTCTTTAGATCCGGCAGAACAGCCGGATCGTCAGCGAGAAACTTGTCAAAGTCTCTGAGCTCGCGTCGATCATCGCTCGTTTGTTCCTGGGTTGGAAGCGACGGGCGAGCGTTGAGTGTGCCACCCAGGCACCACAAGAAGAACAGAGTCAGCAGAATGCGGCAGCCGAAGCTGTTCGAGCAGAAGAGCATAGTCACACCTCCTCAGGGCTCTTTTTTAAACTTTGCCGGTTCAGTTGGTGAGAAAGCTGTTTTCGCTCCGGACAAAACGCTCCGCCGAAGCAAGGAGCCAGCTTCCGTCCGGCGCCAGACCAGCTTTCAATTCAAATCGACTTGATCAGAAGGAAGTGAGTGAGGGAGGTCCGCGTTCTCGGAGATAAGAGAGGTAGGGCCCGAGATCAGAGGACTGATCTGCGTATGAGTTGCACGAAGCGTCAAGAGACTCATCATCGAGGTTCGCCGAACGCGCCGGTTCACACGAGATTGGATCCGTTGTCAGGCAGACTTGCTCTTCCGTCAAGTCGCCGTCGTTGGTGAGGTTGGGGTGGCCAAAAAACTCATCGCGTAGCGCGTCGGCGTCGCCACCGGTGGCTTCGGCAAAAAGCCCGGTTCCGTCACCGAGCCAAACAACTGCCGATTCAGAAGCAGCGGAAGATATCCAGATCAGGTCCGGCTTACTATCCCGGTTGATGTCCCGGGCCAGCAGTGCACCGTTCGCGTTAACCGGCGCTCGGAACTCGAGGTGGTTCTCGCGTGAGTTTCCGTATCGCACGCGAATGCAACGGTGCTCCCCCGCCAAATGCAGTTCTGCCTGGTCGAGTCGCAGATCTCCATCGAAGTCGCCCACGACGGGACGAGCGCTCAGAGGAACAAGGCGCTCGCGATGAGCCGAAGAGTTTGGAATGGGAGTCGTTGCAAATGAAGAATGCGCAAACGGCGCGACTATCAGCGCAACGAGCAATATCAGACTAAGAGTCCTTGGCACCGCGTTCGGCTTCATAAGCGATCAAACAACGCCATCGATCGAGAACTTCTCATGCTGGATCGCGTCCACATTTTTTCTGCGTCCATTCTGCCTCCATTAAGCAGACGCTTCGATAT
>DATIFP010000164.1:0-4141 GCA_035455165.1 Blastocatellia bacterium
CAAGGCGGTGGCGGCGGCCAGGGAAGCGGTGGTGGCCAGGGAACTGGTGGCCAGGGCGGAGGTGGCGGCCAGGGCAGTGGCGGAAGCCAGACCGGAAGCACCAAGAAAGATCAGAAGAAACTCAATAAGGACGCGAACAAGCTGGCAGCTAAGGCTGAGCAGGCGGCCGATGCGCTCGGGCGCGACGTCGTATTTTGCATTCTTGCCGCGCACACGACTGACGTCGGTACCGCCCAGGAACTGAAAGACCTCTTTGAGGGCCTCACGGATGTTCCTTTCGGGCAGTTCGTAGCGGCTGTCCTTATGGCTGACAGAATAGATAAGCCACTCGCCGATATTCTGAGCAAGCTCACGGGCGACGACGCTATGTCGTTGGGCCAGATCGCCAAGGAGTTCGACGTGGATATGGGTGAGTTGCGGCAGGGCTTCGGAGAATTCCGCAGCGAGCTCGCGAGATCGATGACCAATCCGCCAACAAAGGATTGCTTCGCAACTACTCCTTAGTCTTGAAGCAACGGAGTTGATTTCACATGAAAGCGGGTCACCAGTTTGGTGACCCGCTTTCGTTGAGACTTCCTTACAATTCAGCTCAATCAGCCGTCGCCTCTGCGAGTTCCTGTGGGCCGACCGAAAAGTAAGTGGCGTCAGGATGGTGAAACACAAGAGCGGACACGCTGGCTTCGGGTTCCATCATAAAACCGTCGGTAAGCTGAACACCGATTTCTTCGGGGCGCAACAAGCGGAATAATTCCGCTTGTGATTCCAAATCGGGACACGCCGGATAGCCGAACGAATAGCGCTTGCCTCGATAGCGCGCCTGAAACAACTGCTGGCGCGTAAGCTCCGGCGGATCCGGGAACCCCCAAACCCATCGCAGCATGGAGTGCAACCACTCCGAGGCTGCTTCAGCGGTCTCCAGCGCCAGCGCTTGTAGCGCATATGATCGCAGATACTCGCCTTTGCGTTTGGCTTCTTCAGCCCGCTCGCGGATGCCCTCGCCCGCGGTCGTCACAAACATCGCAATGTGATCTCGCCGCCTGCCGCCGTCGTAGCTCGCCGGCAAGACCAGATCACTCAGCGCGAGTCCATCTTCTTTGCGCTGGCGCGGAAAACGAAACGTCGCGATCGGACCCTGCGTGCACCCATCAAACAGGTGGATCGAGTTGCCTTCGGGCTCGGCCTCGAAGAACTTCCAGACCGCTCGCACCGTCATGGCTCCACGACGACATTCCTCTTTCACGCTTTCGATGTGGCTTTCAAGCTCGCGGGCTTTCGCATCACCGGCCGCAAGCGCGTCCGTGAATCGCCCCCGAAAGCCCAGGTGCTTGCCGTAGAGCATCTGCGGGTTGATATAACTCCAAACGCCGTCAAGATCCATGATCTCCTGGTAATTTGATCTCCTGGTGCCAATCTCTTCGACGTGGCGGCCAAGATCGGGGACACGAGGAATAGGCACGTCGAGCGACACCCTTGAGCTGCGTTGTTCTGTTTCGTCAAACACCGGTTGAACCGCGGAGGGCTTCGCGCGCAGGTCGCGCTCGAGCAGCTCCGCCTCCAGCCGCGCGCGCGAGCCTGAATCCATCACGCGATTCAAAAGATCGAGCCCGTTCATTGCGTCGTTTGCATACGCAACCGTACCGTTGTAGGCGGGGGCTATCTTTGTTCTTGTGAACCGATCCGAGAGCGCCGCTCCGCCTACTAACAAGGGCAGATCGATGTCGGCGTCTCTAAGGTCTTCCGCCGTCAGCACCATCTGCTGGGCTGATTTCACCAGCAGTCCCGAGAGCCCGATTGCGTCGGGGTTGTGTTCGCGCACGGCCTGAATCAAAATCTCGGGCGGGACTTTGATGCCGAGGTTGATCACCTGATAGCCGTTGTTGGACAGGATGATATCGACGAGGTTTTTGCCGATGTCGTGAACGTCGCCCTTCACGGTTGCAAGTATGATTCGACCGCGACTGCTGTCCGCGCTCTTCTCCATGAACTGTTCGAGATAAGAGACCGCGGCCTTCATAGCTTCGGCGCTCTGAAGCACCTCGGCGACGATCAGCTCGTTGTTGTTGAACAGGCGTCCGACCTCAGACATGCCGGCCATCAGCGGACCATTGATGATGTCGAGCGGGGCGGCTTCCTTGATTTTCAGGTCCAGGTCGGCGATCAAGCCTTCCTTTGTTCCCTCGATTATGTAGCTGGCCAATCGCTCGTCGAGAGGAAGCTCGCTCGCCTTCCGTTTCTTCTTGGAAGTGGCGCCGCGGAAGTGCGCCGCGAAAGCTGCTATTGGGTCTTCGCCGCGATTCCAGAGGAGATCTTCGGCAAGCCTCCGTTCTTCTTCCGGAATCGAAGCGTAGCGTTCGAGTTTCTCTGAATTCACTATCGCAAGGTCGAGTCCGGCCTTCGTGCAGTGATAGAGGAAAACCGAATTCAGTACTTCTCTTCCCGCATCGGGCAGACCAAACGAGACGTTGCTTATCCCCAGAATCGTTTTGACATGAGGAATCTCTTGTTTGATCAGGCGCACGCCTTCGATGGTTTCAACCGCGCTGCCGACGTAGTTCTGGTCGCCGGTCGCGCAGGGAAACACGAGCGGGTCGATGACGATGTCTTCCGGGCGGATGCCGTATTCATCAGTGAGCAGCTTCACCGACCGGCGGGCGACCTCGAGCTTGCGCTCGCGCGTAATGGCTTGCGCCTGCTCCTTGTCTTCGTCGATACACCCCACAATCAGCGCGGCTCCGTACCTGCGCGCGAGCGGTGTGACTCGATCAAACTTCTCGAGACCATCCTCGAGGTTGATCGAGTTGATGATTGACTTGCCCTGGCAATAGGTCAGCGCGCGCTCGATTGCGACCGGATCGGTCGTGTCGATCATGATCGGCGTCTTAACCAGGCGAATCATCTTTTTGTAGAAGCGATCGACGTCGTACAGCTCCTCGCGGTCGGCATTCTGCAGATTGACGTCGCAAATCTGAGCGCCGCCCTTTACCTGTTGCCTCGCGATCTCGGCCGCTTCTTCGTATTTCTCTTCGGTGATCAGCCGTTTGAATTTGCGCGAGCCGACTTCGTTGGTGCGTTCGCCTACGATCAGCGGACGCTGGTCGTCGCTGGCTTCGACAAAGTCGATCCCGGAAAACAGGGTCCGATGATGCTTTGCGGGAACGCGAGGGCGTTTCCCTTCGACCATCTGTGAAAGAGCGCGGATGTGTGAGGGTGTAGTCCCGCAACATCCGCCGACCAGGTTGATCCAGCCGTGATCGACGAAGCGTTCGAGCGTCGAGGCCATGCTTCCGGGAGTCTCGAGATAGATGCCGTCTTCATTGGGAAGACCCGCGTTCGGTATGCACGAAACTCGAGTCTCGGCGAGCGCGGCGAGACTTCGTATGCGATCAGTCATGAACTCGGGCCCGGTCGCGCAGTTCAAACCGAGCGACAAGAGATCGGCGTGCATCATCGACGCTGCGAACGCTTCAACCGTTTGACCGGCGAGCATCGTTCCCATCGCTTCGATTGTTCCCGAAACCATAACCGGAATTTTGAAGCCGATCTCGTCGAACAGGTTCCAAATCCCGATGAGTGCAGCTTTGACATTGCGAGTGTCCTGTTGGGTCTCGAGGATGAGAATGTCGGCGCCGCCCGCTACGAGTCCCGCCGCCTGATCGTGGAACGCTTCAATGATTTGATCGAAGGTCACCCCGCCGGTTACCGAGATGGCTTTGGTGGTAGGCCCCATCGAGCCGGCAACGAATCGCCGCTTGCCTGTAGTCGAGAATTCGGCCGCGGCTTGTTTGGCCAGCTTCGCGGCAGTTTCGTTGATGATGTGAACTTGATCTTGAAGCGCGTATTCGGCGAGTACGATTGACGTCCCGCCGAAGGTATTCGTCTCGATGATGTCGGCTCCGGCTTCGAGGTAGCCGCGATGAATGTCTAGAATCACATCGGGTCGCGTGATCACCAGGTTCTCGTTGCAGCCTTCGAGCTGCGCGCCTCCGAAGTCCTCCGCGCTCAATTGACGCGCTTGAATAGCGGTGCCCATTGCGCCATCGAGCACGAGTACTCGCTCAGCGAGTAGTTCATCGAGTACCTTCCTACTTTGTTCTTGCGAGTCCATATTTCATGTAGGTGCGGCCCTCCGTGGCCGCCCCAG
>DATIFP010000165.1:0-2384 GCA_035455165.1 Blastocatellia bacterium
ATGTCCGGAGAGTAGACATACAGCGTCGCCGTTTCTTTCGCGGGTTTTGGCGCCGCGATGGCTTCATCGGCGGCTCGATTTACTTCGTCGTCGACTTCTTCCGAGATTCGTTTGATCTCCGCTTCGGTCGCGAGCCCTTCGCTGATCAGGAACGCGGGGAATGAGCGCGTGGGATCGCGGCGAGTCTCATCGTCCAGCTCTTCCACCGGCCGGTATTGTTTTTCATCGTCGGATTGCGAGTGCGAGTACGGGCGAATCACGTGCGCATGTACGAGAGCAGGTCCCCGGCGAGCGCGACAGTACGCAACCGCGCGCTGCAACGTCTCGTAGCTTGCAATGGGATCGCAGCCGTCAACTTCCTGGATCAAGAGGTCCGGAAAACCGGCCAGCAGCTTGGAAATGCTCCCGCCAGCCGTTTGAACCTCGACCGGCACCGAGATCGCATAACCGTTGTCTTCGATCAAGTAGAGTACTGGCAGCTTCAGATTGCACGCGGTATTCAGTGACTCGAAGAACTCGCCCTCGCTGGTAGTTCCGTCTCCGGCCGAGACGTAGACAATTCCCTCGGGATGATAGCCCTTGATCAACTTCGCGGGATCGTCACTCATCAACTCCGCGCGGTAGGCCGCCTCGGCGCACCCGACGGCGTGCAGAAATTGGGTGCCGGTCGGCGAGGAGCGCGAGACGATGTTGAGCGCCTTGCTGCCCCAATGGCTGGGCATCTGTCTCCCGCCCGAAGCGAGGTCGTCCGCGGAGCCGACCGCCTGCAGCAGCATATCGCGCGCACTCACACCCAGAGTGAGACACAGCGCGCGATCACGATAATACGGATAAAACCAGTCCCGGCCAGGGTTCAGTGAAAGCGCCGCCGCAACGAGCACCGCCTCGTGACCCGCGCCGGAAATTTGAAAGAAAATCCTGTTCTGGGCCTTGAGCTGAAGCTCCTTGTCATCGATTCGCCGAGACTTGTACATCAAGCGATAGATCTTGAGCATGGTCTCGCGATCGAGGCCGTGATTCTTTTCGATCTTCGGTTGACTGGCCATCCATACCCTCCGATTGCCGATTCTCGATCGCGGACATTTGCCGCAATCCCCATTTTCAAAATCGCCAATCCGCAAATCGCAAATCTATTTCACTGAAGCTGCAGAAGCGGGCCGATACTCTACCAGGTGACCTGCAATCGCCGAGGCGGCCACCGTATAAGGCGAAGCAAGGTACATTTGGCCGGGTCCGCTGCGGCCGGGGAAGTTCCGATTCTGGGCACTCACCACCACCTGTGTCTTCAACGTGCTCACGCCGGGACCTGCATTGATGCAAGCTCCGCAGCTCGGCTCAATTATGTGCGCCCCAACCTCTTTCAGTACGTCGATGTAGCCTTGCTCTTCGCAATACTGCCTCACCTCGACCGAGCCGAACTGAATGAAGCACTGAACGTCCGGATGAACCCGCTGGCCGCGAGCCAGCGCCTCGCGGAAGACTCGAACATACATATCGAGATCTTCTCTCTTGCCCGCGGTGCAAGAGCCGCCGTAAGCGATGTCGATCTTCACCGGCGATGCCAGCTCGTCAACGAAGATTCCGTTGCCCGGATCGCCGGGAGTCGCAATCATCGGACGCAGCTCGCTCGCGTTGATGTCTATAGTCAGTGAGTATTCGGCTTCGGGATCGCTGGTCATTCCCTCACACATCGCTTCAGCCTGAGCGCGAGGCACACCGCGCTCGACAAGGAACTCCACTGTCTTCTCATCTGCGGCGACGATGCCCGTGAAAGCTCCAACCTCCGCGGCCATGTTGGTCATCGTGGCTCTTTCGTCGATGTTCAAACCGGCTACTGCTTCGCCGGTGTACTCGACTATCTTGCCGATGGCGTCGCCGTTGCGAACGAAGTCAGTTCGAAGAATCGCGAGCATGAAGTCTTTTGCCGTAACGTTGTCGGGTTTGCGACCCGAGACGCGAACGCGGACCTGTTCGGGCACGCGAACCCGCACGTCTTTTGTGATCCACGAGTTGAATATGTCGGTGGTGCCCACTCCAAACGCGATCGCGCCGACGGCCCCGGCGTGCGGCGTATGCGAATCTGATCCGATGATGATTTTTCCGGGTAGCGCGTAGTCCTGCAGGATCACGCTGTGACAAATGCCCTCTGACCCTCTGCGATCGGGCTGCGCGCCGTGGAGTCGAATGCCTTGCTTTTTCGCAAAAGCCTCCTGCTTTCGGACCAGTTCGTGCGCGAGATCAAGCAAGCCCATCGCCTTTCGCTCGGGCGGCATGACGTCGTCCAGAAAGGTCAGGTGGTCCTGGAACAGATAAACCGATGAGGGGTCGTTGATCGGCTCCTCTCCAACCAGCTTCTCGTAGAAAATCGCAGCCATAGGAGTCAC
>DATIFP010000166.1:0-55563 GCA_035455165.1 Blastocatellia bacterium
AAGCCATCTTTCAATTTTGGCACTCTTTAATCTTCGGTCATTATCGAGTTGCAGGAATACCCCAAAACTCTCTTTGACCAAGCCGCCCGCCTTCACGTGGTATTCAACGCGACAGATAATCTCATCACGTTCCCCTGCCCGATAATAAGAACTGAGTCCGTCGTTACCTACTCCGCTCTTGTCCAGAAAGTCGTAAATCTCTTCCTCGGGAGTCCCAATCGGAAGCTTTGTCAACAGTAGAGAAGGCTTGGATTGAAATGATGCTGCCCGCGGAAGATCGAAATAATGACGTAGCCTTAGCTCGGCTTCGGATTGCGATTTCTGTCCGCAGGTTATCAGCAAAACAATAAGCAGAGGTAGAACAACAATGCTCATTGCGTTGCTGACCTTGGCACAAACACCACTCCAGTGCCTCACAGCGATCCTCCTTCCCGCGGATCTGCTTTCAAAAAATACAGCGCCATCAACAGCGCGCTCATCCCGGAGATCGAGAACTTGTACGCGCGCGCAATGTGCGCGGGCGAAATGAATCCTTCGATCAGGCCCGCGATCAGCAGCATCGGGATGCAACCGAGGATCAGCTTGATCGCCAGCCGGCCGTTGATCACCAGTGCGTCCAGACGTCTCAGGTCACGGGGCATCAACAAAGCCTCGCCGATCAATAGGCCCGCACCTCCGGCAATAAAGATTGCCGTCAACTCAATCACACCGTGAGCGCTGATGAAGATCGGAATCTCCCAGAACCGATACCGAAAGCATAAGCTCAGGACCATTCCGAGCAGCAATCCATTTTGCGCAAGCACCCACAAGGTGACGACTCCCGCGAACACCCCGCCGCCAAACGCATAGAACGTCACCGCGATGTTGTTGGTTTGAATCGAAGTTGCCGCGAGTGGATTCGCTTTGTTTACCGGTTCGGTCCAGTTGCGATGTGCGGCGATATCTTGTCTTAATTGCGGCGCTATGCGATCGGCAAAACCTTCATCGAGTATGCAAGCCGAGGCGGCAAACCCGGCTGCGAGAGTGAAGACCAGGAATGCCGTCAGCGTGTAAGGGAAGACTTTCCTGAAAACTGCGGGGAACTCGTAGCGAAAGAATGAAACGAACACGCCAAACCCGGACGACTCGCTGCGATAAATTGCTCCGTGAGCGCGGCCGACCAGGTGATTGAGATAATTGACAAGCCGCTGGTCGCTTACTTCCTCGCGTGCGATAGCGAGATCGGCAGCCGTTCGCCGATAGAGCTGACCAAACTCGCGTACCTCTTCACCAGACAGACTCCTGAGCCTGAGCCGCGAAGCTCGAGCGGTCAGCTCTTCGAGGCGTTTCCATTTCTTGAGCCGCGATTCGAGAAAGTCCTTCAGCATTCGGGTCACAGGGAACAGGTTACAGGGGACAGGTTACAGAGAAGTACGCGCTTCGGGCAAGGCGCAGCTCAGCACCACCCGTCGGGCATTCGACGGCCTCGCTACCCTTTCCGCTTCGCTTTACGCTGTAGCGCGTAACCTGTAACCTCTAACCTCAGTATGCCGTTGTCTTCGCTAATCGGAAACGAACGCATCAAGAAGTTGCTCCAGCGCGCGGTTGCCGAACGCCGAATCGGACAATCGCTCTTGATGACGGGACCTCGCGGCGTTGGCAAGTACCAGTTTGCAATCGCGCTCGCGCAGGCGCTCAATTGCGAACGACCGTCGAACGGCGACGCGTGCGGCAAATGCATCCCATGCAGGAAAATCGCCGGAGGCGAGCACGCGGACGTGCAGACCTTTACTAATGAAGGCACCTTCATAAAGGTCGACAAGATGCGCGACATGTCCCGCGATGCACAGTACAAGCCTTATGAAGGGCGCCATCGAGTCTGCATAATCGACGAAGCCGACCGGATGAATCTGCCTTCTGCGAACTCGATTCTAAAGACCCTCGAAGAGCCTCCCGAATCGACGTTGATTGTGCTGGTGACCGCCAACCCGTATCGACTGCCGGACACCATCCGCTCCCGATGTCAGATTTTGAACTTCGCCGGACTCACTGCGCGAGAGATTGAAGAACACCTGTCGACGAAGGCGAACCGGCCAGCCGAAGAGGCGAGACTGCTCGCGCGCCTGGCACGGGGAAGCATAGGCCACGCTCTCGAGATTAACCTTGATGCTTACAGGCAGAGTCGCGACAGGATGCTGGAGTTGATTGAGACGCTCGCTCTAAGCCGAGAAGTCAACAAGCTTCTGAGCGCGAGCGAATATCTTGGCCGCAAGCTCGAGAAGGATGAGTTCGAACATCATCTCGACGCAATGATGGTCCTGCTGTCCGACCTGCTTTACCTGAAGCTGAGCGCCGGTGCGGAAGCATTGACGAACGCGGACATCATCGAGCGTCTCGAGATAGTAGCCGGTAAGCTGACGATCGAGCAGATTACAGATTGGGTGGATCAGATTGAAGAAATCTTCAAGGCGATGCCTCGAAACATTAACCGACAACTCGCAATGGACGCGATGCTGATGGCGTGAAAAGACTGGCTGTTGCAAATCATTTTTCTTAAGCCAATCATCCTGTTTTCGCTTTATGTCAGCGTCGTGCTTCAGTGAGGCTTCGTCGAGCAATGACGCCGGCGCGCTCTTTTTTATATTGTCGCCAAAACGCGTTATCTGACCGTCATCCATTCCATCGAGGATCCTCATTGCAAGACGAATCGCTTCCCTGGCTGCCGCACCCCAGCCTTTCGCATACTTTGTTCGGTTCGCAAGTTTGGGCGAGCCGAAATAACCCGGCTAATCCTCTGTTTCCCGGAAGAATGCTAACCACGCCGGAGCGCCGAGTTGACCAGGACAACACAGTTAGCTAAAACTGAACCTGGGTATGGGGCGAGGTAACGATTACTTTCAGTTTGGCGCCTTCCGCCTGGATGCGTGTGAGCGGGTGCTTCTGCGCGAAGGCCGATTGGTGCCGCTACCGGCAAAGGTCTTCAGCACTCTTCTTCTTCTCGTTCGGAATAACGGGCGGGTCGTGGAAAAGGACGTTCTGATGAAAGAAGTTTGGCCGGATGAGTATGTGGAGGAAGGCAATCTGGCCCAACACATCTTCATTCTGCGCAGGGCTCTCGGGGAAAGCACCGGGAGTCCCACTTACATCGAGACTGTTCCACGGCGAGGCTATCGCTTTGTCGCCCCAATTAAAGAACCCGCGGAAAGGGCCGATGACAAAGTGATCGATTCTCTTGCGGTGCTTCCTTTTGTTAATGCGAGTAATGATCCCAACATGGAGTACCTTTCGGATGGAATAACCGAAGGCGTCATGAATAGCCTTTCAAGCCTTCCGCAATTGAAAGTGATGGCACGCAGTACGGTCTTTCGTTACAAAGGGGCTGTTATCGACCCGCAAGACGCTGGCAATAGTCTCGGAGTTCGCGCGGTGATGATGGGAATCGTTCAACAGCTTGGAGAACAACTTGTCATAAGAGCAGAACTGGTCGACGTCGAGGATGGTTCTCGGATTTGGGGCGAACAATATCACAGAAAGTCCTCGGACATTTTGTCGTTGCAGGATGAACTAGCCTGGGAGATATCAGAAAAGTTGCGCCTCAGGTTGAGCGGCGAACAGAAGGAAAGACTAACAAAACGCTTTACGGAGAACCGGGAGGCCTACGAGTTTTATCTCAAAGGACGATACGCCTGGGCCAGAAGAGCCATCGAGGATTTGAAAAAAGGAGTTGAATATTTCCGGCAGGCAATTGCTGAAGACCCGAACTATTCCCTGGCGCATGCCGGAATAGCGGACTGCCTCGTATTGTTGGGATTATTCGGAGCGGATAATCCACGAGAGATCATGCCTCAAGCCAAGGCGGCGGCAATGAAGGCGATTAGATTAGATGAATCGCTCGGGGAAGCTTATGCGTCCTTGGGTCAGATAAAACTCATTTATGATTGGGATTGGAAGGCAGCCGAAGCGGATTTTCAGCAAGCCGTACGACTTAACCCAACCTATCCGACAGCGCATCAGTGGCATGGTGAATATTTGGTGTCGATGGGCCTATTTGATGAGGGGCTGGCAGATCTCAAGAAGGCCCGAGATCTAGATCCGCTCTCGCTTATCATCAATACAAATCTTGGACTCAACTTGTATTGGGCACGCCGCTACGATCTCGCTATCGAACATCTGGAACGCGCGCTCGAGCTGGAACCCAATTTCTTTCGCGCGCACCTCCACCTTGGAATGTGTTACGAGCGCAAGTCGATGTATGGGGAAGCGATTGCCGAACTGGAAAGGGCCAGATCCATCAGTGAAAACTCATGGACACTGGCTGGACTCGGCCACTGCCACGCTTCCTTTGGCGCGAGAGCGAAGGCTGAAAAGCTTCTGGACCAGCTGTTTGAGTTGTCGCGACGACAATTTGTTTCGTGCGCCACAATTGCCGTTGTCTATGCCGGTTTCGAGGACCGGGTAGATCAGACGATGGAATGGCTGGAGAAGGCTTATGCGGAACGCTCCGGACTGCTGATCTGGCTAAAGGTGTGGCCGATGTTTGACCGTCTTCGATCAGACCCGAGGTTCGTTCGTCTCTTGCGGCGAATCGGGCTTGTAACTGATGGCGAACGACTCTAGCCGTTGCAAGATCGGCCGGGTTGCCACCCACTCATCAAGACCCCGACAGAGAAGCGGCGGCCCCCGTCCCACTCGAGCCACACGAAAAAGGGCACAATTCGTTGGCGCGCTCCAGTGTCCGCTCATCAGCCAAGAACTTGCTAAGAACTCACTAAGAATCACCCAAAGACTTGTTTTCTCGCCGTCGGTATAATCGCCAACGAGTAACGGCATCCCCCAAGTGACTTGGAGAATTGATTGAATACAGCACCGTCCCGTCGAGGCTGAGAGTTGGACGGGTCACAGAGCGTTGAACAGGTTTTCCCGAAACAGCTCCACGCTGGCGAGACATTAAGTAGACCGTCAAAACCTCACAACCCATATTAGTGTTTTGGGGTAAGACACAGAGGCTGTGCTCGAAATCTATCTCTTACCTCACAGCTTGCGTGTTAGCTGTCCTTTGCGAGCAGATGGCTGTCGATGTTGACTTCTGGAGTAAGTGTGTCATTAGTTTGACATTAACACTTGTTTCCATGTCCCACGGCAACCCCGAGTCCCGGACGTCTGTTGTACAGATAATGGAAGCGATCGTCAGAGTTCGACCGACGAACTTTCAATAGTCAATCAACAAACACTGGGACGACGGCATAACCGTTCGTGTCCGCATGAACACTAAGGAGATGAGTTATGAAAAAGGTTTCGTTGGTCTGTCTTCTTGTGCTTCTGTCTTTCGTCGGACCGTCTCTTTCTCAGCCTGCGGCCGGAGCGCAACAGCGCGTCGGTCACGAAGGCCAGGTGGAGGTCGGCAAAAACAAGACTGAGGTCGTCCAGGAGCAAAAAGCCAGGTCGCGCAAGGCCAAAAAAGACAAGAGGAAAATCAAACCTCTGATCTGTAATGACTGTGACCCAGGTGATGACGGCGGTGGTGGCGGTGGCGGTGGGACCTACACCGGTGACGGACACACTTGGTGTGATGGCTGGGACCGACAGGGTGATTGTGTCTTCAACCATGTCAATGCTGTCTCCAGCGCGGAATTCAGACGACAGATGGGAAACAATGGTTATGATTTTCAGACCTATCTAACCTGGTTTCCCTGGGAGACGGACGGCTTCGGACGATTCCCGATGCCCGACGGAAACGTTGGGTTGATATCCACGCAGCCGCTGGCCGGACAAGTCGCGCTCCACCGTTGGAGTACAAGGAAGGGATTCTACTACTCTATCGTCTATACCGAGCACGGGAATGATTACGTGTACGGCGGTGTTGCGGGGTATGTATATCCTCCCGGAGACAATAGAGGGTTCCCCCTGTACCAGTTCTACAGCGACGAGTACGGGCATTACTACACGAACTACCCTAATGAGATCAAATGCCAGCCGCCCGTTTTCTGGGACTTTCAGGGAGAAATGGCTCGTGTAGACTTTCCGGCGCCTCTTTCTCAGGCTAACCGGATTTGCCGCACCGTCAATCTGGGACCTTTTCCACCGGCGTGCGATCCGTTCTTTGCATTGCGTTGTCGCCAGGCTGGGGGGTTCTTCAATTTCAACACATGCCAATGCTCCTAACCAAATGATCACTTAATCAGAATGCAGACTGCTTTCGCGGCGAACAAGGCCGAGAAGGCAGTCTGCACAACTTCGATAAGTGCTTAAGAGATGAGCTGCGGTGGTCATGAGCGTCCAACCCAATAGAGTGGCCTTCGTTTCAGATTCATGATCGTCAATATGCGCACACCCTCGGGCTTTATCGTGTACAAGACTGCATAAGGAAATCAGCGAACTAGCCGACGGCGCACATCACCAAGAATGATTGCTCCGGCTTGGGGATGTTTGACGAGAGTTCGATACAGCGGTCAACCTCTTTCAAGAAGCGTGCGCCGAGTCCTGGCTTCTCGAGTTGGTAATAAGCCGCGGCCTCATTCAATTCAAGTTCGGCAAGTCGATGGAACGAGACTTCTTTTCCATTCATTTGAGCTTCGCGAAGGCGTCACGCAGGACATCCGGGGCGGGTCGCCCCGCAGTAGGATCCGCATCCCACTCTTTGTCGCGCCGAATGGCTTCTTCGGCCCACAGCTTTGCGTTCTCTTCGGCCGACAACTGTTCCAAAACTTCTAGAGGTCTCTCGGCCAGACGCGCCCGATCCCTCGCCGCGAGCTTGAGCGCGGCTGATTCGATTTCATCAATGCTCATAGCGAGATAATACTCCAAAGCGCAGCGACGTGCTATGTTCATCGCCGATCCGTCCGACCCACCGATCCAGGCGGTTTGAAAGAATGCGGCCTATGAAGCCCACTTCTTTCTGGGGTAGCAAGTGGCCATCATCAGTTGCATTCGTAGCGCGCTGTCAGTATCGCATGGGGCTACTGGCGGAAATTAGGACTTGCCTCGCAGTGTGCTGAAGCAATTCGATATCGTGGAATAACAGCTCCGCTTCCTTGGAGAATGGAAGGAGCAGCTCGATCTCGCCCTCGTGATCCTCTCCTTTTGCATGAACAATCTTGCACCGAATGTCATAAATCAGGTCCACCACCTCGTTTCTCAGATCAGCATCCTTAGCTACTAAATGCGGATAGTATCCTAGCGATGTCGGCATCTCGATCTACGCGAAACGACGGATATTTCAATATCGTAGTAATCTTCCTCCCAGCTTCAGCCTGCGAATAGGAGGAAGAATAAAAACTCGAGAACTTGGTAATAAGCAAGGAACTGAAGAAGTGGCATACCAGAAGCGCTTCGGGGGTACCAATAAAGCGAAACTGGCGCTGGATCATATTCGGTCTTTGGGAATTGAAGCTCGATCAGTTCATTCTCGCGTATCGCTCTACGAGGAATGGATGAAAAGACTGGGCCCACTTCCCGAAATTGTGGTCTCGACAGCGTGGAGTGTCACGGATCTAGATGACAGCCTGATCACAACTGCGCCGTCACCTTCTTTTGTCACCTTCTTTTGACCGGACGTTTATTGATTGTTCCTCGCCGTTTTCGTCTTCCCAGCCCTGATACAGCTGCTCGACTTGAACCTGACAAAGAAACGTTCCCGACCTCTCTCGGCTTGAACCGTAAGCTTGAGACACCCTTCATGGCTCAGGAAGGAATCGGCAAATACTGTTTCGCGCAAAGCACGCAAAGACTCGCAAAGACTCAGCAAAGACGCAAACGCAGAACCTTCAGGAAAGCACCGGCAAGGTCATGGACGCCTTTTGATATCTCTCCTGCGCTTGTGGCGTGTAGCCCTCCGGGAGGTCGCCGTTGTCTTCGCGAAGATACTGCCAATAGTGAGGCTTCAAGCCGGCGATCAGCTCCTTGCGGGACTTAACCTCGATGGGGTTGCCCGTGTAGATCTTGCCGAGCCGGCCCATCATGTTCTCGGACATCGCGCTGGCAAACATCAACAAAGGCCACTTGAAGTTCGGACCGTTCAGCTTTCTTAGCTTGTACATCCACAACACGAGCGCGCCGACTCGCCACGCCGTCGGCGCCCACCAACTGTACTGGCCCGGCCGCAGATTCATCTTCCAGCACTTCATTATCAACTGCCACTGAAGCGGAGTGAGCTGCATCGTCTCGGTCACGCCCTTCTTCATTTCCATTCGCGTGTCGTGCAGAGGCGTGAACACCGATGGAATGAAGAACGCGAACAGACCCCGCCTCTCGACTTCGTAGATCAGATCGAGCGTCGCCATCACGTCTTCGTCTGTCTCGTCGGGGTTGCCCACTATCAGAGTCATCGCCGGGAACCAGTTGTTCGCGTTAAGAACGGTCAAGCCCTGAATCACCACGCTCGGCCAGTCTTCGATGGAGAAAGGCACTCCCTTGCTCGGCATGATCTTCTTGCCCATTGCGACTGATCCGGTTTCAAGGCCGATCAGCGGCGTCAGGGATTTTTTATCCGGATGCGAGCTGAGATATGGCAAGTGAATCGGGCTCTTGTCGAGCAGTATTTCTGAAAGCTTCTTGATCAGAATCGGATCGACCACTGCCGGCGCAATCGTGGAGTGGCTGAGCACGTGGTGCTCGACGCCCGGTGTGTTGACGATGTCGGTATAGAGGTCGAGAAGCGCCTCACGATTTGGGAAATAGAACGGCGTATCGGTGTGGACCTGGCCCCAGATGAACATATCTTCGGTGGCGAGCGAGATCTGCTTGTTGCCTTCGCGCACGTTTGCGCGGACCGCCTTCATGATCTGGTCTTTTGGGAGATCGATCTGCGGATTCAGATCCGGCAGACAGAACTGGCAGCGGCGTCCGCAGCCGGTGGTCATTTCGACTACGCCGAAGGTCGTTCGCTTGTCGGGAAAGAGAATGCCCTCCCGGGTCGTCGGGTGTTTGACCTCAATCTCGCGCGGCAGAGCTTCGCCGCGGATTGCTTTGCGAAACAGCTCCAGCGTGTCGAGAGACTCGCTGCGGCCCTCCACGACGCAGTCGACTCCGAGCTCGTCATAGAGATCGGTTTGAATGATCTGCCAACCGCCGGAACCGCCTACGATGACCTTGAAGTTGTCGCGGTAAGGACTCGATTTGATTTGCTGAAACATCAGCCGCGCGTAGTGAGAATTTATGGGCATCTTGGATGAGCCGAAGATCGAAGTGTACACGCCGGCGGCGAACGTCACTCCGAGCGGGTTGTGAGTTGAGACCGCGACGACTCTCGTATTAGGTCCCACAAACTTATGCAGATCGTCGGGGAGGCAGGCGGCGATGTCTCCGGCGTTGAACTCACGTTGAAGAGATGCTTCGAGCACGCGAGTGCCCGCAGGCATGTACTTCGCCGAGCCGTCGTCGTTGTATTCGACGTCCCGCCAGTTGGGGTACTTGCGATTGAGCACTCCTTCCATCCAGATCGGCATTGAGGCCATACCCATCTGAATGAAGTAGCCGGCGTGATCGATGGTTTCAGTAAGCGGCGCGGTGAGCACGATCAGCTTTCCGCCGTCGGCTGGAGCTGTGGCCGCGGCCCGATGCAGGTCGCCATTCGACTTTGCCTTGGTTGGGTTATCCCCGTTCGTATGCACGTGTGTAGTCCCCATTTTTTCCCCTTGCTGTGTAACTTATTGTCGGCCGTCGTATTAAAAGCCGAATCCGAATGAAGGGCCCTATTCTATACGAAAGCGCGGAGTCCTGACTACTGGAAAGCGGCCCGCATCGGAGAAATGGATGTGTCAGTTCCGAAGAGCTCGCCACAAAGACACCCGGACACGAAGTCCACCAAGGCGTTCTTTGTGGGACCCTGGTGACTTAGCGCCTTCGTGGCAAGAAAGTATCCGCTAACTCAGAGAAGCGCCGCCCACCAACCATCCGTGAATGTGCTTTCGCGACAATGCCGCGCGTGATATACGTAAGAGACAAAAAACTGGAGAAAAGCATGAAAGCGATTCGAGTTCACGAGTTCGGCGGACCTGAGGTGATGAAGCTTGAAGAAACGCCCGATCTTACAGCGGGCGCCGGGCAAGTAGTGGTGCGAGTGCATGCAGTCGGCGTCAACCCGGTCGATACCTATATCAGATCCGGGCTGTACGCGGTGAAGCCCTCGCTACCGTACACGCCTGGAATGGACGCTGCGGGCGTAGTCGAGTCGAAGGGCGAAGGCGTTACGCGCGTGAGGGCCGGACACAGCGTCTACGTGGCTGGGACCCTGAGTGGCGCCTACGCTCAGCAGGCACTGTGCGATCAGTCGCAAGTACATCCACTACCCTCCAACATGACCTATGAGCAAGGCGCGGCAGTCGGCGTGCCTTACGCGACGGCTTATCGCGCTCTGTTTCATCGAGCACAGGCGCGGCCGGGGGAGACGGTGCTTGTGCACGGCGCAACCGGCGGCGTGGGCACCGCGGCAGTTCAACTGGCGCGCGCCGCGGGTATGCGCGTCATCGGCACGGGCGGAACCGAAAAGGGACGAAGCAACGTCGCCGAGCAAGGAGCGCATCACGTGCTCGATCATCACGCGCCCGATTATCTTGATCAGGTGCTCGCATTGACCGGCGCCAGCGGAGTCAATGTAGTCCTCGAGATGCTGGCAAATGTTAACCTCGCCAAGGACCTCGGCATTCTGGCGAAGCACGGTCGCGTCGTGGTGATCGGAAGTCGCGGTCCAATCGAGATCGATCCTCGAGCGACGATGGCTCGCGACGCGAGCATCCTGGGGATGACGCTCATGAATGTGAATGACCAGGATCGGGCAAGCATCCACGCGGCTCTGGTGGCCGGACTGGAGAATGGCACGCTGCGACCGGTGGTTGGAAAAGAGATGCCTCTCGCCGACGCTCCTCGCGCGCACGAAGCGGTTTTGCAGCCGGGAGCGTTTGGGAAGATTGTTTTGATTCCTTGAGTGATGCGTGGACGTGATGCGTGATTCGTGACGGATCGAGCATCATCACTCATCACGGATCACGTTTCACGCATCATGTTTCACTCATCACTCGACCCAATCCGCAATGAACACGTTCGTCTCGCCCTCAACCTTGTAGTTTCTATTTGACGCGAACACGAGCTTCTTGCCGTCGGGGCTGAACATCGGGAATCCGTCGAATGTCGGATTGAAAGTGATTCGCTCGAGACCCGTCCCGTCGAGGTTGATCGTATAGAGATCGAAATCGCGCCCCTTTGGATCATTCACGTTCGAAGCGAAGATCACACGCTTACCGTCAGGGAAGAAGTAAGGCGCGAAGTTCGCCTTACCGTTGTCGGTCAACTGACGCTTACCGGATCCATCTGCTTTCATCACCCAGATCTCTAGCGCGGTAGGCCGGATCAAATTCTCCTTGAGAAGCGATTTATAGTCCGCGATGTCTTTGTCCGTTTTCGGATGATGCGCGCGAAAGACGATCCACTGGTTGTCGTAAGACCAGAACGGTCCGCCGTCGTAGCCGATCTCATTTGTAAGCCGCCTGACGTTCTTGCCGTCCAGATCCATCGTGTAGATGTCCAGATCGCCGTCTCGCATTGACGTGAACACCATCTTTTTCCCGTTTGGCGATATCACCGATTCCGCATCATAGCCGGGCGTCTTTGTGATCTGCTTTAGGCCCGAACCATCCGGCGCCGCGCTGAAAATGTCGTAGCCGGGATAGATCGCCCACACATATCCGCGCGAGAAGTCCGGCTTGGGCGGACAGTCCGCGCTTGCAAGATGCGTCGATGAGTAAGTGATTCGCTTTCCGTTTGGATAATAGTACGAACACGTCGTCCGGCCCTTCCCGGTCGAAACCATACGCACATCCGAGCCGTCGATGTTCATCGTATAGATTTGATCGCAACCGCGGCCGTCGCGCGTCGACTGAAAGATCAGCTTTGTTCCGTCACCGGAGAAATAAGCTTCCGCGTTCTCGCCACCGAAGCTCAACTGGCGAATGTTGCGCAGGTGTTTTTCCTGCGGGAGTCGAAGCGGGTCATCCGTACGAGGCCCGAGATACGGCGAAGCAAAAGCGGCCAGGCCGACGAGCAAAAAGACAAGTGCGGGTTTCATTTTTCCTCCGAGCGGATGTCAGACAAACTTCGGTTTGTCGTTTATT
This sequence comes from Blastocatellia bacterium, assembly GCA_035455165.1. Classification (GTDB taxonomy): domain Bacteria; phylum Acidobacteriota; class Blastocatellia; order UBA7656; family UBA7656; genus Onstottus_A. The sequence goes on from DATIFP010000166.1 coordinate 12,084, forward strand.
CCCAAGCCGGGCCCGAGACTGAACTACAAGCTGAAGTCTGTCGAACGAGCCGAGCCGCCAACTTTATAGCTTCAACAAGACTCCGATGATCTGCAACCCCGCGCCCGGCGATGTCAAACGCAGTGCCGTGATCGACAGAGGTACGAATGATCGGCAACCCGAGCGTTACATTCACCGCGCTCCCGAATGCGAGGCACTTGATAGCGATCAAGCCCTGATCGTGATAACACGCCGCAACCGCGTCAAACTCGCCACGCCAGGCGCGGACAAATAGGGTGTCCGAAGGGAAGGGACCCGAGACCTCAATGCGATGTTGCTCGCGGCACTCGGCTATCGCCGGCTCGATCTCGCGTGTCTCTTCACTGCCAAACAGTCCGTGCTCGCCGGCGTGAGGGTTCAGTCCGGCGACGGCAATGCGGGGTCTCGCGATCCCAAGCCGTCGCAGTTCTCGGTCCGCGAGCCGTATCGCGCTCACCACACGCTCTCGGCTTATGGCTCTGATTGCTTCCGCCAGACTGCAATGCACGGTCAACAGAAAGACCTTTAGATCTTCGGCGAAGAAGCACATCAGCGACTGGCTGACTCCACAAAGAGACGCAATCATTTCGGTATGCCCGGGAAAAGGTGAGCCCGCGAGGTTGATTGATTCCTTGTTGATGGGAGCGGTCGACATCGCGTCGAGTTTTCCAGCGAGGCAAAGTTTCACCGCGGCTTCGATCGCGGAGACGGCCGCCCGTCCCCCGGCCGCGGTCACAAAACCCCAACTGGCTGGTCCGTCGAGGTTGTCGGTATCGAAGATGAGCGGTCCGTTCAGGTCGCCGGGGAGACCGTCGGTAGCCAGAAGATCCTCGGTGGTCGTTCTGAAATCAGCGACGAGACCCAGCTCGCGCGCCTGCCTTCTGATCTCGGCCGCGTCGCCGATAATAACGGGTGAGCAAACATCAAACACCTCAGCCTCGGTAACAGCCTTGAGGGCAATCTCGGGGCCGATGCCTGCGGGATCTCCGATCGTGATTCCAACACGCGGTTTGTTGGGACTACTGAGTGCTCGCGTCACAAGGGTCCATTGTGGCGAAGTAAGAGAGCGCGGGTTGCTCTTGCCGGGGCTATTGATCTTGCTCGTCCGGCGTTTCTTCGTCGATACGGTCCTCGCTGCTGTCTCCGTTGCCTTCAGCGTCTTCGACTTTGTACATGTACTTTACGTTATGCTTCAGCACGAGCAGGTTGGGGCCTTCGTTGCGATGGAGCTTGATGCAGCCTCGGTCATACCACTCGATGCTCCCTCGCAGTTCTTCGCCGTCCTGAAGCACGATGACCATGGGCGTTCTGTTATCCATTTGCTTCTTGTAATAGAAGCTCTCAGCGTGAGTCTGTTCAGGAGGCACACGCTTGCGATTTGGATCGTTTGAGTTGCGACGATGCTGAGAGTCGCGATCCCCCCGCTCTCTTACTTCCGCAAGTGTCGGTCGTATTAGTTTCCTGTTCACTACACATCCTCCAGCGATGATTTGAAATCCTGAACGGTAATCGAGCGCAGCGAGCGCTCCTGGCTGCTTTGTCGGGTCCTGACCTCAGAGCCGGACGGGTCAATTCAATCTAGCGTCTACGCCAATACCCCGGTAGTTTTCCAGCTAGAAATTTCGCGGGATTGTCCACCGTTCAGAATGGCTTGATAGTAGCCAAACCGGAAACAAAAGGCAAGGCGCACGATAAAAGTAGAACCTTAACTCCGGCCGGCCATTTTACTTTTTTCCTTCTCCGCGCCCGACTGGTGTAGAATACTCGGTGTCCGGCTAACGGCCGGATAGCGGAGGACAGAGCTATTAGCAATATTGAAGGGAACCTGCAGGGACTCAAGGCTCATCAAGTACACCGCCTCGAAAAGCTTTATCAGAGGCGGATCCCGCCGCGGCAAATCGTCACTCAGGAATTCGCGCGCCAACTGTCGGAGGCGTCGCACGAGATTCGCCGACAGGTGGGCGTGCTCGTCAATCGGAATGGATACGTCGAGCACGTGGTCGTCGGCAATGCGCGAAGCATTGTGCTGCCAGACCTGAAGCGAGCTCGATTGGGCGCGGAACGGTTTCGCGGATTGCGGTGTCTGCACACCCATCTCGCGGGTGAAGCCCTGACGCAGGATGACTTGACGGACCTCGCATTGCTGCGGCTCGACCTGATGGCTGCCATCGACGTGCGCAGCGACGGGCTCCCCGGTCTGGTTCGCGCGGCTCATTTGCTGCCGGCCGACGGACGCGGTGCCCGGGCTGCCGCGGACGAAGTCGACGCCGCGTTGAATGAGCAGCACCCCGCGATGTGGGGGTTCCTCGAGCCACAGGTGCCAAGCCAGCTCGACGTGGATTTCATCGACTTGATCGAGTCGCTCGAAGAGGAGCTCGCGCGCGCGAGGCACGTGCGCAGCCCCCGCGATCATCGCGACCGAGCGATACTCGTCGGCGTGACAACCGGCAGCGCGTCGTCGGCGCAGGAATCAGTCGAAGAGCTTCGCGAACTGGCACGATCAGCCGGCGTGGTCGTGCTCGATTCAATCATTCAGCGGCGGCCCAAGCTCGATCCTCGGTCGCTGATCGGAAAAGGCAAGCTCGATGAGCTGATCATTCGCAGCCTTCAGCTCGGCGCGGACGCGATTATTTTCGATCAGAACCTGACTCCCGCGCAGGTGCGCGCGATCAACGAAGCGACCGACCTCAAGATCATCGATCGCACTCAACTCATTCTGGATATCTTTGCTCAGCGAGCGCAGAGCCGCGAAGGCAAAATTCAAGTCGAGCTTGCGCAGTTGAAATACATGCTCCCGCGGCTGACCGGTTCGGGTGTCGAAATGTCGCGGCTGATGGGCGGAATCGGCGGTCGCGGACCGGGCGAAACCAAGCTGGAGGTCGATCGCCGTCGAGTGCGCGATCGAATACACCTCCTCGAGAAACAGATCGAGCAGATTCGAACGAGCCGGCGAGTTCAACGGACGCGCAGGATGCGCCGCGACTTGCCGATCATCTCGATCGTAGGCTACACGAACGCCGGGAAGTCGACGCTGCTGAACGCGTTGACGGCGTCGGCGGTGACGGCCGAAGACAGAATGTTTGCGACACTCGACCCGACCAGCCGCAGGTTGAGACTGCCGCGCGATCAAGAAGTCATCATCAACGACACGGTGGGGTTCATACGAGACTTGCCGCCGGATTTGATTACGGCGTTTCGGGCGACGTTGGAAGAGATGGAAGGGTCAGACCTACTTATTCATCTGGTCGATGCAAGCAGCCAGCAGCTGGAGAGTCACATCGAGTCGGTTGAGAAGATTTTGCAAGAACTGAATTTGTCAGGAATACCTCGATTGCTCGTCTTCAACAAAGCCGATCTGTTGAATGACGATGAAGTGTCAAATCTGCGGCAAGGCTATGACGCCGTTATGATCTCGGCGCTGGACAACACCACGCTGCTTCCGATGGTCGAGCGAATTGGGACGCTGATCGAAAGCGCGATGGCGACGCGAGCAGAGGGCGTCGGGCGCAGCGCGAATAGCGCGATCATAACAACGTAGAAATCTGATTAACGCCGAGGAGGACTTATGAGCGGTCTTTATGACAGGGGTACTACCGGCACTGACGAGCGGGAACAGTTTCGGCAGGAATTCACGGCGCAGCAGAGTCAACTCGAGCAGCAGCGCCGTTCGAAATCCAGATGGACGCTGGGAATCCTCGCAGGAGTGCTCTTGTTGTTTCTGATTGTAGGCGGAGGAGCCTGCGGCACCTACAACTCTCTCTATGCTCAGCGCGAGACGGTCAGGCAGCAGTGGTCGAACGTCGACGTGAACCTTCAGCGCCGCGCGGACTTGGTTCCAAATCTGGTGGCCACGGTCAAGGGATATACAAAACACGAGGAGCAGGTTTTTGGCGAAATAGCTCAGGCGCGATCGCGGCTGATTAATCCACAGGCGACTCAGGAAGAGAAGATCGCAGCAAGCGGTCAGATGGAAAGCGCGCTGAGCCGGCTTCTGGTCATTGCGGAGAACTACCCCGACTTGAAAGCCAGCGAGCAGTATAAAGATCTGATGATACAGCTCGAGGGTACGGAGAATCGAATAGGGGTTGCACGCCAGGACTACAATAAGGTGGTGGCCAAATACAACACCGATCGCGGACACTTTCCGGGGGTGGTCTTCGCCAACCTGTTCGGCTTCCAACGCGAGGAGGAGTTCAAGGCCGAAGCGGGCAAACGCGACGTCCCGACGGTGGACTTCAACAAGTGAAGCTCGAGTGACCGAACTGCGCTTCCGACGTTATCGTATGACAGTTGTTGTTTTGATCTTCCTGGGTGGGGCTTAGAGCCTTGATATCTTGAGTTGAGATTTGAAGGTGCTTTATGAGCAACGACGAAATGTCCACCCAACCGACGATCGAGACACTCCTCGCCCGCCTGAACGAATGGGGCGAACGGTTCACAAGCGAATTGGCAACCACCAATGCAGGCCTGGATGAACTGCGCAAAGGGCAGGATGAGTTGCGCAAGAGCCAACAGGAACTGAGAGCCGATCTGAGGACCGGTCTTCATCGTGTTGAACGCAAGATCGAAATACTCAACGACAATTTTCTAACGATTCGGTCGGAGATACGCGATCTAGAGGTTCGCGTGGAGAAGCTCGAGACGGAGACTCCGGCAGAGAAGTAGCGGAACATGCGAGTCTGAGCTGCCGCGGCCATCCGACTGCTTGCTGATCTAGCTCTGAATGGGAGACGCCATGAGTGTGCGCATTGAAAAGAACGGGCCGGTCACCACTGTCATTCTAAGCCGTCCGGATGTCCGCAACGCCGTCGATCGCGAAACCGCGCAAGCCCTCGCCGATGCCTTTCGAGATTTCGACCGCGACGATGAAGCTTCGGTTGGAGTGCTCCACGGTGACCACGGAACTTTTTGCGCCGGAGCTGATTTGAAAGCCATCGCTGCTGGAAACCATAACCGCACGGAACCCAACGGGGATGGCCCGATGGGTCCCTCTCGAATGCTCTTGAGTAAGCCGGTCATCGGAGCGATCGCGGGCTATGCGGTTGCCGGCGGGCTGGAGCTGGCATTGTGGTGCGATCTGCGAGTGATGGAAGAAGACGCGGTGCTCGGAGTGTTCTGTCGACGCTGGGGAATCCCGCTGATCGACGGCGGAACGGTGCGCCTGCCGAGATTGATCGGACTTAGTCGCGCGCTTGACTTGATCCTGACGGGACGCCCGGTGGGGGCGGTGGAAGCACTGAACATCGGGCTGGTTCATCGAGTCGTGCCGAAGGGGGCGTCGCGACAAGCAGCAGAGGACCTGGCGCGTGAGCTGGCCCAGTTCCCGCAGATCTGCATGCGAGGCGACCGGATGTCAGCTTATGAGCAGTTTGATCTGAGCTTTGAATCAGCGATGTCGAATGAGTTTACTCACGGCCTCTTTGCATTGAAGGAAGAAACGTCGGCCGGGGCAAAACGGTTCGCGGGCGGCGCCGGGCGCCACGGCGCGTTTGAGAAGAGTTCGTCTTAAGGCGGAAGTTCGCACCTCATCACTTCGGGGTGACAACTTCCGCCTGAAGGCGGGCCTACGAACGGCTCAGCGATTCATTGAGTGAGCCCGTTCGATAGCCGTCAAGATCCAGAGAAACATACTTGAATCCCAGCGCCTTGAGCGACGCAGATATTCGCCGAATCATCGTTGGGTCGAGGGCGAGGGGCATCTCATCTTCGGCAACCTCAATTCGCGCGACCTCTCCGTGATGACGCACTCGCACCTGTCGAAATCCCAGTTCCTTCAGCACTGTTTCAGCTTTGTCGATCATCGATAGTTTCTCGATTGTGACGATTTGGCCGTAAGGCACTCGCGACGACAGACACGCGGATGCCGGTTGATCCCAGGTCGGAAGCCCCGCGCGTCTGGACAGCTCTCGAATATCAGCCTTGGTCAATCCGCATTCGAGAAGGGGCGAACGTACGCCCATCTCGCGCGCGGCCTGGCGGCCAGGTCGATAGTCGCCGGCGTCATCGGCGTTTGTTCCATCGCAAATCACGTTGAACCCGTCGTCGCGCGCGAGCTGAACCAGCTTTGTGTAGAGCTCCGACTTGCAGTAGTAACATCGGTTCGCAGGATTGCTGGTGTAGCGAGGGTCTTCAAATTCCTCAGTTAAGAGAACTCGATGGTGAATTCCGAACTGCGTTGTGAGCTGGTCCGCCAGTTCCCGCTGAAACATGGGATAGGAAGCGCTGTCGCCTGTCACTGCAAGGGCGCGTTCGCCTAACTCCTCACTTGCCACATAAGCGAGATAGGCGCTATCGACCCCGCCCGAAAAGGCGACCAGTACCGAGCCAAAACCACGAAGCGTGTCTCTGAATTGGCGTTCCTTCGATTTAAGGGACTCCGCTGAAGACTGGCGGATGTTTGTTATTGTGCCGATGGTCACGCGTCAAATGGTACAAGTCCGGAATGCAACCGGCAACCGCGATATCCGCGAATTGCGGAGGACTTTTGCCTGGACGCGGCCGCCGGTCGCGCGACTACGATCAGCCGGACTTGGCTTTCTTCGACTGAGACGCAATGTACTCGTGTGCGAAAGTCTTCAGACCTGCGCTGGTAAGCCCTATCTGAATTGCCTCTTCCAGTGCCTTCTGCTCATCCCAGCCCTGGTCGACGACTCGATAGATCATCCAGAATGCGCCCACGCGATTCGCGCTTCCGCAGTGGATCAACATCGGCTGGTTAGCTTTCTCTTTGACCGCTTTGATGAACTCGGTGACCTGTTCCGGTTTCGGCTCGCTCGACACAACCGGGATATTGATAAATCGCATTCCCGACTTCTCCACCATCTCTTTCTCGTGAGCTATGTCGATTCCCTCCGAGCCGGTGCGCAAGCTCAACACTGAGCGATAACCGTTTTCTGCGAGCTTCGCGAAAGCGGAGTCCTTCGGTTGTCCTGCCGTCGCGAAGCGTTCGTCGACGCAAAGTATCCTGGGAACGTCGTCTTTCAGCGCCGCCTGAATCTGATCCAACTTTGCGCGTTCCTGACGGATGCCCGCAGTTGAAAGCCCGCAAAGCGCAACCAACGCCAAAATCATCACGCTGACCGTTTTCATCTTGCACCTCTGATGAAGCTTACATCGCCATCGCCGCCGCCGCTACCCGAGCTTCGCCGCGATGTGATGTTGCGTGGGCCAATGCGGCCTCAAGGTCGGCGACGATATCGGCCGCAGCCTCGAGTCCTATGCTCAACCGAATCCCGCCGGGGTCTATGCCCGCTTTCAACTGATCGGCGAGCGGGATGGCTGCGTGGGTCATCGAAGCCGGGTGCTCGATCAGCGTGCGGATCTGTCCGAGCGAGACCGCCAGCGTGACTGCGAGCGATTTGTCGGCGAGGTAATCCATCATTCTGCGGCCCGATTCGCGCGCCTGCTCCGGGTCTCCTTTGAGGACAAAATAGAGAGTAGTGCCGGGCGCGAAATTCCCGTCGACGTCGACCATTTGCTTGTGCGCCAGTCCGCGCTGAGGATGACTCAACAGACCGGGGTAATGGACCTTGGCAACGGCCGGGTGATCTTCCAGGAACTTTGCCACCTTCTGGGCGGTTTCCATTTGATGCCTAGATCTCAAGGCAAGAGTCGGCAAGCCGTAGACGAGATTTCTCCACGCGCTCTGGGGACCCAGCGACGCGCCAAAATCCTTTCGGAACAGCAGGACATCCGGCTCAAGGAGTTGTGGGCCGATCCACACGCCGCCCATGTCTGTGCCGAAACCTCCTAGGTTCTTTGTTAGCGAATGGCAAACGACATCGGCTCCAAGAGTGAGCGGCCGCTGGCAGAACGGGGTCGCAAAGGTGTTGTCGACGACGATAAAGATCTTGCGTTTCTTGCCTCGAGTTGCGTTGACTCTATCTACTGCCTGACGTATCGCCGGAATGTCTATGATCTCGAGCGTGGGATTCGTGGGCGTCTCGAAGTAGATAACCATCACCTCATCGGTGAGTAGTTCTTCCAATCCACTCACGTCGTGCAGGTCAACCATCTTTGCCTGAATCCCGAATCTCGGGAGCCAGTTGGTCAGCAGTGAGTAGGTACAACCGTAAAGCGTTCGATGGGTCAGCACCGTGTCACCCGCTTTGGCCAGCACACAAAGCGCCGCGCTGATTGCCGACATTCCGGTCGTGAAACAAACCGCGCACTCCCCCTCTTCCGCCGCCGCAAGATTGTCTTCGAGCATTGACCTGGAGGGCTCGTCCAACCGGTCGTAGATGTAAATCGGAGCGTGTGTGTGACGATTGAACTCCGGGTTGGCGAATTCCTGAAACCCCTCGGCCCCGCGTTCTGCGCTCTCGAGCCTGTAAGCCGCCGAAGAAGTTATCGGCGGGATGATGTGGTCCTTGTAGTCCCAATGGACCGAATGAAAATCGCCATGGATCATTCGCGTCTCTCGGTGGTAATCGTGTCTGGCCCTCTTATTCGTCTTCATCGCGAAGTCCTCCTAAGCCCTTATGTACATTTAAGTATGAGAATTCCGCGGCCAGGAAACTATGACTGCCGTCACGAGTGCCGGTGACGGCTGTCACAGCCTGATTCATCTCCAGCCGTGGTCTACTGAGGCTCGCGGGTGTCTGATATAATCCCCGGCGAACGAGGCCATCTCGCCAATGTCATTACACCGAACCGAAGCGTTCGTACTTAGAACCTATTCGCTAAAGGAGGCGGACAAGATCTGTGTCTTCTTCACCAGGGAGCAGGGCAAGATCCGCGGCGTTGCCCACGGCGCCCGGAAGATAAGAAGCCGGTTCGGCTCATCGCTCGAACCGTTCACCGAAGTAACGCTGGGCTACTTTCAAAAGGAGGGAAGGGAGCTGATCAGCATCTCGACCTGCGACATTGTGCGCTCCCACTTCGAGCGAGGGGCTCGCGATGTCGAGACGGCGAGCGCGTTCTCATATATGGCCGAGCTGCTCACGGAGTTCCTCCCGGAGCACGAGGCGAACGAGAAGATCTATCGACTGGTGCTTGCTACTCTCGAAGCGATCGAAGCGCACCCCGATGTTTCGCAGATTCTCAGGTACTTCGAGACGTGGCTGCTTAAGCTTGTGGGGTTTTTCCCGGACACTTCGAATTGTGCCGGGTGTGATGAACAGATTCCGTCCGGTGAAACTGTGTACCTGGCATCAGACGGTGCTCCCAGATGTGTCGCCTGCAGCGGCGGCAAAGGCGTTGCGATTGACCCTCACGTGCGAGCAATCATATTGGAAATGTTCCGCGTCCACCCGGCTGCGTTTGGGCAGAATCCGCTGACTCGGGAGCACGCCTCAAAGATCGGCGAGATCAATTATCAAATCATCCGGCACGCGCTGGAACGCGACCTCAGGTCTCGATCGGCGCTGAAGGAATCGAGCACCGCGGGGAAGTAAAAAAGCAAAAGCAAAAGGCAAAAGTGGGAATCCGGGCAATCCGGTACTTTTGCCTTTTCCTTTTGCCTTTGGTTACTGTCCGCCGACGAACTCACGCATGATGTTGAACAGCGCAGTGATCGCGATGTGGTTATACCACCTGCTGAGGGTGTGCACCGGGCCCGTCCGTTCGCTTCGTTCCCACAGATTTGCAGTCACAGCGGCGGCGGCGCCACCCAACAGATAGGATGCGTTGAACTGATTGCACGCGCAGCGGTCACCTTGAGTCACGAAAACGCGACTCACCGCGTATCCGATCTTGGCCCCGGCTCCCGTCTTCTGCGATCGGTGGTAGCGCGGGTCCTGTCTGAACAGAGAGGCGAGAACCGCCTTCTCGTAGAAACTCGCGGTCGTCCCGAAGGCGAAGCTTCGCGCGGTGCGGGTTGCGGAATCAGCAAAGAAGTTCTCCGCGGTGTCTTTCTTGAAATCGTCGTTGTCGAGCGCCTCCTTGTACAGCCCGCTCGCTGCAGCAGAGGCGTAGGAGCCCCAGGAAAGGAAGCGGGAATGGAAAAAGTATCCGAACTTCTCCTTCGCGGTCATGGGCGCCGTGCTGGCTTGCGGTACGAAAGGCGACGCCACCCGCGCCGGGATCGGTCCGGCTATCTCGTTAACCGACGTCACGAGTCTCGCGACGCTTCGAGGTCGCGATGCGGGTTCAACCGCCGCTTCCGCCGCTGCTTCAGCCGGCAAGCTCGCCGCGCCGTCAAATGCCGCATAAAGCACGTTAGGACTCTTGGCTTCCACGTTCGCGGAAGCATCAGCCCTCCGTGGTCTTGACGCTTCGGTCGCAGTAGAAGCGTCCCGATCTGCGTCCTTATTTGAGTCTGCCGCGGCCGCCCGGGGCGCCGTCAGCGCGAAAACACATGCTGCCAGAAGCACCGCAACTAGTGATCGAGCGGTGGATCGCGGAATGAGCCTTAGCATCACGCACCTCTAACAATTGGATTTTCCCTGCTCGGGCGAAGATACTAGCACACTGCCCATACGGAATCGAGAAGAAATCTTGTCGGGTGATTGGGCGGACTTCGGGACGGAATCCTGCACGCTTGTAAGCGTGGTGAAGCGGCGATAGAATTTCCCGGCTTCTCAAAAGTGACACATCGTGATGGAGGTGAATCCGTGCTCAAAACTCGAAGAACCGTCAAGGCATCCTTAGCGTCGATCCTCTTCGTAGTGCTTGCTCTGGCGGGCGCTGCCAACCCCCGGCAATCAAAACTCGGAAAGGTCAAATTTCCGAACTCCGGCTCGGAGAAAGTGCAGGACCACTTTATTAGGGGCCTTGCCGCGCTACATTCTTTTTGGTTCGAAGAAGCGCTGGACGAGTTTCGCGAGGCCACAAAGATAGATCCTGATTTTGCGATGGGTTACTGGGGAGAGGCGATGGCGTACAACCATCCTCTATGGGCGGAACAGGATACTGAGTCCGGGCGAAAGACAATTGCGAAGGTCAACGACACGGCGAAGATGACGGCCAGGGAGCGGGCTTATGTCGAAGCGGTGCGAGTGCTCTACGGCCAGGGGGACAAACTGACGCGCGACAAGGCGTACTCCGCCGCTATGGAAAAGGTCTATCGCGATTATCCTGATGACCTGGAGGCTGCTTGCTTCTACTCGTTATCCCTCCTTGGAACTGTGCGGCCCGGCGACAAGGGTTTTCGCCGCCAGGCGCAAGCGGGCGCGATCGCCCTTGATGTTTATCAGAAGAACCCGGATCATCCGGGCGCCGCGCATTACATCATTCACTCGTTCGATGATCCCGAACATGCGATCATCGCTTTACCCGCTGCCCGCCGCTACGCTGAGATAGCTCCTGAGGCTCATCACGCCCGGCACATGCCGGCGCACATCTTTTTGCAGTTAGGTATGTGGCCGGAAGCGGCCGCCTCCAACGAATCGGCTTGGGCAGTCTCAGACGCCTGGGTCAAGCGCAAAGGACTGCCGATCGGCGCACGCGATTATCACAGCCTTCACTGGCTGGAGTATGTCTATATGCAGCAGGGACGATACGCGAAGGCCGAGGAGCTGCTGCGCGTCAAACGAAGCGAGGTCGAGCAGTCAAAGGGCGATGCAGGAGTCGGGCGTTACAACGAAGACATGGCCGCCGGCTTTATAGTGGAAACCGAGCAGTGGAACCTTGCCTCGAAGCTTTTCGCCTCGCCCGCAAACCCCGCGGACGAAGGAATGCCTGGTCACGCCGCGCACATGCCCGCGCCAGCCGCGGGTTCGGCAAGGGCTCGCAGAAGCGAGGCGCTTTCGCCCTTTGTCCGCGGGCTTGCGGCGGCAAAGTCCGGTTCGCCCGAGGCCGCCAAGAGCATCGCCGAGCTGCAAGCTATCCGAAAGCGGCTCACCGATGCTGGTGAAGCCTATGCCGCCAAGTCGACGGAGATCATGGGGCTTGAAGTCTCGGCCGCAGCCGCAGCCTCGAAGGGGAACTACGCCGATGCGATCGAAATGATGTCGCGCGCGACTTCGATTGAAGAGGAGATGTCGCCACCGTCCGGACCCCCCAGCTTGATCAAGCCGTCGCACGAGTTGTTCGGCGAGATTCTGCTCGGGGCGAACCGCCCGAAGGACGCCGCGAAGCAATTCGAGACCGCGTTGTTGCGCCAGCCCAATCGGGCGCGCTCGCTGCTTGGGGTGGCTCGGGCGGCCGCGAAAGCCGGCGACACAAAAGCGGCGACAGAAGCCTATTCCAAGCTCCTGCGTCAATGGAGCCAGGCCGACCCCGGATTGGCGGAGCTTCGTGAGGCGCAGGATTATCTCAAGCAGGCGAAGGCAAACTAAGCCGACGAGTCACGACTTTGCGCCTTTGCCTTGGCGTCTACCTTTGCGTCTTTGCGAGTCTTGGCGAGCTTTGCGCGAAACTCATCCCTCGGAATGATATGTTTCGCGCAAAGCCCGCCAAGACTCGCAAAGACGCAAAGATCAGAAAAAGGAAACCAATGACGATCGAACGAAGAGACTTCCTAAAGCTGTCCGCGCTTGCAACGCTCGCAACCACCGTCGATGGAACTGTGCTCGCCGGCCAGGACGCTTCGGTGAAGCCAATGGCAAGTCAGGCCAAGCCCATCACGCGCGAAGAATACTTGCAGCGGCAGGAGAATGCCCGGCGCCACATGAGCGAAGCAGGGATCGACGCGATCTTCCTGACCGGCGGGACGAGCCTACTGTATTTCACCGGAGCGCAGTGGGGACTCAGCGAGCGATTGTTCGCAATGGTGCTTCCGGCTAAGGGTGAGCCCGCGTGGGTCGCTCCGGCGTTCGAGAAGGGAAGGGCACTCGAGCAGATCAAGTTCGGCAACGACGTCCGAACCTGGCATGAGGATGAAAGCCCGTATGCGCTCGTTGCGTCGATCCTCAAGGATCGCGGCATCGTGTCAGGCAAGCTGGGTGTGGAGGAAACAGTGCGGTTTGTCTTCTCGGATGGCGTAGCGAAGGCGGCGCCTTCGATCAGGCTCACAAGCGCCGAACCGGTGACCGCTCGTTGCCGGCGCATCAAATCCGCTCACGAGATCGAGTTGATGCGGCTGGCGAATCAAATCACGCTCAAGGCATTTGAGATCGCGTTGAAGTCTTTGAAGGAAGGGATCACGCATACCGAGCTTTCCGCTAAAGTGGCCGCGGCGCATCAGCAGCTTGGCGCGCGAGGCGGAGCGCTGGTCTTGTTCGCCGAGCATTCCGCGTTCCCTCACGGAACGGTGACTCCTCAGAAGCTTCGCGAAGGAGACATCGTTTTGGTAGACGGCGGATGCAGCATCGAGAACTACGCTTCTGACATAACTCGCACCACCGTCTTTGGGAAACCCACCGACAAGCAACTCAAGGTCTTCGACATCGTGAAACGCGCTCAAGCAGCGGCGCTCAAGGCAGCGCGTCCGGGCGTCGCTTGTGAAGAAGTCGATGCGGCAGCGCGCCGAGTCGTCACGGATGCCGGCTATGGTCCAGACTATAAGTATTTTACACACAGGGTTGGTCACGGGATTGGAATGGACGGGCACGAGTGGACCTATTTGGTGCGCGGCAACAAGACGAAGCTCGAAGCGGGAATGTCGTTCAGCGATGAACCGGGGATCTACATACCGGGCGAGTTCGGAATGCGTTGCGAGGATATTATGGTGATCACCGAGAACGGCGCGGAGCTGCTGACCGGCCAGGCACCTTCGTTAGAGCAACCGTTCGGAGGGAGTTAGCCAGGGCATGGAGTTCAGGCTTTAGCCTGTGGTTTGGTTTCCGTTAGATCCACGCTTACCCGCAAGAGCGACAACCTTTTCCGCGGCGTCCTTCATACCCGAAGCCGCCACGAAGCCGAGTCCCGATTGCTCGATCACCTCGCGGCCCTTTTCGACGTTGGTTCCCTCGAGCCGAACAACCACTGGAACCTTCACGCCGATGTTGCGCGCGGCAGCCACGACTCCCGACGCCACCATGTCCGTGCGAACAATGCCGCCGAAGATGTTGATCAACACCGCTTTGACATTCTTATCCGACAGCAGAATTCTGAATGCGTTTTCGACACGCTCTTCCGAAGCCCCGCCGCCTACATCCAAAAAGTTGGCTGGTTCGCCGCCCGCGAGCTTGATGATGTCCATCGTCGCCATCGCAAGACCGGCTCCGTTGACCATACATCCGATGTTGCCGTCGAGCTTGATGTAGTTCAAATCGTACTCTGAAGCCTCGATTTCGAGCGGATCCTCCTCGTTCAGATCGCGCAGCTCGGCGTAGTCTTTGTGGCGGAACAGGGCGTTATCGTCGAAGTTCAACTTCGCATCGAGCGCGTACAACTCACCATCCTCGGTTAGAAGGAACGGATTGATCTCGGCGAGCGATGCGTCCAGTTCGACGTAGGCCCGATAGAGCGCGGTCATGAACTTGACTGCCTTGTTGATGGAGTCTTTCGGGAGACCGATGCCGAATGCGAGCTTGCGCGCCTGAAAAGCTTGAAGCCCGACGGCGGGATCGATCGTCTCCTTGAGGATCTTCTCCGGCTCGCGCGCGGCTACTTCTTCGATCTCCATGCCTCCCGCGGAGGATGCCATGAACACCAATCGCGATATGGCTCGATCGAGCACAATCCCGAGGTAGAACTCCCGTTTGATCTTGAGGGCCTCCTCAACCAGCACGGTGCGTACTACGCGGCCTTCGGGTCCCGTTTGATGAGTGACCAGCTTCATGCCGATCATTTTTCGAGCGATCTCAATTGCTTCCTCGAGCGAGCGAGCGAGCTTAACGCCCCCTCCCTTGCCGCGCCCGCCGGCGTGAATCTGCGCCTTAACGACTACGGGGAGACCCAGTTGCTCGACGGCCGCGGTCACTTGCTGGGCATCGTTGACGACAACGCCGCGAGGCACGGTGACGCCGAATTTCGAGAGAAGTTGTTTGCCTTGATATTCGTGGATCTTCATAGGTGCCTGGTCAGTGGTTCCGTAGTCAGTAGTCCGTGGTTAGGAGTCAGTTCACTGGCGTCGATGAATTCCTGTGCCTGTTGGTTCTTTGGACGAGGGGTCCGGCGCCGGACAAACGACTGCCTCCATCCTTCTTGGTGCGGTGAAGGCGCGCTACTTCTGGCCTGCGTGCGCCGCGCGATTCTGGATCGTAAACACGTAGACTCCGCTCGAGAAACTTCCGGCGTAGACCCGATCCCGATCAAACGGATCGAACGTCAGCGTCCACACTCGATTTGAAGGCAGTTCGGAGTCAACGCGTTCCCAAATGTAGCCTTTGTCCGTTGACCGATACACTCCGCCTTGAGAGTATTCGGCGGCCATCACTTCGTCGGGGTTTGTTGGATTGACTACCACCGCGGTGAAGTCACCGGATGGCAGACCGCCTCCCCTCTTCACCCAGGTGCGTCCGCCGTTGGTCGATCGAAAGATGTATTGGTTGGTGCCGACGACTATCAGCTGAGCATCTCGCGGGTCCTGAGCTATGGCTTTGACGGACACATCGTTGGGCCCCCGGTCAACGTGCTGCCAGGAATCGCCTCCGTCGTTAGAGATAAACAGCCCCTGTTTGGTGCCGGCTAGAATCTTCCTAGGAGTGTCCTTGTGAGTCGAGACCGAGAACACTCGGCCGTTGGGCTCATAACCGCTTATCGAAATCTTTTCCCAGCCTTTTGCTTCATCAAACGTTCTGTAGAGCCCGTCCATTGTGGCTGCGAGCAGGCCGGCGCGTCCTTCCGCATCAGCGAAACCGGTGATCCCATCAACCTGTTTAGTGAGCACGACAAATCCGGGCGCAGGACCTAAGTCGACCTTGGGCTTGTCTTTTTTCACGGTCCGCTTAGGGGCGGGCTTCCTGGACTTTTGAGGAGCGCGTTTTGAAGCCGCAACTGTCTCGTATCGGCCGACGGCCGTCGGCGACCATTGCGTGCTCGCACGCCGTCGCGTGGTCCTGGCCGGCAGTTTCACCATCTTCTTCGCGGGGGGGTCGACGGCGGAAGCCGTCCACGTCGCTCCGCGGTCACTGGACCGAAAGACGCCTGTGTTCGTCCCTGCATAGATCACATTCGGGTTGTCGGCAGTCTGATAGAACGCGAATACGTCGCGCGCTCCGAGGCCCGTAGCGGAAGGTTGCCAGGACTCGCCTCCGTCGGAAGACGAGAAAACGCTGCCGCCCGAGCCGTCGTGGAAGACGCTTGCGAGCAAACGTCCGCGCTCGACAGCGTCGGGCATTATGGCGAGCACATGCCGGTGACTGAATCCGAGATTCGCATCGGTGAAATCATCGCCCAGGTTTTCAGACACACGCACACCGGAATCATCGGTGGCGATCAACACGCGGCCCGGTTTGTCGGGGGTCACGACGATGGCGCGAATGACAAGCGTCTTCGAGGTCAACAGCATCCAACGCTTTCCTTCATCCTTCGAGCGCCACAGTCCCTCGCTCGTGCCGGCAAAGATTATTTTGGGATTCGAAGGATGCACAAGCAATTTGTATGTGCGACGGGCGCTGAAAGGTATGCCCGGAAGCTTCGCCCATTTTTCACCTGCGGAAGCCGAGCGATAGATACCGCTGCACGCATTGACGTAGACGATATCGGGGTTGTTGTGGCTCACCGAGATGCCGAAGATGTCCGAGTCGTCAATCATGCCGACCGCTTTGTAACCCGTTTGCTTCCACGCCACTCCGCCGTTCGTTGTCTTCCACGGAAGATGCCAGGTGCCGATGTAGATGTTGTTGGTGTCTCTCGGATCGATAGCCACCGACTCGATGTTGCGAATCTCTTTGTCGCCGACCGGAGAGATTCGTTCCCAGTTCTTCCCTGAATCGGTTGAGCGGAACACGCCGTTGAGGCGGGGGTCGTCGTTTGCGCTTCCGGCGATCAAGAAGCTCGAGTCCGATGGAGCGACGGCAAAAGAACGAACGGACAGGTTCTTGGTGCCTTCGAGCAGCTTCCAATGCTCGCCCGCGTCGGTGCTTTTGAAGACGCCACCCTGTTCATCGCGCGCGACCGCCCACGCCCCGATGTAGATCGTGTTCGGATCACGCGGGTCGATGACGATGGTGTCGATCGAAAGCCCTCGCTTTTCTATGCCGGGTGTCAGCCGGTGCCAGGTGGCAGAGCCGTCCGTCGAGCGGAAGATTTGCCCATCGGCGGTGCCAAGGTAAAGGAGATTCGAGTCCGCAGGCGATGCCACCAGCGCTCGCACGTCGCCGCCCCACGGACCGGTCACTTCCCACTGGCGGACTTCCTTTTCGCTCGAGGTGGACGACACAACGCGAGACGCGTCGTCGCCGCTTACGGCAACCGCCGACACGCACACCAATAGACAGGTGAGGATGGAAGGCAAGCGATAGAGCTTCATTTGAGAACCTACTCCTTGTTGAAACTACCAGTCGAGTCCTGAACCAGGGGGCTAAAGGCTCAACTGACCCCCGACGAATATACAACACGTTACAACTTGATTCCAGTTGCGCGTTAAACACAAACGCCAGGACAAGAGCGACGGGTCCTGGCGTTCAAAGAACTTGGGGAGATTGTTGGCGCTAGTCAATGACCCAAGTGTCACCGCTGTTGATGAGTTTTTCGAGGTTTCCGGGGCCCATCTTGTCGGTCGCCATCTTGATCTGGCCGGCCAGCAAGTCTTCGTAGGTCGCCTTGGTTACGTCGCGGAATACGCCGATAGGAACCGGATAATCGGGATATTCCATTCGCGCGAGCATGTAAGCAAGGTAGGAGTCGGGCGCCTTCTCGTCGTGAACGATCAAATCGGATTCGCTGATCCCGTCTCCGAGCCCCACCACCTCCAGGTGCATATCTCTGTTCCGCATTCGAATACCGCGATTGCGCTCTTTGCCGAACACGAGAGGCTTGCCGTGTTCGAGCTCGATCATCGCGTCGTCTTTCACGCCCCGGTCAGTGAACATGTCGAACGCCCCGTCGTTGAAGATATTGCAATTCTGGTAGACCTCGACAAACGAAATGCCCTTATGGTGCATCGCGCGCTCGACCACCATTTGAAGGTGCGACGTAAACGTATCCACCGAGCGAGCAACAAACGTGGACTCCGCGGCAAGCGCGACGGAGAGGGGGTTCAACGGGTAGTCGATGACTCCGTAAGGCGTCGACTTGGTCTTCTTGCCGAATTCGGAAGTGGGCGAGTATTGCCCCTTGGTCAAACCGTAGATTCGGTTGTTGAACAGGATGATATTGATGTCCAGGTTGCGGCGGATAGTGTGGATCAGATGATTGCCGCCGATCGACAGCGCGTCGCCGTCCCCGGTGATGACCCAGACCGAAAGTTGGGGGTTTGATGCCTTGATACCGGTTGCAATTGCCGGCGCGCGGCCGTGGATGGAGTGAAACCCATACGTGTTCATGTAGTAAGGGAACCGGCTTGAACAGCCGATCCCGGAAACGAACACCGTGTTCTCACGCTTGATCCCAAGTTCGGGCATTACCTTCTGAATCTGCGCCAGTATGGAGTAGTCCCCGCAACCCGGGCACCACCGGACCTCCTGGTCCGAGACGAAGTCTTTGCGTGAAAGCTTGACCGGGGGCTGCTGTCCATTGCCGCCGTTTGATGCTGTCGGATTAGTGCTCATGCTGTTATCACCTCTTGTACAGGACTGAATCAGTCCTCGTAGAGCTCATTCATCTTCGCGATAAGTTCGCTGATCTTGAACGGTTTTCCTTTGACCTTGGGGAAGGAAACCGCGGGAACGAGGAACCGGGCCCGCAGCAACATTGCGAGCTGACCGAGGTTAAGCTCCGGCACCAGGACGCGATCGAATCGACCGAGCAAATCTCCGAGATTGCCGGGGAACGGATTCAGATAACGCAGGTGAATGCTCGACACTGACTTCCCTCGGTGTTGCATCTCCTCGACTGCTGATGTTATCGCGCCGTAGGTGGACCCCCAGCCGATCACGAGCAGGCGGCCCTCCGGCTCGCCGAAGACTTCGATGTCCGGGATGTCGTATGCGATGCGCGCGACTTTCTCAGCGCGAGTCACAACCATGTGCATATGGTTTTCAGGGTCGTATGAAACATTGCCGGTTATGTCTTGCTTCTCGATCCCGCCAATCCGATGTTCCAGGCTTGGCGTGCCGGGCACCGCCCAGGGTCGAGCGAGAGTTTCGGGATCGCGATTGTACGGGTGAAAGCCTTCGACCTCAGTAGCGAACTCAACCTCGAAGCTGGGGAGATCGCTCATCGCCGGCAATCGCCAGGGCTCCGCGCCGTTTCCAAGATATCCGTCCGACAGGTAGATGACCGGCAGCATGTGTTTCGTAGCGATGCGAAAGGCTTCAACCGCCATGTGGAAACAATCGCCTGGCGTTGCGGGCGCCACGATTGCCACCGGGCATTCGCCGTTCCTGCCGAACATCGCCTGCAAAAGGTCTGCCTGTTCAGTCTTGGTCGGGAGTCCGGTCGAAGGGCCGCCGCGCTGGACGTCCACGATTACCACCGGGAGCTCGGTCATCACCGCGAGCCCGATGGCTTCGCTTTTCAATGCCAGTCCGGGCCCGCTCGTGCCGGTGAGGCCCAGGTTGCCGGCGAACGCCGCGCCAACCGCGGCGCACATTGCCGCGATTTCATCTTCCGCTTGAAAGGTCTTGACGCCGAAGTTCTTGTGTATCGAAAGTTCGTGTAGGATGTCCGATGCCGGGGTGATCGGATAGCTGGCGTAGAAGAGCGGGCGCTTCGCGAGCACCGACGCCGCCACGAAGCCAAGTGCGGTGGCTTCGTTCCCGGTGATGTTTCGATACTTGCCCGGCGCGATCGCCGCGCGTCGCACGCGGTAGTGAGTGGTAAAAATCTCAGCCGCCTCGGCGTAGGCGAAGCCGGCCTTCAGAGCGGTCAAGTTGGCGGTCTGCACTTCAGGCTTCTTGAACTTGGTTTGGATCCAGCGCTGCGTCGGTTCGAGAGGCCGGTCGTAGAGCCAGTACATCAATCCAAGAGCCCAGAAGTTTTTGCAGCGATCGATCTCTTTCGGCGGAAGCTTCACTGCATCGCGAAGAGCCGCCCGATTGAGCGTTGTGATCGGCAGTTTGAACAACCGATAACCGCTGAGAGTCCCGTCTTCGAGCGGGTTCGCCTGGTAGCCCGCCTTCTTCAGATTGTTCTCGTTGAACGCGTCGGTGTTGACGATCAGGATCCCGCCTTGCTCGAGGTCGGCAATATTCACCTTCAACGCGGCCGGGTTCATCGCCACCAGCACGTTAGGCTCGTCGCCGGGTGTGCGGATGTCGTGATTCGAGAAGTTCAACTGGAACCCCGACACGCCGGGCAACGATCCCGCGGGCGCACGAATCTCGGCAGGAAAATCCGGTAACGTCGAGATGTCGTTGCCAACGACCGCGGTTGTGTTGGTGAACTGTGTTCCGGTGAGCTGCATTCCGTCGCCCGAGTCGCCGGCGAAGCGGATTGTCACCGTTTCGATCTCTTCGATGTGTTTCTGTTCGACGTTGTTGAGAATTGTTGTTGATTCCATGATTGCTGTCCCGTTATGAGAGGGGGTCTCTCGATCAGGCTCGTTTGAGCCTCGGCCTTCTAAAGCTCGAAATTCTACACAAGAAGATATTACAACGCAAAGAGGGCGAGTTGAAGCCTTCGCGGCTGGGGCACCTATTTGTGTGGCGGATTCTGAACCAGACCATCAAGGTGTAATCGATGTGCACCGCGCGTGCCATCTCGAGTGCCGAGTTTTCGGGCGCATCCAGACGATCGGGCCCGCTAGGCTGGGTGCTTTTTCGGCCGCGCGGGGACTTTTCCCCAGATTGCTCCTGCGTCGCCTGCTTCGGCGGGTCGGCAAGACTCAACTCTTGAGTTAATATTGGAACTTAGAAGGCGGGAAGTTCGAATAGATATACACGTCTCATCCTGTGCCAGGAGCCGCGCCATCCAGACCATTCCCAGGAGGGTAGTTGACCTATGATCAAGCGGATGAGTCTCTCATTGACGATTGTATCAACGCTGTTGGTGAGCCTTTGCATCGCGAGCGCCCAGGATCGCGATCAGCCTGACCTGACCATCAGCCCCGCTATTCGGTCGGAGGTGATTGAAGGGGCGTTGAAGAAGCTCAACGACTTTTACGTCTTCCCTGAAACAGCGAAGAAGATGGAGCAAGCCATCCGAGACCGAGTATTGCGCAAAGAATACGATCAGATCACAAGCGCAAGAACGCTAGCGACAACGCTCCAGAGTCACCTGCAGGAAGTCAGCCACGACAAACACCTTCGCGTAATGTTCAGCGCTGAGCCGCTGCCACCCGAGAGAGAAGGCGATAGACAGCCCAGTCCCGAAGAACAGGCGAGACAGATTGAATTCCTCCGCACGATAAATTTCGGCTTCGAGAAAGTTGAGCGCTTGCCGGGCAATGTTGGGTATCTCGACTTGCGAGGTTTCCTCCCCGCACAGTTTGGAGCAGATACCGTGGTCGCTGCGATGAATCTCCTCGCCAACACTGACGCATTGATTATCGACGTTCGCCGAAACGGCGGTGGGGACCCGGCCATGGTCGCTTTGATCTCGAGTTACCTATTTGACGGCGAGCCTGTTCATTTGAACGATCTCTACTTTCGACCCAACGACAGCACTAGACAATGGTGGACGTTGCCTTATGTGCCGGGCAAACGCTACGGCGGGAAAAAAGAAGTCTACGTGTTGACCAGCAACCGGACGTTCTCGGCGGCCGAGGAATTCACTTACAATCTGAAGAGCTTGAAGCGAGCCACGATCGTCGGCGAGACAACCGGAGGCGGCGCACATCCGGGCGGCCCGCGCCGAATCAACGATCACTTCGGGATATGGGTCCCCAGTGGCCGAGCGATCAATCCAATCACCAAGACCAACTGGGAAGGTACCGGCGTCAAACCGGACATCGACGTTCCTGCCGACCAGGCGCTAAAAGTTGCACACATCGCGGCAATGAAGAAGGTCCTTGAGAAGGTGACCGAGCCCGAACGCAAGGACGCGATCAGCCAGGCAATCACGAACATCCAGAAGGAACTCGATGAAATGAAGCAGGGACCTAAGCGTAATCCCTGAACCGTGACCAGATTCGGAGTCGATGCTTCTTTGCGTCTTCGCGGGTCTTTGCTTGTTTGCGCGAAACACCGATTTCAAGCGGGTCGCGAAACAAAAAGGCCCGCGAAAACAGAAGGAGTATTATTGCCGTTAGCCATGCTTCGCGACTTGATTACACATCTTGACAGTGCCGAAGCCCCGTCCTCATAATCCGAGAGCAAATCCCAAACAGGAGAACCTACACGACAGGATGGCCGACAACTCGAAGGTATACGAACGCCTCGACTCTTACATCGAAGCCTCGCGTGACGATTTTGAAAGCAAGCTGGCGGAACTCGTCGAAGTTCCAACCATCAGCATGGAACCGGAACGGAAAGATGATTGCCGGCGAGGTGCTAACCTCGTGCGTGATTATCTCGAGGGAATCGGCGCGCGAGCTGAGATCGTCGAAACGCCGGGCAATCCTGTAGTATTGGGCAGGATCGAGGCGGGCGCCAGTTGTCCGACTCTGACGATCTACAACCATATCGACGTACAGCCTGCCGATCCTGACGAGTGGCACAAGGCGCCCTTCACGTTCTTCAAAGAGAACGGCCGCTATGAGGGGCGGGGCACCACCGACGACAAGGGGCCGGCGCTCTCGGCGATGATGGCCGCTCGCTACGCCGCGCTTTATGACATTCCTCTTAACATCAACTTTGTCTGGGAGCTTGAAGAAGAGATCGGGAGCCCGAACTTCGAATACGTCGTCAAGAGCAAGCTCGAGCAGCTTCGCAGCGATTCGATTTTGGTTAGCGACACCATCTGGATTTCCCGCAACCGGCCGGCGATTCCGTACGGATTGCGCGGCGCGGTGATGATGTCAATGACTCTCGAAACCGGCGCCAAGGATGTGCACTCCGGTTTGACCGGCGGCCCCGCCCGCAACCCGATCGGCGAGATGTGCAAGGTCATATCAGAGTGCTACGACGCGGATACGGGCCGCGTGAAGATCAAGGGCTTCTACGATGACGTAGTACCGGCAACCAGGAAGGAAGTTCAGAGCTTCCTGGATTCCGGATTCACCACCGCAAAATTCAAGGCCGCGCACGAGCTAAAGAAGCTGCGCTTCGATGATCCAGGGCGAGTGCTCAAAGCGATTATGGCGGAGCCGACCTTTGAAGTGCACGGAATAACGGGGGGCTACCAGGGACCAGGAGTGAAAACGATCGTCCCTTATCGGGCGCAAGCGAGAGTGAGTTGCCGCCTCGTCCCTGATCAACAGCCCAAAAAGATCTTCAAACTCGTTCGAGATTTCGTGCGAGACCGGAACCCCGATGTAAAAGTCGAATTCCTGTCGGCGCTCGAGCCTTACATCGGCGAGTTTGCCGGCGAGTACGCAGACGCGGCCGCCGAAGCCACCAGGTTCGCTTTCGGGCGCCAGCCCGCATTCACTCGCGAAGGCGGATCGATCGGCGCAGTCGTCACAATGAAGAAGCATTTGAAGGCCCCGATATTGTTCCTCGGCCTGTCACTGCCGGAGCACGGCTATCACGCCAAGAACGAGAACTTCGATTGGGGCATGGCGTCGGGCGGGATAAAGATGTTTGTGAGGTACTTCGACGCCGTGAGCAAGCTCGCTCAGTGAGCATTGACTGAAAGGATTGCACCAATGGGGTATTAACGTGTTCCGATGCGCAGGATAATATTCGCCGTAGCCATACTCATCTTACCGACCGCGACCGCGGTCATTGTTTACCTAGTCGTCACCAAAAAGGTCCCCACAAATCGCGAGTCGATCGGCCGGGTCGTCGTCATCGCCGGCTCGGGCTATGCGGGAACCGAGGATGGGCTCGCGGGCGCAGCCAGCTTCAGCGATCCGTTTGGCGTCGCGCTCGACCGGAAAGGG
Source organism: Blastocatellia bacterium (assembly GCA_035455165.1). Taxonomy (GTDB): domain Bacteria; phylum Acidobacteriota; class Blastocatellia; order UBA7656; family UBA7656; genus Onstottus_A. The sequence continues at coordinate 35,896 of DATIFP010000166.1, forward strand.
AACCTGTACGTCACCGATGGCGGGCAGAGCAATCGAATCAGAAGAATCAGTCCAGAGGGAAAAGTCGACTCCATCGCCGGTTCGACCGAGGGTTATGCCGAAGGCAACGCCCTTCAAGCTCAGTTCAACACCCCGTCGGGCATCGCTATCGACAGGGCTGGGAGCATCCTCGTTGCTGATACTTCAAACAACCGGATTAGAAAGATCGCCGCCGATGGAAGGGTGACTACGTTTGCCGGAAACGGTAACGCAGGATTCAAGGACGGCAAGGCGGATCAGGCGGAGTTTGATGGTCCGATCGGAATCGCGGTCGATAAGCGCGGCAACGTATTTGTCGCCGACACCTACAACGATCGCATTCGCAAGATCTCTTCGGACGGAAACGTAATCACGATGGCGGGAACCGGCTCGCCTGGCTTCAGTGATGGCGATGCATCGATTGCCCAACTCAACACGCCCGCTGGAGTTGCGATCGACGACAGCGGAAATATTTTTGTTGCCGACACCGGCAACGATGCGATTCGACGGATAAGTGCAAAAGGGGAGGTATCAACCATCGCCGGCCGCAGCGCGGAAACTACTGGTGAATCGGCAGCGCTCAGGCATCCGATCGGCCTGGCCGTTACCCACGACGGATTTGTTTTCGCTACCGAGGCGAGTCGGGTCATAAGAATCGCGCCGGACGGCAGTGCCGAAGCGTACGCAGGCGGCAGGCAAGGCTTTGCTGAGGGAGCTGGTGCTCGCGCCCGATTCAGCGGGCCCGCCGGCATCGCCATCGATCGGGAAGGGAACCTCTTCGTCGCCGACGCTCTCAACTACTTGATAAGGCAGATCACGCCGGACGCTACAGGCTCGGCGGAAGCCGCTCCGATCGCCGCCCTCCCTGTCTTCATCCAGCCGGGCGCCGAAGCGGTCGAGTCCGACCCGCGACCGCTCGTTCCTCGATTTGATTTGTCGAAGGTGCTAAGCCCTCAGTCGCCGTTCCCCTGGCCGCTTTCGCCGCAGGACGAAGCTCACGAGATAACCGGAGTGGTTGGCGAAGCCCGAGGCGCGCCGGGCGGGATCGCGCTTGATCATCTTCACAGCGGGTTGGATATTCGCGGTGATCAGGGCGAGCCAGTGCTATCGGTGCTCGATGAGAAGGTCAGTTCGCCGATTGCAAATTGGGACTTCGGGGGTGGCGGCGAAGGAATCCAGATCGGGCTGATGAGCTATATACACACTCGCATCGGCCGCAACAGTCGCGACGAGATTCAGGCTCCGGAGAAATTCAAGGCCGTGCTGGGAATTGAAGGCAAGATATCAGGAGTGAGAGTGCGCCGCGGCACCCGATTCAGGGTTGGGGACTTCATTGGAACGGTAAACCGCCTTTATCACGTCCATCTAAATCTGGGACCGTGGAATGCTCAAGCAAACCCGCTGGCATTGCCGTTCGCACACCTCAGAGACACAACACCTCCGACGGTCGAGCCGAACGGAATCGAGATAGTGAACGCTGCGGGGCTGCCTTTTTCGCAAAGAGTGAACGGAAGGGTGCTGATTTCGGGCGACGTTCGGGTTCTGCTCCGCGCTTATGATCGCGTTGATGGGAACGCAGCGAAGCGGAAGCTGGGACTGTTTCGAGCCGGCTATCAGCTAATAAGGGAAGACGGTGTCCCGGTGAAGGGCTTCGAGCAGCCGCTCATCAATATCGAATTCAATCGCTTGCCGCCCGATGATTCATCGGTACGCCTGGTGTATGCCGCGGGCAGCGGCGTAAGCGCATACGGCACGCCCACCGAGTTCAAGTACATCGTCACCAATCGCGTGCGGGACGGCGAAGCGAGAGAGGGCTTCCTTCGCACCTCAGACCTGCCGCCGGGCAACTACGTAATCCGGGCTTTCGCTGAAGACTATGCCGGTAATCGGGCTTCCGATAAGCCGACGGAGATGGCGATTGCGGTCACACGTTGAATGGTAGTTAACATTAATCATGATTCTCGACAAAATTAGCCTATGCTGATACCATTGGCGCTGTTCGACGTGGCGGCGAGAGTAGCCGCCTCAAGCTTTGGTTTGGGAGCGCGTCTTCTCTGTTCGGAAATGTCTGCTGGTTTGTACTGCTCGACTTTCTGCCGGATAGCCAAAACGAGTTCCTTCTAACAAAGGTTTCGTTAGAAACTCAGGAGATACAATGAGAATATTCGTTGGAAACCTGTCGTATCAGACGACAGAAGATCAGCTCACCGATCTGTTTTCAGAAGTGGGCCAGGTTGAGTCCGCTACGATCGTGACCGACCGAGACACCGGTCGCTCGCGCGGCTTTGCGTTCATCGAAATGGATCGCGACGCGGCAGCGAAGGCTATCGAGAAGTTCAACGGCGTTGAGCTCAACGGCCGAACGATCAACGTGAATGAAGCCCGGCCACGGCCCGAGCGAAGCTTTGGCGGCGGCGGCGGAGGCCGGGGCGGCTACGGGGGCGGCGGCGGCGGCGGCCGCGGCCAACGACGCGAACCACGCTGGTAGTTATTTCAACGTCGAGCGAGGTCGAGCGCGTCCCGGCCTCGCTCATCCCGAGTCAATCCTCACTTCACATATTTACGAACTTCATCATTGCTTCAGGGTACCTGTCGCCCGTAGCCACTCCCTTCGGAGCGAGCTCGCTTAGCCGAGCCAGGTCCGCCGCAGTCAGCTCGATACCCGAAGCGGCGATGTTTTCTTCGAGATAACTCCGTCTTTTGGTGCCCGGGATCGGCACGATGTCTTCACCTTGTGCCAGCACCCAGGCAAGCGCGAGCTGTCCCGGAGTCACACCCTTCTCGCGAGCCATTTCATTCACCCGCCCAACCTGTTCGAGATTCCGTGCGAAGTTGTCCCCCTGGAACCTCGGCGAGTAACGCCGGTAATCATCCGGAGCGAGATCCTCAAGGCTCTTGATCTGACCAGCCAGGAAACCGCGGCCGAGCGGGCTGTACGCGACGAACCCGATCCCTAGCTCGCGAACCGTGGCGAGAATCTCATCCTCAGGATCGCGGCTCCACAACGAATACTCGGTTTGAAGCGCGCTGATGGGATGAACTGCGTGCGCTCGCCGGATGGTCTGAGCGGCTGCTTCGCTCAACCCAAGATATCGAACCTTGCCCGCTTTTACCAAATCAGCCATCGCGCCGACGGTTTCTTCGATCGGAACGTTCACATCGACGCGATGCTGATAATAGAGATCGATGCAGTCGATTCCGAGTCGCCGCAGCGATGCATCGCAAGCTTCGCGAACGTATTCGGGCCGGCCGTCGATCCAGCGTTTCATCGGATCGCCGGGGTCGCGTCGGATGCCAAACTTCGTCGCGATGATTACTTCATCGCGTCTCGTTCGAAAGGCCTTTCCAAGCAACTCTTCGTTCTTGTACGGACCATACGCATCAGATGTGTCGAAGAAGTCGAGACCGAGGTCGAGAGCTCGATCAAGAGTGGCGAGCGACTCAGCTTCGTCCGTCGCCCCGTAGAACTCCGACATTCCCATGCAGCCCAGCCCTTGCTCCGAAACCAGCAAGCCTTCGGTCCCTAGTCTCCGTTTATTCACTGTTTCTCCTCCGCGTTCTTTGCGGATCTTGGCATCTTTGCGCGGAACGTTTCGCGCAAAGACCCAAAGAACCGCGAAGAACGCTAAGACAGGAAGGCAATCACTTCGACATTTCGGCCTTGCGAAGCATCTCGTCACGGCGAGCCTTGAACTCGGTGCCGGGCTTCCACTCGGGGAACTTGTCGGTGTTGGCTACGCGATACCCGACGGTCATCAACAGCCGCAGGTCTTCAGCAGCGCCGGCCAGGTTCCAATCGGGTTTTATCTCGTCCGAAGGCTTGTGATAGTCGTGCTCCGTGTACTCGTCCCGCTTCTTTCGGCCCCAATCCGCGGGCTTGCCGATGAAGGTGATCCCGTCGTTCGGGTCGAGCGCCGGCACTCCCACCTTCGCAAAGTTGAAATGATCCGAGCGATAGTAGAAGCCCTTCTCGGGCTCGGGGTCGGGTCGTAACACGCGCTTTTTTTCGGCCGCCGCCCGCCTGAGCACATCATCCAAAGTCGAATTGCCAAGACCAACCACTGTAAAGTCGCTCGTCGGCCCAAACTGATTCAAGCCGTCCATATTGATCGCAGCGACTGTCTTTTCAAGCGGGTAGATCGGATTCTCCGCGTAATACTTCGAGCCGATCAGGCCCTTCTCCTCAGCGGTGACCGACACGAACAGAATAGAACGACGAGGCGGCTTCGGAAGTGACTTGAACGCGCGGGCTATCTCGATCAGGCCGGCGCATCCGGTTGCGTTGTCGAGCGCGCCGTTGTAGATCTTATCGCCCTTTTCATTTGGCAAACCGATTCCGAGATGGTCCCAGTGCGCGGTGTAGATCACGTACTGGTCTTTCAACTTCGGGTCCGAGCCCTCGAGCTTGCCGACGACGTTGTTCGAATTAATGAAGCGCGTTTTCTGTGAGAGTTCGAGTTTGGCGCGCGCTTTCAGATCGACCGGTCTGAAGTCTTTTCTGGTCGCGGCCTTTTTCATCGCGTCGAAACTCATTCCGCCGGCGCTGAAAATCTCTTTGGTCCTCGCCTCGGTGATCCAGCCCTCGACATTGACACGCGACATGTTGTTGTCTTTGGCCACGAGGTCAAAGTTCTCGACGGTCATCATTCCGCGCGCCACTTCCCACGGATAACCGGCGGGCCCGGAGTTCGTCTTGTTGTCCCACTGGTGAATGACAAAGACCCCGGCGGCGCCTTTTTCAGCCGCGATTTCGTACTTGTAGGTCCATCTCCCGTAGTAGGTCATCGCCCGGCCTTTGAACATTTTGTCGTCGAGCTTGGCGGGGTTCTTCGGATCGGGAACCGCCGGGTCGTTGACCAGCATCAACAAGACCTTGCCCCGCACGTCCATGCCTTTGTAATCGTCCCATCCATACTCGGGAGCGACGACGCCGTACCCGACAAAGACCATATCCGCATCGAAGCCGGTCTTCTCGGTGATACGGATAGTCCTCGCGACGAAATCATCCTTGAAGCGAAGGTTCATATCTTTGCCCGATGCTTTGACGTTCATCACGGCATCTTGCTGAGTGGAGATTCCAACCAGCGGGACTTTTTGAAAGTAAGTGCCGTCGGTGTTGCCGGGCTCGAGGCCGACCTTCTTGAACTGGTCGGCGATGTAGTTGATGGCCAGTTCTTCGCCGTGAGTCCCGGGCCCGCGGCCTTCGTATTCATCGGACGCCAGCACTTTGATGTGATTCATCACACCGTCTGCGGTGATTACGTCTTGCGCGGACTTCGGAGGTCCGGCGGCAGCGGATTTCTTAGCTGCGCCCTTCTGTGGCGCGGCAGCCAACGCGAGAATCGAAACGAGTAGAACCGCGAACAGTAATAGCGCCAGTCGCTTCATATTATGATCTCTCCTTTTTCGGGTTTGATGGCGAAGTGAGATTATAGCGCTCCGCCGACAATGTCGCGACTGACACGAGTTCGTGTTAGTGGTTCGGCTTGAATTTCAGAGCTGGGCCGGCAGCCGCGAAGCGGCTGATGACGCGAGCCCCGGGTTGCCGCAACGATGCTGCCCTGGGGACGTAGCGCTAGTCGCCGGCTAACCTCGCGAGGTGCGGGCACGACGGCCTTTGCGACAGTCTTGATTTGGTTGCGTGCCGGTTTAGAGGGCGGATGTGTTTGACTCTGCAAGCGTCGCCGGTGCCGTCAGCGCTATGACAATGAACACCGGCAGTCTTGCCACCAGGATACGAAGACCCGAAGCAGCACGAAGCCTGATCTTAGTGCAGCTTTGTGTTTTTGTGTCTTTGTGGCGCAATGGAGCTCCCGCAGGCTGCCGGAAGAGACGATTACTCGCGAACGCGGTAGAAGATCGCGCCGGGACCGACGGCCCAAATTCGGTCGGCGCCGGCACCGCCAAACCTTGAAAGCGTTACGTCCTGGTCAAACACTTTCGGCTCGCTCAACCAGGATTTTCCGCCGTCCACCGTGTGGTATACGTACTGGCCCTCGTCGGTGAAGGCCCAACCTTCACTAATGCTCACGAAGAATACGTCGCGCACGCCGCCTCCGCTAACCATCCACTGTCTGCGCCAGGACGCGCCGCCGTTTGATGTCGCAAGCATTCGACCGGCATCTTCCTCGGTTGCCGTGGCTGCAGCGAATCCGTGATCCTTGTCGAGGAATTGAACCCCACGGATCACAAACTGCTTCGCGCCTTCGCTACTCGGATCTATTGGGGCGTCTCCCGCCTCGATCTCCGTCCGTTGAGTGTTCCAGGTGAGTCCTCCATCCGTCGTGGCGTAGATGGCTCCCTTGGATCCCGACGCCCAGCCCGTCATCTTATCGACGAAGAAAATATCTGAGACCGAGATGGGAACATTATATTGGGAGGTCCAGGTGGCCCCGCCGTCGGTAGTCCCCAGAATCGCGCTCGGACCGCCGATACCCTCTTCTTCGCCGGGTGGGGGAGTGGCTCCACCCATCCAGCCAGTCTCGGAATCAAGAAAGAACACAGTCGTCGGTATTTGTTTGTGATTGATCCTCGACGGCGTCCAGCGGGCGCCTCCGTCGGTTGTCTTTAGCACGACGGCAACCTGTCCAGAATCGGCTCCCACAGCCCATCCCACGTCGGGGCTGACGAAATGAATCGAGTTGAGGGTGGGGACTTGCATCTTTGGAACGGCAATAGGTGTCTCCATCCAATGCGCGCCGCCGTCCGTCGTTTTGAGAACCACTCCGACTCTTTCGTCCTCGATCTTCGGGTCCGGCATGTCGCCGCAAACAAACACGACCTCCGGCGAGACGACCGAGATGCCGCTGTAGAAAAAAGCGGCGAGCGTGGTTCCCGAGTACTTGGCCGACGCGGGTGAGCGATATTGCGCTACCCATTTTGCCGGCCTGGTGTTGGCTTCAGGCTGAGATTGGCGGTTCCCGGTCGGCGAGCTTGTGCAGTTGAGCGTCAAAAGCGCCGCGAGCGAAACCGCGACCAATACGGCCGCGCGTCGAGCGAATTCCATCCCGAACCCTCTTGGATTGACCTTCAAGATTGAGAGCGAGATATTAAAGGATCGAGTTGGCGGGTGACAAGGCAGAACGCGATCGCCTCGATTATCCGGCAAACTTCAGTTTGTCGACTGCATCCCCACCGACAAACTGGAGTTTGTCGGACAGAGACCGGGCCCTTTCAGAAATTCGGATGACGTTTCTAAAAAAGTACTTTGACTTCGCGATACTGGCGATAGTTCTCGGCGGATTTGTGGTCGTCGCCGCTGAGCGCCTTGCGACCGTGCCCCTTCCAGACACTGACGAATCGATGATGCTTCAGATCTCTTACGAGATGCTGAATCACGGCAAGCTCGCGTTTCCGATGAAGAGGTTCTACGGCGGCAATATCGAAAACGCCTGGCACTCGCTGACTCCCGTCGCTTTCGTGACGTTGAGCGGATTTCTGAAGGCGTTTGGATGGGGACTTGTGCAGGGCCGGGCTTTCAACCTGCTGACAGCCGTGTTTGTTCTGCTGATGACCTACCTTGTGGCTCGAAAGATATTCAGTTGGCAGGTGGGGATCGTCGCGATTGTGTTGATGATCTCGGACCCCGTGTTTCTCGCCAGGAGCCGGTTGGTGCGGTACGACATGCTAGCGGCTGCGTTTGGGCTTCTCGCATTTTACCTCTATGAAAAAGCGGAAGAGCGGCAGTCGAGTTGGGTTCTCTTCGCCTCCGGTCTCGCAGCCGGCGCCGGTGTCATGTCGCACACGACCCTGCTCTACATGATCCTGGTGGTCGGTGTATTGATGCTGCTCAGGCACGGATGGAAGATATTGAAGACCAGCAAGCCGTACGTCTTTGCCGCGGGAGCGCTGGCGGCGATGTCCTATGAGATTGTTTTTGCCGTTGTCGACTACAAAAACTTCATTTTGCAAACCCGCAAGGATGACGTTCACTTCGGCGTGCTCGAGCATTCGGGATGGCTGCGCAATCTGGTCTCTGAGCCCATACGCTACGTTGAATGGTTCGAGGGACACGGCGCGAGAATCGCTCCGCATATGGCGCTGCTTCACTTGTTTCTAGTTGCGACCGTTGTTGCGATAGTCTACCTGATCGCGCGTTCTTCTATTGAAATCAGACGCGGCAGAGCGGCGAGTGATACACGTCTGCGGTTGCTGGTGACCACCGCGGTTGTGGCGCTTTTCTTGGCCGTCGCAGTCCAGCGCAAAGTGATCCAATATGTGATTCATCTGAGTCCATGGTTTGCGTTATGTGTCGCGGTTCTGCTCAACGACGCGGTGATCGCAGCCGCCAAGCTCAAATATGCGCGATGGAAACGTGCACGGCTGGCGTATTCAGCCGCGACGGTGATCTTAGTTGTGCTTGGTTTGGCTTATGGCTATGAGCTGTTGATGCAGAACAAGAACTACCTGGCCGAGGTGCGAAATCCGGAGCAGCCGGACTTTGAGGAGATGAAAGCGGCTATTCGGGACGTCGTGCCGGCTGGACTGTGCCCGGTGTCGATTGGCAGCGGGTATTGGTGGCTCGCGTTTCCTGAATACGACTATTGCTATTTTGCGTTTATGGAAGCGCGGCTGGACGAGCCTCTGGATCTGGATGGTAAAGAGTACGCACTGATAGCAAAACCAAAATTCGAAGACAGGTTGCGGAAACTAACCGGCGCCGGGTTTGAGCAATATCACCTGCTTGGTGAATTGAACACGACTGCGCTTGGGACCTTCTATGTCTACTACACCGGACGCGACCCCGCGTTTCTTACTCTGCCGGCGAAGAGATTCTACTTTTTTGGCCGACAACGCGGCTCGGTCAGCGACAGACAGATCGTATCGGCGCGCGAAGTCTGGTCCGCGAGTGAGGCCGATCTCACGCCGGAGAATGCGACGTTGAGTGTGAGGGAGATCGAGTCCGACGAGGGCGAGGAGCAGGGGCGCGCTCTCGCCCGCGCCAAGCTCCTGAGACTGGTCTCGGTTGAGCTCGAGCCCGACACGATCTATCAGCTTGTCGCGAGTACCAGCTGTCCAGAGTGCGAACTGCTGATCAGGGACGACAACACGGGCGCTATGATTCAGCGGATGCAGCCTGATCGAATTCGTAGCGATCGTTTCGAGGGGTTGTTCAAGACCGGCAGCTTCAGGCGCGTCAATGTGACGCTTCGCATCTCCGGCGCACAGGCGGCCGCGGGCGCGCGCGTTTCTAACATCAGCATTCGCGAGATTGCTCAGTCGAAGAGTTACTGATCGGACCGCGAGGGTCCCGGGTTTGAAGCTACTGACCGCGCGGCGCCGGCAATTGCTCCTGAGCGTTTACATAATCCTTCGCGTAGCCACGACGCTTTCCGAAGAACTGATACCGGACGGGTTGAAGCGAAACCCAGCGGGGATCGGTTCCGGTGTAATATACATTGAAATTTCCGTAGGGCGAGTCCCTCAATTCACCAAGCAAGTGGTGATGACTGCTTGCCGCTTTGGTTATCCAGTGTTCGGCCCGCCGCGGCTGCACGATCAACGCATACTCTTGCGCGTCGAGGTCTACGGCTTTTTTCATTCGCTTCTCGATATTGGCGAAGCAGCGGTCGTGTTCCGGAAACGCAAGCCAAATCGCGGGTTCTCTGATCACCACCGGACAGACGCCTTCAGGAACCAGACTCCTGATAGCGGTCTTGAATTCATCGAATGACGCAACGTCGGGGTCCCTCACGTTTCGGAGGTATCGCTTGCTCTGCCTAACAGCGAGAAGCCCGCATAACCCAGTGCTCAAGACGATCGCGACAAGCACCGCCGTTCGAAGATACTTCCGCAATCTGGGATCCTGTATCCGAATATCGATCGTCCGGCGCATCCATTGAAAGCCGTCCCAGAGCATGATGCCCGCCGCGATCGCAAACCACGGCGTCAAATGAGCCATGTAGTAAACGGCCTTCTGGCTTGTGACGATCGCAAAGAACAGGATTGCCGCGACGGCGACAATCAGGAGGCGAAGGCGCGGTTCGCCCATCGCATCGCCGCGCCTGAATTGAAACATAGCGCGAACGAGCAGGTAAGCGAGCGCGGCTATCGTGAGGTAGTAAAGGACGTGGTTCAACGTTCGCGGGACGTCCGCGTACATAAAACTTCCATTGAGCCAATGATCATAGCGGAGGTGCTCGTTTTGAATGTTTTTCCACCATCCGCCGGCCCCGAGAATTTTGAAATGCCGTTTGTCGCCCCGGTTTTGAAGGAGCACGTTGCTCCAGTCGAGAATGTCGGTGACGATTTCATACGACGATGCGATGAACGCTCCAAGCGCAAACTGATAAATGCCGGTTGACTTCACGATCCGCCATCCGCGCTTGAAGATCATCAGGAGCGGAATCGCGGCGAGCATGTAGAGAGCGGTCGTGTGACACATAACGGCGGCGCCTGCCGCGAGCCCCGAGCCTATGAACAAACGCCAGCTCTTTCGACGCTCGGCGGCCTCAAATAACAGATAGGCCAGCAGCGCAAACAGGGACGCGCTGTAGTCGTTTCTCAAGTAACGACTGCGCTCGAGTAAAGTCAGGTCGCATGCGAGCAAGCCAACAGCGATTATTCCCACGCGCCATTCGAACAGCTTTCGGCCGATCAGGTAGACCATGACCAGCATAAGCACTGCCATGGTCAGATTGAAGGCGCGTCCTTGAGGTATTCCCCAACCAAAGAGTTTCAGGAAGCCGCTTTGAAGCACGTAATGGAGCGGTGTGAACGAGTGCCAGTTATTCTCAATGTCGCCGCCAAGGAAACGGCGAAAGGGCAGGGCGAGCTTTCCCCGATACAGCATCTCGTACGATGTCTGGAGCATGTACGATTCGTCCGTATCGGGAACCGGAACGGTTGCGAGCTTCTGGGTGGCAACGTAGAGAAAGCCGCCAAGGACAAGCGCGAGCGCAGCGAAGTCACAGTACTTTCTGAGAAAGGTATTCACATCTTTCCCACGTGCGCGTGGCGAAGTTACCCAGGGGCCGGAAAGATCGATCAATGATTACCGTTCGAATTCGCGCTTGAAGAGAGGGAACTTTCGGTCTCCTCGATTATTCGCTTGCCCGAACCGGTGACGTCCTGCGCCTTGTAGAAAGGGTCGCTCAGAGCTTCGTCGAGCGAAACGAATCGCGCACCCAGGGCCTTGAACGAGCCCAGCATCTCGCCGAGCAGATCGCAGGTAAGCTGATTGGATTTGATCGTGAAGATGTGTTTGATGTCGCGACCGGCAAGATTTCGCGCGGCCTCTCGAGCCTTCACTGCCCTTCCGAGCAGCAACGATTTGAATGCAGCTTTAATGAACGCAGCGCACGCGTGATCGCCGCGCGCAAGCGCGCCGCAATAATCCTGGCTTATCAGGTCGTCCCACGCGTCGATTGTCGCAGGCACTTCGACGTATCCGTTTTGTTTCAGGTAACCGCGAATCTGCTCGAGTTTGTGCTGGTCCTTATCGAGCGCCAATCCGGGAAAGCGGAAGTACTTCTTGTTCGGAGGAAATTTCATCCACAGCGGCGCCAATTCCTGGTCGGTGCGCTTGACGCTTTCGATGAACTCTTCGGCACTCACCTTCTTTGGCTTTTCTCGCGAGTACGTCATATTGCCCAGCAGGTTCCCATTCTGCAACCAGGCTTCCTGTATGCTCGGATCGACCGCGTAACCAACCATAAAGTCCACGGTTGGCGGCATTTCGTTTTGCTTGAGCGCATCAATCAGCTTGTTGAAATTCTCGAGCGTGTTTTCGGTATAGCAAAGGTCGTCTTCATCGGTATCGGGATCGATCTTATCGCGAACCATTCTATTGATCGTGAGCGCGATCTCCATCCCGTCGAGGGGGCGCGCGTCCGCTTCCTGGGCTTGCCTGCCGCGAGATTTGAACCAGGCGGCAAAACGCGGGTTCCGCTCCAGTTCTTCCTGGCACTTCAACATGCTCTGCTCAGACTCCCGGGTTTTTGTCGACGATGAGCATCCGGCTGGCATGGAGAGGACCACCGCGAGGAATATCAACAACAGGTATTTCATGCTTTCTCAAACCTGGTGGATTCGACGGCCCTTTTGCCTTCAGGGGATTTTTCTTCGCTAACGGAGCGGGCATCACTCGATGCGCGGAGTTTTAGAATCAAAAGCGTGTGTCCTTCCGATAACATAAGATCCCATCATCGACGACTTTGCAGTTCAGCAAATGCGGCTTTCTGCGGCGCGGCACATGATACAATACCCGCCCATGCCCCGCCAGCTAGGCCGAATTCATCCACGTTCAATCAGTCGAGCCGTCGTTGCCGCGCGGGCGAATAGAAGAGGGTCAAAGGCCCAATGAAAACACCCCCAGCCCGCGGATTCTTCCGAAGACACTTTGATATCTGCATTGTTGTTATGGTTATCGCCGGATTCGTCGCTGTAGCGTTCCAGCGGCTGGCGGCGGCGCCTGTTCCGGAAACAGATGAGGCTTACATTCTTCAGGTCGCCTATGAACTGGTGAATCACGGGCAGCTCTCGTGGCCGATGTATCGATATCTTGGCGGAAACATCGAAAACGTCTGGCACACGTTCACGCCATTTTATTTCCTCCTGCTTGGCAGCTTCTTCAAGTTGGCGGGGTGGGGGTTGGCCGCAGGACGCGCGTTTCATTTGTTGTTTTCGGCGCTGCTTCTGCTGATGGTCTTCATTGCCGGTCGTCGAATGTCAGGCTGGCGCGCGGGACTAGCCGCGGTGCTTTTGTTGATTGGCGACCAGACTTTCTTCGAACGAAGCCGGCTGGTGAGATATGATCTGGTCGCGGCGCTCTTTGCGATGTTGGCGTTCTATCTTTATGAACGAGCCGAAGCGGAGCGCCGCGCGAGATACTACATCGCGTCGGGCCTCGCAGCCGGCTTGGGCGTGATGTGTCACCCGAACGTTCTTTACATGCTCGCCGCCATATCGCTGTTGATGCTGATGCGAAACGGCCTTCGCGTCATCAGGGACAAGCGCTTTTACCAATTCACAATCCCCGCTCTCGCGGTCATGTCTTACGTGATCATCTACGACCTCATCGATTACCAGAACTTCGCATTGCAGAACCGCGAGGACAAGCTCCACTTCAGGGTGTTTCAGGGATGGGGATTGACACGCAACCTGATCGACGAGAAGCGCAGTTATCAGGCGTGGCTTGGCGGCGGGGACATGTTTTTGAACGTGCCGCGAACGACGCTCCACGTCTTTCAGTTCCTCGCGGTTGCCTCGGTCGTCTATCTGATCGTCTATTCTGCCGTTCAGATAAGGCGAGGGAACGCGTCTGTTAAGCCGGGTGTGAGGTTGCTGGCGGTCATCGCGGCCGCAATTCTGTTTCACGCGTTGATCGTCAGCCACAAAGGCATTTACTACGTGGTGCACATCAGCACGTGGCTCGCGGTTTCAGTTGGCGTGATGCTTGATGCCGGGCTGAAGTGGCTCGAGCGGAAGAGCGAAAGAGATCCCGCGCGCGCGGCCGGGCTGAAGCGCGCAACGTACGTCGCAGTCGCGATTATGGCCATTGCTTTCAGCGTCCAAACCGCCAGGCAATATCGCCGCTATCTCCGGGAGGTGCGAAATCCGCAACTTGCACGATTCGACGAAATCAAAGACGCGCTCAGGGGCGCCGTACCCGATGGCGTCTGTCCGATCGCCGTAAAGTCGCCGGTTATGTGGCTTGCTTTCCCGGAGCACGACCGTTGCTTCGCCAGCATCGAGAACCGGATGAGGGACGCACTCGATCTCGAAGGCAATGAATATGCGGTGCTTGTGCCCGATCCCTATGATCAAGCACGACGTTCGTGGACCGAGGAGTTCGATCGTAAGTACCCGCTCATCGCGATGCTGCGGGAAACCGCTTACGGCACGATCAATATTTACTACACCGGGACCAGACCGGAGTATCGCGGGCTTCCGACAAAGCGGGCATTCTTCTTGGGCGATCGGCGCGGGCACGTGACCGGCGAGCAACTCGAAAGCGCGCGCGAGATCTGGTCCGCAAGCGGCGAGCAGTTGAGCCACGAAACCGCGGCGCCGAACATGCTTCAGGATGGAAGCATGGTGATTTCGCCTGCGAGTCAAGCCGACCCGATCGTGTTGACCTCGGTTGATGTGAAGCCAGGCGCGACGTACGAATTCCAAATCGAGGCAACCTCAATCAAAAAGGAATGGCAAGTGCTGGTGCTCGACGACCGAGGCGAAGCCGTCCTTCAGCGCGTGCTGATTGACCCGTCGCGAACTCGGTTCGAGGGCCTGTTTGTCGCCGGGGGCGCAAGAGTTAGGCTCGCAGTTCAATACTTCGGGGGAGGCGATACAAATCCCCTGCGGGTTGCTCGAATCAGGCTTCGGGAGATCGGAAGTGGGTGACGTTACTACTCGATCGGGCTCGGTTGCACCCGAAATTCCTAAGGCGGGTATCAGCTCAACAACTCGGTAGACGACCGGATCTGAACCGTTTCAACGGCCTTTTGATGCCACTCCTCCAGGGCCGCTCAGGTCATACAGATAGGCTGATCCGCCACGCTTTTTGAATTCGAATAGCCTTGTTCCGACCCGATCGAGATATTTCAGAAGAGCGCGTTCTTCGTTCACACCTCTGATGCTCCGCACACTCGAAAACAGAAACCAAACGCGGGCGCGACCGCGAAGCGGCGCGAGCTCGTTCTCGTAGGTTTCGTTTTCCTCGCCTTTCCAGGCCTGTCGCGCGTCTGTACCTATCACATACTCGCTTTCCGTTATGTTGTACTTCGCGGCGTAGTACCGAAATGTTTCTTTGGGGTGATGATAGACGTAAGCGATGTCGCCGGGTTGCCGTTGATCCCTGAAACAGGCGATCATCGGACGAATATCAGGGCGGGCGAACGGATGACGCATGCCGCTCGTGGCGCTGCCGACCGGCTGGACCAGCAGAAATACGGCGGTGATCCCGCCGAGCAGCACCGCATAGATCCGCGTTCTGTCAGCGACATACGCGACCGCCGCGCCGACTACCAACAGACCAGTAGCCCCAATGAAAGCGAGCCATCTCTTCGCCGAAAGGGTCGTCGTTTCATTCGACAGAAATTCAAAAAGCAGAACCTCCAGCAGAAGAAAGCCTATGAACACAGCGTACGGCCGCGCGCGTTCTACAACAAACTGAATCCCCGCCATCAATAGGATCAGTATCAAAGGCAGGCAGAACAACAACAACCTTCGGCCAAAGGGATATTTGTGCATGCCCGACGCCAACAGGGTCAGAAGCAGGGGCGCGGCCATCATCCAGAAGTGCGGCTTGTTCTTCTTCACCAGCGCGAAGCAACCGACGATGAATATGAGCGCTGCCGCGAAGGGAAACGGCGAGGCTACCGGGTTGGAGAATACTTTGAGAAAGGTGACTGGAAACCACTCGAGGTCGGAAAGCGACATCGGCGGCAAAGGCATGAACGTTCCCTTCCTCAACCACGAAGCTTCGAGCTGCCGATTCTCTCCCAGCGTATCCAACGAAGTTCTGAAGAAGACTGCAAAGCTCAACATCCATGAAAGACAGCACGAGCCCACAGTAGCGAGCCTGGCCCACTGCTTGTTCATCAGCGCCGCAACCGCCAGGGTCGCCCCGACTCCTCCAAGCACGAACACTGACGGATGGGAGATCCAAACAACGATCATCCCCAGCAGCGCGAAGAGAAGAGCGCGCTTGCCGGTCAGCGGCTTTGATTTGAGATCCAAGCCCGCCGCGACAATCAGAAGAGTGATGGCAACGTCGCTCGAGTACTGCTTGACCTGAGTTGAGTAATAGAGGATCTGGCTCGAGGCGGCAAAGAACAGCAGCGCAACCGGGACCGCCCACCCAGCAAGCATTCGTCGCGCTACAACATAAAACAAAATGAGTCCGCCGACCGAAAACAAAAACGGCAACAATCGCAGCGCGTATTCACTGTCGCCCAGCGCAAGCACCGCGATCCGTTCGAGCATCAAGAATCCGATCGGCGCCGCTTGATTGAAATCGAGGGGCTGAAGGAGTCCCGCGAAGGTGCGGTGGATGATGTTGAGCGCCAGCGCGCCCTCGTCCACAAGCAAGGCCGGGTTTGAAAAGTATTCAACAGCTCGCAGCAGCACTCCGAATCCGACCACCAGCCAGGCGATCCGCTTCGAAGTAATCAACGGCAAAGCCCTTTGTAACGCCGGCTTGACGCTCAGGTGAGTGGTTGCTGGACGGGTCTCGACCAATATCCCTCCATCAAAACTTTCGTTCTAGAATCAACGGCTGACCCGGCGCAAGCTTTCTCACTTCGTGAGTCAGGTCGCGCCACGGTTGCAACTGACCTTTCTGAAAAGTCCTGCTCATGACAACGTATATCGACGTCTGATCGCAGCCGATCCCCGCCGACTCTACATTCTCCCACGACTCCGCACGGAGTTCGTCGATGATTGTCCAACCGCTTTCCCATTTGAATGTTCGGATAAACTCGAACGGCGCGGGGTCTTTGCCGGTGATCAAAACGCTTTGCAGCAGTCTGCGAATCAGATTCGGGATGAAGCGGCCAATCGTCATCATCATTAGCCGCAGCAGCACCAGCCTGGGCACGGTCATCTGGGTCTGCTTAGCCCAACCGAATCGACCGCGAATCGTGATCCGGGTTTCGCATAACTCCGTTTGATAATCATCCATCAGGTGTGCCACTGCGTTGCGAACATCCCCGTCGGAGCGAACGAGCAGCGAGAGCTGTGTGTCCGAGACCGCGAGACGGCCGTTTCGAAAGAGCTTGAACACGCCGCCCTTGTTGAGCGCAATGTACATCTCGGCGTCATCACGACGGTCGATCAGAATGCCTGCTTCGTTCAGAACGACTCGGCCGCGTGGCCGAGGACCCGGGCCGGGGCGTTGTTCCACGAAGTCGCGCCAGGCGAGAAGGTAGTTCCAGGCGTGATGGCCGATGATATGATCGTCCGCGTAACACGGGGCCGATCCGTCGGCCAATCCCATAAGAAAGCGATCGTTGACCGCGAGCGCTGCGGGCAGCCACTTGCCCGTGAGCTCGAATCCGTGCGGAAAGAAGTTGTAGGTGTTCCGGCTTCCGTACTCGCCGCCAAAGGTTCCGTCCGGATGAACGAACTCGGCCGCAAGGCTGACCGCGCGGGTCAACGCTGCGCTCAACTGCTCGGTTGGCTTCAAGTCGTATAGCCGCGCAAGACACGACAAGGTGAGCGTGTGATAACCGGGATCGCAGCCCTCGTATTCCTGAAACCAGCCTTCCGCGCTCTGCCAGGACAACACACGCCGGATGCGATCGTCGCGAGCTTGATCCCATTCGCCGGTTTTGAGCAGACGCGCGAGCAGCTCGAGGCAGAGGGCGATCAACGCCTGATGATTACTCAGGCGGCCGCTCTCGTGATGCCTCGCGAGCCAGTCCGCTCGCCGCTTGAAGAAGCGCAGCGCGGCTTCATTCTCGAGCCCGAGCAGCGAGTAACTGTCTACACAAGCGAGCAGCGAGAATGCGGCCGCGCCGCCCGCGCGCTCGTAAGGGAAGTAGTCGTCGCACGAACCGTCACTATGCGCACTCCGAGCAGCAAAGAGGATTCCCGCCTCCACCCATTCCTTTACCGCGGGCTGACGGTGATAGGGATTGCCTGGAATGTTCAACTCATACGCGAGAGCGAGAGGCAGAACAAACTCCTGCGCCATGCCGCTGGGAAAATCGATGATTCGATAATGCCAGTAGTTTCGATCAAAGCAACCGTAAGTCGGACTGTGAGGATTGCGGTCCAGCAGGGTGAGTATCTTTGGAATCTGCGCGAGCGCCGCTTCGGCTAATAGCTCTCTACTCATCGGCGAGCGTTTCCTGGTGCAGAAAACTTGCCACTAACGAATCAAGACTCTCTCAGACGTTCTTGCTCTTTCCCGAAAGATCAACACCGGAATAACTGGCGGAGTATTCGCTCTCTTTCGGGGATTCGAGCTCAACGCGGCGAATACGAAGCTGAATGTCCGCGAGCATCTTTCGGTTCACCGACAAAAGATCCGCAACCAGTCCGAAGATCCATAACTGAACGCCTATCAACATCAACAATGAAGCCAGGATCAGGCTCGGCACGTGCGTTCGCGGAGTGCCCCCCAGATACAAAACCAGCCACCTGACGCCCAGCAGGAAACCCGCGGTAAACGGAAGGCTCCCGAGAAGCATGAAGAACTTCAGGGGTTGGTACGTCATGAAAATTCTGAGAATGGTGAACAGCGACGACTTCAAATAAGAAGACGTTCCCTTGATCAGTCGTGAGGGCCGGAGATACGGATTGGTCCTCACCGGGATCGACATGATGGCCAATCCGTTTTGCCCCGCCTGGATGATCGTCTCGAGCGTATAGGTGTACTCGTTAAAAACGTTGAGGCGAATGGCGGCGTTGCGGCTTATGGCTCGAAATCCGCTTGGTGCATCTTCGACCTTGGTGTTGCTGGCCATTCGCACCACGCGGCTCCCGAGCCTCTGAAGCGCCTTCTTGAGCGGGGAAAAGTGTTTGATCTCGTTGATGGGGCGCGCACCGATCACTATTTCAGCCTTCCCCGACAGGATCGGCTCGATCAATGCAGGGATGTCGTCGGCGCAATATTGATTATCGGCGTCGGTGTTGACGATGATGTCGGCCCCTGCGCGAAGGCTGGCTTCGAGACCGGCCATGAAAGCCTTGGCCAGTCCCTGGTTGTGAGGAAACCCTACAATATGATCGACGCCGCACCTGCGAGCTACTTCGACCGTGCGGTCAACGCTGCCGTCATTTATTATGAGCCACTCAACGACATCGACTCCCGGAATTTCACGAGGCAATGCCGACAGCGTTATCCCTAACGACTCTTCTTCGTTGTAGCAGGGAATCTGAATTATGAGTTTCGTCATCGGGATTAAGTTTACGTTGCGAGAGTAGAAGTTAGCAGATTGACGGATCATGTGCGATGACGAAGTGTCGATTTTCGGCGAGGCGACCAAGCCTCACGCGCATTGGACGTAAGGCAGCGCGCCGCCACCCGCCGCGCCTGTGGCAGCCGCAAGGGGGTTAATGAGCAGGATTCTCCAGCCTGTACAACGTCCAGTTGTCGAAAGAAACGAAGCGGGCAAAACCGGCGTTTGCGGAGAGTGAAGCCACAGGTCAACAGGTGCCTCGCTGGCGAGGATGACGCCTCAGTCGAATTGTCGCATCAGAGGTTTCAATCTCTTGGTCTCATCCGTAGCTCTCTCGGCGACGGCTATCACTATAGTGCAGTACGCTATGCCAAGTATCGCCCCGAGCAAAGCGAGAGCAAATGCAGCAAGGCGAATTTGCTTGGCAGCCAGAGGCTTATATGGGACGAGCATCGCTAGCACTGAGATGCCGGTCAGCCAGGTCGCGACGATCGTGAGTCGGGTCCAGTAGAAGATCATATGCTTTCTAAGCTCCCATAGATCGTCGTCCAATAGGTAGCCTTTGCGGGAGCTGTGGCCGGTATTGGCCGCAGCTGCACTCTCCTCCCAAAAACGCTTCGGCATGGTGAGTTCGTCGAGACGAACTACCGCCTTGACGAACAGCACTATCGCCGCCGCCATGATGCCAACAGTCAACGGAAATAGAAGGGGCAGTTCGCTGGATTGCCAGATCGTAAACACCTGACCGCTGACGATCGTCAATCCGAAGCCGGCCAGAAACGTCGAGGCGGTGAACTTGCTG
>DATIFP010000167.1:0-9580 GCA_035455165.1 Blastocatellia bacterium
GATTTGCTCAACCGAGTCGAGCTTGATGCTCCGGTCGAGCTTGTAAGCCGGGTGATAAGGCCCATCCCACTGAACGACGCTCGACCCATCCGCGCTTTGTTGGAGCGCGCGCAGCCTCTGGCGCTGCGCCCGCGTCGTCCACATCAGATAAGTATTATTCGGAATATAGCCTACAACCCGGGCGCCGGTTCCGGTCAGAAGACGCAAGGCATCGGCTGTGGGGGGGCCAAATAATTGCACCAGGTGCAGAGTTCGCCCGGAAGTTTCCGGCTGGCGAAGGTCGGCGGCGATTCCGGGTTCGGGTCCGGTCGTGTCGAGCTGACCTCGCTTGAGCATCACAAGATTCAAGTCGTCTCTCAACTGCGCGCGCTGGAGTGTAACCGCGTCAACCGATTGAAGCTCCGTATCGCTCACTTCAGCGATCGAGTACGCGCCATATCTTTTCAACCGGCGAACCGCGCCCGCCCCCAGAAGGCGCTGCTCGAGGTCACCGTCTTGAGCCGCAAGCATCAATTTGTGGGTTGCACCTGGGCTGCGATACGAAAGCGGCTTAATATCACGTTGAGTTCTCCCGGTTCGAGCACGTTCGTCGTGCTGCTCACGCACGTGTGACTTTCCACTGTCCGACCAGGCCGGCAAGACGCCGATGAGCGAGAACAGAACAAGCAACGAAGCGGCGAGAGAAACTCGAAGAGTGAAAGCTTTCATTAATACATCTCCTCAACAACGGTGCGACTGATCGAACTCTAATTTAACCGGGGGCACAGCAGAACAAGGGACCGCGGAGAGACTGCCTGTTTTGCTGCTGCAGCGTCGATCGACGCTAGTAACTGCTTAAGCACGGGAACTTTAACTTTATAGCATCTTTCCAGCCTGTCAAGCGGACTTACCGTGGCGGTAGCGGTGTATTGGCGTGTTTGGGTGAGATCCTTGGTGACCGGTTGTTGCGGCGTGAAAGCTGTAGGGAGCAGGCTGTGGTATAAACACATCGCGTGCGAGAAGCGAACTGGGCTCAGGCCGCCCGACGAGACATTCTGAAGAGATGGTGAAAAGATTGAATACAGAATCGCGCGTCCCACACTCCACAACTGGCTTCGGACTTGGAGCTCAACTGCTTGCCTTCGCCGACCTGCTGCTGATCTCGAACTGGTTAGGCTCTATGATCTTCTTCAGCTTCGCGGTCGCGCCGAGCGCATTCGCCGTGCTTCCGACCCGCGAATTGGCCGGCGTCATGGTCACAAGCGCAATTGGCAAAGTCGAAATGCTCGGTTTGATCATCGGTCCCCTGTTGATTCTCATTCGAGTCGCCCGCTGGCGAGCAGAAGACTCGGGCCATATCGCCAGGCTGATTCAACTGCTCCTTCTCTGCGTGATGATAGCGGCCGCTGCCCTGTCGCGTTTCTGGATTTCTCCGCGAATGGTCTCGTTGCGCACCGAGATGGGCGGGCGCATTGATGACCTGCCGGTAACAGACCCACTCCGCGTGCATTTCAACGATCTTCATCAGTACTCGGTAGCGCTAATGAGCGCGGCGATAATTGCGGGACTTCTCGTACTGTTCCTCAGGGTGCGTTCATGGGTGAGGTACTCTTAACGCAAAGGCGCGAGGCCGCCACGGTCGCCGCACATCTTTGACCTTTCAGTTGCGGCTTTGCGTCCCTGCGTCATTGCATTAATTTCTCCCGGGGCGGTCACCTGCGTTCCTGCCTTGACGACCACCGAGGCCAACTATAATCTCGCCTGAACTCGTGGAGACCATATCGGACAAGATTGAATCGCGTGGTCCCGGGGAGCATGCTCGCGCGCTGCTCCCCCGAAGCCTCGGTCTGGTAAGCGCCATCGCGGTGCTGATCGGCTCGACCATTGGCACCGGCATCTTTCGCTCACCTGCCGGCATTGCCACCAAAGTCCCGGACGAAGGGTTGTACCTCTTGTTGTGGGCGCTGGGCGGCTTCTTCTCGCTGTGCGGAGCACTGACGCTGGCAGAACTCGCAGGCGCCTTGCCCAATACCGGCGGCGTGTTTGTGTATCTGCGCGAAGGCTGGGGCAAGCTTCCGGCGTTCCTGTTCGGGTGGTCTGAGCTGACGATCATCCGCGCATCCGCGCTTGGCGCGGTTTCAACCGTTTTCGCTGAATACCTGTTGAGGCTGTTCCGGGTGGACAACCAGAGCGCCGTGCACTATGTCGCCGCGGGCGCAATCCTCCTGGTTGCGGTGTTCAACATTCTAGGCGTTCAGATGGGCGCGCTGGTGCAGAACCTGACGACCGGCGCCAAGTACGGCGCTCTTGTGATACTGGTACTCGCGGCATTCTTAATCGGCGGGAACGATCCCGCTCCGGTAGCCGCTCAACCGGCAGAGGCTCCTGGCGAAACGACTCTGGTGATGTTCGGGCTCGCGTTCATTTCGCTTTTGTGGGTCTACGACGGCTGGGCTGACGTGACCTTTCTCAGCGGAGAGGTAAAACGTCCCGAACGCAATCTGCCGCTGACGATCATCGGCGGCACGCTTGCGGTAATTTTGATCTACTTGCTGGCAAACTTCGCCTACCTTCACCTGCTCGACATAAAGGAGATCGCCGGTTCAAAGCTGGTGGCGGCGGATGGGGCATATCGAATCATCGGAGAGACGGGCGTCAAGCTAGTGTCAGTTGCGGTCATGATTTCGGCGTTCGGAACGCTCAATGGTTCAATGATGACCGGCCCGCGAATCTTCTTCGCGATGGCCGACGACGGATTGTTCTTCAAGAAGATCGCTTCGGTGCATCCGCGATTCAAGACGCCGCACATAGCTATCTCACTTGCTGCCGCGCTCGCGATTGTGTTCGTGATGATCAGGACTTTCGAGCAGTTAGCTGACGCGTTCGTGCTCGCGATCTGGCCGTTCTACGCGCTGGGAGTCGCGGCGGTGTACTCGCTGCGGCGAAAGCGGCCGGATCTGGCGCGCGGCTATCGAACGTGGGGCTATCCGGTGACTCCGATTCTGTTCATCCTCGCGGTGTTGTGGCTAATCGGAAACGCGTTTGTCGAGGACCTCGTTCACGGACTCCGCGACAACTTCAGCTACTATCGCGCACTGTTCACCGGCAGCTCGCTCCCTTATGACTCGAGCGGCGCCCTCCTTGTGGTAGCGATTGTGCTTGCCGGCATCCCTGCTTATTACATCTGGAACGCGGCGCACTCGAAGCCTGGTTAGTAACCTCGCTCGAGGCAGGTTTATAATCCGGTCAATGGTTCAGACTGCCAAGCCACGACCGAGAACCGTCGCGCGTTATACGCGTAAGAAGACGCGTCCCCGGTGGTGGCGTTGGGTGAAGCTCGCCATCCTGGCTCTCCTCGGTATCGCGATCCTCTATCACGGATGGATTCTGTTTCGAGTTGTTCGCTTCAGGTCCTCTAATCCGGGAACTACCGCGATGATGGACCAGCGAGCCTCCCAGGCAAGAGCAAAGGGCGAAGAACCAAAGCACATTCAGACCTGGGTCCCTTACGATCGAATCTCGCGTAACCTGACGCGCGCGGTGCTCGCCGGTGAAGACTCGCGCTTTTTCGATCACGGCGGCTTCGATTGGGAAGAGATGCAGAAAGCGCTCGAGAAAGACTGGAACCAGGGACGGTTCAGCCGCGGGGCGTCCACCATCACCCAGCAACTGGCCAAGAACCTTTTTCTCTCAACCTCGAAGAATCCCCTGCGAAAACTTCACGAGGCGCTGATTACGAAGGAGATGGAATGGATCCTCGGCAAGCGCCGAATACTGGAAATCTATTTGAACGTAATCGAATGGGGAGACGGCATCTACGGAGCAGAAGCGGCCGCGCGCACTTACTTCAACACATCCGCCGCCTCGCTAAGCGCTGATCAGGCGGCGTTCCTATCCGCCATCATCCCCAGCCCAAACGGCGCATTCAATCCTTCCAGGCACCGGAGACGAGTCGAACGTCGCAAGAACCTGATCGAGCGGCTCATGCGTCACGTTGTCGTTCCTCGAGATCTGGATTAGAGGATGATCGCCTCCGCTTCGATCTCGACCAGCATATCGGGATCAATCAGCCGGCTGACTTCCACCATGCTTGTGGCGGGTCGAATATCGTGAAAGACCTCGCCGTGGGCGCGTCCAACTTTCTCCCAATCGTCGATGTCGGTGACATAGATTCTCGTGCGGACGACGTCCTTGAAAGTGGCTCCAGCAGCCCGAAGCGCGGTTTCGATGTTCTTGAGAACCTGAACCGCTTGAGCGTACGCATCGCCTTTCCCGACGATGGCGCCGGCTTGATCCGTCGCAGTCGTGCCCGAGACGTGCACCGAAGCTCCGACGCGAACCGCTCGCGAATAACCGACTATCGGCTCCCAGCGAGTTCCACTTGCGATGTTCCTTCGTTGCATAGTGCCCCCGGAGAATTTAACGCAAAGCCGCAAGGGCGCAGAGACGCAAGGCTCTTTTGGCCCGGACGTTTGCGCCCTTGCGTCCTCACGTCCTTGCGACCTTGCGTTAAGGATGCCTCACCCAGCCCGTGCCTTCGTGGCCGAAATGGAAGACATTCGGATGAATCACCTCTGCAAGGATCTCCAGTGATTCGACCAACCTCGGCCCCGGACGGTTAAAGTACTGGTTCCCGTCAGCGACGAACACGCGGCCGCCAACAACTGCCTTCAGGTCCGTCCACTCGGCCCTGTCACTGAGCAAATGCATCTCCTCAAGCGTTCGCTTAATATCGAAACCGCACGGTGAAACGAAGATAACGTCGGGATCCTTGGCTACCAGCTCTTCCCAGGTCATCCACGGCGAATGCTTCCCGGCTTCGCCGAACAGGTTCACTCCGCCAGCCATTTCTATCAGCTCAGGCATCCAGTTGCCGCCTGCCATCAATGGTTCTATCCACTCGATGTAGGCGACCGTCGGATTCGAGTTGAGCCAATGAGTGCGCTGGACAATATCGTCGATCCGGCTTCTGAGCTGATCGACGAGCCGCTCGGCCCGATCGCGCGCGGCCAGCGAGTCGCCCACTCGCAAAATGTCTGACCAAACATCTTCTAATGCGTTCGGTTCGAGAGACACGATTGCCGGCCGCGAACTGGTCAGCTCGCACACCGCCTGCTCGACGTCCTTCAGGCTGACCGCGCACACTTCGCATTGCGATTGAGTGATGATGTGCGTTGGCTTCACCGCTTCGATAGCTTGCGCGTCGACGCGATAGACGCTCAGCGCATCCTGAATGATTGTCTTGACTCGCTGGTCGATCTCGAGGCTCGTCCCCTCCACATTGAACTTTGGGCTGGTTAGCTGCGGCAACGACTTCACCGACGGCGGGTAATCGCACTCGTGCGAGCGGCCAACGAGTTGATGTTCAAACCCGAGCGCGCAGACAATCTCGGTCGCGCTGGCAATGAGGGAAACGATTCTGTTCATCGCAGGAATAATGGGTGGCCTTGGCGTCTTTGCGGGTCTTTGCGAGCTTTGCGCGAAACCGATGTTGTCCGACAGGCGAAACCGTTTCGAGCTTGAGCACTGCGTTCGCGCAATGCTCGCAAAGACCCGCAAAGAACGCAAAGGGTCAAGTTCAGATAATCCGGGCTATTGTTCAATGTAGATCTCGGCGCCGGCCTGTTTGAACTCTTCGGATTTCTCCTTCAATCCGCTTTCCAGCGCCACGACTTCACTCACATTGTGTGCGGCCGCGTAGTCCCTCACCTCCTGCGTGATCTTCATCGAGCAGAAATGCGGGCCGCACATAGAGCAAAAGTGCGCGAGCTTAGCGCCCTCTTGAGGCAGCGTTTCGTCGTGATACTGTTGCGCGAGCTCAGGATCGAGGGACAGATTGAATTGATCTTCCCATCGAAATTCAAATCGAGCCTTAGACAGCGCGTTGTCCCAGTACTGAGCGCCGGGGTGCCCCTTCGCCAAGTCGGCTGCGTGCGCCGCAATCTTGTAAGCTATCACGCCGTCCTTCACGTCCTGCCTGTCAGGCAAGCCCAGATGCTCCTTCGGCGTCACGTAGCAGAGCATCGCGGTTCCAAACCACCCGATCATCGCCGCGCCGATCGCCGATGTAATGTGATCGTAGCCCGGGGCGACGTCGGTAACCAGCGGACCGAGAGTGTAGAACGGAGCCTCGCCACATACCTCCAGCTCGCGCTCCACGTTCTCTTTGATCAGGTGCATCGGTATGTGACCGGGACCTTCGATCATCACCTGGCAGTCCATATCCCATGCGATCTTTGTCAGCTCGCCAAGCGTCTCGAGCTCTGCAAATTGGGCTTCGTCGTTGGCATCGGCAATCGAGCCGGGACGCAACCCGTCGCCAAGGCTGAAGGAGACATCGTACGCGCGCATGATTTCGCAGATCTCGCGAAAGCGCGTGTACAGGAAACTCTCTTCATGATGAGCCAGACACCACTTCGCCATAATCGAGCCGCCGCGCGAGACAATGCCCGTGGTTCGCCTGGCAGTTAGAGGTATATACCGCAACAGCACGCCCGCGTGGATGGTGAAGTAGTCCACGCCTTGCTCGGCCTGCTCGATCAAAGTGTCGCGATAGATCTCCCAGGTCAGCTCTTCGGCCTTGCCGTTGACTTTTTCGAGAGCCTGATAGATCGGGACTGTCCCGATAGGCACAGGCGAGTTGCGAATGATCCACTCGCGAGTGGTGTGAATGTTGCGGCCGGTAGAGAGATCCATCACCGTATCGGAGCCCCACTTGATCGCCCAGCGCATCTTCTTGACTTCCTCCTCGATCGAAGAGGCAACCGCTGAATTGCCGATATTGGCATTTATCTTTACAAGAAAGTTGCGCCCGATGATCATCGGCTCGCTCTCAGGATGATTGATGTTCGCGGGGATGATTGCGCGCCCGCGCGCCACTTCATCGCGAACGAACTCGGGTGTTATGTGGGAGGGCAGCTTGGCGCCGAACGATTCACCCCGGTGTTGAAAATGGAGCTCGCTTCGGTCGCCATTCTTTTCGGCCTCGAAAGCAAGCTCGCGGCCCATGTTCTCGCGAGTCGCGATGAACTCCATCTCAGGCGTGACCACGCCGCGTTTGGCGTAGTGCATTTGAGTAACCGCGTGGCCGGGCTTCGCGCGAAGCGGCCGGCGGCGCGCGCCCGGAAACGGGTCGAGGCGTCCCTTGTCCTTGTTGAGCGCATATTCCCGCGCGCCCTCCGTCAAGTAGCCGTCGTCTTGCGCCGACACTTCGCGGCCTTCGTACTCCTCGACGTCGGCGCGCGCGATGATCCATTCGCGGCGCAACGCCGGCAGCCCGTCGTGCACGTTGCACTTGGCGTCGGGATCACCCCACGGGCCGCTGGTGTCGTAGACCCGGACCGGCGGGTTGTCCTCAACCACGCCGTTCACGCTGCGAGTTTGATTGAGGTGAATCTCGCGCATGGGCACTCGAAGTCTTCGAGCGGCGCTTGTGGAATAGACTCTTCGAGACCTGGGAAACTGAAATTCACTGGAAGCGGAATCGGTTTGATTTGTCTTGGTCATGTTGTTCTCCCTTCGACGGCATTATCCGTATCAGGTTCAAGGGGTCTCCCATCCTGGGACTCTCAGCCGCTTTTGCAGCTCCCCCGGAAAAGTGATGCGTTTTCAAAGATGCGCTCGGCAATCGATGGCGCACCAATCGCAGCTTATCAATCAAGCAAACAGGTCATCAACCAGCATAGACCAGCCAGGCAACGCCGGGCCCGCATCGGCGACTTCGCCGCGATGAAAAATTGTCGGGTTGTCGGGATCCTCGGCGCGAAAGCATCTGACGAGTTCCTGCACGAGCACATCGACGTCCCACACCGCCAGCGTTCCCGCGGCGAAATAGTCGGCCCGTTTTCTCGCCATCTTCGGTTCTGCGTTTGGCCCGTAGTCGCCCTCGCTCCTCACCTCGGCGGCAAAGATCGGAGCGCCTTCAAGGAACTTGCCTCGAGTTCTTGGACCAATGTAGAAAGCGGCGTCCGGGCTGAATGAGCGGCGATTGGGCAGCTGGACTATGAATGCGGCGTTGTCCGTGTATGCGCGCCCATTCTTCTTGCGCCGCGCATATTCTCGCAGGCTCACAAAGATCTCTCCGGCTGCGGTGTTTGGCAAGTCTCCTGTGGGACTCATAAGGACGAGTTCTCCGTCGACGATTTCCGCCTTACCATCCCCAGGAACGTGGTAGAGGTCTTCGATTGTTGCTTCAGCCTTTGTGCTCATCACTGACTCTCAAGATTGCCGGCTTCGTTTGTCGTAGACGAAGAGATTATACCCTACGAGAACTCGGTTGCATCGCTTCTTCATATCCTGTCGGATGATTGTGGCAGTATCGAGCCGCATTCTCGAGTCCCCGTCCAATTAGAAGAGTAAAGGTCGGGAAGAGGGACTTGTCCCCGCTGCTTCTGATTGCTAGGAGTCAAGATCAGCGGGGACAAGTCCCTCCTCCCAACCTGTGATTCTCCTTCGACACTTTCACTAGGATGACCTCAAGCTCGGGCGCGCCCCTTTCATAAACCTGCACCCCTGCAGGATCAGCGATTGTCGGGAGCCGCCCGCCGGTCAAGCAATCGATGAAGCGGCTTCGCAACTGCTATCACAATCAACGCCAACACCGCACCCGCCACGACATCCACCACGTAGTGGTAACGCAAATAGACGGTCGAGATAATTATTCCGATGCCAAAAGGCAGGAACCACCAAAAAACCTTTCGGTGAAATCTGTGCGCGTAATAAAGTACAAGAAGCGTCACTTCCGTGTGCCCGCTTGGAAAACAATCGCGAGTGAGGCCTTCGGCGTTATCGAGCATTTGCCGCACTGGAAGAAACAGCCACACGCCGATGAGTGGCTTTGTCTGCGCTTCCACAATCGAAGGCAGGAATCGAGGCCCGATCGCTGGTACGGCTACGTACCCCAGGTATGACAGGTAGAATCCAAACAGCACCAAAAACACCCAATAATAAAACTTATCGAACCAACCCTTTCCCCAAAGAACGGCGCCAAGAATAATCGGCAGGAAGTAGTATGTTGAATAGGTGAGTTGAAGGACCTCGGTCAACGGCGGCCAGGTGAATCGTTCGAGCCAGACCGTCGGGTTTACTCCGAAGATGCGATAGTCAATCGCGGCCAACGCCGCGTCAAAGTCGCGCGGGTGAATGCGCGGTATCAAATAAGTCAGTTCTTTGTAGGTGAGCCCTATCAAAAGGATCGGATACCAGCCATGAGCGAACGAAAGGGCGGGACGGGAAGATCGATCCCACTTTGCGAGCATCGTCACCACTACTATCACCGCAACGTGTCCCGCGCACAACAGGCCCCAATGCTCGATCCGGTTGCTGAAAAGCAGGATCAGGAATCCAACGATCGCGAGATAAGCGATGACGACTTTGTCCGCAGGACTGAGCGGACCGAGTTTTGGACGGGCTTCTTGATTCTCGATCGATTCCGGAGCGCGCTCGACCGTTTCGCGCGTCGCGGCCACCGTGCCCTCCCGCTCGAACTCCCGGCCGCCCGCTCGCCGGCCTCGGCCCTTCACAGCCAGCCCTCGCGTTTGTACCACTCGATGGTCTCGCGAAGTCCCTCTTCGAGCGGCACACGAGGGCTATAGCCGAGTTC
>DATIFP010000168.1:0-112809 GCA_035455165.1 Blastocatellia bacterium
GAACGCCTCAAACGCGAAATAGACTGGGTAAGCGCCGAAGTCGATCGCAGGAGGAAGGTCGAGCAGTTGCACTGGGGAGGAGGCACGCCGACATACCTCACGCCCGAACAGATCGAAGACCTCTACGCATTCATCGCCTCGCGATTCTCACTATCGAGCACTGCCGAGATCAGCATTGAAATCGACCCGCGCGTCACAACCGAAGAACATTGCCGCGCCCTCCGCCGCGCAGGTTTCAATCGCGTCAGCATGGGCATTCAGGACTTCGACCCGGTCGTGCAGAAAACCATCCATCGCGTTCAGCCTTTCGAAGACACAAAGAGTCTGTTCGACTATTGCCGGGAAATCGGATTCGAGAGCATCAACATCGATCTGATCTACGGGCTGCCTCATCAAACTGCTGAAAGCTTCGGTGACACGGTCGACAAGATCGTCGCGATGGACCCCGATCGCATAGCCGTGTTCAGCTACGCTCACGTTCCGTGGATGAAGAAACAACAGGGAAGCTTCGCGAGGTTCCTTCCGGAAGGGCTGGAGAAGTTTCGCATCTTCACTCACGCGATCCGCAAGCTGACCGACGCCGGCTATCGCTATATCGGGCTCGATCATTTCGCGCGGCCCGGCGACGAGATCGCCCGCGCCCAGGACAATCGCTCGCTCCATCGCAACTTCCAGGGTTATACGACCAAGGCTGGATGCGACCTCTACGCGATGGGAGTCAGCTCGATCAGCGGACTCGAGGACGTTTACGCCCAGAACTGGCGCGAGCTGCCACGCTACTACGAAGCCATCGATTCGGGACGGTGGCCGACGATGCGAGGCATGCGCGTGAGTCACGAAGACAAGCTGCGTCGCTCGGTCATCAACCGGATTCTGTGTCATACGGTGCTGGTGAAGTCGGAAATCGAGCAGCAATTCGGAATCGACTTTGACGAGCATTTCGCGGCGGAGCTCGCACGACTGCAACCGCTGGAGCAAGACAACCTTGTTAACCTGAACAACGGGCGCATCGAAGTGGCACCGCTCGGCCGGATATTCATTCGGAACATCGCAATGGTGTTTGATGCGTATTTGAACAGAACCGACACCGTGCGAGAGAAGGTATTCTCGAAGACCCTCTGAGCATATGGCAGGAGACTAGATATGTCGCAACCGTTTCACATCCTAAAACACGAACACCGCGTAATAGAGCGGGTTCTGCGATCGCTGGACGGAGTATGCGCAAGGCTGCAGGGTGGAATTGTGGTCCCGGCGCCGACTCTGCTCGAGATCGCGGATTTCATCACGATCTTTGCTGACGGCTATCATCACGGCAAAGAAGAAAAGCATCTCTTCCCTGCCCTCGAGCGTCGCGGAATCACGCGCGAAGGCGGACCGCTCGGCATGATGGAGTACGAACATCGAGTCGAGCGCGAGCTGATCGCCGATCTGCGTCAGGCGATTTATTTCTACCGGGATGGGGATGAGCCGGCGGCGCATCGCTTCGTCGAGGCGGCACAGGCTTTCCTCCGCTTGCTTGTGGGGCACATCGAAAAGGAAGACAGCATCCTGTTCCGAATCGGCGACGAGGTCCTGGACGACGACGAAAAGTCTGCGCTTGTCGAAAGCTTCAAGCAAGCCGACACCGCGCTGGGCGGGCTCACGCTGCAAGACTACGAGCGGATGGCTTCGGAATTAGAAGACAAGTGGGCTCTGTAGCGATGTGCGGAAGAGCGTCATCGCTGCCGGCAGGACGGATCGATACGCATGAGCAATAGATCAAGATTCAGACTACCGAAGGAGCACGGCGCCTGGGCAATGCTGTACGTGCCTCTTGCAACGGGGGTCCTAGTCGCGGGCAATTTATCGCTGAGGGTTTTCCTGCTCACCTTGTCGGTCACGTTTGTGTTCATCGCGCGCGAATCGCTTCTGGTTTGGTGGCGAGCCCGTGTTCGCGGGAAAAGAGAGTCTGAAGCGTTCAGGTTTCTGGCGATCTACGCGATGCTCGCCGGTCTTGCAGCGAGTCCACTATTCATTGTTTGGCGCCTTTATTGGCTCATCCCTGCAGGCGTAGCCGTTGTGGTTCTGTTGGGAATCAACGCGCTACAAGCGACGCGACGGGAAGACCGCACGATCGCGGGTGAGACGCTGGCAATCGCGGGTCTGACGCTGACCGCCCCGGCGGCGCACTACGTCGCCACCGGTGCACTCGAGGTAACGGCTCTCTGGCTCTGGGCTCTTTGCGCTGCTTACTTCGCAAGCAGCGTCTTCTACGTCAAGCTGCGGGTCAACACGATCAATCCAAAGAAGGAAGAAGCGCGGCGTCAGTCCTGGCGGCGATGCGCGTTCTATCATGCGTCTTTGCTTGCGGCACTGCTGCTGCTGGCGATGGGCGGCAGCCTGAGTATGTTTGCCCTTGCGGCGTTCGCTCCCGTGCTTATCCGCTCTTTCTGGTATCTGACCAGACCCGTCCGCTACATCAACCTGAGATTGGTTGGGTGGCTGGAGATAGTTTATTCCGTAGTGTTCCTCGTGTTCACGACGCTCACCTTTCGATTCTGACCCTCGCCTCCAGATGCCGGTCCCTGGGACCGGAGTAATTGCACAAAACGACAACCCCCACGCGTTGGGAAATTTCCACGGAGCGTGCGAGAATTCTCGCAGGAAACCTCTGATTTCGGCGTGATTTAGGCTTTTTTTTGGCGCTTGCGAGAGGAACGCTCGTTGCTCTTAGGAAAAACGGAGGGCTGTGGCTGCTGTCACTTTCCAGCGTGATGGTAGTCATAGCTTCTCCGCATTTTTGGGCGGTCTAACTGGAGGTTGTTGCTCGCCTCTTGCCTCTCGTGCCTCTCGTGCCTCTTGGCTCTTAGGTTCATACCTGACTGTTCAAAGCTTCGACACCTTGTAATGCGCGCGGCAGCCGCGGAGTGGCTGAGATCGTTACTTGCCTCTTCAACGGTATTACAGTATCTGTCAGAGCGCGTCTGACAAGTTCTGCTACGAGAGCGGGTAAGCAGCCCAAGCCTCGTTGAAATACAACACTTACCGCCAGCGAAAGGCCCTTGGCGGCGGCACGGTCGTTGCCAAGAGAACGGAGTCGTTTTCCCTAAGGTGATGCGGTGGTCGAGGAAACGGGGGCTTCGTCGACCACCGCAAAACCGAACCGCTCCAACTCACATCAGGAAGGATAGATGCCAATGCTGCACCGAACGAATCGTAAACAGGAACTACATCGAGTGAATTTGCTGATACGAGCGCTGTCCGATGAAATGGCCGCACAACGAGCTCAAACCGCGGCGAGCGAATCGTCGGGAAGCGTCTCAGCAGCGATGGAAGAAGCCTTGTACCAACTGCGGCTCAGAAAGCTGCTCATAAGCGCCTTCATAGATTCTGGTCGCGTTGCGCACCGAGCAGCTCGCCACTGAGGGTTTACGGTCCTTCTACCATCTTTCAAAGCTGTAGAGATTTGATTTCGAGAAACTCCTCGAATCCGTACTTGCCTAACTCGCGGCCGTTACCCGACTGTTTATAGCCACCAAATGGAGCCATCGGATTGAAGCTCCCGCCGTTGATGTCCACTTGCCCGGTGCGCAGCCTGCGAGCAACTCGTTTGGCTCGCTCGACGTCGTTAGACCACACGCCGCCCGCCAGACCGTATACCGTGTCGTTAGCGATCCGCACAGCGTCTTCTTCGTCCTCGTAGGGAATTATCGATAGCACCGGGCCGAATATTTCCTCGCGCGCGATAGTCATGTCGCTGCGCACATTTGCGAAGACGGTCGGTCGGACGAAATACCCCTTCTCGAGACCCTCCGGAGGTTCCGCGCCGCCGGTCACCAGGCTGGCGCCTTCTTCGATACCCTTTCGGATGTAGCTGCGAACGCGTTCGCGCTGGACCTCAGATACGAGAGGCCCAAGCTTGGATTTACCCTCGCGAGGATCACCGACCGTGAAGCCTTCAGCCGCTTTCTTGGCGAGCGCAACCGCTTCATCGTAGCGGCTTCGCGGAACCAGCATTCGCGTGTGCGCCGAACAGGTCTGTCCCGAGTTAAAGTAACAGTTGTTGACGCTGCCCTTCACCGCCTTTTCGAGATCTGCGTCGTCTAGGATCACGCTTGCGGACTTGCCGCCAAGCTCGAGCGCCACACGCTTGACCGTCTGCGCGGCCAGCTCGCTGACGCGCTTCCCTGCTCGCGTAGACCCGGTGAACGAAATCATGTCCACATCCGGATGCGCGGCTAGAGCTTCCCCAACCACCGGGCCGTACCCCGTAATCAGGTTGAAGACTCCCGCGGGCAGGCCCACGTCCTCGCAGATTTCCGCCAATACGAAGGCGGTCAGGGGCGCAACCTCGCTCGGCTTCAGCACGACGGTGCAGCCGGCCGCAAGCGCGGGGGCAACTTTCGCCACGACCTGATGGAGCGGGTAGTTCCACGGTGTGATACATCCGACGACCCCCACCGGCTCACGAACCACAAGCGAGTTGCCGATCTGTTCCTCGAATGAGTATTCGGTGAGCATCTTCGCATAAGCGCCCATCACCATCGCGGGCATTCCCGCTTGAACGGCTGTTGCCAGCGGGAGCGGCATTCCCACCTCGTTTGTAATGATCGACGCGATCTCCGTTTGTCGAGCGGCCAGGCCTTCTGCGATCTTCGCGAGCATGGCCGACCGTGCCAGCGCCGGAGTCCCGGACCATGACTCGAAGGCCGCCCTCGCCGCAGCCACTGCCCGATTCACGTCTTCGACCGTTCCCTCCGGGACCCGGCCCATCACTTCCTCGGTTGTCGAGTTGATAACGTCCAGCATTCCCGTGCCCGCGGGTTTGACCCACTCAGCATTGATGAAGAATTTCTCCCGGAGAGTCATGTCTGGTTGCCTTGAAGCTGTCATCGCTGACTCCTTTCTCTGATCATTATTATTCCGTAAAGCCGCAGTGAGTATTTCGAGCGGAGAGTCGCACTGTCAACCACTCACTCTATCATTGGGCCGGCGTCTTGCTCTTGCCCCACGGATCCTTGAGGAATGTATCGGTTGCAGGCGCGCTTGATGAAGGATGCGTTAATCGAGCGACTGCTGGGAGATCGCTTGCCTCGAACTCAGCGGGAGACCCAAAGAAAACCGCGCGCCCTTCGTCAAGCACGAGCACTCTGATGCGGCCCGCGACGTCATCTGCAGTCACTGCGTCGCCGGCGTCCACAGGATTAACCGAGATTGCCCCGGTATCAAGGGTGCGCGCGTGGTGGCGCGCGAGGTACGGGATCTCGTGAAGCTCCTTCGTGACGTACAGCGATGAGATTCGATGCACGTCGCGCGCGCGAATCACCAGGTCGAGCATTATTCTCGCGTTGATCGGATCGAGACCCGATGTCGGCTCATCGAACAGCATGATCTCGGGCCAGCCGACAAGCGCTCGCGCAAACTCAAGCCGCCTGCCCATCCCGACGGAAAGCTCCTCAGGAAGTTTGTCTACGTCCTCTTCCAGACCGACGAAGCGAAGAATCTCCTCAACCGCCCGCTCTTCGTCCGCCTCGGGCCATCCATGCTCGTCCAGCCGGTACGCCGTATTCTCGTAAACCGTCATCCCGGTGAACAGGGATTGTTCCTGGAACACGATACCCATCGTTGCGCCTCGCAACACCAGCAGTTCCTGTTCGTTGAGATGTCCAATTTCGCGCCCCTGAACTAACACTTCGCCGTCGTCGGCGAGCAGGAGTCCGGCCGCCAGGCGTACGAGCACCGACTTGCCTGAGCCCGAAACGCCCGTAATGCAAATCATCTCTCCGCGCGGCAGTTGGAAGGTGATATTGTCGAGCGCCAGCTTGTCGTCGAAGCTGACCGATACGTTGCGGAATTCGATGGCCGGTTGTTGAACGGCCGGCGTGTGGCTATCGGTTCTTCGTTCGTTGTTCATGAGATTGCTTTCGCGATGAGGAACGCCGCTCCTGCCGCAAGGCTTCCGACGAGCGCCGTCTCGAGCGCGCTTCGCAGCGGCTTTGCCGTAGTGAACCGCCCCTTAACGAACCCGAATACAAGCAACGCCACGAGGGTGAACGCTACGGAGAACAGCAAAGCGACTTGTGCGCTCGAGATCACAATGTAGGGGGCCAGCGGTATCATGCCTCCCGCAACGTATGCTCCGCCGATGGTGATCGCGCTTGTTCGCGCGCGTTCAGGCTTCGGCTGTTCGAGACCAAGCTCGAAGCGCATCATGAAATCAACCCAGGCTTGTGGACGCTGGCTCAATGCGTCGACTACCGGCTGCACCTCCTCGCGCGTCAGGCCGTAGCCATGAAAGACCTGCGCCACTTCTTCCATTTCTTCCTCGGGAATCTCGGCCACTTCCCTCTTTTCGCGACGCCGTTCGCTCGCGTAATGCTCTGCGTCGCTCTTTGCGGCAAGATAACCGCCGAGACCCATTGCTATTGAGCCGGCAGCTATTTCCGCGAGTCCCGCGGTTACGATGATGCTAGTCGAATCGACCGCGCCCGAAAGACCTGCGGCAAGCGCAAAGGGGACGGTCAAGCCGTCGGCCATACCGATGACGACGTCGCGGACTACTTCGCTTGACGTGAAATGCCGCTCGACGTGCGGCGTCTGTGGCATCGGGACACCTATTCGCAGCCTGGGCGGAAAAACACGCCAGTTGGTTTGATCGTGAGGTCTACTCCTCGCTCAGCAAGTCCCTCAACGTGCCGAGCAGCTTGTCCGCGGTGTACGGTTTCGGGAGGAATCTCTTAACCGCGCCGTTCACTTCGCCCAGTCTGGCGCCGTCGGCGAGGCCGCTGCTGGCAATGATCTTCACCTGCGGGTTTAGCTTTTGCAGGGCACGAATTGTCAGCGGGCCGTCCATGTAAGGCATCATCACGTCGGTCAGGACGACCCTTATCTGATCCTTGTGTTGCGCGTACAGCGCCACTGCCTCGGTTCCGTCCGCAGCCGTGATCACATGGTACCCGTACGCTTCCAGCGTGCCCTTGGTTATCTCGCGAATGGCGATTTCGTCATCAACCACCAGTATCAGTTCGCCGGCCCCTGTCGGCAGCGCCGCCGATGAGTCGATCAAATCCGTGCTGAACGGAGTTTCGACCGCGGGCAGGTAGATCTTGAACTGGGTGCCTCTGTCGGCTTCGCTGTAGACGTTGATGAATCCGCCATGGCCCTTGACTATGCCCAGCGCAGTTGACAAGCCAAGGCCGGTCCCCTTGCCGTGCTCTTTGGTGGTAAAGAAAGGCTCGAATATTCTGTTGATGATCGTGGGGGGTATCCCAATCCCTGAATCCGAGATGGTGATGACGACGAAGCGCCCGGGCGTAGCTTCGAGGTTCATTCGCGCGTAGTTCTCATCGATATTGACGTTATCGGCTTTGATGGTGAGCTTGCCGCCCGAGGGCATCGCATCGCGAGCGTTGACGCAGAAGTTCATCAGCACTTGATGAAGCTGAGTTGCGTCGCCGGCAACAAGCGACAGGTCGTCGCTCGCCGTAAACTCGACTTCTATCGACTTTGGAAGCGTGTCGTCGAGGATCTTGACGATTTCCTTTATGAGATGACGAGGCTGAAGAGTTATGCGCTCGCCCTCGACACCCCTAGCGAATGATAGGACCTGCTTGACCAGGCCGGCGCCCCGTTCGGCGCTTGCTCGAAGCATAGCCAGCAGGCGTTGCCCTTCTTCATCGTCAAGCTTGAGCTGCAAGAGCTGAATCGACATCAGTATGGGCGAAAGCAGGTTGTTGAAATCGTGAGCTATCCCGCTGGCCAGCGTTCCGATGCTCTCCATTCGCTGCGCGCGGAGGAACTGGGCCTCGATCTTTCTCTTGTCCGTGACGTCGGTGTTGATAACAAGGATGGACTTCGGCTCCCCGCGGTCGTCGCGCACCAGTGTCCAGCGGCTTTCGGCAATGATCTCCTTCTCGTCCTTCGTAAGTTGCCGGAGCTCGCCTTTCCACTCGCCGTTCGCGAGCACGGCGCGTTTCGCTTCAGCATACCCATTCAGGCTGTTTTTGTAGATCAACTGCCGGATGTTTTTACCGATGATCTCCTCGGAGAGCCAGCCGTAGATCCGTTCGGCACTCTTGTTCCAAAACAGGATGTGGTCGTCCAGGTCCCTGACCAGGATCGCGTCCTGCGCGTTATCGAGGAGCGTAGCCTGCTCGCGCAGTTGCTCCTCGGCGCGCTTGCGTTGAGTGATGTCGTTGCGAATCGCTACATACTGATAGGGTTTACCCTTATCGTTCAGGAACGGGACGATTGTGGTATCCACCCAGTAGATGCTTCCGTCTTTCGCGCGATTCCTGATCTCTCCTTTCCACACTCTGCCGTTTGCGATCGTCGTCCACAGGTCCCTCATAAACTCTTTCGGGTGAAAGTCGGAGTTGATTATTCGGTGGTCCTGTCCGATCAGCTCCTCCCGCGAGTACTTGGAGATCTCGCAGAACTTGTCGTTGACGTAATTGATTATTCCGGTCTGATCGGTGATCGCGACGATGGCCGCTTCATCGAGCGCAAACTTGATGTCGGCGAGTTCCTTCAGCGAGCGTCGAAGCTCTTCGTCTAGCCCCTCCGACTGAACTCGCAACGATTCATCCAGATTTACAACCATTTTTAGAACCAGTGCCGCCCGCTCCGGCGTTCTTATTCAGGCTCAGAGCCCCTGCAGAATTACATCGTACAAGTGTTGGTTTGACGCGCACAAGAAGAAATTTTGTCGTGCCCTGCAATCGTGTTTGGGGCATTTCAACCCGCCGGCCAGTGTCCGGCAGCTCAAATGTAAGAGTTCGTCTTCATTGGCACCCGACTTCAGAAGTTGGGTGAGAAGGAAGCTGCATAGGGGTTGGAAACCGCCTTACCGGTTTTGGCGATTTGCGGCCGGGTTGGTCGAGAAAAAAAAGCGAGCGGACAGGATATGCCGCTCGCCGCTCCCAAGTGCTTAACCACAGCGCGACTCGTGCTTTGGCCACGCTTTATCGGTCGCCACTACTTCTCAGCGACTCCGGTAACCTCTTCGACGTAAATTCGAAACAGAATAACCGACGACTGACCATCGTGAACCGGAACCGACTCGACGGGCGTTAGTTGCGGAAAACGCGCCAGCAACTTGGCGACCGCCCGGTCGCGCTCGGTCCGGTCCGTTACTTCTCCGTAGGCGCCGAACGCGATGGCACTTTGCCAATGATAATCGTCTACCACTCGGTCAACTTGAAGACACGCTCGCGGGTTCGCCCTGAGTGCGGCTACCTTGCGACCGGGAAGCGAGTGAATATAGATGTTCTCGCCATCAAACACGTAGTTGACTGGCACAACGTATGGCCCGCCATCAACTACGCAACCCAGCCGCCCGAGCCTGCTTTCACGTAGCAGGTCTCGCGCTTCATCCTGGCTCAATGGTGTAATCATAACAAACACTCAAATTCGAGAGGCTCAGCGCATTGCTTCTGCTCAAGCTGCGCGATCCCGGCTTCGAACTATTTCGACGGAGCACTTTGCGTGTGACGCTACCGCCTGCGATACCGAACCCAGCCAGAGTTTGGTGAGTCCCCGGTACCCGTGCGACCCGACTACGATCAGGTCAGCCCCCCATGCTTCAGCTTCATCGGTGATGGCATGCTTCGGGTGGCCCCGTACGATCTCGGTAGAGACCTTCAGCCCGTCGGCCTGCTCCTTGCTCACTCGTTCCGCAGCCTTCGTAATGACTGACTCGGCCTGAGCTTCTCCAGCCTTCTCGAGAGACTCAATGTAGTCGTCCGGTGGCACCCAGGTCTCGACAGTCGGCAGCAGTGGCGGCTCAACCACTGAAATGATTCTCAGCTCGGACCCCGGAGGCCACGGCTTGCTTGCAACTTCTTGAACGGCTGCATCGCTGAATGGTGATCCATCTATGGCCAATAGTATTCTCATTCTGAACCTCCTTCTGTCTACAATTCTCTTGCAGCTCTCGGAAAATCTCTGAGCACCGGCTTTCGCGCCTTCTTATCGCTGGCAGCAGGGAACGCAGGTCTCAATGGGCGCGCGATGAGTACCGGGCAAGGAGCCTGGCGAAGCACGCGGTCGG
The DNA here is from genome assembly GCA_035455165.1 of Blastocatellia bacterium. Taxonomy (GTDB): domain Bacteria; phylum Acidobacteriota; class Blastocatellia; order UBA7656; family UBA7656; genus Onstottus_A. The sequence goes on from DATIFP010000168.1 coordinate 10,031, forward strand.
AATTCGACCCAAACAACGCGCGCATGCCGAAGCCAGTGCCGCTCGCTCCCATGCAGATCAGGTCTATGTTCTGCTCGTCGGCATATGCGAGAACCTCACGATAGGGGTGACCCTCGCGAACCGCTTGTTTTACTTCACACCACTGGCCGGTCTCGGCCGGCACTGCCACCTTGAGCCTGACCGCCGCCTCTCGAAACCCGTTATCACCGGCGAGCGGCAGAAACGCTACTTCGGGAGACTCCGGTCTGGATGCACGCGACGGCAGTACGTGCAACACGTGCACTTCAGCCTGATATTCTTGAGCCAGCGATAACCCGTAAGCCAGGGCTAACTCCGAATCGCTCGAAAAGTCATAGGCCACCAGCACACGCTGCAAACCGACTTCATTGGTCGTCATCCCGGCCCAGTCCTGTTCGCGCGGATGGGTGACGAGCACCGGACAAGGAGCGGTTCGGCAAACGGACTCGGCTGTCGAACCTAGCAGGGCCGCTGCGTATGGTCGCCTTCGCGAGCGCATAACGATCAGGTCGACACTCCGTTCAGCCGCCTCCTGCGCGATCGCCTCCTTCGGGTCTCCATCAACCAAAACCGCCTGCCAGTCAAATCCGTGTGAGGCTGGGATTCGCAGGTGCTTTCGAACCGCGGTCTCCATCAGGCTAGTCAGATGCGCGCGTTGTGAGAGCCCCCCAACCGCATAACTGTCAGTGCAGTTTATAACGAGAAGCTTGGCCTCATAGGCCTTCGCCAGTGCGATCGCGTAGCGCAGTGCTTCGTCCGATTCCGGGGTGAGGTCAATCGGGCAAAGAATGCTCTGGAACACTATTCTCTCGTTGATCATTGACCCGACCTCTCCTACTCGCGCCTAGGTCTTGACTTGCCAAGCAGTTCGAGAGCAACGTCTGTGCCGCCCGGATTTCAGAAATAGCTGGGAAACCGAGGGCTTCGGCTGGGAAAAATGACCAGCAGGAGCGAAGATTTACCCAAAGGAAAGGAAGGCAAAGCGAACTGGCAGAAGCAAAACAGAAAGGGATCTAGCCCGGTAGTTGCTCCGAGCCCCCGAGGGCTGTTTATGCCGCGGAGGTGTCGTCGAGTTTCTTGAGTCGATAGCGGAGCTGATCGCGGGAGATGCCGAGCAGTTCGGCGGCGCGAGTCTGATTGCCGCTGCTCCGCTCAAGGGCCTGTCGCACGAGTGACATCTCAACGTCATCCAGAACTACGCCTTCAGGCGGCAGGCGAAACGTGTATTCTGAAGCGAGCGGCGCGGGGGCCTCAACGTGCTCGCGGTCAAGCTTGCTGGGCGCCGGAACCTCCGAGGCGGCCGCTTGCAGGGCGGGGCTCGCCACCGTTCCGAACCCGCCTGGCAGATAGTTCGTCGTAATCATATCTCCATCTTCAAGGATCATTACGCGCTCGATTACGTTGCGGAGCTCGCGCACGTTGCCTGGCCACCGATAATGGCGAAAGGTCGCCGCGACTTCAGGAGTGAGTCCGCGGACGCGTTTGCGAAGCCGCTCGTTGAACTGATTGATGTAATGCTGGGCGAGCAGGATCACGTCATCGCTCCGGTCGCGAAGCGGTGGGATGTCGATTTGTATGACCGAGAGTCTATAGTACAGGTCGAGTCGAAAGTGTCCGGCTTCGCTCTCGGCCTTCAAATCTCGATTCGAGGATGCTATCACGCGTACGTCAAGCGGCAGGTCTCGCAAACCGCCGACCCGGCGGAAAGAACCTTCTTCCAGGACGCGAAGAAGCTTTGCCTGCACGCTCAACTCGAGCTCTCCAATCTCATCGAGGAAAAGAGTTCCGCCCTCGGCCTGCTCGAACAACCCTTCTTTTCGCGCTTTGGCATCGGTAAAAGCGCCCTTTTCATAGCCGAACAATTCACTTTCAATCAGGTTTGCCGGAATTGCGGCGCAGTTGATAGCCACAAACGGCAGCTCGGCGCGCCTCGACCCGTAGTGAATCGCTTTTGCCACCAGGTCCTTGCCGGTTCCAGACTCGCCTTGCAACAGAACCGACGAGACCTCGCTTTCAGCCACCTTGCGCGCGAGAGCGAATACCTCCCGCAAGCGAGGCGACTGACCAATGATCTGATCGAAGCTGAACTGCCGCGCCCGCTCACGCCGGATCATACGAACTTCCCTGCGGAGCGCCTGCGCTTCTATTCCGTTTCGTATCGTGATCTGGAGTTCTTCCAGGTTAATGGGTTTGCCAATGAAGTCATATGCGCCTCCGCGCAGAGCCGCAATCGTGTCAGCGACCAGCACGTTGCCCGTCATCATAATGACCACCGCGTCAGACTGGCGGCGCTTTATATCACGCAGGCAGTCGAGCCCCGAACCGTCAGGCAAGTTCACATCCAACAACACTGCCGCGGGCCCTTCTGTCTCGAATGCGGCAAGGGCCGCAGAGACGCTCCCCGCCTCGATACAGGTGTACCCAGAGTTGCGCAACGCTTCTGTGAGCGTCCAGCGGATCATTTGCTCGTCGTCGACGATTAGAACTTTTTCCTTTGACATTCGCTTGAGCCCGGATCTCCGAAGTGCATCGCGCGTTCTGCTACAACCGCGCGCCGGTATCATAGCATCAGCGCAAAAGTCCAAACAAGAGAACTACATGTCGCGTGCTTTACTTTTAACGCGGACGCGAATATGCTTTGGAAGCCCAAGACGAGCAGGATGCTCGATAGTAAGTGAATCCGCTCATCAGTGCTCACGAGAGTTTGTCCTGGTTTTAAGTCGGATTGCTTGACACAGCTCCCTTCGCTCTTTAGGTCCTAAAGTGGCGGCGCTGAGGACCACGCGAAGCGCACCACATGATCCTTTCAACCGTGCACGCCGCTTCCAACTCCTGTGGCCGAACGCTCGACTGAAGCCCGGCTTCACGGGCCTGGAAAGAAGTATGAGGAAGAGACTACTTGTTTGGATCGGATCAGGGTTAGCTCCGATCGCGTTCGTGTTTCTCGCGGACTCCGGAGTGCTCTCACCCGCCGCAAAGGCTTTCGACCCGGCAGCACCTCCAATGACTTTCACGGTTACAACAAATGGCGATACCGGCGCGGGTTCACTGAGGGCGGCCATCGACCAGGCCAACACGACTCCAGGTGCGGATGTGATCAACTTCAACGGCGGTCTGGGAACAATCAACGTTGGCTCCACCACCGGGATGCCCCTTCCGACGATCACCGAAGCTGTCACAATTGACGGCGGCGCGCCAAAGGTCGAACTCGACGGCACGGCCGCAGGCGCGGCTGCGGACGGACTGACGATAATGGCCGCCGGCGTTTCGATTCAGAACCTGGTCATCAATCGCTTCTCAGGCGCGGGCATCAACATTCAGGGCGATGCCAACAACATTCAGGGAAACCTGATCGGAACGAACGCGGCCGGCACCTCAGCGCTCCCGAATGCATCCGGCGGGGTCGTTGTCCTCGGCGCGAACAACGTGATCGGCGGGACTACGGCGGCAACCCGTAACGTCATTTCGGGAAACGACCTATTCGGCGTGGGGCTCGCAAACATCCAGGCTCACAACAACACCGTACTGGGCAACTTCATCGGAACAGATGCCGGTGGGAACAATCCCCTCGGCAACGGCGGCACCGGTGTCGCATTCTTCGGCGGCGCCTTCAACAACACCGTAGGGGGCTCGGCAGCCGGCGCCGGTAACACTATCGCCTTCAACGCCGGGGCCGGCGTCGCCATACCAGGCGGCTTCGGGAACGCGATATTGACGAATTCAATATTCAACAACGCGCAAACCGGCATCAACCTGAGCGACGATGCCGGAGTCACACCGAATGACCCATGCGACATCGACCCAGGCGCCAACGCGCTTCAGAACTTTCCGGTTCTGACATCAGCATTAACCTTCGGCGGCGCAACATCGATTCAGGGAACTCTGGATAGCGCCCCCGCCTCGACCTTCAGGATCGAGTTCTTTTCCAACGCCAACTGCGATGCATCGGGCAACGGCCAGGGGAGAACATTTCTTGGCGCGACCAACGTGGCGACCAACGCCTCCTGTATCGCGAACATCAACTTCAACATCGGCGTCGCGGTACCCGCGGGCCAGGTAGTTACCGCAACCGCAACCGATCCGTCCGGTAACACCTCGGAATTCTCAGCGTGCGTCACGGTAACGCTGAGCGTGAGTTGCACGATCACCTGCCCGGCCAGCTTTACTTCTGCCACCGGACCCGATTCAACCAGTTGCGGTGTCAAGGTCGACTACCCGGCGCCGTCAACGATCGGGCCATGCGGGACAGTCAATTGCACTCCCCCACCGGGCTCGATTTTCGAACCGGGATCGACCGTCGTGACTTGCGCGGAGGTCGGCGGCGCGAGTTGCTCGTTTACGGTCACGATCGTTGACAACACCACGCCGCAACTCTCGTGCACTACAGGTGTCTCGACGAAGGCCCCGCCAGGCGCGTCCTCAGCCGTGGTCAACTATCCCGCGCCGACCGCAACCGACAACTGCGCGGAAGTAGACGTGATGTGCTCGCCGCCTTCGGGCGGAGCGTTCCCAATCGGCGCCACGCTTGTGACTTGCACCGCCGCGGACTTGGCGTCGAACATCACACATTGTTTCTTCAATGTCACTGTGTTTGACGCCACTGCCCCGGTCATCGTCTGTCCGGCTAACGTCAGGGTCTCCCCGCAGCCCGGCGCGACTTCTGCAGTCGTCACATATCCGCTTCCCAGAGTCACCGACGATCAACCGGGCGTCAGCGTCCAGTGTGTGCCGTCATCGGGCTCCACGTTTCCGCTGTGCTCTACCACGGTCATATGTACCGCCACGGACGCTTCGGGCAATACGTCGAATTGCAGCTTCGCGGTTCTAGTTGCGCCGCCCGGTCCGCAGTTGCGAGTCACCATCCCGGGAGCTCAACTGCGTTTGGAGTTCCCGGTGCGTCAAGCTACGCGCAAGCCAAACCCGAATCCGGATTTTATCGATTTCAACGTTCAAAACATCGGCTGCACTCAAGTGTCTTTGTTGCTGGATGCGGTGCTGCGTGTAGGCCCCGACGTCAGCGCCGGGAGAATAACCAAGACCGATGACCGCAAGCTCTTCGATATCAGGTGGGTCCTTTCCAACGGCGTCGAGAGACCCGTCGCCTGTGACGTCGAATGCCCCGTGATCATTGCTGCGAATGATACTGCGGTCTTTCGCGTGCGGTTTACGCCTGTGCTGCCGGGGCTCGCGGGAAAGACCACCGGACTTGCAGCGGAGAACGTCCTGCCTGATTTGGTGACGTCTAAATTCCAACTCAACACGGATCTCGACGTCGACATAGTCGGACACGTCGCGACCCCTGTGCAGTTGATTAACGGAGCCAAGCCTCGAAAAGCTGGCAAGGTCTCCCTGACTCGCATCGGCGGAGACGTATTCCTGGTCTCTTACTCAGTTTACGACTCCAATCTCGACGTGAAGAGCGCAAAGTACGAATTCCTCACGGGAAACGGCCAGGTGGTTGGCGAGGCCGTGGAAGCCGATCTCAGTCAGGCTTTGAGCTCCGCGAATCTTGTGCGCGGACAAAGTTTTAGCGTGGAACAGAGGTTCACCGGAGCCGGCGATCATCCCGACGTCGCCAGCGTTCGAGTAACACTCCTCGATGGAGAGTCGCACGCGAGCATTGCCACAGCCACAGCAGCAATCACCAAGTCGAGCTTACAATTGCTCAATCGAACGCGAGGCGTTACATTGTATCTGCCCTCGACGAAACTCGGACCCCCGGTTCAGTGACAAGTCCCGCAGACGGATCCCGTGGTACATAGGAGGACGAATGAAGATCAGACCTTCCGCTATTGGAATAACGCTGATAGCAGCTCTGTTGGTGGCATTGATACCCATCCCCGTGGGCGCGAGTTCCAACGGAAAGGATGAGCGGAGGCCTATTCATCTCTCACCTTCGACGCTGTTCGGCCCGATCGGCAGGCTGCAAACAACCTCGTTGAGTGGGACGGTTGCCGTAGACGGGCGCGTCGCGCAGGGGTCTGCGTCAATCTGGGGTGGTGAGTTGATCAGAGCGTCGGGCGAACGAAGCGCTCGGGTAGATCTCGACTCGCTCGGTCAAGTCACCCTGGAGCGCGGCGCCGCAGTCAGACTGTCCAGGGGGCGTGCGGCTTCAGGAAATTCAAGCTACGACGTGCTTGTGGCGTCTCTGATCACCGGCAGCATGAGAGTCAATCTGAATGAGAATGCGGGCGCTTACGTCGAAGCCGGCGCCTCGTCATTCATCGCATCACCCGGAGCGAGCTTCAACATCGGCATCGAAGCCAGTCGCGCCGCGCTCACGATCCTGGGCGGCGAAGTAAAGGCTCAAGATCCAACACCGCCGCAGGACGTCAACATTCGGGTTGTGGACGAGCTGGGCCGCCCGGTGTCGTCCGGCTCGCAGCTCAGCGTTCGCGCAAGAAGCACTCGACAGATCCAGGTACAGGTAACCGACAAGAACGACAAGCCGCTCCCCGATCTTCCCGTGCTGTTCTCTCTGGGCGATCCGTGCCTCGGCTCGCTTGGCCTGGGAGTCGCCGCCGGAGGCACGTTCAGGCAGAAGACTGATAAACGTGGCATAGCATCGGTGCCGCTGGTCACCGGAGCGGCTCGCTGCGCCGCCTCGATCCTCGCGAAGGTTGAAGGCACCAATGCATCCGTGAGCATCCAGACCAACGTAGTGCAAGGCAGGGGGTTCTGGACTACTCAGAACACTTTGATTGTTGTTGCGGCGGCAGCCGCGGCGGGGATCGCAACGGGGCTGGTCGTAGCGAATTCGGGCAGCAGTGAACCGATCAGGGCCGTGCCGCCGCCCAAAGTCAATCCGTGATGGTGCTTTGGCAGATGCGAAATAGGAACGATTGATGCAGCGCCGGCTCGCCTGCGCTGCATCTGCTATTATGCGACAAAGCCCCATGCAATTTTCAACAGACGGAGAGGCAGTATGTTGAGACAATCGATCTCTAGTCGTGCTGTAGTCGGTTCCTTCTTATTCGGCCTCCTGGCGCTTTCGGCCTCTAGAGGCGGGGCGACACAGACGCAAGAGCGCGGAATCAAAATCAAGGTCGGGGCAACCAACGCCGAGATGTCCTCGCCGCGAGGCCCTGAGGTCGGGCTCTGGGCGGTTCTCATCGGCATTTCGCGCTACCAATACGGCGATCAGGACCTCGACGGCAACCGGATCTCAAATCTCAAGCACGCCGCCGAGGACGCGGAAGCGATGCGCGAGTTTCTCATGAGCCCGGAGGGCGGCGGCTTCAAGGAAGACCACATATTCTCTCTTCAAGACGAGAACGCCAGCAAAGCAAACGTGATCGCTGCGCTTGGGAAACTAAAGCAGGCAAAGCCCAACGACTTCTTCGTCATTTATATAGCCGCGCACGGCGCGGTGCTGCCTTACACCGATCCAAAGACTAACACCTCGCGCGACATTCCCTACTTCCTGCTCTATGACACGGACGTTCGCGATCCGGAGAAAACCGCATTGAGGATGGAAGTGTTCCGCCAAACGGTTGATGGACTCGATGCAAAGAAGGGCCTGGTTCTCTCAGACACGTGCTATAGCGGCGGCGTCCAATTGATTGGACGAGGTGTCGACGACTCCGCAACTGCCAATCAGCGATATCTCGACCTGATGAATAAGATCCCGCAGGGCGTTGGGTTCATCTCGGCCGCGAGACAGACCGAACGGTCATATGAGAAAGACGATTTCAGCCACGGCGTCTTCACCTACTGCCTCATCGAAGCCTTGAGCGGCGCCGGCGACGCGAATCAGGATGGTAAGGTAACCTTTGACGAGGTTGTAGGGTTTCTTGACCAGCGCGTGCCCGAGATGACCGCGAACCGGCAGCACCCATTTGCAAACACGACCGCGGTAGAAGCAAATTACCTGGCGCTGTCCGTGGTAACCTACGCGAATCTAGCGAAAACAGGCCCGGTCGGCGGCTTCGGATTGCTGAAGATTAGAGTCCCCGACATCGACGGCGTCGAGGTCGCCATAGATGATAAGCCCGAAGCGACGCTCGAGAAGGGCATCGTCCGCACATTCAGAGTGCCCTCCGGTACCCATCGATTGACGTTTGCGAAAGCGAATACAAAACGCGAGTGGCCGGCCAGGGTCGAAGCCGGCAAGACTTACCCGTTCACCGTCAACTTTGCTTTCAGCGAGAGCGGGAGCGCGGAAGACAGCCTGGTTGACCCCGGCGAAGAAATAAATGTGTATCTGCCTACCGACATAAAGGCGCCAAAAGACGCGGAGGATCTTTTCCGCCAGGGCGTCGATCTCTTCAACCGCCAGGACTACAAAAAGGCGATCGAGAAGCTTAATCAAGCAAATGACAGGTTCGATTCGAAGTCCAAAGCGGACGGCGGCAACTACGCCGAAGCGCTCGTGTATAGAGGGCGCGCAGAACAATCGCTTGGTCTCGAAAAAGAAGCGGTGAAGAGTTTTCAGCGCGCGCTTCAGCTTCGCCCGAGCGACTACGAAACGAAGACCCTGCTGGCTGAAGCTCGATTCAACGCGATCGCCAATCTCGATCAGGTCGAGAAGGACCTGCGCGACGTCATCGCCGCGCATTCCGATTTCGCATTCGCTCGCGTGGTGCTTGCCGATCTGCTGCATTATCTCGGAAAGCCTCGACAAGCGGAGTGGGAGTTGAGGCTCGCGATCAACGACGACCCGAACTACCCGGCCGCTTATCTGGCGCTTGCCGACGCGCTGACCTATCAGCCCTCGCAAGAGAAGCAAAAAGAAGCGATCAAGATGGCAGAGAAGGCGCTGGAGCTCTTCAAGAAGGTGAGCGAGAAAAAGGTAAAGCTGTCGACGGGACTGAAGCGCCTCTCGATATCGCACGTGATCTTCGGCCACGCGAATTACGCCAACAATAATGTGATGGCGGAAGCGCATCACATGATCGCCAAGACTCGCACGCGGCTGGTGCAGTTCTATTCGAAGAAGCTCTCGGCGACGGAAAAATCGCAAGCGCTCGATTCAGCCCGCCTCGAGTTGAACGAAGCATTGAGTCTCGCTCAGAAGCTTCCCGAGAAGCGACGGCTCGCGATGGTGCTCGAGACCAGCGCGGTTAATCATTTCTTGAAAGCCGAGCTTTCTGCCGCAATCGACGACGGCAAACAGGCGCTCAAGTTGGCTGCTCAATATCCTGATATGAAGGACCTTGAAAAGGATCTCAATCTGACCTTGTCGGCGGCTTATAAGAGCTCGCAGGATTATGCGAAAGCGGCTGATCACCTGCAAAAGTACATCGACGCGGGCGGCTTGAGCCCGGACGAATCAACAAGTCGCAAGCAGGAAGTCGCGAATCTGTTGAGCAAGGCTCGCGCAAACGGGCAGATCAAGTAGCGGGAATAAGCTTATTCACAGGTCGGGAAGAGGGACTTGTCCCCGCTGGCTCCGAGCCCGACCTTATGGAACCGACAACAGCGGGGACCAGTCCCTCTTCCTGACCTGTGACCTGGCCTGGTGTGACCGAACTCTCTTCAATAGCCTCAAGCGGATCTCTAATTCAGATAGAACAAGCCTGTACGTGAGTCTATGGCTGCAGACGGTAAAAGTCTATGGCTCCAGCCTGTACAGCTCTTCAACTAAGACCGCCAGCACTAGAGAGTCTTGATTCGAATGTTCGCGAATGCCACGTTGCCGGTGTGCGTTTGGACTCCTATGAAGCCGGAGTGAGGGTCGACGCTTGGCGGCTTGCCTCGCACGTCGCTTGGCGCCCGGCGGAATCGAGTTGCCTCCTGCCCGTTCAACCGCACAATGTAGTCCTGATTATTCACTTCGATCTCGTAGCTATGCCATCGACGAGCCGCAAGGTTGCTGGTGTTCTGATAGTTTTGCTGCCCCACACCTGTTCCAGGCGATGTGATCTTATAGATCGCTCCAGTCCTCGCAAAGAATGAGCCATCCGGTTCGTTGAAGCGAGTGTCGCCTCGCGCCTCTTCGTCGATCTGGACCTCGAACCCCGTATGCACTGCAACAAACGCGGCGTTGCCCGGAGGGTCCACCGGGTTGGGGGCCGGGTCGGGCAGACGCGGGTCGCGAAATCGGACGAACACTCCGGAGTTGTCGTTGTTGGCGCCGCGCGGGTGCGGGAGCAGAAAGTCCAGACGCAGGATGAAATTTTCGAACTGTTGGGGCTTGTAAAACAACAAGCCAATCCCGCGATTGTCCTGCCGCGCAATCATCGTTCGCCCTAACCGTAAAAAACTTCCGCCGCCCGCCATCTCCCAATCGGCAAACTGGGATGCCGTGCCGTCGAACAGGTAAACGAATCCCGGTTCTGGTTTCGCGGGCGGCGGGTCGGGCATCAGATGATCGCCTAACCGCCTTGCAAGCGCGATCCCCGTCAGCATGGGATTCGGCGAGCCAATTGTTGGAAAGAGCGCCGGCCCGGCAACGTAGGTGTTTGTCACGTTGTGAAACCGGCAATTCGGGTCTGTCACCGAAGTGTTAGCATTCTCACCCATCCGCAGCGTGCCCGCCTCGTGGTGCGTCGTGCCGAGCCCGTCGCGACGCCCCCGGTTGGCAGGATTCGGATCGTTGTTCGGGGTGTAGAACAAAAGCGTTTTCAAATCCGTGCGCGGCTGGCCGGCGCTCGCCGGTTTTGCCTTCTTGATGCCTTGCGGAGTGAACACCTCAAACTCGAGACCGCCGCCGAATGCGTGCGCCACATCATCCGACGCTTTGTCCATTGCGTCCCATAGCGCCATATCGCGCGTGCTCGCCTGAAGGTTCACGAATGCGCGACGAGTCTGGAACTCATCGTTTTGTTGTGGGTTCAAATCGAGGGTGACGTTGCTGGCGCTATTGTGTGGCTGCATCTCCCCGATGCCTCGAATCGTAATCACGACGTGCGTGTCGGTCGCGTGCTTGTGCGCGTCGAAAGTATCGATATCGGGAATCTTCTTGAAGAGTTCCGCCTCTGAATTGTTGCCGCCGGCGCCCAACCCGGACGCTGTAATCTGAAAGTGAAAATGCGCGAAGCCATCCGGCGTTCCGTCGGGCTTCTTGAACTGATGCTCGCCCTTCACCAACAGCGCCGAAGCTTCGAGGGCTTTCGCGGTTGCCGGCAGCGAGGCGAGCGCAGTTCGCGGCACGCGAATATCCACGTTCGAGCGCAGATGCGCCATCAGGTTCGTCCCGATTTTTCCATCGCTGCCAAATGAAAGCAGAGCGAGTCGCGTACTCTCGATAGTTCCCAACGCAATTATCACCTTGGCGTCTTGAGAAACCGGAACCGGCCCGCGCTCGGTCACGACCTCGCTCACGCGCTTTTTGCCGCCATCATCAACCGTATTCAACCTGATGACGTGACAGCGCGGAACAATCATCACCCGTTTCTTCACGTCATCGCCTCCGGATTCCGTTTGCGCCTCGCGAGCTGCCTTTGTGAGCAGCGGAACCGTGCTGAATTTATTGAAGGGGAAAAAGCCGGCGTGACCCGATTGCCCCTGCACCGCAAGCGGCGCCTCGAGTTTCAGAAGGTTTCGAAGCTCTTGCTCAGTCGGCGGCGGACTGGGAAGGTCGATGCCCAGCATCGCCGCGAGCTCGGCAAGAGTTGCGGGAGTGTCGCGATACTCGACCGCCGGATGATCCGGCAGGCCCGTCAAGTCCATCGCGTCGCTGACCTCGGTCCCGCTGAGAGCCTCGAAAAGCCGCCTTCGCATCGCGTGATGCAGCTCGCCGAAGATGAAGTCATTGGTTTCAGTGACGCCAATCTGATCACTCGATTGTCGGAAATAGCCTTTGCGCCCGTCCGGCAGGGTCTTTGGCCTGAGATCGTCGAGAACCGGTTGCGGCCAAACGCTGTTGGGTAGCTCCGAGTCCAAGAGACGGGGCGACCAGCCTCCCCAATAGACCGAGCGCCCACCGATGCAATACGCGAGGCCGGGGAAAGGGATGCCCGCGTTCCACGCAAGGCCCCAAACTTCGGCCTGAGGCTGATGGTCCATCCGCGCGCCCCCGGCGTTCAGACCGAGTGCCGGAAGATTCTGCACGTGCTCGGGCAACAGGAATGGGCCGCCTTCGAGTACCAGGATACGCTCACTCCGGCTCGCACTTCGGAACCAGAGCTGCTCCGCAACTGCTGCGCCGAACGTGCCGCCCCCGATGATTATGAAGTCAAAGGGCCTGAGATCTCCCCGCGGGGGCAGACCCGCCGAGTTGCGGGCGTTGGCGTCGATGGTTACGAGCATCTCGTCGAAGGTGTTCAAGACGTAGCGCCCGAGGGCGTCGCGCGAGAAGTCAGTGTCTGGTGAAGTCAAACCTATGTTCATATGATTCTCCTTCTCTCGCTAAACGAGACAGGAGGGCCGAGTATCGGATCACTCTTCCCCCTTAGGTCATGTAGACGCAATCAGCGCTCAATAGCATTCGAACGCGGCGATCTTCATTGGCACGATCACAAAGAACGCGGGCTACGGTTCGCGATCGCAAAGACTTAACACCTCACTTCAGTGAGGTGCACGTCGATCAACATCGGGCAAAGCTGTTTCAACAGTTTCAGCGGCCTCCAATGGGCCAAAACCGTTAAAACGGTTTCGACTCCTTAAGCAGCTTCCTTCTCACCCAACTGAAGTTGGGTATTAATGGATTGTGACTAAAACCGGGACTCGCGGCAACACACGGCTTGACGAAGGTCGTCGAATCGGTGGACTCGCCCTCCGTTAGGAGGGCCATGTTTTTAGAGATCTCAGGGGACTCAACCGGCAAGGATTACCATAAGTCCCAGTTCTAATCACACCCGTGTTAAAGAAAGACGAGCTCTGACCAATTTGAGCGATTGGACCTTGGCCAGCGGGATCGATGCTCAGCAACAGGATTTTGGGACGCGACCCAACTTTTCGCGCGCTGTAGTTTTGTGGTAGATTCACATCAACGCTATAACACAAGCAGTTGATACTATCGGCGATGAATTGGAGACCTAATGGCTGAAGCTGCGGAGATGATTGGAAGCTTTGTCAAGATGGAGCCGATGTCTCACGGCCGGCCCGATCTCAGGAAAAAGAAACCTAAAATCCTTGCCGTCATCATGGACAACTGCACGGGCTGCGCCGGCTCGCCAGCGTGCGTCGAGTACTGTCCGGTTGACGCCTGCATGTTTTGGGTCCCGGATCAGGACTATTATCCGGGTGGCCGGATCGAAGTCGATCCCAATCTCTGCATCGGCTGCAAGCTCTGCACTAGCAAAGGCCCGGATGGGACTTTCCTGGAAGGCTGCCCCTGGGACGCAATCGAGATGATGGACGTTGCCGAGTGGGAATCGAGGACCGGCTTCGCTCTGAATCCTTAGAACGTTTCGCTCAGCGCCCGATCTCAAAGTTCCGAACGCTTCACGCATTCAAGCGCGTAATTCCAAGACAGTACGTCTAAGGTTCAGCAAACAACGTTCGTAGTCCCGCGCTCAGGCGGAAGTTCGTAGGCGCCGCCTGAAGGCGGAACAACGAACCAACGAACCTCCGCCTGAAGGCGGAACTACGAACCACTCAAAGGAACAAAATGGCGAGCACGGAACCGCAGGAAATCATCGCCAGCGAGATCAAGATAGTTGACCGCAAGGGCAAGCTTCGAATGCGACTCGCGGTCGATGAAGACGGCACAGCAGCCGTGAGGTTTTTCGACAATGGAGAGCAGTTGCGAATGGCTCTCTACCCGAGGGAGCCTGAAGACAGTGACGAACAAACCCTGATGGAGGACCGCGAGGCGGGATTGGTCATCACTGAGCGGTCTCCCGCTTCGGTGATCAGGCTTGCGATAAACGATGACGGGCTCTTAGGAAAGCGTCCGCGGCTCGAGATAATCGAAGGGGTGGACATTGGTCGCGGAAGACATCGATTCCCTCCCCTGCCCCGAATGTTAATGACTAACCCCACCCTGCGACTCATCGTCCCCTCGCGGCTCGCTCGCGAATCTCTTCGAATCGTCGACGAAAGCCTGCTTCTGAGATTGAAGTTGGAGAGAATAGTCAGACCCGCGTGAAGAAATCTTACTCGGCGCGTCCTGAGAGGGGCCAACATCGTCCTTAAGTTTTCAGTGACGATCAGTGCGCCCGGTGATCGCCATCACTGCTTTCCGGTATTCGACACCTGTATAGTACGCAAATCGGGTAAGTAACTGAAAATCCGGTTCAGAAGGCTTTGCCCTTCTAAGACTCTGGCTCAGCGGAGACTCCAATCATGTTAACCAGACGAGAAATGCTAAAAATGGGCTTGTTAGGTTGTTCGTCATTTCTTCCACTAAAACCAGCTTGGGCGCGCGTGCCCATTGTCGGGCAATGGGGTTCGCCACCGCCAAGCCCACCAACGACTCCTTTTCAAGTGCCGCTCCCTCTCCCGCAGGTGCTCGGACCCACATCCACTGATGTGACTACGGACTACTACAGTATCACGATGCGGGCGGCTCAGGTTGAAATCATCCCTGGCTACACCACCACCATCTGGGGCTATAACGGCTTATATCCCGGGCCTACCATCAAAGCGAGGAGCGGGCGAAGGGTTGTAGTGAATCAGACCAACAATCTGTCCGTGCCAACTTCGGTTCATCTGCACGGAGGCCATACACCGCCGGATTCGGACGGGCATCCTTGTGATCTGTTCCTGCCAGGGGCCACAAAGCAGTATACCTATCCCAACAATCAGATCGCGGCCACGTTGTGGTATCACGATCATGCGGTGGACGTCACAGGATTGCATGTTTACATGGGCCTTGCCGGATTCTATATCCTGCAAGATGACGTCGAGCTGGGCCTGAACTTGCCGAGTGGGAGCTATGATATTCCGCTTGTGATTCAGGATCGGCAGTTCAACTCGGATGGCTCACTCTACTACCCCCCGATTACCAGCGACATCATCAGGAACGGTTTTGAGGGGGATACGATTCTGGTGAATGGCGCCGTTCAGCCCTACTTTCAGGTAGCCAACCGAAAGTACCGTTTTCGCATTCTCAATGGATCGAATGCGCGGGGCTATGAACTGACGCTCGAAAACGGTTCGGGCAGATACGGGGGCCCGGCTGCATCTTTCATCCAGATCGGGACCGATGGCGGGTTGATCTCCCGACCGGTGACCCGATCCTCCATTCCGCTTTGGGGGGCGGAGCGCGTCGAGGTAATCATAGATTTCTCCCAGTTTCCTGTAGGCACGCAGTTGGTACTAAAGAACAACATGGGCTATGGGGATTCGGGCGACGTAATGCGGTTCGACGTGGTGAGGCAGGAGCCAGATCCCAGCACGGTTCCGTCGAGCTTACGGCCGCTTGCCACCCTTCCTGCGGCCTCGGTAACCAGGGACATCAACCTGGAGTTCGACCGGAACCGCAATCGGTGGGTTCTCAATGGCAAGCAGTTCGATTGCAACCGCATCGACCAGATGCCCAGGCTGGGAGCAACCGAGATATGGAGGTTCAATAACAGGTCGGGTATGGTGCATCCAATGCACATCCACGACATCATGTTCCAGATAATAGACGGCGGGGATGGACACCATTCATCCGACGGGGGGGGGTTCGACTGGGGATCCTCGTCACCCGGCGTGGCTGGATGGAAAGACACTGTTGCTGTTGGCGGATGGGACACCGTGCGGGTCAAGACTCAATTCCTGGACAATACTGGCCCGTATGTCTTCCACTGCCATAAACTAGAACACGAAGATTTTTCCATGATGGGCCAGTTCCAAGTGGTTTAGCATTCTGCGTTTCCACTTGAATGACACACGATCATCGCCCTCAATGCAGTAGTTCTACGGGGACCGTAGCTACAAAGCTGAGTATCGGTCAAGGCGTTTTCCCTGTCCCGCCACGTATTGCGTCGACCGTGGAAGCCGCCTGCTGCCGAACACGATCGGGCATCGTCGCCGAGGGGCGAGTGTACCGCTGCACGTGAGGAATATCGTCAGGCCGCCCGACCAGATAGAGCGCTCGCAAAGCCTCCCAGACTTGGTCGGGCGATGGCGAGAGCGTCATCAATTCATCTCCTATCTCAACGCTCTTACCATCCGCGGCCGAAATCGAGTCGATTCGGCCCGCTTCGGCGGCTCGAACCTCAACCTTGCTTCCATCCGGATGGGTTATGCGCGCCAGAGGCGCGCCGGCCGCCACCGGTGCGCCTTCCTCTTTGATGATCAGCTCCACCGTGCCCGAGCTCTCGGCTCGTAGTGTCGCAGGCTCGAGCATTGCAACAATCTCCGGACGTCCGGACGTATCGCCAAACCGCACGAGCGCAAGTGCTGCGTTGTGACGCACTCCCGCAATCGGATCTTGCAGCAATGAGAGCAATGCAGGGTGAAAATCCTGATAAGCGTTGTCCTGTCCCATAGCCCAGGCGGCCGTCATTCGCACTTCAGCCTGTTCGTGCTGCGAGGCCGAGATAACTGCGGGATAAAAGCGCTTTACCGCCTCGTCTCCATCGATGATTCGATTTCCGATCTGAGCGAGTGCGTGCTGGACGTTGCGCGGTTTGTCGCGATCGTTCAGGTATTCCTCCATCTTGGCGTCAGACAGCGGCCTGCCAAACCAGGTGCCGTACCACGAGATGAACGGGATTATTACGAACAGCACGATAACGACGACGATGGCCCAGGGATACTTGCGACTGGGGCTTCGGCGTTCCCCGGCAGGGATTTCGCCGTCAATAAGAGGTTGATCGATGTTCACGGTGTTGTTGTCTCCGAGAGGACTGCCTCGATTCTAAGGAGCAATTTGACATGGGGTCAAGCGAAGAGCGTCGCATGATGCGGTCCCGATGTTTTCTCCGCGTACCCTCCGCGTCTCTGCGGCGAACAAATTTGCGAAGCTCACTCACCGCCAGAGACGCAGAGGGCACAGAGGTTACGCAGAGAATCAACTTGAATAGACGCGCTTCGTCCGGTTGTTTCGAACCGTGCACGCGCCGCTCGCGTATGCGCTCAGGAACAAGCTCTCGTCAGACAGCAGCGCCTTTCTGAACGACGAGTTTGTCAGGTAGCCAGCCGCTCGCACGGCGGCGAACGTCAGCCCCGCATAAGCAACGAGCGTAGCGGCTACGGGCAATCCGTTGAGCAGCAAATCGATAAAGGCGAGGAGCGTGATCACTCCGCCGGCGGTGACCCACTTGCGAATCCCGGACGCCGGCTGCGAAAGGTAAAAGACCGACGCTTGAATCGGTATCGCGGCGAGTAGCCAATACTCCCTCGTAAGCAACGCGGCAACTAATGAAGCCGCCGCGGCGAAGACGAGCAGCAAAGACAGCGTTGCAACTATAGCCTTCCTGATTACGCCGCTTGATCGATGTGACCACTCGGCTCCGGCGAGCGGATCGACTCCCACGTTGAAGCTCCGGATTGCTACCGCGGCTTGTAACTGCTCGAAGTTTTCGAAGGGAAAGCCAGGGATCTCGGCAACGGTCGCGGGCTGTAATGGGTCGGCCATCTTGATCGAAATCGACATTGCTCGATTGAAAGTCTTACGGCTTCGATGCTAACGCGACGGATACCAATGATAGAGCATGAAATAAACGATCACGCCGGTGACTGAGACATACAGCCACATCGGAAACGTCCACCGCGCGATTCGCTTGTGAAGCGCGAACTTCTTTCCGATCGCACGCTTCAAGGTGATGATTACGAAGGGCACGACTGTCACTGCCAGTATCGTATGTGAGATCAGAATCGTATAGTACACCGGCCGCACCCAACCCTCGCCGGTGAAGCGTGTGACGCCGGCCTTGAAGCCAACGTGATAGACGAGGTAAGAGATGAGAAACAGGGATGAACTCGTGACGGCTCCAATCATACAAGCGTGATGAGCTTTGATGTGCCTCCGGCGGATGAACAGAAAGCCGATGACGATCAGGATTCCGCTGGTCGCATTCAGGATTGCGTTGAGGGGCGGGAAGAAGCTTATCGACATATGATTGGCTAGAGACTCGTAAGGGCGTCCCCTCTGCGGACGCCCTCATTGATCTTGCATTGTGCTACTCGGTCACGCGCCGGCGGAAGCGCTATAGACTTTCTTAGCGTTCCGGTTGGACCCGCTCCGTTTTCTCCTGAATGTTCCTCATACGGTAGAACAATCCGAACAGTCCGGCGAATATCGAGACCGGGGGTATCAGCAGAACTAGCGCGGCCAGATTCAACCCCTTACTGGCGGCCGCTGCATCGGTCGAGGCTTCCAGTGCCGCCTTGCACATAGCGCACTGCGCCAGGCCCGGCTCCGCCGACAACAGCACCACGCCCAAAGCTGCCGTTACAATTAAGAATCTGTACCTCATGATCAACCCTCGTGTTGAACCTGCTCCACCGACTCTGCCGGTCTCATGTTGTGCAACCGGAAGCTGTCCGGGAAAAGTATAGCAAACAAGCACAGCAAGACCACCAGCGTCGGCACGATCGTCAGGATCAAGCTCAAACGCTCGAACTTGAGGTGCATGAAGTACGCCACGATCAAAGCGGCTTTGATGATCGATGCTCCCATCAAGATGATGAGCATCAGATTGATGGGGACCTGCACGTAAGCAAGCAGAACCTCGAACGCGGTCAACCCGAGCAGCACGATCCAGATAATCGTGTTCTGCTTGTCGCTGCCGCCGTGAGTTTCATGCTCGCTTTCACCGGCGACCTCGGGCAGCGGTTCGTCCGCAAACGGGTTGGTGAGCATACCGTTCGCGTGAGCCCACATCAGCACAGGGACCGCAAACAGCAAAGCGAGCATCAGACACACCAGAACCAGAAACAAATCGTCTGTCCCGGCTCTGAACGTGTCAGACATCACGTTCCAGGCTGCGACGCCGAGCGACAGGACGGCCAGCGCGAGCATCACGCCGATCAGCGCTTTCGCTTCTCTTCCCTTCGAATCCACCATTAGTATCCTCGCAAGATCATTCTCCAAGCACGTTGTGATAATCAACCGAGAGCAAATAAATCAATGGGAACACAAACATCCACACCAGGTCGACGAAGTGCCAATACAGCCCGGCCACTTCCACGTCCTCTCTGAGCTTCTTTACGCGCGCGGCGACCACGCCCAGATAGCACACCCCGGTGAAGACGTGAAACATGTGAAGCCCGGTGATGCCAAAAAAGGTTGAGCCAAAAAGCGGCGACGCGCCAGGCCAGGCCGCTTTCCATTTGTCGGGTAGCTCAAACGGCGCGAGCCCTTCACCGATCAAATGGCTCCATTCCATCATATGGAGCACAATAAAGGTGAGCCCCAACAGCATCGTTGCGATCAGCCACTTCCGCGCGGAACCGAGCTTTCGCGCCTTGGCCGCCGACACCGCGAACACCATCGTCAGCGAGCTCGACAACAGGACAAGAGTCATCGTGCTCGAGAAGATAATACTTGGGCTGAACGGAAATGGAGTCGGCCACTTCACGCTCGAGGCGCGCGCGTAGCTGTACGCAACCAGCAGCGCGCCAAAGGTCAGCGAGTCCGACATTATGAACAGCCACATACCAAGCTTGCGATGTCCCACGCGATAGGGATGTACTCCCCCACCCCAGTCATTCACCGCAAGACTCTCTGCTCTAGCTTCCGCCATCGGTTTCCCTCCGCTCCATCATCTAAAGAAGAACAGCAGACCAAAAAGGTAAATCCAGAGCCCGTCCATGAAGTGCCAATAAATCGCGGTCACGTTCACCGCGGTTCGGCGCTTGAACCCGATACGCATTCGATATGCGGCGACGGTAACATACAAAAGCGCAATCACACCGCCGAACAGGTGCAATCCGTGCAGACTCGTAAGCAAGTAGAAGAACGAGCTATGCGGATGGCTGTTGATGTACACGCCCTGTGCCGAAAGCTCGCGCCAGGCGGCCACCTGCCCCGCAAGAAATGCAACGCCCAGCAGGGTCGTCAGACTTATCCACGCTTTGAAGCTCGCGTAATCATTTTGGCGCAACGCCCGCCGCGCGAGCTCAATGCTAACGCTGCTCACAAGCAGTACGATCGTGTCGAACCACAACACCGCGGGGATCGCGATCGGGATCCAATCATCAAGCCCCCCGTTGAGCGCCGGCACTCCTCGCACGATGTAGGCGCTCGTAAGCGACATGAAGAGCATCAGCACGCTGGCCAGGCCAACCCACATGCCGATGCGGTACTTCTGTGGCTCCAGGGCGTCGTCTCTCGTCCAGCCGGGCGGCCACTCCTTCGAGTCGTCAGAACCCGGTCCCGATGGACCGCGTCCCGTTCCGCCGCCAATCCCAGGCTTCATGCCGATATCAGTTGTTATGGTTGCAGGCATTCTCGATTGGGGATTGCGGATTGCGGGATCTAAATCCACAATCCGCATTGCGAAATTGTTCTAATCTCCGTGAACCTCGGCCGGTCCACCGGCGTCGGTTTGCATCAAGTAATCCTTCGATGCTCCGGGGACGCTGAACTCATAGGCTCCCCTGTGAACCACGGGCTCGACCCCCGCGAAGTTGTCGTGTGGCGGAGGCGAGGAGATCGTCCATTCGAGCGAAGTCGCCTCCCAGGGATTTTCGGAGGCTCGCTTCCCTTTCGCGAGGCTCCAAACAAGATTCACCAGGAAGATCAACTGCACGGTGATGGTGAAGAAGGCCGCCCACGAAACGAACCGCGTCAGCGGCGTCATGTTGCTCAGGTAATGAAGCCCCTCGCCGGTGACCGGATTCCAATGAAACGAGTAGCGCCGGGTTTGCCCGGCCATTCCCATTATGTGCATCGGGATGAATATGGCGTTCACTCCAATGAAAGTGAGAAGGAAGTGAAGCTTGCCCATGCCTTCGTGCATCATCTTGCCGAACATCTTCGGGAACCAGAAGTATGTGCCGGCGAACATACCGAAGATTGCCGCCACGCCCATAATCAGATGGAAGTGGCCGACAACGAAGTAGGTGTCGTGCAGCGGAAGGTCGATCGAGGTCTGGCCGAGGAACAACCCGGTGATCCCGCCCGACACAAATAGTGAAACGAACCCGATCGCGAACAGCATTGGGGTGGTGAACCGAATCTGGCCGCCCCACAGGGTGCCCAGCCAGTTGAAAGTCTTGATCGCCGACGGCACGCCGATAGTCAGGGTGATCAGCGAAAACGCGATCGCCGAATAAGGGCTCATGCCGCTGATAAACATGTGATGCCCCCAAACGAAGAACCCGAGCAATCCGATCGCAAAGATCGCGTAGACCATCGCGCGATATCCAAAAATAGGCTTGCGTGAGAATGTCGCCAGGATGTGGCCGGTCAACCCCATACCCGGCAGTATCGCGATATACACTTCGGGATGGCCGAAGAACCAGAACAAATGTTGCCACAAGATAGGCGAACCGCCCGCGTGGTCGGTGACAAGCTTGCCGTTTACGTATTCATTCGCCGGGATGAAGAAGCTTGTGAGAGCGAGGTGATCGAGTAAGAGAAGAATCCCGGCCGCCAAAAGAACGGGAAACGATAGCAGCGCGAGCACGGCGGTCGTGAACCAGGCCCAGCAGGTCAACGGCAATCGCATCAGCGACATCCCCCGCGTCCGCATGTTCAACATCGTTGTTATGAAGTTGAGCGCGCCGAGCAGCGAGGCTATGCAGAACAACGCAATGCTTGTGACCCAGAGGACCACCCCCAGTCCTTGCCCGGGCCCGGCTCTCTCGCCCAGCGCGCTGAGCGGCGCGTATCCGGTCCAACCGCCAATCGGGCCGATGACGTTACTGGCCGCGTCCATTCCCAGGAATGGAGCAATTGAATCCGCAAAGGGAGCCGACAGCAGGACCACCAATGCCAGAAAGGTGATCCAGAACGACAGCATGTTAAGCACCGGAAACGCCATGTCCGCCGCGCCAATTTGTATTGGAAGGAAATAATTGCCGAAGCCGCCTTGCGGCGCGGTGGTCAGCACGAAGAAGACCATGATCGTTCCGTGCATGGTCAGCATCGACAGGTATAGCTCGCCCGAAATCGTCCCGGTCTCCGCCGCGTTGGGCATCAATGTCTTGAGGAATCCCCACTCCTGGCCCGGCCAGCCGAGTTGCAGGCGCATCAATGCGGACATCGCCATCCCGACCATCACCGAGAACAACGCCAGACACCAGTACTGTATGCCTATTACCTTGTGGTCGGTGCTGAACACGTACTTCCGAATGAAGCTTGTTGGCGCGGGGTGACGATGGACCTCGCCGTGAACCGGATGAACCACGTCTGTCATCTTCTGCCTCCTGTAGGTCTACTGGTACTGATAGCGTTGCAGCAATTCACCAAGCTGCTCTTTTATCTTTTCTTCAGGCATTGCCACCAACCGGTCGTATTCGTCAGCGGGGATGACTACCATGTTCGTCTTCATGTTGTAGTGAAGACTTCCGCACAACTCCGCGCATGGAATTTCGTACTTCCCTTCTTCCTTGGCGGTGAAATGGATCTTTATTGCCATGCCGGGAAGCGTGTCCTGTTTGAACCTGAGCGCCGGCACGAAGAAGCTGTGGATCACGTCCTTGGAACGCAGGGTCAATTCCACCTGGCGGTCCTTTGGAACAATCAGCGTGGTCAACTGCGCATCATCCCGGCCCGCCGCGTCGGTGGGATCGAGGCCAACGAAGTTCAGAGAGGAGTCGTCAATGTACTTCGCCTCGGTTTTTCCCAGCACTCCGTCAGCACCGGGATAATGAAAATTCCATTGAAACTGTTGCGCGACCACCTCGGCCCTGGCGGCGTTGTCGGCGGCGGCGGTCAAGTGAAGGCTGATCCACACTCGCTGGCCGAGTATCGCGAGGAACACAAACACAACCGCCGTCACTATCGTCCACACTGCTTCTAGTTTGTTGCTGCCGTGTGTGTAGACCGCGCGCGCATCGCCCTTGCGCCCAAACTTCATCACCGCGTAGCCGAGCGCGATCTGGGCGGCCACGAACGCAATCGCAACGACCGTGAGCGTTCGATTGAACTGAGCGTCGATCGGCCCCGCATTTTCGGAGATACCGTGAGGGAACCACCATAGCGCCGAGCCGAACTTGAACAGCAGGACGGTCCCGATTGCGACGACGAACATCAAGATGCCTGTGATCTTACCCATATCTCTCCGTGATTCGTAACGAGTGATTCGTGATCAACCGGGCCTTCACGGATCACGAATCACTCATCATTTATCTATTCAACACCATCAACGCAAAGAGCACCGGCAGATAAAGCACCGATGCCAGCAACAACCGGCGCGCTTGCCGCGCTGTGCGCGCGAGAGCCGCGCGCGCGCTGAAATACAAAAAGACCAAACCGAGCACGCCGGCGCCAACAAGGTAGACCGATCCAGCCAAACCGACCGCCGCGGGCAAGAGACTCACTGGCAACAGCAACAACGTGTAGCTGATGATTTGCTGGCCGGTCACTTTTCCCTCGGGCTCAACCACTGGCAGCATCTTTATTCCCGCTCGAGCGTAGTCGTCGCGATACATCCAGGCGATCGCGAGAAAATGCGGAAACTGCCACAAGAAGAGAATCGCGAACAGCACCCACGCTTCGATGGTTATCGCTCCCGTTGCGGCAACCCATCCGATGAACGGCGGCATTGCGCCCGGAAAAGCGCCGAGCACCGTCGACAGCGTCGTCTTCGTCTTCAACGGCGTATACACGAACAGATAACTCGCAAGCGTCGCAACTCCGAGCACTGCCGACAGCGGGTTTATGAAAACCGCGAGATAGGCAGTGGCAACAATAGAAAGAAGTATCCCGAAGATCGCTGCTTCCGCCGGCCTCAGTTTTGCCGAAGGCAGCGGCCTCGCTTGCGTACGCCGCATTAGCCGGTCCGAGTTGCGTTCGAGATATTGGTTGAGCGTTCCAATTCCCGACGACAGCAGCGCGATGCCCACCGCCATGTTCACCAGCCCGGCATAATCGATCCCCGACGCCGAGCCCATGCAATACCCGGCGGCAGCCGTGAGAACGACTAGAAACGTTATGCGCGGTTTTGTCAGCTCTATGTAAGCTGCGAGCCGGGCCGCGGAGCCGCTTTGGGCGGCGACTGGCACTACCTCTTGCACAAGTGATTCCATAAGTCTAAACGGCTGCCCGTCTTGCCGGTGAAAAGCCCGACGCCGCCGAAGCATCTTCACTTCTCGCGCCTTGAGTTAACAGCGCTCGATAACACCTCAGTGTGAACGTGAGCATCGTCGCCAGCGTCAGCGCGCCCACCACTAGGTGCGCAACGGTCAGGGAGATCATCGGCTCGAGCGGTTGCGGGTCGTCGACCGCCGCTAGCCTTGCGAAATAAGCCGCGATTCCGAGTCCGATCTGAATCACCAGCAACGCTATTGCAAGCGTCGCGGGCCGCCTAAGGTAGCGATCACCCCCGTGTCGTCGAAGCGCATTGACCGAGGTCGAGACGATCAGCACAGTCACCACCACCGCGCCTGCGATGTGCGGAATGATCCCAAATGCTCCGTGCCGGAATCCGGCGCCCATTACCAACTGGATCAAAACCGCCGCGACGCTGACCGTCGCGAGCTTGCGAAGCCCGGGACTACCAAGATCCGGCGCCGGTCGCCGATCCTCAAACCAGCTTCGCGATGTGAATACCGCCATCGCTACGATCACACCGAAGAAGCTTTGTGCCACTAACGCGTGCGGTACCGCGATCAGAGCTTTGTGCTCGGGAAACAGCACCCTCAACCCGCCTATTCCCGCTTGAAAGAGCACGCCCCCAAGCGCAATCAGTCCGAGCTTGCGCATCCACGAACGACGCTCGCTGCGATACGTCCAGAGTGCAAACAACAGAGTCGCGACACCCACGATTCCGGCGACGAACCGATGCGAATACTCGTAACGAACGTTGGCGATGAAGTTGTTCGACTTGATGAGCCACCGTCCGAACGACAGGGGCCAATCAGGCACCGAGTCTCCCGCTTCGTTGCTCGTCACCAGCGCGCCGGCGACGAGCAACGCCACGGTCATGCACGATAGCAGAATCGCGAACCAGTGCAGGCCGGGATTCGACCGCTCTATAGTTTCAGGCTTTTGAATCAAGTGCGCCTCTTGTTTCAGTTCTCGGCAACCCTATGGCAATACCAACGTCGGACCGATTTGCATCGAGGGCGCACCCGCCGCTGCTCCGGCCTTATAGGTGATGTCTTGAGTTTTCGATTCCTTTGCAGCGATCGTCACTTGCTGCGTCTGCTCGCCCAGCGTCTCGTGCCAGAAGACAAGCGTGTACGACCCGGGTGGAACGTTTTTGATCGTGTAGGTTCCATCCTTCGCGGAGACCGCAAAGCAAGGATGGCCCAGCACCCCAATGCTCGCCTTCATCCACGGATGCTGGTTGCACTTCACCGGAATCAAGGTCTCGGGCCGGCCAAACTTCTTCTCGATCGGGGGAGCGCCCTGCGCCTGCATCTGGTTCCACTCGTCATTAACCTTCGGTGACGGATGAACGTTGTGCGTCGTGCTGTCGCTGTTAATCACTTTGAACGGCTGGTTGGTCTGAATACCCAACACGCGAGGGTGATACCTGCAGCCTTGCTGGTCCAGGACGACTGGATCGGATGGCGTTGGGAATGAGTTTGCGTCGACCGGACCGCCCTTCAAGTAAACAAAGACGTTGGAGAGCTTGCCATCGGCCACAACGACGTCGTCCGTTGTCTTCTCGCCCGGCGCTGAGGCGCAAAAAGCGTCCCCGCCCATGTCAATTCTTCTGGGCGCAGGCGGTGCGCCGTCGAAACTTACCTTTCCGGTAATCGTACCCTCGTCCCCTTTGGAGACGTACTTCGGCTTGGCGCCACCACCCACGTTCGTTTTATCACCCTCAGGTTTTCTTCTCCCGCAGGCGACAATCAGCAGCGCCAACGCTGCCGTCAGGATCAAACCAACCGTCATGCTTCGCTTTAACATTGCATTTTCTCCGTGTTTACTGATTATCAACTATCGAAAACAGAACTGGCGTCACAAATAATCTAGCCACCGGTCCGATCACACGCCAATCCGCGAGCCGCTTTCCCGGATGATCTACAGCTCGCGACGCGTCGACCCCGGCGCTGCTAAGGCGCACGAATTGCCGCTACGGGTCCAAAACGACTGGCCCGACCCACTCGACCATTAGTCGCAGTCTTGTTCGTGGCCGCTGCAGGTGCGGGAGTTGCTGCCGCCCCTCCACCAGTCCCGAGGCGCTTCTGTTCTTCGGGCGATATCTGGAATAGATATCGCACGAGCAGGTCCAGATGGTCCTTTTCGTAGGCCTGGACGGCGGCAGAAGTCGGGAAGTTGAACACCCATCGGTCGTGAGGCTCGTCGCGTTTGAACAAGTCGGAAGGCATCGACGTGCCCGGGCTGATCAACTGCGGATCGAGCAGCCATCTTCGAGTCCAGGCCGGTTTGAGCCTCTCGGGCGCCACGAGAAAGCTAGGAGCAGTCGCGCGTGCGTCGTGCGCCGGGTCGCCGGTCATGTGGCACTTCAAGCACGGCGCGGCTGTCGAATTGAATACTCCACGCGCCATTCCCTGCTCATCCGCAGAGAGCGGATCAAGCCTCTCGGCGATGTAGGGCTGAGCTTGAGAAGAAGCGCCCATGAAGAAGTTCACCAGCGCCTGAAGCTCATTCGGCGACAGGTTGAAGGTTGGCATGCGAGCCTTCAGGTATCTTCTGACCCCGTTCCGATTCATCCCCGGTTGCGCGTGAAGCTGAAGGCTATCCGCCCAGTCGTCGCCGCCCTGCGCGTGAGCAGTAATTCCTTGAACGAGCGACGCCCGTTCAGCCGGCGTCGCTTGTGACGGGTCCTTCAGAAACTTCAGCAGCCAATCGGGATTGACTCGAGCACCTTCGCTCGTGAGGCGTGGCGGCAACTGCTCCTTTCCATCCGCGCCTTGATACATCGGAAGCCCCATCAGGATGGAATCCTGACCGATCAAGACGTTGTGACAGCCCATGCAGTTGTATTTTTGGACGAGCCACCACCCATCCTGAACCGCCTTCTTCTGACCGGAAGGATTGAACCTCATCGATTCGGGGAGGTTCGTTTCCACGCTGCCCAGCAGGAAGGTCGCCAGCGCGGTCACGTCGCTATCGGGCAAAAAGATGTTCGGCATGCGCAACCGTTCTTCCGGCGACTTCACCTTGCCGCGGTCGTAGATGCCCGGGCTGCGGAGCTTGTTTTCGAAGAAGCCTTTGTGGTCGTACCAGGACTCGCGGTCTTCTCTCCCGATCTCTGCGCCGGTGACCGGATCTCTTCCGGCCATTGCCGGCTTTTGCAGCAGGGCAAAGTCGAGCCGCTCGATGGGCTTGCTTCCTTCAAGGGTCAGCTCGGTCCCGATTCGCTGCTCATCTTCCATTCCCTTGATTTCGTGGCATCCGGCGCAGCCGTATCTCCTCACGAGCTTCTCGCCTTCAGCCTTCAGCGATGTGTCGTTCAGGTACGACGCATCCTGATATTGAATTCCCGGGCGTTTCTGCTGCGAAAGGAACGTCGCGACGTCGCGAGCATCCTGGTCCGACAACCGGAAGTTGGGCATCACGGTCATGTTCTGGATCAAAAGCTCACGACCATCGACCGGGCTCTTAGAGTGTTCGTCGTCGAAGATAAACGGCAGGTTCTTCTTTTTGTAATCGGCGGGCGTTAGATCCCGCTTCTCTGATGGAGAGTAAGGCGCGAGGCGCTGCCGCGGATTATGCACCCAGCGAACGATGTATTCGTAGTTGGCTTTTTCGCCGACGCGTGAGAGGTTCGCGGCGAAGTCGCCGCCGATCACCTGATTGCCCATATCGATCGCCTGTCCGTTGATCGAATGGCATCCGAGGCACCCGAGAGTCTTGAACAATTCCTTGCCGTGAGCGGCGTCGCCCGGCGGCTGTTGTGGGATTTTCACATCGAGCGCCGACTGCCAGATAAACGCCGAAACGGCCTTGATTTCGCCGTCGTCCAGCCGGAACGTAGGCATCTTGGTGCCGGGTCTGAAAGCCTGCGGATCCGAGAGCCATACGGGAAGCCAATCCTTGTTGAGCTTGGCTTTGGCCTCCTTCAGATTGGGCCCGACCTTTTTCACATCCTCCATCAAGTACTTGGATTGAAAATCGTACTCATCGATGCGCGCATCGATCTGCGAGATCATCTGGCGAAGCGCTTCAGCTTTCTTGCGAAGCCGCGTTGCCTCTTCATCCGATGACGCGACGTCGGCGGCATTGCTGGTCTGCGAAATCTCGCGCCTTCGCTCGTCGCGTTCAAGCTCCAGGGTCTTGATGCTCTGCCGCGCGTTGCTCAGCGCATCGGCTTCGCGATCGAATCCCTCGTAGCGATGACAGCCCACGCAACCCCGAACCTGAAACAGATTCTTGCCGCGATTCAGAGTATCCGCCCCTTGCAGCACGCGGTCCCGGTTATGGCACTGATTGCAACCGGCCTGAACGTTTTCCTTATAGTACAGCGGCCAGAGCCAGTGCTCGTATCGCCCGTGAGCTTTTTCGACTGAGGTAGTGCCGCGCCCGTTGCCCCCGTGACAAGTCGAGCACCCGAAGCGATCGGGATCGTGGGTCTTGAGCAGATCGCGATCTGGATGTGAAACGAAGGCGGCCTCTCCCCACATGTCTCCCTTGGTCAGGTTGATCGGCTCTCGAATCCCGAGGTGGCAGGACTCGCAGCGATCGATGACTACTCCGCCGACGTTTATCTGTCGGATCTCGAACTTGAAGCTCTTCATCGTGTCTTCGAGCTTTCCAACCTGCTCTTCAGTTAGCCCGAAGAGGTGATCCTGCATATACTCGTCGCGTTTCTTGCGAGCAGCCTCGAGCGGCTGGGTAATCTTGACGCGATCGGCGAGCAGCCGCGCCTTTTCGTCACGCAGCTCGTTGTACAGCTCTTCGAGCTCGGGAAACTTCATCGCAACCTGCTGCGGTTTGCCATCGTCCCCCGTGAGCTTGAAGCGTATGGTCTCTTGTTTCTTCTCTTCAATAGCGCGCCTGATGCTCTCCTTGGCGCTCTGACTTTCTGCGACCTCGAGCTGGTATGTCTTGGCGACTATCCACGAGCGTGCATCCTGAAAGGGCGGAGTAACCTCGTCGAGAATCTTGGCATCGATCTTCTTGACTTCGGCGTCGATCGGATCGGTCCGCTCCTTGGCGGCAGCCTCGGCCTGGTCATAGGCCGCGGCGAGTTTCTGATACTCAGGCGACTCCTTGACTGCCTGCTCGAGATTCTTTTGACGCGTCTTCGCGGTGTCCAGGTAGTCGGAATATATCTGGACGAAGTCTCGTTGATAGCTCTTCCAGGGACGCTGCCCGACTACTTCATCGTAAAGCGACCAGATCAAAGTGACCACCAGCAACAACGACGATATTAGTAGCGCGCCGCTCATCGAGCGATCGGCGATCGGGTCGGGTTCGGGCGCGTCCGGCGCGCGCTTTTCGAGTTGCTCGCTTTGAGTAGTGTCTGCCATCTAGCTCCTCAAGCATCGGGCGTTCAGAGTACCGACTTTAGTCGGGCGGTTGCGGCTGCGAAGGCCAACTACCCGGCTGAAGCCGGCACTCTGAACGCTCGAATCTTCATATATTGAACCACGGTGTGACCATCACGTACTTGATGCGGAACAGTTGCCTGATCAGAAGCTTCACCGGCATGCTGACGAGCACCGTTATCGCGAAAAACTGAAACACCGAGTATTGCAATAACGTCGTGCGCTCGAAGATCTTCTTTTCGAACTTCGTCCACGTGATCAACAGGTGAATGGCCAGCCCCGCGATCACATAGAACGCGCCGACGACGAGCAAACCAAATATCCCTTTCCACGGTTGGGATGTAATACCAACGATGTCGGGCAGATCGCGATTGATCTCATAGAGCTGAACGTTGTGGTCCCAGGTCTGACCCGGCCAGAACCAAACCCAACCGGGGCCCCGGATGAACGTTCCGATGAAGATCAACGCAATCCACATCAGGAAGCCCCACAAAAACGCGCCCACGGCGACCTTGCGTTGCTTCCAGGTGTAATAACCCACTCCAAGCGGATTCGAATCGACGTACGGGAACGCCATCAACCCGACGATGATCAAGCTGGGCATCACCACGCCCGCTATCCAGGGATCGAAGTACACCAGCATCTCCTGGAGACCGAGGAAGTACCACGGCGCCTTCGATGGATTCATCGTCAGGTTTGGATTCGAAGGCTCCTCGAGCGGCGCGTTCAGAGTGATCGACCAGACGAAGAGGATGACGGTCACGATCAGCACCGCCAGGAACTCGATGCGCAGGAGGTACGGCCACACGTGAAGCTCGCGCGACCAGTTGGGGCGCCACGGCCACGTCTTGCGATGATGGGTCTTAGCTAGCTTCGGATCCGCTTCAAGCTCATCGGCCAGTTGGTCATTCGCCCGCGCCTGATGAAGCCCCATCCACAGGAAGAAAGGAACCAAAAACAGCAACGCCACGATGGGCACGTTGTCAGGCGCCGAGACGATCGTCCAAAGTTGTCCCCAATCCATTGTCCAACCTCATTCGTGATCCGTGAGCGTGATTCGTGACTGCAGACTGACGATCACTCTTCACGGATCACGCTTCACGCGTAGTTCTCATCCAACCTGTTTCTTAACAGCCCTCGCTCCGGGCGCTTTCATCTCTGATTCAAGCTGCACCGGCGCCGGACCCGATATGCCGCCGTCCTTGCGAACGCGCCAGAAGTGCACCGCAAGCAGCACGCTCACAATGACCGGAATTGCTATGCAATGCCAGATGTAGCTCCGAAGCAGAGCGTTCGCATCGACGATCGACCCGCCAAGCAAAGCAAACCGAACGTCGTTGTAAGGCGACATTCCGAGTTGCGGCCCGAATGGCCCCTCGTGTCCAAGCCCGGGGGTCGCGCGAGCCATGTTCGTTCCGACCGTCACCGCCCAGAACCCGAGCTGATCGTCCGGTAACAAGTATCCCGTGAAGCTCAACAACAATGTGAGCACCAGCAAGACAACACCCACGGACCAATTAAACTCACGTGGCGTCTTGTAGGATCCGGTCATCACCACTCGCAGCATGTGAAGCCACGTTGTGATTACCATCAAGTGCGCGCCCCAGCGGTGCATATTTCGAAGCAGCTTGCCGAAGGGCACGTCGTTCTCGAGATAGATGATGTCTTGAAAAGCCTGGCCCTTGGACGGGTGGTAGTAAAACATCAGCAGGATTCCGGTGAAGGTCAGCACGATGAAGAGGTAGAAGGTGATGCCGCCCATCCCCCAGGTGTAGCTGAAGCGTACGGCGTCGCGATTGATCTTCGCCGGGTGCAGATGCAGGAACACATTTGTGAGGACCCCCAGCGAGCGGGACCGCGGGCTCGGCTCGTGCTTGACCCGGAACATCGACTTGTAGATCTGGCTCTTTGTAGGGTCTTTCAGATCTTCGATCTCTTGAAGAATCGATTCCTTCTGAACCTTCTTCTTAAGTAGATCGAGTTCCTGTTTGACGTTTTCCTTTGCGCTCGGCGGTGCTTCCTCTGCTACGGTGACGCCGGCGCCATGCTTCACGTCTGGCTTATCGAGTTCCATTGACTAGCTCCGATTGAGTCTGCTTAGCAGCGGCGGACTGCGCGAACCGAATTTGAATTACACCGAAATGAACGCGCCCGGGTCGTTGAAATGACCCGTCTCGCCCTTTGGCCACTCGTACAAGCGGGCGGTATCGACGACGATTTGTCCGGTCGGATCGAGCTCGACGTGAGCGCGGTCCATCGGGCGCGGAGCCGGGCCTTCGAAGTTGATGCCTTCGTTGGTGTAGCCGCTTCCGTGGCACGGGCACTTGAATTTGTTTTCGCTGGGTTTCCAGTCCGGCGTGCAACCAAGGTGAGTGCATCGGGCGTAGATCACGAACAGCCGTTCGGCGTTTCGAACAACCCAGACGCGATACTGCTGCTGGAACTTCGTATCGACTCCGAAGCCGAAGTCCGACGGGTATCCGACTCGAAAGATGGTGCTTGGTTCGAAGATGGTCCGCGGAAGGAAAAAGCGCAGAAACATCATGAAACAGACCGCGAGGAAGCCTCCGACCGAGGTCCATATGATGCGGCGCCGCATCTGGTTGACCGGATCTGGCGCCGCGCTCTCGACCGTCTTGGTCTTGGCGCCGGCCGAGGTTCCAACCGGTTTCGCGGCTTTAGGTTTTTCTGGAGATGCTGACGCTTTCTGCGCCGGTGGTGTAACTTTCTCTGCGGTTACGGTCTGCTTTTCTTCGCCCTCAACCTTCTGGTTCGCATCCTGAACGGTGTCCATGTTGGAGGTCTCCGCGATTCCGCCCATCAAAAGAGAGACGATTAGAACGACTAGTTCCAACGAGCGCGCTCGACGCGCCTCGCCGACCTATACTGTATAAATTCTGCTGAACGTTTCTCATCGAGCTAAACATCTGGACTGCTTTATAATGAATTGTCTCGTATTTAGCACGTAGCAGAAAAGTTTGTCAAGCAACGCGACTGAAAGGATCGCAATTGAGCGCACGGATGAAGCGAGCTACCGTCACGATTTACATGCGACCCGGGTGTCACCTCTGCGAAGAGGCCAGGGAAGCCATCCTCGCTTCCGGTTGCGAGGGCGAGTTTGTATTGGAGGAAGTCAACATCGACGATGATCCCGTGCTCAAAGAACGATACGGCTGGGACATCCCAGTGATCTTTATCAACGGCGTGAAAGTATTCAGGCACAAAGTCGATCCCTCAGATTTCAGGAGGAAGTTTCGGCGATTGGCTCGCGGTACGTGAACCGTGAACGTGGGCGCAACTCTGTTACCAACCCTGGATGTACGACAACGGATTTCGCCGTCCCAAAAACGCGCACAGGTTAGACCGAAGAACCACGGGCTCTCAGGCGCCAATAGCTTTCTTCAAAGCTTCAATCGCGATCGGGATGCCGATTGATTCCGCAATGCCCAGCGCCCACTTGCCCGCGGTTTTCAGATGATCAAAAACTGTCGCGCCATCGCCCTTCTTGGCGGCATCTTCGGCTTTCGCAATGGCCGCAGCCGACTCAAACTGCTCCGAGTTAGTTGCCTGCTTGCCAAGTTCGGCGCGGAGCTTTGCAAGCTCCTCAGCCAGGCCTTTCAGGTTGCCACCTGATTTGTTCCATTGATTGAACACATTGTTTGACGCTTGAGCGGAGTCTCCCACCGCTCCCTGCTGGCCGCCCTCGATATGATACTTGCTGCCCATATAAAGCTCCTTTGTGTGGATTTCAGTTCTGACGTAGTCTTCCACCTTCTGAAAAATATTCCTCCGCACATCAATATTCTTCAGCGAGGCTAACAGTGAATCGCGTTCTCCTGGATTCACCATATCCTCAGACTCACGAGCGATTTCCGCCAAGTTGCCACTGGAGAGATAATCCGCCTCAGAACCAAGTCTTGATATTCTCTTGGTCGCCTCGTTCAGGTAGAGTTGCAGTGTATTTGATTCGCTACTCCTTGGTGAAATGTCGACCTTATTAGTAGCAACGTTCTGCAGGACTAATCTCATGGCTTCATGCTCGGCGTGCAACCGAAGCAGACAGATTCTCAGTGCTCTCACATTTTTGTAATCGCTGTTGGGAGTCAAACCCATGACCCACATCCTAAGGCTCCTCCCTCCATAGGGAACCTCGCAGTAGAACAAATCGCAATCTAAATTCGGGCTGCGTGGCACTGCTTTTCCAAAGAAGGGAATATGGATGCGTTCAGAGTAAGCATGCACCAGGAATAGAAGCGGTGCGCCGTGAAGCACCCACCAGTCCTCGAGTTCTGCCGGGAGCGGGTGCGACATACTGCAACTCCGGTAGAATCTAGCCAGAGGCTTGCCCGCTTGCGCCAAGACCGTTTTGACTCCAACGCCGGCCGTTTTGTCAGAATCTGCCTTGTCGGATAAGCCAGGCACCACGACGGGGAGAGTTAGATAGTAATTAATCAGTTCATATGTCTGTTTGTTGGTCAGTTCCTTTGTATCGCCAACTTTCGTTGTGAGTCCAACTTCAAATTTCCCCACGGCCAAGCCGTCAAAGTAGAATCGTCGAAAGACGAGCCGCATCGGTATGTTGAGGCCTTTTTCGCTCTCTCGAAAATTCTTGATCTTGGAAAACCTGAGCGCTCGGCTCGCCTCGCACAACGCACTCTCGCCAATCCATCCAGAGAGCCCGCCGAGCTTTCGCTTCCTGATACTTCCAAAAGAACGCACAAAATCGTTGTCTGGTGAAGCGGAGGGCCAGGTCGGCCTACCCAAAAGCTTAACCTTCTGACCGAGAAAAGCCCGCGAATCGCCGATAGGAAACTGAATTGAGAGCAGCATACCTTTGAGAAGTGGCGTGAAGGGTGCCCCCTCCGCCGAACGGAGGGGGCGTTGGGACTTTTCCTCACTAACCGTCTCCCCCGTACGTCCGCAAGCGATATTTCTACCGCTTGCGGACCAGTGGAAGAGACGGCCTCACGGGAAACCCTGCATTCGCCGCGATCCAAAGCATCGCTTTCGCAACGCTCAATTTCGCCACAGGATTTTAACCCGTGACGAGTCGCGGTGGAATGTGGCCCTCGACGAACTAACGCTCGTCCAAAGGCAACCGGAAAATACACCTTACTGGTTTACGTGTCAAGATCGTACGTGAGGAACACCACCGGCTGAAAATTGAAACTTTCAGCGCCAAACGGTTGTTCTTGTTCGACGCCCTTAGTGGGCTGAAGTCCATCACTGCTCCAAAACCACTGGCGTGCAGCTTATTCGATCCCCTCTCAAGCTCACATCATCGATGTACCAACCCAGGCCCCTGCCGTCAGCATCGGTCCCGATTCGGAACCTGATCGTTACCGTCTTGCCGGCGTAGCCGCTCAAGTCCACAACCACCGGCTGGAAGGTACCGAGCCGACCCTCAACCCACGCGACTCGGCCGCCAAGCGGATTGTCCGTGAACTCGAAGATGTCTCCGTTGTAACCGCCCTCCAGTATCTTTGGCCCGAGGTCCTCGAAGTCGCCGCCTGTCGATATCTCGAGCACGCCGCCGTCGAAGCCGCCTCTCTCGAACTCAAAAGTATGAAAGAAAACCAACTGCAGCGAGCGGGCGTCCGCCGGCAGTTGAATCGGAACGGTGTCCAGGTGAGCATCTGTGATCTTATCCCCCGGGTCTTTGGTGAACCACGAGCTTGCTCCCGAATGAACTCGCTTCATTGAAATAGTCCAGGTGTCCACTCGGTTCTTCTTCTTCTTGATCCCGCTGGCGTGCGTCCACTTCGTCTCGCCCGACTCGACATCGTCGGCGAAGAAGTCCGTCGGCTGCGCTTTTCCGACCCTCAACGAAAACGGTACCCGAGAGACCAGTCCCTGGCTTGTCACATCCAGCGCGAAGTTGATAACGCCGCCGCACGCAATGCTCTTGTCGACGGTGAACGCAAAAGCAGACGTGCCTTCGGCGGTCTGGCCCGGCGCAACGTTTGGAAAGTCCGAAGCATTTCCGGTGACTGTCACACCCGTGGTCGTCGTGGTGAGTATTCCGCGTGGAGTGTTCATTGCCACCGGTGAAAGATCGCCAATGGTCAATCTCATCGAAACCGTTTCGCCCGGGTCCGCGAACGCGTCGGCGCCGCCCGACAGCGTTACGCCTGTGATTGAGGCCACCGCCGCGTCCTTTTTCTCGCCGTTGTAAACTACAAGCGCAAAATCCTGATCTCTTGGAACGGCATTGCCGGGTACGCCGTCACCCGCAATGTTGGCGGCCCGCACTCGAACCAAAAAAGTGCCCACGGTGCCCGACGGAAGCCACACACCCTCGACGTTGTTTTTGGTGTCCGGATCGCCGCCGGGCTGTGAGTCCTGACCGGCAAAGTTGTTCCCTCTATAAACCTGGCCGTTGATGGCCACCTCCAGATCCAGATCGTTCACCCACGGCGCGGCGCCGGAAAAACCCGGGGCATCGCTCCACGCAAGCGTCACGCGAAACGGCTGGGTTGAGTCTTTCACCTCACCAGTGATTGTCAGCGACTGCCCGCTGTCGGTGAAAGTGGCCGTCTGATTGACAAGGATCTTTGGTGTGTTGTCAAAGGCGCGGCCGAGATTCAACAAGCCCCAGCCTTGCGCCGGATGCGGGAGATTGCCCGCGGCCTCCATCCCGGTCATATAAGTGGTCGTGTTGAGCAGCAGTGCTTTAATGAGCGCCGCCGTCGGCGACTCGCCGTGATTGACAAGGAACTGCCTGACCAGCGCGGCTGCGCCGGCCACCTGAGGCGTCGAGTGGCTGGTGCCCGATGACCAGGTGTAGAGCGTCTGTCCCGTTGGGAAGTATGGTTTATCCAGGGCCTGGCCGCACACGCCCGATCCGTCGAATTCGGGGTTCTGCGATGCAGCTCCTTCAATGTGCGAGCCAGGAGCCGCAATATCCGGCTTGATTCGCCCATCGTCCAGTGGCCCCCTCGAAGAGAAGAACGCGATATCCATGGCGCTATCGGCGTCGGTGTCCCTCACAAAGCAGCCATCGGTGCCGTCTTTTCGCGAGCCCTCGCCCGCGGCTACCGAGATCACATTCTTGGCAGTGCTGGGCGAACCAATGCTCTTATCAAAGCCTGCATTCCCTGCTGCAAAACAAATGGTCAACTCCTGGTTTCCCGGTTGATCCGGGGCCGCGTCCCTCACTCGCTGGTCGTATTCCTGCGAATCGATCGAGTAGGTATTGGAGACATCTCCCCAACTGTTGGAGGACACGCGCGCGCCGTCGCGATACGCGTCAGAAACGAGCCTCGTATAAGGATCGACAAGATCAAAGCGCCCGTTTGATTGAAAAATCTTTGACGAGCCCAGCAGGGCAAACGGCGCGACTCCGATTCCGAAGCCGAACCCCGAAGCGTCGCGCGAGTCTGACGCCACGTTCGCTCCGCCTGCGATCGAGAGGTTGAGCGTACCGTGCCCGGGCACGTCTCCGGGTTCGAGCTCTGACGTGTAATCGCGAGCATAGAGAACGCGGCTTTGCTTGCTTGAATCAAGAAAGTCAGGGTGGAGCTTGTCGGGCTCGGTGAATCCGCGATCAATCCCGGTATCCGACACATCGATTGCGAAATTGAAGTTCGAAGAAAAGCCGTGAGCTGCGAGCCAGGCGAGATAGCCAGGGCCGCGTGGGCCGGTGCCGTCAGTGTTCAATTCACCCGCGACGATCTGGCTCGCGCGCTCATCGAACAACTGCGGCGGGTTCCAGGGCTCGATGTTGACGACGTTCGGGAGCGCGGCTAGATCGGCTATCCTGGCTGCTGGAAGCTTGATTCGAAGATTGGTGAAGTTCAGGATGCCATAAGCGTCAACCAGCACCGAAGAGGAAAGTCGCTTAACCTGCTTGACCTCGGGATTATCCCTCGCAACCCGGCTGCGCTTGGAAAGCGCAAGTTGGACGGCAACTGTTGTTTCACCGGACTGTTCGGACATTGCCGTCGCAAGCGCGGGATGAATCTTATGCGCGCTTTGAAACGGACCCTCCCATTGAATAAACCCCTCGCCGCGAGCGACCGCCGCTTGATTTCGCATCATCAACCTGCCGAGCGAGCTCGAGTCTCCGCGAATCAGATACGCGTTGTTGGGAACGTAGGCGATCAACTCAACGCCGCTCGCCTCGACCTCCTGAAGCCAAGCGCGCTTCACCGGGCCAATGAGTTGAATCAGCCGAAGACCCGATTGAGTTCCGATGTCAGGCGAGATAGCGGACTGGGTGGAATGGTCTGCGCCTATACCGAGAAGCCTCCCAGGCGCGTCTTCAGCAGTCGTATCGATCGCGCCCGACCGGAGCAGCAAGACGTTCAGGTCGTCGCGCACTGTGAGCGTCGAGAGCGCGTTCGCCGACATCGGCGGAACGCCCTGTTCCTGCGCGTTCCGAAGCACATCGTCGCTCATTGCGAACAGCCTATAAGACCCGTAATCGGCAAGCTCGCTCGCGCCGGCGCTTCTTGCCTGAGCCAGCCCATCGGAATCGGCAAGCACCACTACTTTATGCACACTTCCGGGGCTGCGGTAGGAGCGCGGCAGTATCGCACCGCCCCTGTGCGTGATAGTTGACTTGATGACTGCGCGCCCTTTTCCAGCAGATTCGAGGCTTGCGTTGACAGCCGGCAAAGAAATGCAGGCTCCTGCAGCGATCAGACCGATTATGAAGTGCGTCCGCATTTGACTCCCTCCTTGGCGACTACCCGACGCTGATCCGCGCGCATCTGCCGGCTACCGATAGCAATCGAAGCCAAGCAGCGCTCCACGCTCTGGAAGCTGTTTCATCAGTGCTTTATTCGAATTGAGGAGGCGTCAAGGATTTCAAACTGAGTTTGAGTGAAGGCTTGACCCTCAACCGTTGTCGCGAGGATACGCTCGTGCTGTTTCAGGAACGGTGCGGCTTAAAGGCGAATCCCAACAGCTTCCACTCCCCGCCTTCATCCTGGAATGTCAATATCACATCGCCGCTCATTCGCTCGAACGCAGTCTTGTAGACCGGCTGCACCATGCGCTCTTTGCCTTCTCCTGAAATAGGCATGCTGGTGCGCTGAAAGTCGAGGACCCTGCCGTGCGCGGTTAGCTCCTTGAGACTCTCGGTCACCGTCTGACGCGTCTTGTTTTCCTTGAAACGCTTCGCCGTGTCGTCATAGATAACGTCATACTCCTGCTTGTCGAGGCGCTGAAAGAAAAGAGCTGCCGCCTTGTCGGCATCCTCCGTTGGAGCTTCGTGCGAGAGCACAGAGCAACCAGAATGGGATAATGCAAGAAACGCGAGCGTCACAATGACCAACACGCGAAACATCGATACCTCTCGTCTTGGATAAGGCAGAATGCCCTGCGCCGAGGGGAAACAATACCAGCAGGGACAGCAGTCCAGCAAATTAGCCGGTCTATTACCACGAATATACGAGTCGTTCCGTCATCATTCCGCTTTCAGACTGCCGGGTGAGACGCATTTCACGAATGGATGATGCCGCGATCAGGCTCGACAGATTTTCGCTGAAAAACTTTACCTCGCGGTCTTCGTCCTCGGTGTCTTTCGAACGCGCGCTCGAGGGGCCCGCTTCGCGTCCGTCCAGTTTCGACATCAGGGTGTCGAACACCGGTTTGGCGGCTGCGACCCGAACCAGGGCAAAGGCTTCAACTGGAGCGTCGGCTTTTTCTCCCGACGGCTTCTTCGCAGCTTGCAAGACATCGTTGGCGAACTCTCGGCTCGACGCCAACACCAGGCAGCCACCCGACAGCGCGTACGCCGCGCCTTGCTCGAGAAGCGATTGGGCTACAAAGCGAACTTCGCCGTCATCCTGCCAGGCAAGACGCGGCTCGGCGCCCGCAACCACAAATCTTGCTCGCAGCTCGTCGATGATTGCCCTCTCGAGGCCATCCCGGTTCAGCGAAGCATCCGGCTTCAGTTGAGCGACTAACGCGCGCTCAAATCTGACGAACGGCTTTCCTGCGTCCGCCCTGGATCTGATCAACTCGCAGTAGGCGCCGCTGGAAACACCGAGAATCGGACCAATGCTTTTGACGAAGTCGCTAACCGCCGGCTCTCGTGGAGGTTTGGCCTGTGACAGATCGGATTCAGCCGACGGTCCGCGCCTTGGAGCTTGCTCGTCGTCGGCGTCGATATCGAAACGCGAATCGAGCCGACTATAGCGTTCTGCTCTCGTGTTCGAATCTTCGTTCGAGCTCCTGCGAGTGCGGTCCGGGATGGCTGGTGCGGTCGATTCCTGATCTGGCAGTTTTCCAAACAGCGTGTTCTCAACCGGAAGGGCCAGTGACGCCGCGTCACCTGTCGCGCGTACTTCGACTAGTTGCGCATCTGGCGGCGCGTATTTCATCAACGCGGCAACCTGATCTCCACTCAGCACGCTGCCCACTGTCCCCTGTCGCCTGTCCCCAACTTTGAACCATCGCTGTTCGGTCATTCCATCGCGCGTGATCCTCAAGTCGATCAACGCGCTTTCAATTGTCGCGAGCTCGCTTTCCGAATTGCGATGAATCCAGTAGTTCTCGAAATAGCGATTGCGATTCAAACGCGCCTGGTCCAGCCACATCGTGACCTCGTGGGAGCCGAACCCGCGTGCCGTGTCCGCCAATGCCAGGATATCGGAGGATAACGACTCACTGCCGGCGGATTTCGCGTTAGCGATCGCGCGTATCATAAATCCTTCGGTCGTTGTGACAATCAGCTTTCCATCCACGTAGGCAAAACAGAACTGCTGATTCAATCTGCCGCCGTCCGTCGCCACATCTCTGACGTAGTATGACGTGCCGTCGGCCGAGCGCTCCTGGAACTGCTGAGCCTGTTTGAAGAGCGTCGACGCAATCGCTCTAGCGCGCGCGACCTCAGTGACGAAGACTATTTCCAGCTTACCGATGTCATAAATCGAAACGGCGGATGCGCGACCCGCGAGCTCTGCCAGCCGGCTCTCGTCGAGGCCTATGCCAATCGCGTTTTCAATGTCTTTCTTGCGATCCTGAAGCTTCAGATATGCGCGAGATTTTTGAAACGCGGTGAAGCTGGCGCTGTCATAGAACTTTGAGCGCACCGGCGACGCCAGCCAGGTCTTCATCAGCGCAGACAGATCGGCTGCCTGAACATAAACCATCGCCCCGCGCGGCATCACCGCGGCGAGCTTGAGTTGTTGAGCAACGGTCGGCGCCTGCTGCCCGTCGGACTGGTGCGCGAGCGCTAGGAAACCGAGCACGGCTAGGAGAATTGCTCGACTTGTTCGCATAAACAAAAAAGCAACCCGTAAAGGGCTTACGAAAGCCCCCAATTCAAGGACCGAACGTGGTTGAAATTGATTGCGTCAATGCCTACATTCTGGAGATAACCAACTAGCGGCCCGTCATCCGTCAACACGAGAAAGTTTTCTCTCGCTAGGTTGATGATTCCTGAGTCTGTCAAACCGAAATCGATAAAATGCTGCAATACACTGATCTCCTTGCTCTCCGTGTAGTGCTCCGTCAATAAAGGCATTTGCCGTGCAAAATCAGCGTAGTAAGTTTGCTTCTCATCCCTGCGTAGCTGGTTTGACAAGTTGCTCACTTCGGTGAGGATGTTGGGAGTTGTTACTATCCTGTCAAAAACCGAAAACAGTCTTATCAGTAAGTCGAAATCGTCCTCGCCAAAACCTCTTGAGTAGGTTCCCTTGAAGGTTGAGATTCGCTCCGGGTTGTATGCGCCCACAAAGTAGAGAAGCAGCAGATTGCTGTCGACCAGCAAGCCTCTTCGCCGGTATTTCGTAATAAGTTGGGTTATGGGGTGCGCGCTCAATTCAAATTCCTCATCCTCATATATTTCACGTTGCCGGTCGCTGCATCTATTTTGAAGACTTTGGCCTTCCTCGGCTTCGGCTTAGGCGGGACAAGTACCGAGTTTACTGACCCTTCTAACACCTTGCTAAGAGGCGACACAGGTGGCTCGTACGCGTAGCTCAGAGTGATCAACCAGTTCTTCTCGTCATCTGTTAACTCAACCTCTTCGAGTAGCACGTCCGAATACTGGCGGTCAGAATAGAGATTTCCGAAATACTGCGCCGCTCTTTCCGCGGCTTCCTTGACGTCAATCATTCTCGTACCTCCATGCCTCCAGAGTTCAACCCTGGCTATCTATTGTGCCCAAGGATACCGGCGACGTAAATAGATGCTGCCGCATTTGATCGATCTATTCTGGTCAACGACGCCAGCCTCTGTTGGCGCGTCTGGCGCGCGGTGAGAATCTCCGCAACTCGCTTCTCGATTGCTGCCTTGTCTTCGGGTTTGCTTGACTCGGCGGCGCGCAACCTGGCCATCGCCATCGCGCGATCGAACTGCTCGAGACGCGCAGCCGATTCGACAAGCGAAGCAAGCAGCTGGTTTCGAATGCTCGACGCCGCCGACTCGTTCATCTCTGCGAGGGTCTTGAGTCCAGTCGCTCTCGACCGCGCGATCAGCAGCGACGGCTCAAATGACATTGTGGATTGCGCTTCCGTCGCGGCCGATCCAGAGACCAGCGCCCGTCGAACCGCAGGGCTTATGAGCGAACCGGGACCTTGTTCCTCTCCTTCAGCAAGCCTGATTGCCGCCGGATCGCGTCCACTCCCGGCGTACAGCGCTATCAACTGCGCCCTAGGTCCCGAAGCGCGGAAGTTGAGAGAGTTCGTCAGCGCGCCATCGGCGTCCAGATAGAGCGCGCGTTCAAAGCTCGTCGTCGCTTCGGCAACCCGATTGCCGGCAAGCGCAATCAGTCCGAGCTTCCATTGAGCGACCGCCGCAAGCGGCCCGGCAGTCACGGTCGCAAGCGCTGCTCGGGCTTCGTCACTATTCCCCAGAGCCTCGCTGATCGCAGCTCGTCCAACGGCCCCCGCATCGGTCCTCGCCTGCTGACTTAGCGCACTCAGCACTCGCGGCGCAATCGAACGATCAGTCCTTACCAGCGTCCCGAGCACTTCAGCGGCCTGCGCGCGAACCGTATTTGAAGTCGATCTCTCGCCGATCAACGACACGACCTGATCAGCGGCCTCTCCCGCGCGGCCCGCCGCGGAGATCAGCCGGGCTAGTTCAAGCTTGTTCGGAGCATCCTCAGGATTGATTCGCGCGATCTGCCCCCGATAGTCGATCGCGTCCGCAAAGCGATTTATTCGAGCCGCCGTTTCCGCCGCAAGTTGCAACCCCCTGAGGTTGTCCGTCGATCTCTCGACCAGTCGCTTGAGCAGCCGCGAGGCTTCTTCCCCGCGCCCGCGTCGCGCTTCGATCTCCGCCAATCCCGCCAGGCTCGCATCATCTGAATAGCCAGAACGCACTGCTTTGGTGTATGCCTCGTACAACAGAGTATCCGCGTCCGACTCTCGGTGCTCGGCTACGAGCAACGCATAAGCCTTCAGGCAGCGGTCCTGCAGGTTGATGCTTTGGTCCTCGCCGACCTCCGACATCTGACCGCTGACCTCCGGCTTTTCCAGGCCGCAATAACGGCGCAATTCAACGAGCGCCTTCGTCGCGTCGCGATTCCCTCGAAGCTCGATCAGCGCCGACGCCAGAGGGACCCAATCGTAGCGATCCGCATAAGTGGAGGCGTCCTCATCCGGATCCGAGAGCGCCAGCTTCTCGTCGGCCTGTTCCCGTTGAATCGTCCTGATCAGCAACCGCGCCTCTTCATACGAGCGGGTGCGAATCAAGTAATCGATGAGGAGCTTTCGAAAATCCGCGAGCTCACGCGCGGGATAAACATACTGTCCGCCGCTGTAGTAACCGTTTTCGTATTCGGGCGTGCCGAACACCGCCGACGCGAGATCCGAAAGACGCTGGTGAACTGTCCGATAGATGCTGGCTAGAGTGTCTTCGGGCAACAGAGTCTCTTCAATCAGCATCCGGCCGATCGTCAAATCACCCGGAATGCTGTTTATGACGTTATGGAAAAATGTCGCGACTTCGCTCGCGGTTTTGGGATCAGCGCTTGCACGATTGGCAATCTCGCGAACGAGCGGTTTGATCGCTTCGACCCGATCAGAAGCGTTCTTCTCGCGAACGGCCCGATTCACAAAGCTAACCAGAAAGCTGTCGAGCTTCGGCAGTGAATCGATGAGGAAACCATTGTCGGCCATAACCTTCAAGTAAGCCTGGGCGTCGGCGATCGTTACTCGCCCGCTCACAATTGCACCCCAGGCGTCCATTGCGCCCTTGCGATCGCGACTCGCAAGTGCGACCGCGCCGCGCACGATCGCCACATCGCGATCACCCGGGGCAAGCTCGCTTGCGAGAGCAACGTGATCACCTGCGCGTGCCGGGTTCTTCTTATCGAGATAGTAGGCGGCCAGTTCCAATTGCGCGGCGGCACTAGATGGATGACCTTCGATTTCTCCGATGACAAACCTGCGACTGTCGAGCTCACGGCCTACGAGACCCAGCCAGTAACCATAATTTCGCGAGGCAACGAACCAGTCGGCGCCCACCAACACCTGTTGCGGATCGAGCCGCCGCCCAAGCATTTGCCCGATCGGCTGGAGCGCGAGCGCTTCCTTAAAGTATGGCTCGGTTTCCGGGGAAGTATCCTTTAAGAAGAAGCCAACCTCCCCGCTCCGCTCTTTCACCCACGCCGTCGATTGTTTCGCGTTGTCGATCGCATCCAGCGCCAACAGCTTTTCATTCTTGTCGACGAGAAAATTGATCAGTTGGAGTTGGTACGCGCTATAGGTCGAAGCAAGCCTTTGTATCTCGCCGCGCATTCCCGCCGAGTAGAGCAATGAAAGGTAGCGGTCGACCCAGTCGGTGTAGTTCGTGGTGAGCGAGCCCGACGCCGCAGCATAAGCGGCTCGAAGCCACTCGATCTCACGATCGCGATTGCCGCTGAGCCTGTATTCGATCGCGATTTGATTCAAGTAATCGAACCGGTTCTTGTAAGGATCCCGCCGGAACTCCGCCGCCAGCACTTCCGCGGCTCGGTTATACGCTGCGTGCCGCTCGTAGAACGACACCAGCGCTCGCAGCTCGCCGTAG
Source organism: Blastocatellia bacterium (assembly GCA_035455165.1). Taxonomy (GTDB): domain Bacteria; phylum Acidobacteriota; class Blastocatellia; order UBA7656; family UBA7656; genus Onstottus_A. The sequence goes on from DATIFP010000168.1 coordinate 54,359, forward strand.
TAGGCGGAGTCCTGAGGCGTGATGCTCTGCGAGTTCTTTGGACGCGCTTCGAACGCCGCGTCCTTGAGCTGAGTTTGTATCTGCTCTTCGGCGTCCGCCAGCGCGGCGCCGTGCGCGATTCCGAGGTAGCGCCTCAGCTCGCCGGCGTCCGAGTACAGTTTGAGCTTCGAAATCGACGCGCGAATGGCAGAGGCCAGCGCAGTCGTTTCATCCGCGCTGCTGTAGTCAATTACACCCTTGCCGAAATCGGTCCGCATCGCGTTATCGATCGCGTCGGTGAGGCTGCGCGCACGGTAGTCCTTACTGTTTTGAGCTATCGCGGCAAACTGGGAACGCAGAGCCTCGAGTTTCTGGTAGGCCGAAGAAGCGGCCTCGCTTCGCAGCAGCACCTTTACATAGGCCGCCACACTAGTCGCAGGAATGTACTCACTGTCGTCGCTCTCGATCTTCTTCGGCACCGCGGCGAACGTCTGAGCATAGACACGCGCCGACTCTTCGCTCAGGCCCCACGACGCAAGCTGCGCAGCGATGTTGAATTGAGCATCGATCGTCGCGTTCTTCCTCGACGCGAGCGCCTGTTGAATCGTCTTGACTGCCTCGTCTCGCTCTCCCTGTTGCACTTGAATCCGAGCAACTTCGATCAGCCATTGCGGATCGCGCCCGCCGAGCGTCCAACCCTGACGCAGCACCGTGACGGCCTCGTCATATCGGCGCTGTCTTGCGAGCACGGAGGCAAGAGTAAAGCGAAAGTCGGAACGCTGAGGCTCATTTACCACCGCGATGCGATATTGCTCAATTGCGCCCGCGAGGTTTCCTTGTCGCTCGTAGATCCGTCCAAGCACCAGTTGCCACCGGTAATTCTTGTTCGACTCTTTCGACAGTTTTTCATAATAGACGACGAGCCTCGACATCAGATTGTGCCGTTCGGCGTACTCGATCGCCGTCGCCAGCAGGCCGGCATCTTCAGGGGAGCGATTTATGATCTCGATGTGTTGGTCGACCGCCTCCTCGTATTTACCCAAAGCATCGAGCGTTCGGATCATCCCCACTCGAAGCTGTGCGATTCGCGATCCGGTTTCCTCTCCGCCCAAACCGGCTTCCCGAGCCTCTTTGAAGGCATCCTGATAGAGCGTCGCAAGCTCGTTGAGTTTGTTCTCCGCTCCAAGCGTGCGGGCCAGCGCGCCGAATACTTCGGTGTCCGAGCGGTTCTCGTTGTAGAACGCTCGCAGGGTCGACTCGGCGTCCGCGAGCTTGTTCGCGTCAAACTGTCTCCGTGCAAGCAGCAGCGCGAAGCTGCGCCGATTCGCGCCCATTGCGCGAGCAAGCGTTCGCTTATAGAGATCCAGAGATTTGTCGAGCAGACCCGCTCGCCAGTAGAACAGCGCGGACTCTTCCACCACGCCGACGTTCGTCGGGTACTCACCCACCAGCTTGTCGATCAAGCTTATCGCCGAATCAACCTGGCCGTGGCGCTCGAGGAATGATGCAAGCTGCAACCGGTACATCATTGCTTCACGCTCGTCACGAGCCACCGCGGAGAGCCGGGCGATCACCTGCTGCTCGTCTTCCGGTCGAAGAATTGCGCGATATAGATCTCGCACCGACTCGAGAAACGCGATCTCGCTCGATTTCTCGATCTCTGTGCGCAACATCGCAAGCGCGTCCGCCACGTGATCGCGTTCCGCTTGATAGTCCGCATAGCCGATTATCAATTGCCAGTTTCGCGGATCGGCCGCATGTGCACGATCGTAGGCGGCGGCGATCTTGTCGGCCAGGCCCGTGCGCTTCGACAACTGCGCCAGCCGCTTCGCCACCGTATCGCGGCCATCACCGGGTTCCGAGAGAACCTTTACGTACTCGGCGATAGCCGAATCCATATCGCCTTTGCCCTCGTATACCGCGCCGAGCCGGTATGCATAAATCGTCTGATCGCCGGTCGTGTTGCGAAGGTCCTTGAACACCCGGACGGCCTGATCGAATTGATAGTAGTCCCAGTAAACGGTCGCGACTTCCAGGTAGGTGTTGCGCTCGCCGGGCTCAAGCGCGATCAGCTTATCCCACTGCTCACCCGCACGTTTGAAGTCCCCGAGTTGAGCGTAGACCTCGCCGGCTTTTATCCGATATTCGTGGTCCTCGGGATAGATCTCCGCCATCCGGGCAAATAGGCTCGCGGATTCCTCGTAGAGCTTGTCGGACTGTTGCCCAAACGACCTCGTGAGATCCGCCAGCCGATCCGCATACTGGACCTCGCCGGGATATATCGCCACGAGCTGGCGATACGCATCGAGGGCCTCGTCGTGATGCGAAAGCCACATAGCAGTATCCGCCGCAAATATCTTGTATGTTGAAGGCGCCTCGGCTCCCCTGCGGCTCTGGTCTGCTGCGCCGGCGTTCGCGCGCGCCTTGATGTATCGATCACGCAGCGTGTTTTGCTTGGAAAGCCACGCCAGATAGGGTTCGCGGATCGAACGGTCCGCGAAATAGTATTCGGCCGAGAGCTTCTCCCAAAGAGGCCGGTCCTTCTTCTCGAGATAAGTAAGCATCCCGCGCACGAAAAAAAGATTTCGCGGAAATCGCGTGTGTGCGTAGCTGTACAGGTCATATGCAAAGCGCTCATCCCAATTCAAATCGTCACCGCCCGCGGCCGCGCCGAAGCCCGCGAATCGCACGAGGTATTCAGTGATCTCATCCTCGTCGAAGGCTCCGATCAGTTGCCGTGAATAACGAGTCAGCTCCTTGCCGCGCTTCTGGCGCACATACCAGCGAGCCAGCCGGTGATACCAGGTGTTCGAGTCGAATTGCTTGATTGCCGAGTTGTAAGCCTTCAACTGCTCGTTGATCAATTGTGCCTGTCCCAGCCATCGCATGAAGCGTTCATACAAACCTTCTTCTTTCGGATGCTTTTTGATCTCGCCCCAGAAAAACGCGACGGTTTCGGTTTTCTTTTCATCGGCGGCGAGCGACGCGACATAGCGCTCGAGGACGCTGCTGTAGGTTGGTCCGCGGCGGGCCTCGCTCTCAACCGCGCTTGAATCGATGTCAGTCACTTCGGAGTCGGCCTCGCGATCTTCGCTTTCATCATTCGCAGCCTTGTCTTCGGTCGGATCATACGTGTCGCTGTAGGCCTCGATGTTGTACCTGATCTTGTCGATCAGGTTCTCGACCCGAGGCGTGATTCCGTAGCTCCAGTGCTTCGGTGAAACAGGCACCAGCGGAAGACCCTTGGGCCTGTTCCGCGAGAGTCGATCGAGCAGTTCGGCCAGGACCGAGCGCTCGCCCACACGGTCTTTGAGGGCTACATAAGAATCGGCCATTCTCAGGGACACGTCGGCATAGTTTTGCGAGCCGGGGTACCGCTTCTGAAACTCACGCCCTGCTTCGATGGCCAGTTTATGTTCTCCCAGCGACGCAAAGACGTTGACCACGCCGAGGTACATCTCCGGGAGGCGTTTAGATTCGGCGTACTCCTGCTTGAAAGAGGTGAAGATGTGGTAGGCGAACGAGCGATTGAAGTATCCGGCCGCCGCTCGCTCTTCCGTTGCGAATTCCTGCGACGGACTGGTCCCCGAGAGTATCAACGACAGCACGCCGTTCATGAAACCGGGATGCTGATCGACCTCCGCCACGTCGCGATAAAATGAAAGGTCCCCGCCGCCAACGCGAGTCGGCGTGCCGGCCGCTTCGAGCAGGACCTTGAAGAGCCGATATAAGGCTTCCTCTCGCGACTCGGTTCCGGGGTCAATGCCGCCAACCAGATAGAGCGTGTACAAATACCGCGACGCCTGATCGTAGCGGCCAATGGAAGCAAACATCTCAGCTACCGCTTCAAGCTCTCGAGAGGGCCACGACGACGCGGCCGTAACACCGGGCTGGGCCGCCGGCGCTTGCGGGGCGGGCGCCTGGCCCGATCTCTTGCCGGCGCGCCGGTTTTCGAAATCGCTGAGCAATCGCGCCGCCTGTTCGAAGCCGCCTTCATAGGAGAACACGCTGAATAATCTTCCGATAGTATCGAAGTCAGTAGCGCCTGCGCGCACTCGTTCCTGCAGCGCGCGACGAACAACGCGATAGCGGCCGAATCGCCGCAGTAAGTCGTAGTAGTCGGCGGCTATCTCCCGCGGCCAGTTCGGATCGAACGCCGACGAGTACACACCTTCTGCGGCGCGCCGGTCGCCACCCGTCTCCAGAATCTGCGATCTGGTCTTGAGGAAGTAGCCGAGCTCGGACGGAAACTTCGGCTGATATGAAGCGAGCACAGCTAGCGCTTCGGCATTCTGTTTAGCGAGCCCAAGTTCTTCGACGTAGTTTTTGATCGGCTGAATGTTCTCGGGGTCCGCCGACACAAGCGCTAAGAAGAAGTCTGCAGGCTTGAACTCTGTGAGCGAGCGGGAACGCACGAGCTCCGCCGCTCGTTTGTAGATGGGCCCGCGGTCATTCACGTTGAGCGCATTCGCAAGCTCTTGAAGCGTTCTTACTTCATCGGCGAAGCGAGCGCGGTTGTGATAAAAGCCTGCGAGCCGTCGCAGCGCATCAGGCGAACGGCCTCGCAGGTCCGCGTACGCGGACATCTCGGTCGCTGCCTTGTCGAACTGGGCAAGCTTTTCAGAGAGTCTTGCCGCGTGAAGTCGGAGTCTCGCGTCTTTCGGATACTTAGCAATCAACCCAACGATTCTTTCGAGCGCCACCGAGTAAGGTCTGGCCACGGACGCCTGCGTGCCAAAGAATTCTTCGTTGGTATATAGCGCATCGTCTACAAGGTTCTGCCGTGCGCGATTGGGATCCGCGGGACGAACGGCCCCCGAGGGAGCTGCCGGCGCGCGCGGCTTCCTTCGAGCTTGTGAGCTGCGCGCCGGGGCTTTTGCCTTGCGGGCCGCGCGCTGAGCCACAAGCGTGGCTCCAACGATCGAGCCGATCGAAAGCAAGATTACCAGTGCTGCGTAAGACCTTCTTCTCATCGCGAGTGCCTATAACTGTCTAGCTGTAACTGTCTAGTAATAGGTGAGCGTTCTGTACGTGACTAAAGATGGTTCGAACGTGATTTGACCTCTGCGAAGAACCCCTCTGGATGTTGTTCTCTTGATCCAATTGCCGGCTCCGTCGAACTCGTAGGAATATCTCTCAATCCCTTCGACTCCTTCAGTTCCGTTGTAATTGACACGTTCAAAAACGTTTCCGTCGGCATCGTAGGTGAAGGTGGCTCGAGGACCTCGCTCGCCGTCCCAATACCTGATTGTCTGCACAATATGACCGCTAGCGTCGCGCGTGTATAACATTCGCCGAATTCTGCCGTCATCGTCATGCCGCTCTTCCTCAATCCTTCGGCCTTGAGCGTCGTACCTAAGTACGGCCCGCGTCCGCATAGTAGAGCCCGATTTGCTGATCTCGGTTCTTTCTGCATTTGCTTCGTACTTGTAGGACATCCGGACGAGATCTCCTCGGAACATACTTTCTGCACTGATCAAATTGCCTGCTTCGTCGTACACATCGCTTCGTGCATACGCCCTCTTACCCACTGCTAGCTGACCGAATTTGAGCTTCAGTTTGGCCTCCTCTTCCCTGACCAACTTCACAGCGCCCTTGAGTCCGACATGCTGACGATCTAACTCCCTCGATTGAGCACTGTATGATGAGACGAGAGTCACGCTCAAAACAACACCCGCAATCAACTGGACCTTCGTGTGGCGCTCCCACAATTTTTGGTAGTCCAGACCCATATCAAGTCGCTTCCCTATCAGCGCCTAGTAATAAGTAATCGTCCTGTAAGTCACTTCCGCCGGTTCCGCGACCGCCTTGCCGCCGCTGGTGCCCTGAGTCGACGTAGTTCTCTTTATCCAGTTGCCGGTGGAGTCCACCTCGTACGCGTAGCTTTGTTGGCCGACCAGAGCGCCTTTCGAATCGTATTCGATTTCGTGCGTGGGGTTCGCGTCGGCGCCGTACGCGTATGCTCGTCTCGCGAACAGACCCTGCTTGTTGAATATTCGCTTCTCGACCATGCGTCCCTTTGCGTCAAAGATACACACGATCTTGTTCACGAGGCCCTGTTCACCCGTCTGCGTTTCCTCGATGCGGTTCCCAACCGCGTCGAGCTTGAACTCGGTCTTGAGTCTCGCTTCACCGACCGCAGTCCTATTGAACTCAAGCCGGTTTCCGCTCGAATCATAGCTGTAGAAATAATCGGTCGCGCGCCCAGCATCGAAACGAATCGCCTTTGTCAGAACGCCGTGGTCGCTGTAGCTCTGGGTTTCGACATGGACTCGCTTCCCTTCGCCTGGCTTACCGGACTTGTTCGAGATTTTGGCTTCTTCGACCTTGACCGTTTTCACCTTGCCGAGCAGGCCGGCGTGTTCCAGGTCTGTTTTCTTTTGCTGTGCGCCGCAGAATCCAACCAGGGCGATACTTAGAACAAACGCAATGATCATTTTCTTCATAGTCTCGGTTCTCACCTCAGGAACTCCTCGCTAGCTCCCGACAACCTCAATGACTAGCTCCACCACACTAGAATTGTGAGCGAAGTCTTCGCCCGTGATCTGAATCGTATAAGTCCCCGACGGCAGCCCTTCGGGTATCCTCAGATGTCCGATGTTCGCCTTGGCCTTCGCGTCCCACACCACCGGCACGGGAAGCGAGCCGAAGACTCGCGCGGCGATCACGCGCGTGTCGCTGTCGGCCCGAACGATTATCATCAAATCTTCGCCCGCATGCGCGATGGTCTGATTCAACGCCGCTTGCAGCCGCGGCGGCCGGCTGTCGATCACAAAGCTCTTCTCTTCCTGATAAGCCCGCCCTTGCCGGTCCACCAGCACCAGCCGGCAGTGATAAATGCCATCCGACATCTCGCGCGGCGCGACAAATCGAGTCTCCCACACGTCTTCATTCTTTATGTAAGTCATTCGCTTGGTGAGACCGAAGGGAAAGACCGCGGTGATCTCGGTGATCGATTGATCGGCCCGCACTCGAAGCACAGGATCGCCCGGGCGGATCACTCGCGGCCTCAACAAAGAACGCGGCGCCGCAAGGAAGGATGTGTACGGAGTCACGAATTTGTACTTCTTCGACAGCGCGATGATCTCGTCGATCGCCTCTTTTGTTTCGCCGTTCAGCGCGATCTGTCTGAGCAGCGCGTCCACGCGAGCGCGGGCCCACATTCGCGGAACTTGGGCGTGCGAGTCGTCGCGTTCAGGAAGCTGCACCTGTTGAGTCATCCGAACCGGCTTGCCCGCCGAATTACCGGTCAACGTGAGAGAAGCCGGCCCGGGCCGCTTGTAACGTCCAACAAACGACAGCCTCGTTCCGTCATACGCAGTTGCGTCATAGTCGGGATAGACCTGGTAGAAATTTGTCGCGTCCGTGTTTTGAAGCTTGAGCGAGTCGATCGGATCTCGGCCGACCTTGCTCAGGAATGATTTCAGCTTGAATGAGAGATCATCGGTCTCGCGCGTCCAGTCGAAGTAACCGCGGGACGCGCGCGCAAGCTCTCCGAGCAAACGAATGTTCGTGTCGGAGCCGATGCCAAACACGTATAGCCGAGCGCGAGCGCCCGAGTCATTGGCTTTCTGAAACCGGTCGATGATCGCGCGTGTTCGCGTGGTCGCAAGCGTCGAGTTGCCGTCGGTGATCATCACGATCGAGCGCTCTTTTTCACCGGGCATCGTCTTCAACAGGTTCGCCGCGCGATCAAGCGCCGCGCCCAAATCCGTCCCGCCCGTAAGGTAACTCGCCTTGATGAAGTTGAGCGCTCGCTCGACTTGATCCGAGCGCGCATCGACGGCCGCGTTGCTGAAGACCGAGACGTCGTCGTTGAACAGCATCAAATTGAAGGTGTCGCGCGATGTGAGCGAGCGCAGCAGTCCCTCGGCCGCTTCGTATGCGCGATCGAGTTTCTCAAACTGCATCGACAACGAAGTGTCGAGCATAACCAGAAGCGAACGCGGGGGAGGCGGCGAGGTCTCGCCGGGCGAGCGGCCCGCTTCATTGAAGATCCCCGCCGCTTCGAAGTAACCGTCCGGCTCACGCTCAGCCAATCGCGGATCGCGCAGCTCATCGGCTGTAATGCGTTCGGGCGCGCGATAAGCCAGGAATTCGAATGCGGTGCCTCGAACGTTCAACCCGTAGCTGAATCCGAAGTCCTCCGCTAACTGAATGTCATTGGCTTCGAACGTTGCGGACTTGTACTGTGGCGAATTCTCGATGAAGTTGAGCGCGAACAGTTTGCTTCTCAAGGTGAGGTCGGTCATCGGAACACGGCTGGTCATCTGCAATCGGATCTCGAGATGACCGACGGACTGGGTGCCGTACTCGCTGGGCTTAAACGGAAACGAAAAATAAGACTCGAGATTGTCGACCGAGAGGAGCTCGGTGTATTCGAGCTCCAGTCGTTTGGTTCCATAAGCCGGAATGGGCGCGACCTCAACCGTGAACGCGGTGCTCGCGTCGTCTTCGCGTTCTTGTTTCAGCAAGCCGGGATCGATCGATTGCAGCGCGAGGTCTTTGTAGATCTCTTCCGCGCGGCGCTTTTCGAGAATCACTCCCGGAATTCGAATGTCCCCGTCCCACACAGCGAAGTCCGAAATAGACGCCGTCGTTGGAATCAGAAAAACATAGCGGCCTTCCTGAATTTGATTAGTTCGGTTGCCGAAGATTTGAATGACTCGCACACGAGCGTATTGATTGTCGATCGAAACGTTGACGGTCATCTCATCGAGAGAGAGCACCGCCGGATCGGGCTTCTCGGTGCTCGAGGGAATGAGCACCCCGGATTGAGCGTGGGCGAGCATCGGAGCAAGCAAGAGAATCATAAGAAGTGCCGCCACCCTCACGCCGAGTCGAATTCTATCGCGTAGCCGATCCGTCATTTGGTACCATCCGCCGTGTCAATAGGTTGTGACCGCAAAGTAGAAGTAGGTCAACGTCAGAGTAAGTCCGATTAGAGACCGCCATTTTGGTATCGAGATCAACGCCGTCGCCACCGAGATTCCCAAGCTCCAGTTTCGCCAGACGAGCAACCATTCGAACAGTGCCGGCCTAACGAGGAGACCGTCGTGAGGTCCGCCGCCATACTTCGTATTGAATATCTGATCCGCAATTACAAAGCTCAAAAATGCTGGAATCGTCGTCCACGCGGCGAGGTCCCTAATGATCTTCAGAACTCTCACCACCGGCACCTTTAACCTCATCTACGAGCCTATCAGATCACCCTTTTCTCAATTCGCACCAATCCATTCAATGTCCCAACAAAGACGAACCTATCATCGCTCGTTATTGCCGTGACGCTCTGGGACGGCAGCCCTGAACTGATGCGATTCCAGCGCCGGTCGCGCGTATTATAAACGAAAAGCCCGCGGTCGCTAGTGCCAACGTAGAGTCGCTCTCCATCGTAGTGCATCGCGTTCTGATTCACTTCAAACTTCCCGAGTTCATCGGCGAAGTTCATCCACTCCCCCGTGGGCAGCAGCGCGTCGACTCCTCCGCCATTCGTGCCGACGTACAGCGTTCCTTCGGCGTCCGCGAGCGCCGTCACCCAATCGTGCGACAAGCGCGAGTTCGAGGTCTTGTAGGTGCGCACAACTCGCAAGCCTTCAAGCTCGACCAGGCCCGCGAGGCTTCCGACAAAGAGCCGGGAGCCCACGGCCGCCGACGTATAAAGATGATTGCTCGCGAGTCCGTGAAACGCGGTGATCGAACGTGCCCGCCCGCTTACCACTTCGGTCAGTCCGCCGGAGGTCGCCAGCACCATCGCGGAGCGGCGATACCGTTCGGACGCTTCCGTTCCTACCATCGACGCCGGCAACGCAGAATCAGCGGGCGCAAGCGCGACGTGCGCGACTGATTCGTTGATCAGACCCTGTTCGCGCGTCATCACCGTCTGCTTCAGGTTGCCGGCGAATGCCACCAGCCCCCGCGAAGTTGCCGCCAGGATCCTGTCGTCGCTCGAGTCGAGCGCCAGATAGTTGATCTCGCGCACGCGATCGTCTTCGATGTGCGAGAGGCGGTCGCTTGTCTCAGTCGCGAGCAAGTCGAGTCCACGATCAAAGTAGCCAACCCACAACCTTGATGCGCCGTCCATCACAAGCGCTGTGATGTGACTCGCGGACAGAATTTGATCGCCCCCCAACGCGCCGGCCATCGATTCGAAACCCGGGCGCGTCGCGTGCTCATCGCGGACAAACGCGCCCGCCGAGGTGAGCGCCCATATTCTCCGGTCGGTTACCGACAATGTCGTGGGGGCGGACGGGGGAAGCCCCGACGCTTGCGTCAGATTCGATCGATCTGCGGCCGGCGAACTCGCCTGTTGTGCGGCGTTCAGATCGACGATCCCCCCGCTGAATAACCCCGCCCACAGATGCTGCCCGCCCACCACAATCGAGGTGATGTTCGGACGATTAGATATCGGTTTCGGCTCGTTTGCGTCGTTCAACGCAACGACTCCGAAATCCGTCGCCACGCAGACCGATCCATTCTCCCTGAACCCCGGAGGCAGCGCAGTGACCGCCGTCACGTGCGGCGACGGCAGTCCTTCATTGGTCCCGATGTGTTCGATGTGTCCCTCGCGCCAGACGTAAAGACCGGCATCCTGTGTTCCGACATAAAGCCGCGACTCGAACGGGAGGAGCGCAGTCACACGGTTGAAATCGGCTCCTGTAGCCGAATTGAAGCGTCGCGTGAACCGCTGACCGTCATATTCGAACAAGCCCCCGTCGAGCGTGCCGATCAGGAGTTCGGTCTCGGTGGGCGCAAGGACGCTGACTCGCGTGGCCTTGGGTTTATTGAAGCGGTACCCGGTAAACGCGTGCCCATCGAACGCCACGAGGCCCGCGCTTGCCGTTCCCGCAAACAATCGCTCGCGAAACACTGCAAGCGAAGTCAGGTCGATGTCGGGCAATCCGTCGAGCGTCGTGTATCGCTTTCGAATGTTACCGACGTCATCTAGTGCGATCAGTCCCCCCGAAGTCGCCAGGTAGAAAACGCCCTGGAAATCCGCGACGGCTCTCACATCCGCGGCATTCAGATAGAGGGCGAGTCCGTCGGCGGCTGGAGCCCGCAGCTCGCGTTGATCCACCTCGACTAGAGCCGCGGCCTGCTGGCGTTCACGTTCCAGGCCGATTCTTCTGTTCACACGAACAAGGTAAATGATGAAGGCGGCGATGATCAGAAGAGCAGCCGCGGTCGCGACGAGCGTGACACGTTTGGATGTCAACCAGGTTGTGTGGCGAAGGCCCATCGATTGTCAGCCCACGCGGCGGCAGAGTCGCCGCACTCCATTGCCGTTTGCCTTAGATGCAAGAAAAAGAAAAACGATCCAGCCGGCTTTGGTCGCGTCCTTTGCCCTTCTCAGCTCTCGTTCTAAAGTTGGCGTTCAACTTGAGCGAGACGGCCAGCAGCGCAATCGGGTCAAGCGCCGAAGGCGCGAAATTCAGTAGCCAGGGGCTAGCGAAGCGCCGCCCCTGGTCAACCCATCACACGACCAAGCATTCTTGACAATGAAGCGAGCCAAAAATATAGTCAAGTTGGCTGGAAGTCGGGATGTGTCGTTCCTATTCGTGCCCGAGATGGTTAGTCAGGAAATCAGACCTTGAACCTTCCGAACGCGCTAACGCTGTCCAGGATCTTCGTCGTACCTTTGCTGGTGGTCGTCTTGCTGACGAAGTTTCCCAGCGACTGGCTGGGAATACCTCAACAGTTATTCGGGCTGGCCCTGTTCATTAGCGCTTCCTTTACCGATTGGTTGGATGGGTACATAGCGAGAAAACGAGGACAGGTGTCAACGCTGGGAATCCTGCTTGATCCCATCGCCGATAAACTGCTGATCTCCGCCGCGCTGGTTTCTCTGGTCGAGAACAGGCTCGCTCCGGCCTGGGCGATCGTGATCATCATCGGCCGCGAGTTTGCGGTCACTGGCTTGCGCTCGATCGCTGCCGCTGAGGGATTCACGATAAGCGCATCGAAGAAAGCGAAGTTCAAGATGCTCACCCAGGTGATCGCGGTAACGCTGCTGATCCTGGGAAGCGTACCCGGGGGACCCTCCGGGCTCCAACCCCCGACCGGCGTGAATTCCGAAGTCGCGTTCGCATCGTTCGGAGAGACCGCTCGGACGGTGGTCGCGATCGCGGAGAGCGGTGCGATGTCGCTCGAAGAGTTTCGGGTGTTGTGCTACGGCGCGGGTCGCGCGATGTTGTGGATCGTGGTGTTCTTCGCGCTGTGGTCGATGTACGACTACTTCACAAAGTTCTACGGGAAGGTGCGCGACAGGATCGAAGTGCGCGAACGCCGTCGGATTCGCATATTGCGTCGCCGTAGACGCAAATCGGCCGCTGCGGTCTTGAGCTCAAGCCGCGGAGAGAGCGTGAAGGGATAGCCTGCGCTCCCAGGTCAAACCCGCGCGCTCCCAGGTCATTCCTGATCGGGCTTCACTAACGAACCTATCAGGCTGAAACTTCCAACGGCCGACCTCGCTTCCACATAGACTCCGTAATTGCGGAATTCCGTAAAGCTGGCCGAACCAGGCAGACGCTCGATCGCAGCGCGCGCTGAGTCGCGCTCCAGCAATTCCCGCGAGCCATCGGTAACTCGAGTCAGTTTCGAGAGGGCCAGTAAGAGACGCGGCGCGTCGTCGCTTCGCGGTCGATAAGATATTATCGACGAACCGGCCGGACGGCTCGAGAGGACCCGTTTGAAGCCCTCATCTCCGTCGATGCCTCCACGGCTATCGCGAGTCTCTATCACCTTCGCAATCTGATCGCGAGTCCCCAACACCAGATTGTCGTCAACGAACGCCGCCGCTCGCCGGTCGTCGCTGCTGGAGATCATTATTTCTCCCGCGTCCACTCCCTCGTTTGTGACGGTCGCACCGTTGTGTTTGAGATACCGCCAAACCGCCGGCTGAACTTTTGCCTTGTCAGTTACAGGGATCAGCATCGCCGACGGACTCTCGTCGCCAAAATTGACTAGTGTGATTTCGTCGCCGACAGAATCGCCGAGAGAGTCGGAGGGTTCGAGCCCGTACTGCTTTCGAAGGTTGATGACGAACTCCCGAAGCGCGACACCGGCGACGACGTCCAGATGTGGCGAGAGCTGTTTGAGAATATGTTCCGGCAGTTCTCCCGGTCTCTTAACATCAAGCAATGTCAGCCGTTCGATCGACCTGGGGACTGAGGCCAACAACGGTAGGCTGGCTCCTGAAGCCGGTTTGAAGGGTTGCGCGAGTGCCTCGCCAACTTCCGGCCGCAGAACCGTCAGATATTTCTCGGTGACGCCGCCGGCTTTGAACTCAGAGGCGTAGAGCAATCCAGTCGCGGACTGTTCGGAAATATGTTGCAGCAGATCGGTGAACGACGTGACCGTCTCGGGTTCGGTTGAGCGACCCGCGAGCAGTGCGGGCCATATCTCGAACAGCTTGTTTAGACCGCTTCCCGTAACGTAGCCAAAAACCGCGGCGTTGCCGTCAACCTCTGGACGCATCTGCTTGAGCGTGGAGTCCTCGGCCAGCGTAGCCGCGCGTCCGGCTATCGCATCGAGGCATGATTTCATCGCCTCCGGTTGATTCGCTATGAGCATGACGCTTCCCGCGGAAGCGGCGATCAACTGGTGACCGGTCCCGGGTCCGTGGAAGACGAGTAACTCGGATCCGCGATAATCCTCCGATGCTGCCTCAACCGAGTCGCCGTAGATGCGCTGGGCGATGATTGGCCCACGCGTGTGGACCAGTCGCGTTGCAGCTTGTGGCGAAAGGTGCGACTCGACTATCAACGCGAAGTCGGGTCGCAGGTGAACGTACGGTCCGTCTTCCGTCTCGCCAGCCTTCGATTCTACTCCGGTTAATACAACCGCACATTGGGCGCGTCCCAGCAATACAGCTTCATCCGGGCCGAGCCCGGTACGACCCATCAGGTCGGCCAGGAAACCGACTTGTTTGATCTGGCTTGACAGGCCCAGCACCGGCGCCAGCTCGCGCCACGCCGTTGTCCCGGTGAGGCCGTCCGTGAGATCCGAGAGGCTGTCGACCTCCAGGAAGGCAAGCGCGGCAGCCGGGACATAGCGTTCCATCTCCGCTCTGGGCGGCCGGCGAAAGAAGTAGAACCCGGCGACGAACAAGACAACCACGAGAACAGCGGCGCCAACGATGAAGTTTTTTCGAGTCATCCAGCGGCGATCGATCATTGAAATGATCGTAACACGCGGATTGGTCCGTGGTCAGGTGCCGGCGCTGTAGCGCGAAAACGGATTTGAAGCCACCGGCTTGAAAGCAGGCGAATCGAGGTGCTGGCCCGCCAACACGCTTTCACACCGCTACCCACCAATGGCGACTAACCACTCAGGTCCTTTGTTATGCTATAATCCCCGCGGAACCCCCACAGAACTATCAAGCCCCGGAAAGAGACACCCTTGAGCCAAGATGTGACCAGCTGTCCGCTCTGCGCCAGGCGAACGCCCGCCGCCAGGGGCGAGTGCATGTACTGTGGCGAAGCGTTGCCGTTCTCGAGAATCAACGCCGCCCCACCGCAAAGAAATATTGACGCCGGCGAGCGCGTCTTCAACACCGTGCTCGAGCCGTTGTCTGCAAGTCCGAAAGAAACCGTTGTTGCTCAGCTTGCGTCCGCGCTCCAGATCGAACTCTCGGACGCAAAAGCAGTCACCGAATCACAGAAGCCCATTCCGCTCGCTCGGACTCAGACCCGGTCCGAAGCCGAGATGATCGCAGCGCTGATCCGCACCTGCGGACTGAGGGCCGTGGTGATCGCCGACGAGGAATTGAGCCTTGATCGCGAGCTCATTCGAGCTCGACGAATCTCGCTGACAGGCGACCAGGTCGAGATCCATCACGCAGGTGGAGACGTCTCCTTACCTACATCTGAGATCAAGCTGCTGGTGATAGGTGGCCTTCAGAACACGCGCGTCGATTACACGGAGCGCATAAGCGGCTCGCGAGGCAGGTCAGGCAATGTGATGGATACGTCCGAGTATCGTTCGGAGGAGACCTTGCTTGATTGCTACGCGACCAGTCTGGATAAGAGCTTTAGAATCAAGTCGGACGCTTTCGACTATTCCGGACTCGTCTCGCCCATGTCGTTCAGAACCGACGTCAACTTTCGAGCGGCGTTGGACTCGCTGCGCACAATGCTGCCTCACGCTGCCATCGATGACGACTTCTCAAGAACAAGGAGATTGCTCGAGCGGGCGTGGCCGGCGCGAAGTCGAAATGAACCGCGCGGCATCAAGCGGACCGGGTTGGCATTTCGCGCTGTGGCTCAGGCGACGCTGGTCAGCAATAATCGCGATCAGTTCGAGCGGTACTCCAGGCTAATGTCTTTGTACTCGGCTCTCGCGCGACGTTGATCAAATAACGAAAGCCCTGGACAATTCGATCAGCCGATTCGAACCACGATCACTGAGATATTGTCTTCGCCGCCGGCCGTGTTCGCTGCAACCACGAGCTCCTTCGCTGCCATGTTCGGGTCGGGGTTCACCAGCAGAATATCGCGAATTTGATCGTCGCCAAGCATCCCGTTCAAGCCGTCGCTGCACAGCATGATCGTATCGCCGCCGGTCAACTTCCTTCTGATTACATCTATCTCAATCTGCTCGTCGGCTCCAATCGAGCGATAGATGACATTGCGATAGGGATGGCTGCGCGCTTCCGATCGCGAGAGGTTGCCGGTATTCACCATCTTTTGGACCAGCGAGTGGTCCTCAGTCAACTGCTCGAGGCGCTCGCCCGACAAGAGGTAGCAGCGGCTGTCCCCCACGTGGGCAATCGTGAGCACCTCACCGACGAGCATGGCTACGGTGACCGTCGCACCCAGCCCGCGCTCGTGCGGATTCGCCGCCGCATACGCCATCACTTCGCGATTCGCGGCGATCACTGCCTGCCGGAGCATCTCCGTTGTCGCCATCTCGTTGCCGTCGGCGATGGCCAGGCGCAGCCCGCCGGTTTGAGTTGGCGCTGCAATCTGTTCTTCGCGCGTCGACTTGAGCGATGCCGATATCAGCTTGTCAGTGACCCACTCGGCTACCGCGCGCACGGTGACTCGCGAGGCGACCTCGCCTGCGGCCTCTCCGCCCATACCGTCCGAGACGATGAACAGACCTATTTGGGTCTGCACCGATTCGTAGTATTGAGTCAAATTGAGCGCGAGCACACTGTCTTCATTCAACTCGCGGAGCAAACCGACGTCCGTGAAGTGGCCGGCCTTCAAGACCACCGGCAAATTCAAAGCTAACAGGGCTTCGCGAAGCGCGGAGATGCTTTGAAACCGCTCGTCCGCCTCCTCGGCGAGGGCCCGAGACAGCAGCCGCTCGAAGCTGGGCAAGACGGTCGCGACCGGATAGAGACCCGTTCCTTCGCTGATTCCGGCGCTCTCTCCGGTCAGCAGGAATTGCAGCATCGCGCCAATCGAATAGACATCCGACCTGAGATCATAGACGGCGTCGGCCCCAAAAAGCTCGGGAGCCGTGAACCCGCGGCTCGGGTAGATCGGGGAGTTTTCAATCGGAGTCCCAGCCTGTCGAGCGCGATCAAATCCGATCAGACGCACCCGCTCCTCGCGATCGAGAACAATGCCATACGGCTCGAAGCCATTGTAAACCCATCCGTGCCTGTGAAACTGCTCGGCCAGGGAACAGAGCTGCAGCCCGATCTCCCTAGCCTCCTTCTCATCGGTCTGATCGAAATGAGCAATCGCCTGGCCTTCGATATGTTCGAGAACCACATAAACATTGCTGTTCTCAACGGTGTGCTCCACTGGTTTGAGGAGGCCGAATCGCTCAAACGCGGGAGCGGCTTCCTCGAGGGAACCCGAAACTCTCGCCGACGCCCCGCCGGCGGGCGCCATCGGCGAAACGCTGCTGACTCGATCCTCCGACGTCAGCCGTTGCTCGATTATCGTGTAGCTGGCATTGGGCGTACCTTGCGCCGTCGCCTCGTAAGCATTGTAGGTAGGCGCCGTCCAAAGCAAGGACTGTACGACGAACCGCCCTGCGATTGTTTTTCCCGGCGCGCAGGCGGCGGGGGGAGCGGGAGCCTGGAGCAGAGCAGAGTCGAGCTTAGCTCCACATGTCTGGCAAAACGTCGCATCAGGTTCGCTTTCGGATGAGCCGCAGTTTGGACAAGTTTCGTTCAGTTGTCTGGATTTTTCTTCCATAGAAAGGAGATTTAGGATAACACAAGCCATCTGGACTTTGAATCTTCAAATGCTTCGCGGACGCTAGGGGTATGGTTAACAATTGGACTTGTACTGGCGAATTCACCGCTGATCAGCGCAGCCTTCGGTTCGCTGATCTTCGCAGATCAGCGGTTCATTGAGACGCGCGGTCCCACGAGTACTTTGACCCCGTCGCACCCGGTTCAGGAGCGCAAAACGTATTCTTTTTTGACAGTGTTTCATCGCGGTGGCTATCATCATAATCTGAGCCCCCGAATGTTAATGAACCGGTTCGCAACTCGTTTGTAGGGTGTGAAGCAAAGAGCCAATAGTCTGTTCGAGAAAGTGAGTCAGTTCGAGCGAGCAAGCGACCGAGCTTGTAACAGGCCGACAAGCGCAGATTTTGTTGAACTTCTGCGAATTATGGGCGTAATACGAAGCGGTTGCTGTTCGCATAACACGTTCGGAGGATAACCCCATCCATGCAGTTTAAGACATTTCGTAAGAAGAAAACTGTAATAATCGGGGCGGCCATCGTCGGATTGATAACGATCGTTCTTCTATCCAAAGCAGTGCAGAAGAAAGAAGGCGAGCCGGTCCAGGTAGGAAAAGTCGAGCGCCGCGCTCATCTGGAATCGAAGGTCACCGCCTCCGGTGAAATCCGACCGGTGAAGTTCTACAACCTCACCGCCGAAGTCCCGGGTCGAGTCGAGCAGATCTACGTCAGCGAGGGCGATGCAGTCAAGAAGGACCAGCCACTCGTTCGCGTAGACCCGACTCAATCGACCTTTGCGGTTTCGGCCGGCGAGGCTTCGGTTCGGGTTGCCCAGGCTGACGTTGCCAACCAACAGGTGGCCGTCCAGCAGGCGGAGAACAATATCAATCAGGCGCGAGCAAACCTGGCCGCGGCGGAAGCGGACCTTGAGCGAAACAAGGCGGATCTGCTGTACACCGAAAGCGAATACAATCG
Organism: Blastocatellia bacterium; assembly: GCA_035455165.1. Classification (GTDB taxonomy): domain Bacteria; phylum Acidobacteriota; class Blastocatellia; order UBA7656; family UBA7656; genus Onstottus_A. The sequence continues at coordinate 72,461 of DATIFP010000168.1, forward strand.
TTATCAACAACTGGTTGAAAGCGGTGTCGCAACCAAGTCTCAATACGACTCGGCCAAGTCGCGCTACGACCAGGCGAGAGCGGTTGTCACCTCTCAGCAATCCCGCATCAATCAATTGAAGGTCGTAGTGCGCGATTCGGAACTCGGAGTCGAACGCTCGCGGGCGGCTCTCAATTCGGCCCAGGAACGCGTCAAGCAAGGTCAGGCGGATCTCTCCCGCCAGTCCGATCAACTTAAGAAGACAACGAGGTTCTCGCCTATTGACGGCGTAGTCTCGAGCCTTCCCGTGCGAGTCGGCGAGTACGCGCTTGCGAGCTTTTCCACCACGCCGCTGATGACCGTCGCCGACATGTCGCAGATCAATGCGGAGATCAAGGTCGATGAGACCGACATTGCCGACGTGCAGGTGGGTCAAAAGGCCAAGGTGAAGGTCGACGCGCTGGGCGACGTCGAGATCGAAGGAGAGGTTATCGAAAAAGGCGCTTCCGCCATCACGCGATCCGGACAGACAATCGCGCAGTCGGCGAATACCCAGGAAGCGAAGGACTTTCTTGTAAAGATAAAACTGAATCCGGTGCAACAGGTTCGGGACAAGCTGAGGCCGGGGATGTCGTCGACGGCGGTAATAACAACCGCAACGGTTGACCAGGTGCTGACCGCGCCCCTCCAGGCGATCGTACCTCGCGAGGCCCCGAAGGATCAGCAGCCTGCCGAAGAGCCTGGAAGCCCCTCGGCTAAGAAGAAAGAAGTAGAAGGGGTATTCGTCTTCACAAAGGACGGCCGCGGTCATTTTACGCCGATCACCACCGGGATAAAGGGCGATCAGGAGATCGAGATCAAAACCGGGCTGAACGAGGGCGATGAGATAATCATCGGGCCGTACAAGACTCTTCGCACCCTCAAGGATGGAGATCAAGTCAAACGGGAGGCGGCGCCTCCAAAGGTTGAAACCAAGAACTAAGCAAGGACGGATGGGGGACCATTCGGAAACAAACCGGGACAACGATATGATGATCGAAGAAGCTGTGCTCGACAAGGGATTGGCCTATCTAAATGTGGTCCCAGAAGGTGACTCGGTGATCCGCACCGAGGAACTTTGGAAGACCTATCAGATGGGAGCCGAAGAAGTTCACGCGCTGCGAGGTGTGTCGTTCGACGTGCAGCGCGGCGAATATCTGGCGATCATGGGACCTTCCGGTTCTGGTAAATCGACTCTGATGAACCTGATCGGCTGTCTGGACACGCCGACCTCGGGACAGTATCTGCTGAACGGCAAGCTGGTTTCCGAAATGGACGATGACGAGCTCGCATACATCAGGAATAAAGAGATCGGATTCGTCTTTCAGACTTTCAATCTGCTGCCCCGCGCTACTGCTCTGCACAACGTCGAGCTGCCGTTGATCTACAACGGTACGCCCCGGGCCCAGCGACTCGAGATGGCGAAACTCGCGCTTCAGCGCGTAGACCTCACGGACCGAATGAACCACAAGCCGAACGAGTTGTCCGGCGGCCAGCGCCAGCGCGTGGCAATCGCGCGGGCGCTCGTGAACAATCCGTCAATCATTCTCGCGGACGAGCCAACCGGAAACCTAGACTCTCAAACGTCGCACGAGATAATGCTGTTCTTCGATGAGCTTCATCGCCAGGGAAACACCATCATTCTGGTGACTCACGAACACGACATCGCCGAGCACGCTAACCGAGTCCTTCACATTTTGGACGGCCGGATCAATCGGGACGAGCGACGGTAATTTTTCCGTCCGACCCCGCTTGTCTGGATAGCAGTAAAAAGCGCCCAGTCATTGATCGGCTGGGCGTTTTGGTTTTTAGGCCCCTCTTGGGCTTTTCCGCGTTGCGCAACGTCCAGCCACGAGATCCGGGCCCTCCGTAGGAGGGTCATGTCTAAAGCGTCGGCCGTGGTATTGATCCTCACCCCCGTTCTATGACCGGTACTGACGCGAACGCGGCAGATCGTAACTCCTGACGGCGTTCGAAGCACCTCACTTCTCGCTGCTATAGACCTGAAACTCCTAAACGGAGTTTCCGTCGGCGGGCTGATGACTATTCTCTCAAGTCGTCACGTGGCACCAGGCCCAACGTTCGGCAGTTTCGAATTCCCAGGCTCTTTGTCGAGCCCGCTAATCAAGCCGGTGTCATGCTGAAAGCCGGCGGCGCTGTTATAATCGCGTTCGCCCAGCGTTTGCGCCGGACCGCTTATGAACAAGTTTATTGAAGCCGCGAAGATCGCCCTCTCATCGATAATGGCCCACAAGCTGAGGTCCTTCCTGACGCTACTCGGAGTCATCATAGGAGTCACAGTTGTGACAGCCGTCGCAACCGTCATAGAAGGCGCCAACGTCTACATCAAGGAAAAAATCGCAACGCTCGGATCGGGAGTTTTCACAGTTCAGAAAGCCAGCCTCGGCAGCTTCGGCGATTTTCAGAAATTCATTGAGGCTTTCCGCAAGAACCCCGACCTCACGCTTGACGATCTTGCCGCGCTACGTGAAGGAGCGACTCTTGCAGATGAGATCGGAGCGCAGGACGGCGGCTCGAAGACCGTCAAATACGGCAACATAAGCCTGGAAGCCGTGGGTGTGCAGGGGGTGACCCCGAATACGTTTGTGCTCTCGAATGTCGAGGTCGCTCAAGGACGATTCATCAGTGACTTCGACGACGAGAGCCGTAGGAACGTCTGCTTCATCGGCTCGGATGTGGCTGAGGGATTGTTTCCTCAATTGGAGCCGCTTGGTAAGGAAATCAAAATCGGCGCGGACACGTATGCGGTCATCGGCGTCGCCAAGAAGCTCGGCTCGGTGCTCGGTCAATCTCAGGACAACTTCGTCGAGCTGCCGCTTACAACTTTCTTCAAGGCGTTCGGCAAGCGAAGCTCTCCTACGTTTCTGATGAAGATACGCGCCCGCGAAGGCGTCCCGGTGGAAAAAGTCCAGGATCAGGTTCGGCTGATCATGCGGTCGAGGCACAAACTCGATTATAAGCAGCCCGACGACTTCTCGATCTCAACCGACGAGGCTACCGAGCAATTGTTCGGCGCAATAACCGGAACGGTCGCGGTAGTGGCTTTCCCCGTAGTCGGCATATCGCTGGTCATAGGCGGCATTGTAATAATGAACATAATGCTCGCCACAGTGACTGAGCGCACTCGCGAGATTGGGATTCGCAAAAGCCTGGGAGCTACACGGCGCGATATTCTCGTTCAGTTTCTTGTCGAGGCGACCGTGCTTTCGGGGCTCGGCGGTGTGGTAGGGCTACTGATTGCTGCAGTGATTATGACCGTCATCGGGCACTATGCCCCGGTGCCGGTGGCCATACCGTTGTGGGCGCCCGTCGTTGCAATAGGCGTCTCAACGCTGGTGGGAGTCTTCTTTGGATTGTATCCGGCTAACCGTGCCGCTCGACTCGACCCGATAACCGCGCTGCGGGCGGAATGAGACAGGACACTGATGCGTGAAACGTGATGCGTCATCACGAATCACGAATCACATTCTTATGCACCTACAAGAAATCGGTGAAAACGTTTTGATGGCGTTCGACACATTGCGAACGCACAAGGTCCGCTCGGCGCTGACGATGCTTGGCGTCATCGGCGGGACTATGACAGTTATCGCCATCTCATCCTTTCTCACCGGGCTCAGAGAGTCTGTGCTCGAGCAGACCAAGAAATTCGGGCCGGACCTCGTCTACGTGACGAAATACGATCAGATCGGGATGCGTTTCAGCCGGCCTTCGCAAGCCGAGCGAATGCGGAAGAACATCACGATCGAGGACGCTCGCGCGATCGCGGAATTGCCATCCGTGTTAGGTGTCAGTCCAAATGTCTTTGTAGGCTCAATGTCTCCGCTCGCGACTCCGATAGCAGTCAAGTATCGCGGCGTCGCAGCCAATGGGCCCATCGTGTTCGGCGTCTCTTCGAGCTACGACCAGCTTCGCGATGTTTATTTGAGCCAGGGGCGCTTCTTCACCGAAACCGAGGAATTTCATCGTGCGCAGGTGACGATCATTGGTTCTGCGATCGCCCAAACGTTGTTTGCCGGATTGGATCCTCTCGACCGCGAGATAGAGGTTGAAGGCAAGGCTTATCGCGTGGTGGGCGTTATGGAGAAGGCGCCGGCGCTGTTTGGAGGCGACGCATTCGAGGATCGGCAGCTTCTCGTTCCCTTTGAAACCGTGAAGCGCGATCACCCAGAGATCGAAGACATAAGCGTGATGGTGCGAGCTAAGTCCGGCCAGTTCGGGAGAATGACGGATCAGATAACCGAACTCATGCGCCGTCGCCGTGGCGTGCCCGCCGACAAGCCGAATGACTTCGGGGTGAGCACTCCCGGCAGCATCTTCGAAGCCATCAGCCAGGTCGCGTCGGTGGCGTCGATGATCGTCTTTCCGCTTTCAGCGGCCGGCTTGCTGGTCGGCGGAATCGGTGTGATGAATATCATGCTGGTTTCAGTTACGGAGCGCACGAAAGAGATCGGGGTTCGGCGCGCAATCGGAGCGAGAAAGAGCGACATTATCTGGCAGTTCTTGACCGAAGCGGTGACGCTGACCGCTGTGGGCGGAGTGATTGGTATCTTCGTGGGCTGGGTGATAAGCCTCGCGCTCAAACGATTGGCCCCGGCGCTTCCGTCAGTAATCCCCTTGTGGGCGGTGATACTCGGCTTCGTCGTTTCAGTTTCAGTTGGTTTGATTTTTGGGATGTGGCCTGCAGTCAAGGCCGCGCGACTAGACCCGATCGAAGCTTTACGGTACGAATAGTCCCACAGGCGGCCCGAAACGCCCCATTGACCTTGGAGCGACGCGCTGCGGAACGGCCTTAGTTCATCTAGTTCATGATGATGTCGTAACCGAGTTGCTTGCGGGCAGGATGACTATGCCCGGACCAGTTTGCAACGCCCGAATCCTCTAACAACATCAGCATGCTGCACTCAAGATCAGTGTATGAAGAAATATAGAGCGCCGGTCTTGTCCCGTTTGATGCGCGCTGGAACAGCATTTCCTCTACGAGGTCGACTAGATCGACACTAGTTTGTGTCTGCTTTGTATCCATTGCCGACTCTCCTGTTTCCACGGGATCAAACAGAGCAATCACCGTGCCGCTTGCGGGCTAAGGCCAATCATTCGGCATAAGTTCGCGTTGTTGAGTGCCGCCACCTGGCGAAGATGTTTCGTTCGAGAGAATTAATCGATCTCGAAGCCGGGAGGAGCGAGGCTACGAGTGTGTTGGCGGGTATTATCTCGCGAGCCAAATCGGCGGGGAGCGGGAAGCCCCTGCGCACATCGGCTACTTTTTACCAGTCGCCGCCAGGTCGGTCAGTCGCCGCCAGGTCGGACGTCAGGATCAGCCCCCGGTCACCGCGGCCCAACCGACCTTAATCAGAACAACTACGATCCAGAATCCGAATACTACGGTAGCGGTCTTTCCGGCAGTGATCTTCCGCGATCCTGCTATTGCGGCGAAGCCAATGGACAAAAGAATCAAGAACCAAATTGAGAAGACATCGAGCGAGCCGGCTATCGATTTGATCACCCCGGAAGTCTCAGAAGAAAGAAACGCGGCCACATTCGTCGGCACTATGGCCCCAGGTTGACTGGGATCGAGGCTTCGGAGACTCTCCTCATCTCGTATCATCAGAGCAGCCATCGTGACAATGGTCTGCACAAGGGCAGTCGCAGCCCAACTCCACGCCACCACGGACAGAATCTTCCGGAATGTCGCCTTTGCCTGAATAAACATCAAGCCGAGCGCAAAAACACCGGCAACTGCCAGAAACACAATCGGCGTGAAGACCGCTCCGATTATGGGAATAAACTTCGCGATTGTCTTGCCGATGTTAACGCGCTGTTGCATTTGCTCTTCTGTGAGCGTCTGGCCGCTCCGGTCAACTTGCTTCTTTATTTGTGTTCGTATCACCTGGTCCCAGTCCGGCTTCACCCGCCACGAGAAGAAGAGCGATCCGGCGATCACTGTTGCGATTGCAATTATCATCGGAGCGAGCCACGTCGGTTTCCGATTGACGTCGGCGAAAGTCTCTCCGGGGGACAGAAGTGTCCCGGTGAGTCTTGACACTGGTCCCAGCCGCGCGGGTTCTTCGGGTGGGGCTTGCTCGTATGGGTGCGCCGCGGCATAAGGTGGGGCTACTTCAGGCGTAGGGTTCTCCGATGAACTCATCTCTCGTTCTCTCCTGGGGGATGGAAATTGCCAATCTCGAATTGCGAATCTCGCTGCGGAAGGCCGCAATTCGCAGTTCCGAAATTCCTCGTGAGCCTACTATCTTTTTTCGGACGGCGCAACCACCATACACGCAACGAAATGACCGGGACTCACCTCGACAACTTCAGGCTCGACACTCGCGCACCGCGGTTCGGCGATCGGGCAACGAGTTCTGAACCGGCAGCCTGATGGCGGATGGATGGCGGTTGGTATCTCTCCGGTCAGCGGTAACCGCTCGCGACGTCGCCCCGGGTCTGGAATTGGTATCGCTGAAAGCAGCGCTCTGGTGTACGGATGAAGCGGGTTGTGGAATATCTCATCGCTAGAGGCTACCTCGACAAGCTTGCCCAGGTACATTATTCCGACTCGATTCGATATGTGTTCAACGACCGACAAACCATGCGACACGAACAGATAGGTCAGCCCGAGCTGCTCTTGAAGGTCTTGAAGAAGGTTGACGACCTGGGCCTGAACCGACACGTCAAGCGCCGAAACCGGTTCGTCGCAAACGATGAACCTTGGATTGAGCGCTAGGGCGCGCGCAATACCAATACGCTGGCGTTGCCCGCCTGAGAATTCGTGAGGGTAGCGAACCTCGTGCGCCGGGTCGAGGCCGACCAGTCGAAGCAGCTCCCTCACGCGCTCGGAGCGCTCCATACGACGGCCGATATGGTGGATAGTGAGCGGCTCCTCGATGATTTGCCCGACCCTCATTCGCGGATTGAGGGAGGAGTAGGGATCTTGAAAAATGATCTGCATCTTCCGGCGGGCCCGGCGCATCGCGTGGGCGCCGAGCTCGAGGAGATCATTTCCGTCGAACCTCACTTCACCGGAGGTGGGCTCGATAAGCCTGAGAATGCAACGACCCGTGGTCGATTTTCCGCAGCCCGATTCCCCCACCAATCCGAAGGTTTCTCCGCTTCGAATCTCGAAGCTGATCCCATCGACCGCCTTAACGTTTTCGCCTGCATCGCTCAAGACTCCGGGACCTACTGGAAAGTATTTCCTGAGGTTCCGCACCTCGACCAGATTTCCGTTTGTTTCAGTCAAGCCTCGCTCCCGTAGCGCGTCCCGCTCGCTCGCCAATCGTCTTGGCAGCGTCATCTCCAACGCGCTCGAATCGAATACATCGCGAGTTGTGCTCCGCGCCGACCGCAAGCAACGGAATCTCGTGAGCGGTGCATTCGTCTATTACGTATGCGCAACGCGGCGCGAACTTGCAACCAGACGGCATGTTTAAAAGGTTGGGGACCACGCCCTCAATCGTCTGGAGCCTTCGCCTCTTCACACCATCTGTGGGACGGGGCACGGATCGGAGGAGCCCTTCAGTATAGGGATGGCTCGGCTTATTGAAGATCTCTCCGACAGGCGCTTCCTCGACGATGCTGCCGGAATACATCACCGCCACTCGATCGGCGATCTCCGCAACTACACCGAGGTCGTGCGTGATCAGCAGCATCGACAGGTTGAAGTCATCTCTCAAACTCTTTAGCAAGTCGAGGATCTCAGCCTGAATCGTAACGTCGAGCGCGGTGGTGGGTTCATCGGCAATCAGTAACTTGGGATTGCAAGAAAGCGCCATGGCAATCATCACCCGTTGTCGCATTCCACCCGACAGTTGGTGCGGATAATCCTTTACGCGGCGCTCGCCGTCGGGAACCCTCACCCGCTCCATCATCTCGACGGCTTTTGATCGCGCCTGTTTTCTCGACACGCCCTGATGGAGCTCGATCGCTTCGGCAATCTGGTCACCAACCGTAAAGACCGGATTCAGCGACGTCATGGGGTCCTGAAAGATCATTGCGATCTCCCGCCCGCGCAGCCGCCGGATCTGCTCATCGTCGAGGGTGACCAGATCCCGGCCATCGAAGATGATCTCACCGGCTACTATTCGCCCCGGGGGCGGAACCAGCTGCATCACCGAGAGGCTTGTGACAGACTTGCCGCTCCCCGACTCTCCGACAAGCGCGAGAGTGGAGCCAGTTTCGATCTGAAAGCTAACGTCGTCCGCCGCTTTGATGACCCCGGCTCGCGTGAAGAAGTGCGTTGAGAGATGCTTGACTTCGAGAATGGTTTCGGTCATTCGTGCGCCGATTGAGAGTGGTTGTCTGGGGTCGCTCTCGCTCCGTGTTGCCCGAACATTTGTCAGTCTAGTCAGCGTTCGAGCCGATGTACTCGCCAAAAACGCCTCGCAGGCGATCGGAGATCTCGCCCAGCGTCGCAAAGGACTCGACTGCTTCAACGATGCGAGGCATCAGGTTCTCATCGGTTCGCGCAGCCAGCTCGATTCGCACCAGCGCGTCCGAAACCCTTGCCTCGTCGCGGCGAGCACGAACCTCGCGAAGTCGTACGACCTGCAACTGCTCGAGCTCCGGATCGATTCGAAGAACCGGTACGGCAGTAGTCTCCTCCACCGTAAACTGATTGACTCCCACGACCGTCTGTTCGCCCGATTCAACTCGACGCTGATACTCATAAGCGGCGTGCTCGACCTCGCGCTGAACATAGCCGGTCTCGATCGCTCGCAGCATTCCGCCGATGACGTCGATTTTTTGGATGTACTCCGAGGCAAGCCGCTCGATTTCATCGGTCAGGTGTTCAATCGCATAAGCGCCGCCCAGCGGGTCAGCGGTATCCGGCACACCTGATTCGTAGCCAATTACCTGCTGGGTGCGCAACGCAATGCGCGCGGCGTGTTCGGTCGGCAGCCCGAGCGCTTCGTCCATCGAGTTTGTGTGAATCGATTGCGCCCCACCCAACACTGCCGCGAGCGCTTGAATCGTGGTGCGAACGATGTTCACTTCCGGTTGCTGAGCCGTCAACGACGAGCCTGCGGTCTGCGCGTGAAAACGCAACATTTGAGATCGAGGATCGCGCGCGTTAAAGCGGTCCCGCATGATACGCGCCCACATCCTGCGCGCGGCGCGGAACTTCGCTACTTCTTCCAAAAACTGGTTATGCGAGTTGAAGAAGAATGCAATGCGGGGAGCGAAAACGTCGACGTCGAGCCCGCGATCGATCGCGGCTTGAACGTAAGAGATCGCATCCGCAAGTGTGAACGCCACCTCCTGCGCGGCGGTCGAGCCCGCTTCTCTGATGTGATATCCCGAAATTGAAATCGTGTTCCAGCGCGGGACCTCGCGTGCGCAGTACGCAAAGATGTCCGTCACAATTCGCAAACTCGGAGCCGGCGGATAGATGTAAGTGCCCCGCGCGATATACTCTTTCAAAATGTCATTCTGAACGGTTCCCGAAACCTCGCCGGGCGAGATGCCGCGCCTCCTGGCGACGGCGACGTACATGGCGAGCAATATCGCGGCAGTGGCGTTGATCGTCATCGACGTGGAAACTCTGTCGAGTGGAATTTGCTCGAACAGGCGGTCCATGTCTTCGATCGTGTCGATCGGCACGCCGACTCGCCCGACCTCGCCGTGGGCCATCGGATGATCCGAGTCATAGCCCATCTGAGTCGGCAAATCGAACGCCACTGAAAGCCCGGTCTGACCCTGTTCGAGCAAGTAGCGATACCGGGCGTTTGATTCCGCCGCCGATGCGTAGCCGGCGTACTGTCGCATCGTCCACAGCTTGCCTCGAAACATCGACGCGTAAGGGCCCCTGGTGTACGGGAATTTGCCGGGATCGTTCAAATCCTTGCCGTAATCGACGGGAGCATCAGATGGACGAAAAACGGTCTTCATCTCGATGCCCGAGCTGGTTTCGGCTTTCTTATCAGCGGATTCTCTTGTGGTCATCGGTCGCCACCGCTATTGATTGATCAGATTAGCAAACGTGCGGTTGCTTGCCAAACTTGGGCATCAGCGCGTCAACGACAGAAACGATGAAGATCAACAGTGCGCCGACGAAGACCAGCGAATGGGCGTCGGACCACTGGGCTGCCGGCAGCCCGACGACGCGCGGACTCGTCAGATTGAACAGCGCCAGAGCCGCCGCCAGGTTTGCTATGATCAGGGATCGCCAGGGTCTAGTCGAGGTCTTCATTCGCGCGAGCAGATTCGCCAGCGGCAAGATAAGAAGCACGAAATGCGCCTTCCAGCTAAGCGGGGAAAGCAAGACCATGCAACACACAAACGGCGCTGCGGCTGAGAGCTCGCTCGACGCGCGAGCGGCCGATGAGATCGCGGCCGCGAGCAGCAATGCCGAGAGAAGCAAGGTCGCTTCGTTAGCTAGCTTGCGAGAACCGCTCTGATCGAGCGCGGATTCCCTGTCGGCGTTTGTCATCAGTCTCGCGACTGCGCCGCGCAACGATTGATTGCCGGCGTCCGAGAGGTTGTAGCCCTGCTCGTTCTTCAACGTCCTGCCAACGAATGTGCGAAACGCGTCCGGCGCTTCCGATCCCAATGCCAAGAAACTGGCTAACGTGATCACAGCGAGAAGCGAGACGATGATCGCCGAAAACTTCAATCGCAACCTCGTCAGGTGATAGGCAAGCATCAGCGCCGGCGTCAGCTTGATTGAAATCGCTGCGACCAGCGCCAACGCAGACAATCCCTTGTTCTCTCGAACGTACAGGTAGATGTGGGCAACTACGAGCGCCGTCACCAGCGGATTGACTTGCCCAAGATTGAAATTGTCCAGCACAAACCTGAAGACGATCAGCACCGCACACACCGCCACGCCGATTCGAGGACCCGGCGACAAGAGTTTTTCGCAATACTCGATGGCCAGGGCCGCGGACATCCACGCAGCCGTGATCACCGAAGCCGCGTTGATCAAAAACCAGAGGTACGCCGCGAGGCGCAACGGCAACACCGCCAGTGGAATGATGAGCTCCGCAAGAAACGGTGGGTAGATGTAGGGCGTCCAATCGCCAAGCGAATGCTGATAGGGACCATGTCCCCCCAGAACTTCCCGCGAAGCGTGATAGTAGACATTAAAATCGTTGCTGTAGCTGTCAGGAGTCGCGCCGCTTCTGCCGGCGAAATGAAGCCCTCCCAGAAGCACGCCGAGAGCAATCGCTATACAACCAGCAAGCACGACCCGCGGAGCGCGGGTCTTGGAGCGCGAGGGCGAGGAATGTCCTTGAGTTGGATCGCCTTCTTGCATTCTTCGCTCTGGAGCGGTGAGCGCCCGTTGAAGTCAGAATAGCTGCACTTTGAAGATCTGAACATCTCCGATCCGGTGAACCGGAGTCAGCCAGCTCGGTGGAACGAAGTCTCTTGCGATCGTTTGCTCAAACGGCCCATATATCACGTAGTTCAATCGATGCTCGACGAACAACTGGCGAGCTACGTCGTCGGGCATTTGGTTTGAATAGAACGCAGTCACCTGATCACCCTTTTGATCGCTGCTGATTGTTTGTCCGTAGTGCCCCAGGAAGACTCGCAAACCTGTGATCGAAGGCGCAACGTTGCCGGTAAAGTAGGAGGAGAACAAGTTCGCGTCCGATGCAGCGTTCTCGCGCAACCACATCAACGATTCGACGACATCGGAATTGAGATACCGTCTGGGGTCGTTGGCGCCCGAGCCCCGGCCGACTATCTGCCCGGTTATGAAGCCCAGGTTTGTCAGCGACGTAAAAACGATCACCCCCGCGAGAACCCACTTCCTGGCCCGCGCACGATTGCCATGTCGAAACACGGCGCCGGTCGCCCAGAACACGGCTACTGCGGCAGCAATCGAAACCGGCATCTGGAGCCCCTCGACGAGTCGCCTCTGAAAGCTCACTGGCGCATAGAGCAACGCAAACTGAACCAGGGTCCAGATCAAGAGCGGGCGGCCATACCGGGCACGGTGTTTGACGATAAAGCAAAAGCCCGCAACTCCAAGCACTCCACTCAGTCCGAACCCGAGCGAGTATTCCCAGGGCGCGGGCGACCACGTGTCCGTTATACGCAACCACTCACGCAAGACATCATTTGAGCGATTTAGATAAACCAGGTACGCCAACCCCGGAATTGTCGCGGCTCCAAAAACAGACGTCACTCGCGCCGCTGAAAGGTAAAGATCAAACGCGCGGCTACCTTTGTCACCAGACCAAGGCCTCGCGAGCGATACAGCCAACACCACTGCGACTGCTACCACAATCATGTATGGATGGACGACTGCCAAAATGGAAACGAGCGCTCCCGCAATCGCCGCTTTGCCGGTCTTATCCTCGAGGAGCGCGCTGACGTACAGCATTACCGCGCCGGCGAGCAGTACGGCGCCCAAAGTGAAATGCACTTGCGCAAAGACTGACCGAAACGCAATCGCCTCGGGCAAATCCAGGTCCACCGAACCCGTAGCGGCGTTAGCAGCAAACAAGTCGCTCCAGTTATTCCAGACGAAGACAACCCAACCCAGCCCTCCCGAGAACGCGTATATCCACATCGAGTACCTCAATCGCGTTCTCGATTTGGTGACCGTGCTCGCCACGATGCGCGCAACTGCCAATAGCACCAAGGCTGCCAACAATCTGGCGGCGTGAAACGTCAGCGGTATCGAGATGCCAGTCAAACGAGAGACAAACCCGAGAGCGCTCCAGAGTGGAAGGAGAAACTCGCACGACTGCGGTTCAGAAGTGAAGAGATCGCACATCAAAAGATGACCGTCAGCGCCCTGACGCATCCAGGCAAAGTAAGTAAAGGTGTCATCGTATGCGGTCAGCACGCCGGAAAAGATGTGTCCCTTCGGAACACGCAACTCGGCGACGAGGTAAGGTGCAGTCGTCAGGACGGCGAGTACCAGCCACACCAACGACACATCGCGGAGACTTCTGAAGCTTGAGCGCGCAGGAAAGATGTACGTGTTCCCTTCTCCGCCTACGGCCCCAGGGCGAAAAACCGCGAATAGTAGTAGAGCAACGGAGCGCAAAACAGGATGCTGTCAATCCGATCCAGCATTCCGCCATGGCCAGGCAGCAACGTACCAGAGTCCTTCACGTCGGCCGAGCGCTTCAACATCGATTCGGCCAGGTCTCCCACCTGCCCCACCACCCCGATCAGCGCACCCAGTAGCAATGCGTGAACCAGCGGAAGCTCCGGGAAGAAGGTGTACTTGCAAAGAGGACCAGTGATCGTCGCGCCAATGAACCCGCCAATCGCCCCTTCGACTGTTTTCCCAGGACTGATCCGCGGCGCAAGCTTGTGCTGGCCCATCGCGCGCCCGACGTAGTAGGCAGCAGTGTCCGTCATCATCACAAGCGCGAAAAACGTAGTAAGAAACCTGGATCCGAGATGTACGGTCGAGGTTTCGGCGGATACCTCGCGGATCATTCGGATTCCGATCAGACAGCCTCCCGGGAGCGCTACATAGATCACGCCAAAGATGGTCGCCGAAACCGACAGCAACGCCCCCTTGATCTCGTTCGACCGAAAGACGCCGGCGGCGAGCGACAGAATCGCCAAGCTAACTATCGCCGCTACCGCCAACCCCTGCGCACCCGCAACAAAGCTCGCGGCAATCACCAATGCCGCGGCGTATCCTATGACTCTGGTTGGCCTGGCGCCGACTTTAGACGCAAGTCCGTAAAACTCTGCAAGTGCCAGCACGACGGCGGCCGCAGCGAGCGCCACGAAGAAGTAAGGGATCGGGCTCCATACGGTGTAGAGCAGGATGGGAAGCGCAACGATTGCGGTCAGGATTCGTTTCATTGAGGTGATGCGTTATCCGTGATTCGTGAACGGATGAAGACGACCTGTAGCAATTACTCATCACGCATCACGTATCGCTCATTTCGTATTGGCGGCGATTAGCGAATTCTTCGCTGTCGGCTTGACGTCGCCATACCGGCGTTCACGTTTCTGGTACTCGATTATGGCTTCGAACAGACGGGCGGCGCGGAAGTCGGGCCATAAGACATCGGTGACATATATCTCACTGTAGGCGATTTGCCAGAGAAGGAAGTTCGACACGCGCATTTCGCCGCTGGTTCGAATAAGCAGATCGGGGTCGGGCAGATCCCTGGTGAACAGGTGCTGTTCGACATCGTATTCGGTTATCTCCGAAGGATCGCGACCGTTTGAGAGCCATTCAGCGGTGAGCTCACGGCACGCCTCGACAATTTCGGACCTGCCGCTGTAGTTGAGCGCGACCGTCAGAACCATGCCGTTGTTTTCATTAGTTTCGCGTCGCGCTCGATCAATCTCCCGCCGGACCGCGCTTTCGAGTCCTTGCTCGCGCCCTATCGTTTGGAAGCGGATGTTATTCGACTTCAGACTACGGATCTCTTTGCGCAGAAACTCGCGCAGCAGACCCATCAGCGCTTCCACTTCCAGCCTCGGACGTTTCCAGTTTTCCGTTGAGAACGCGTATAGCGTGAGATACGGGACGCCGAGCCTCGCGGCCGCTTCAACTGTCGCTCTTACAGCTTCGGCGCCCGCCCTGTGTCCAGCTACGCGGGGTTGATTCCTCCGAGCGGCCCACCGGCCGTTACCGTCCATTATTACCGCGATATGTGATGGAAGTCTGTCGAGATTGATTTGCCTGAGCAGGAACCGGTCCGTAGCTTCACCTTCGACGGCGGCCTCAGACTCTTTCAGGATATCAATGGTCATTGTGTTCTACATTATAAGGGATTGCCGCCAGGGCCCGCGCAACACCCGTCAATTTAATAGTCCACGCGAACCAAAGTCAACCCACAGGCAGGAGCCGTCGGACCGGCACTTGAGCGCTCGCGCGTCAGCAGCGTTTCACCCACGCTCGCTGCGGTTCGCTTCCCGCGACCCACGTCGATCAGTGTTCCAACAATGGTTCGAACCATATACCGCAAGAAGCCGCCGCCTGCGACGATGATCGCGATCTCGCTTGCGGACTCGTCAACCGCCAGCCGGGTAAGCGTGCGAACTCGGTCTTCGGTGTCAGCGTGAGCAACTGTGAATGCGGTGAAGTCGTGTGTTCCAATCAGCTCGCTTGCAGCCAGTCGCATCAGATCAGTGTCCAGCCGGGCTCGATAGTGATAAACGTAGCGGTACACGAAGGGGCTGACGACTTCATCTTTGCAAATCCGATAGCGATAGATCTTCTCTATCGCAGACCGACGGGCGTTGAAAGCGTCGGAAGCGGGCTCGGCTCTAACCACACGAATATCGCGGTCGAGATTTCCGTTGATCGCGTCACGCAATTGCTGAATATCGCCGTCTCGTTCGGTAAAGAAATTCGCGACCTGGCCTTCCGCGTGAACGCCGGCGTCTGTCCGGCCAGCTCCGTAGATGGTGACGGGATGGTGTGCGAGCAGCGAAAGCACGCGCGTGAGCTCGCCCTGAATCGTTCGGCGGTTTGGCTGTATCTGCCAGCCGTGGTAGTTCGTGCCGTCGTACTGGATCGTTATCTTGATGTTGCTCATGCCGACTGGTCAGCGGCTTTCGAGGTTTCGCGCCTCACGCTTTCAGTTTTCGGCTTCCGGGCTTGACCGCCGGTATCCCGCGCTTGCACAGAGGGCACTGCGAAGGCTCGTAAGCAGGGACGTCGAGAACAATCAACGACTCTCGCCGAACACCCACATCGACAGCGCCGTTACTTCGATCAACCAATGAGCCAGCGCCGACAACAATGCCGCCTGCGGAAGTCACGGCGTCGATGGTTTCGCGAGTCGAGCCTCCTGTAGTAACGACATCCTCAACTACAAGAACCCGTTCGCCTGGACTCAACTGGAAGCCGCGGCGAAGGGTCATCACCCCGTTCTCGCGCTCGGTGAACAACGCCCGCGAACCAGTCGCGCGCGCAGTCTCATGGGCGACTAGTATCCCTCCGATCGCCGGCGCTACGACTGCGTCGATCTGCTCGCCTGCAAATTGCGCGGCCAGCGCTCGACCGAACCGCTCCGCGTGCTCGGGGTACTGAAGAACCAACGCGCATTGAAGATACCTTGGGCTGTGCAGTCCAGATGTGAGCTCAAAGTGACCATCGAGCAGTGCGCCTGTTTGCCTGAAGGCGTCGAGGAAGTTTTCCTGAGTGCTTTTCATACTCTTCTTTGCTTGAGGCGTCACAGTACATTACCAAACAAATCTGGTTGAGCAAACGCTGCAACTGGGAAGTCTAGCTCACAGCTCAACTGATATACTCAAGCTGTTATGTTAGACGCGAGCGGATTCATTACGGCGGGTGGTCGAAGCTCCCGTATGGGTACCGATAAGGCATGGCTGCAAATCGAGGGTCAACCTTTGATCAAGCACATCATTGCGGCCTTGGCGCCGATCACAACCGAACTTGCGATCATCGCCAACGACGATCGGTACGGTACGCTGGGCCTTGCCGTCTTTCCCGATACAGAATCAGGTATTGGCCCCCTGGAAGCGGTTCGCAGCGCACTGACGAATTGCCGCACATCGCGCGCGGTCCTTGTCGGCTGTGATCTGCCCTTCGTCACCTCCGAGCTGTTTGACTTTCTCCTGCGGCTGCCGGGGGAGCATCACGCGGTCGTGCCGAGGGGCCCTGATGGAAAGCTTGAACCACTTTGCGCAGTTTATTGGAAGGATCTGTTGCCGATAGCAGCTCGACTCATCGAAAGCGGCGAAAGAAAGGTTGCAGTCTTGTTCGACAACGCGCCTACCCGCATTGTCGAGTTCGACGAGATTCGACAACTACGGAACTCACAGCTATTTTTCGAGAACATCAACACACCCGAAGACTACAGACGAGCTGTTCATAAAGCTCGAGACGCGATGGCGGCAGAGGATATGGACCGCCGTCCTTGAATCTATTTCTTGAAAAAAGCCTTGCAATTGCTTAGAAGTATTATCTATACTGCGATCGCCTAGCCCCTGCGCAGTTAAACCAGTTTCGCAGGTTCCGTTGGTGATCCTCGAATTTTAGGCAGGGCGTGTTGAACTCATGACCTTGCAAGGGTAGTTGCGCATGTCGTTCTTTTGCAGACTGAGTAGAAGGCACTATTGGTGCGTACCGCATCGGTCATCGGATAGTCGGTTGGTGCAGGTCTGTTACGAGTGCGGAGCCGAACGCCCGGTGCGTGAAGTCGTAGACGACTTCGCCGTGGAACGGTTCAATCACTCGCTCGCATCAGCTAAGGCGGAAGTTATCAAGTTCACCGCGCCTCAGCTGGATGAGAAGACCGCTCCGAGGGAATCGCGCATAGCGGCAGGGCAAACGCTTTCGAGAAGGTTCCTTCTCGTCAAGTAACACGATTGCGCGCTCGAATTCAGGTTTGCACTTTCGCAAAGTGTCTTCGGTTTGAAGCAAAATCGTGCTTCTTTCGTTGCACGAAGAGGCATAGTCTTTCCTATTCCTTCCCGGCCTTTCTTATTCCAAACTTCTCAAGCCGATACTGCAGTGTCCTGAACGAAAGCCCCAGCAGCTTTGCGGCGCGTGTAATGTTCCAATTTGTCTGCTCCATCGCCTGAGTGATCAGAGATCTTTCGACCTCATCGAATGAGATTCCCTCGGCGGGCAGCTTGAAATTGAAAGCTGCGGACGAGGTCCCCTCTTGCCGTATCTCGACCGGTAAGTCTTCCACTCCGATCTCGTTTCCCTCGCAAAGCAGTATTGCGCGTTCGATGGCGGATTCGAGTTGACGCACGTTCCCCGGCCAGGAATAGTTGAGAATCAGGTTGCGCGCACCCGGGGTCAACCCTCTGATCGGTCGATGCGACCCGGCAGCGTGCTTGGCGATAAAGAAATCCACCAATGTTGGTATATCATCCCGGCGACTGCGCAGCGGAGGGATAACGATCGGTATTATGTTCAGGCGATAGTAGAGGTCTTCCCGAAATCGCCCGTCCTTGACCATCGCTTCGAGATCGCGGTTGGTGGCCGCAATGACTCGTACATCGACCTTTATCGGCTTCGTTGCGCCGACCCGCATTATTTCTTTTTCCTGAAGCGCACGAAGCAGCTTCGCCTGCATGCTGACGTTCAAGTCGCCGATCTCATCCAGAAAAAGAGTGCCCTTGTCCGCGATCTCAAACTGGCCCTTTTTCTGAACGTGCGCTCCGGTGAAAGAGCCCTTCTCGTGACCGAACAACTCGGATTCCAGAAGGTTTTCGTTGATGGCCGCGCAATTCACCGCCTGAAAGATTTCGTTCGCTCGCGGACTTGCCTTTTGAATTGCGCGAGCGACGCGTTCTTTTCCAACCCCCGACTCCCCTCGGATCAAAACCGTGGAGGAGGAACCGGCGACCTTGCAAATCATCTTCTTGACGCGCTCCATCTCCTCCGACTCGCCAATTATCTCGTCGTCAATCCGATTCAGACGGCCAAGCGCGTTCTCGACAACCCTGAGTAGCTGATCCCGATCGATCGGCTTCTCGAGGTAATCGAACGCGCCGCCTCGTAACGCCTCCTTCACAGACTCGACCGAGCCGTGCGCCGTCATCATAACAACCATTATGGACGGATCCAGCTTGAGCAACTCGCTGAGCAGCGTCAGCCCATCCATTCCGGTCATCTTATAGTCGGTGAGAACGAGATCAAACTGGTTTTCCCGCGCAAACCGAAGGGCCTGTTCACCGCTCTGCGCTGTGGTCACCTGATAGCCATCGTCTCCGAGGATCAGGGTGTAGATGTCACGTTGATTCTTTTCGTCGTCTACCACGAGCACTCTGTTTCTCGCCATTTTTGTTTAACCTCAGCGGGTTCCTGTTTACAGTTCTAGAGGTTGCTGCTGAACCGCCCCCACCTCCTAACTACCAGTATTGGAATCTGCCGATGGGAGTTTCACGGTGAAAGTGGTTCCCCGGTTTAGCTCGCTTTTCACCTCGATCAGTCCACGGTGTTCTTCAACTATCGCTTTCGCAACTGCAAGCCCCAGGCCAAACCCAGCTTGCTTAGTTGAAAAGTACGGTTCGAAGATTTTATTCAGCGCCTCGTCGCTGATGCCAATCCCCGTATCACTCAGCGTAACTTCGACTGTGCCGTCCAGCTCGGCGACTCGCGCAACCAGATGGCCGCCGTTCGGCATGGCCTGGAGCGCGTTGATGGCGATGTTCGAGAAGCAGGACTTCAGCCGTTCACGGTCCCCGAGAATCTCCGCGGGAGGCCCACTATCTTCAAGTATCACCTCAACTCCCTGCTCGTCAGCTTGCGGACGAATCAAGGAAACGGTGTCATCGAGTAGCTTGCGCAGGTCGATCGTTTCCACCGCCAGCCGCGCCGGACGCCCGTAATTGAGCAGATCATTCACGAGACGCTTTAGCCGCGCGACCTCGTCTCGAATAGAAGAGAGTATGCGCGTAAACCGCTCGCGACTTGTCTCGTCCTCGGGCGCATACTTGGAGGCCACGTGGTCAATCGACAGGTTGATGACGTTGAGCGGGTTACGAATCTCGTGAGCTACAGCTTGGGTCAGCCTGCCGATTGCGGCTTGCCGCTCGGCGTTGTTTAGTTTCTCTTCCAACTCGCGTTTGGACTTGAGGCCCGCAATCATCTCGTTGAAGGTACTGCCGAGTTCCCCGACCTCATCGCGGCGCTCCACATCGACGCGAAAATCGAGATCGCCGGCGGCAACCCGTCGAGCGGCGCTCGCCAGCCTCTGAATTGGCCTCGTAAAGCTCCATCCAATAATGACCACGAATGCGAGCGCGAGAATCAGAAGTCCGGTAGTTGCGAGCAGCCTTACGTTTGAAAGCTCCCGGCTTCTATTCGACAGCGTGCGCGACGCATCATCGATCTTATTCGTAATAGACTCCGGGTTCGAGACTATCACGATCCAGTAGAGGCCCGTTGATGAAGTGATGGGAATGTTGTAGGTCTTGGAATGTCCCCCGTGTATTTCGACTTCCCCCGCGACAGGATCGCCTGGCGTCTCCTGTGTAGTCTCAGTCTCGGGAACTTGAATTGACGTTCCGTTCAACTCCTTGAGTGTTGCATCCCGCACAGCCCCATGCTCGTCGGCGACGATTATGTGCTCTACCGTGTCGGGCAACTTTATTTCGCCTGCTTCCATTTGCTCGTAAAGAAATCGTTCTGTATTAAGATTGGTGATTGCCAGACCGATTGCCTTGTTGAAGTCGCTGAAGCCGCTGTCAACTGCATCTTTTACCTGTCCGCTCTGCTGGAGAACCACTTCGGCAGATCGCTTCTGTGCCCACTTATCCAGCCCCAGCACCAGCGCGATGGTGAGCACCAGGAATGACGTGAGCAACAGCATGAGTCGCACACGAAAGCTCATGAAGAACTTTACCTCGTCAGACATAACTCCTCACTAGTGGGTTCGATGCATACGCCTAAGCCGGATGTTGCGCCTCAGCGGCCTTACTCGCTCATAATAACACAGCAATCAGACAGTCTCTCGCTCGACGGAGCGCTTAGTGAAGCGAGATTACGGCACTTGTTCAAATATCATCGCAACAATAGAATTGATGAAAAGCGGAAACAAAACTCGGCAGGCGGGTCGATCCCGTGTTGAACTTCTGGCCTACTGGAGACATCTATGAGAAAAAGACACATCGCTCTGATCGCGCTGGCAACGGTGGCGTGCGCGCTGGCCTCTACGGCTCCGATTCTCGCACAGGAGGCCAGTCCAACGCGTCCCACCATCCGAGTTTCAAGTGACGCGAGCATAACAGTTAAGCCGGACGAGGCCGAGATCAACTTGGGAGTCGTTACTCAGGCTGAAACCGCTCAGGCGGCGGCTATTCAAAACGCTCAAAAACAGGATGCAGTCATCGCGGAACTTCGAAAGATACTAGGTGCCAACGCCGACATAAAGACCATCGGCTACTCGGTCAGCCCAACCTACCGCTATCCAAAGGAAGGGGGTCAGCCGACGATCAGCGGATACTCCGCGTCCAACACCGTGCAGATCAAAACCTCTGATCTCTCAAAGGTGGGCAAGTTGATAGATGCGTCAACGCAGGCGGGAGCAAACAGTATTCAAGCTCTGCGATACACTCTGAAAGACGATTCAGCGGCGCGAGCTCAAGCGTTACGTGAAGCCTCAACCAAAGCGCGAGCAAAAGCGGAGGCTATAGCCTCCGCGCTTGGGCTTAAGATCGCGAGAGTCCTACGCGTGGAAGAGGGCGCGTCCGGCCCCCGGCCTTTATACGAAATCGAGGGGGCAAGCGGCGGCGCCTTGAGAGCTCAGATGGCGCCGACCCCAGTTGAAGCGGGTTCAATCGAAGTTCGCGCGTCGATCACGTTAACCGTGGAAATACTTCAGTGATCGCCAGCGCAATGGGAATGCCGGACCCTGCAGATAAACGTTAACAATTCGCTTCAGGGAATGAGGTTCGACGCTGATGTCGCTCTTCAAGAGTCGCCGAAGCGACGTTTGACACACTACCTTAAGTGGAGCGGGTGACGGGGCTCGAACCCGCAACTTTCAGCTTGGGAAGCTGACACTCTACCATTGAGTTACACCCGCTCAGTCCGTTGGGTTTGACTGCGTCATCTTAGTTCGCGATCCCTGCATTGTCAAATAATCGATCGGTCAATGTAGGCCCGGCCAGGCATATCTGACGATAAAGAGGATCGCACACAGATAGATCAACCAGTGAACCTCGCGCGCTCGTCCCGTCACCAGCTTCAACAACGCATACGAAATGAACCCAAAGGCAATGCCGTCCGTGATGCTAAAAGTGAGGGGAATCAGAACAATTGTTAGGAACGCCGGTAACGCTTCGGTGAAGTCATCCCAGTCAATGTCCCGGACTGATCGGATCATCAGACTCCCAACGACGATCAAAGCGGGTGAGGTTATCGGATAGAGCATGAATGAGCGGGTGATCTGCTGCCCCTCCACCGCGACAGTCTCCTGAACGCCAAAGCCGCCGCTGATCACCTGCACGAGAGGCGAGAGAAAGAGCGCAACAACAAAGAGACCCGCAGTCACAAGCGCAGCAAGTCCCGTTCGTCCTCCGGCCGCCACACCCGAAGCACTTTCAATGTAGCTGACCATCGTCGTGTTACCTGCCAAAGCCGAGCCGACTGTGCCGATGGCATCCGCGAGGAGAGCACGTCCCGCGCGAGGCAGCTTTCCGTCTTTCATGAAGCCCGCCTGCTTAGCTATCCCTATCAGCGAGCCGACCGTGTCGAACAAATCAAGAAAGAAAAAGATGAAGATTACTGCGATGAGGTTTTGCTTTAAGGCGGCTACGATATCCAGTTGTAAAAACGTCGGGGAAAGCGAGGGCGGCAGACTCACAACACCACTCGGGCTCCGCACAATCCCAAGCGAAACACCCGCAACTGCCGCGATCAGGACACCGAAAAGGATGGCTCCCTGCACGCGACGAGCAATCAGGATTATGGTGGCGACGAGCCCCAGTAACGCAACCAAAGCGGGCCTTGCGGTGAGATTCCCTAAAGTCACAAACGTGTTGGGATCCAATCGCACAAGACCCGCCCACTCCAATCCAACCAAGGTAATCAACAGACCTATGCCTGCGGCGATCGACGATTTCAACGAGTCGGGAACTGCGGCAACGATCATTTCTCGGAGCCCAAATGACGCGGTGGCGACGAATAGAATTCCCGAGATCAGCACTGCGCCCAGCGCCGTTTGCCACGGCACCTTCATCGTCAATACAACTACGTAAGCAAAGAAAAAGTTATGGCCCATTGCCGGGGCTACAGCCACAGGGTAATTCGCCAAAAGCGCCATCAGAGCCGTGGCGAAGGCTGTAACAAGACACGTGGAAACGAAGACCGCGCCGACGTCCATCCCCGCAGCGCCCAAGACCGCAGGTTGGACGAAGACTATATAGGCCATCGTCGCAAAGGTGGTGAAACCAGCGATCACTTCGGTGCGAACACTGGTGCCATTATCCCTTAATCTGAAGTATTTGTTGAGCATTGTTAGATAGATAAAGAAAAAGTAGAGCTCACAGAGCGCAAATAACTGTGATTACAGGCTAACTGCGAATTCGAGCGTGGGAATCAACAGGCATTGATCCGCGAAACACTCATTGATCTTCGCTTCGCCTCTTACTGACATGGGGCTTGAGCTTGCCATAGGCACCTAGGACTTCTTGCTTGTGATTCGGGCTGCCCTTGTCGAGTATGACATGGCGAACCATTACCAGCAGCTTCTCGCGCTTTCCGGCAAATCGACCGGTGAGCGGGTGCTGGCCGGTGACGTCTACTAACCCCTCTCGTACCCATTGCCAAAACTGCTTTTGAGTAGTCCAAAACTCGTTCTCGTTGGCGCAGACTATTCTCGCTGTCTTCTTCGCCTTCATACTCAGGTTTGACCTTAATGCGCTTATGCGGATTGATATTACTTCCGGCCGATAAGCCAGAAAATGAACGAGAGAATTATGCTCAAGAGAATCGAGGTCATAAGCGGAAAGTAGAATCGCCACCCGTCCCGCTCAACATAGATATCGCCTGGCAGTCTTCCGATCTTAAGACCCGGGAACCGTGCGGCTAGAACGAAGACGATACCGACCGCGATGATCACTGCACCAAGGACGATCAGGTATCTCCCTATGGTTCCCAAACCGTCCGTCATTCACAACTCTCGCTCGACTATTATCGGTTCTTGCTGAGCAGTTCGGCGACTCGCACGCCGATGTCGGCGGGACTCTTCACAACGTGAATCCCCGCTTCCCGCATGGCCGTCATTTTTTCGGCTGCCGTTCCCTTCCCGCCCGCTATGATCGCGCCTGCGTGTCCCATCCTTCTTCCCGGTGGCGCCGTCTGGCCGGCTATGAACCCAATCACCGGCTTTGTCATCTTCTCGCGCACGAACTGCGCCGCTTGTTCTTCAGCGGTGCCTCCTATTTCCCCTATCATAACCACGGCATCCGTTTCGGGATCCTGTTCAAACAACGCCAGAGCATCGACGAAGTTTGTGCCGATCACTGGATCGCCTCCGATGCCGATTGCGGTCGATTGACCCAAACCCAGGTGCGTGAGTTGATGCACCGCCTCGTAGGTCAGCGTACCGCTTCGGGACACCACCCCCACGCGCCCTTCCGCGTGTATGTGGCCCGGCATGATTCCTATCTTGCATTTTCCCGGCGAAATTATCCCGGGACAGTTTGGACCGATCAACCGCGTTTCCCGACTGCGCAAGTAATCAAACGCCCGCACCATATCGACAGCCGGTATACCTTCGGTGATACACACTGCCAGCGGCAATCCTGCCTCCGCTGCTTCCATAATTGCGTCGGCCGCGAACGGAGGCGGAACATATATCACGCTTGCGTTAGCTCCCGTCGCCCTCACCGCGTCGGATACGGTGTCGAAGATTGGCGCCCCATGGTGCTCGCTTCCACCTTTGCCCGGGGTAACCCCAGCGACCACTTTCGTGCCGTATGCGATCATTTGGCCTGCATGAAAGGAGCCTTCCTTACCGGTGATCCCCTGAACTACAACGCGAGTACTCTTGTCGACCAATATGCTCAAGCTATTCTCCCTGCGCACTGGGCTATGATGCGAAAAGACCAGCAATATATCACGCGAGGAAAATCGTTGTGAAGCCGGCTCAGATCAGCCGTAAGTGAATCGTCGACGCAGTGGACCACAGTAGTGTAAGTAAAACGACTACTTGCTCTTCCGCCCGTTAGCATCTTCGAACTTCTTCGTTGACGCGTAGGACCCTCGCGATTGACAATCCAACGTGCTATAGAGTAGAACGCTCGACGACGCGCTGAACCCGACGATCGATGATTATTTTGCAGGTGTGGCGTCGATTCGCTGCGACTCTTTGTGCTCCGAGCCCCGAGGTCATTGGTTTTGGTTTCTGAAGAGATATCTCACTACCGGATCGTGAGGAAGCTGGGCGCGGGTGGCATGGGTGAGGTGTACCTTGCCGAAGACCTGATCCTCAACCGAAAAGTAGCTATCAAAATGCTGCCTTCCAGATCGCTCGGAAATGAACAGGCTAAGAGGCGATTGTTCAGAGAGGCGCAAGCTGCAGCTACACTCGATCACCCCAACATCTGTCCAATCCACGAAGTAGGCGAAGAGGGCGATTCCTCCTTCATCGTCATGCAATACGTCGAGGGCAACACTCTCGCCAGCGCGATCAGGAACAATCCGTTGTCACCGGCAGAGATAGTAGATATCGGGGTCCAAACTGCCGCCGCACTGGCCGAGGCTCACTCGCACGGCATCATTCATAGAGACATCAAGCCGCAGAATATCATTGTTACCCCTCGCGGGCAGGTGAAGGTCCTTGACTTTGGTCTCGCGAAAATTGTGGCAGACCAGACGGCGCTTACCACATCTCCGACAGAAAGCCGTTTGACGGACACTGGAGAAGTAGTCGGCACCGTCGGATATATGTCCCCCGAACAGCTCAAGGATCTGCCAATAGATGCGCGCAGTGATTTATTTTCGCTTGGAGTGACGCTCTACGAATGCGCAACCGGCAGTTCCGCGTTCTCCGGTTCGAGCAAAATTCAGATCTCGCTCCAGGTGATTCAATTCGATCCGCCCAGGCCCTCGCTGAGAAACCCCGAAATACCATTCGGATTGGACAAAATCATCCTGAAAGCGATGGCCAAAGACCCGTATCTGCGTTACCAGTCCGCCGGCGAACTGCTCGCTGATCTCCTCGGTCTCCAGAAATCAATCCAGGAAGGAACTGCTTCACAGACACGCCAGTTGACTCCCGAGCCGGGCTCTTCACGCCGAACTTTCGCGGGGAGCCTTCAGGGCAAATTTCTGAAAGCACCGACCCGCATAAAGATCGGCTTTCTGGTGGTGGCCTTGGTGGCCGCCGGAGTATTGGCGGCAATCGGTATCCGGCGCTCGCCTTATCAGCCGGCGCCGGAAGCGAGGGGATGGTACGAACGAGGCGCGGATGCCATCCGTGCGGGCGCGTATTATCAGGCGAGTAAGTCGCTCGAACGCTCGGTCCAAATAGACAATAGATTCGCGCTTGCGCATGCGCGACTGGCTGACGCGTATCTGGAGATGGACTTTGTGGACAGAGCGATGGAGGAACTGCTCCATGCGATGTCTCTCGTGCCGGACCGATCGTCGCTCACAAGCGGCGACGCCCTCTACCTAGATGCCATAGCGGCGACCGTAAGGCGTGACTTTCCCAGCGCAATCGAACACTACGGGAAAATTGCCCAGCAGGCGGCGGACAATGACAGGGCAGCCGCTTATGTGGATCTCGGGCGAGCTTACGAGAAAAATGAAAACATAAGCAGAGCTATTGAGTATTATGCGCAGGCGACCAAAGCGGACCCGCAGTCGGCCGCCGCCTTTCTCCGGTTGGCAGTTCTATACGGCAGGAGCCAGGATCTCAAAAACGCCACGGATGCACTCGACAAAGCCGAAACCATTTATCAGGCGATGTCCAGCGAGGAAGGGCTCACAGAAGTCCTCTACCAGCGCGGCGCTCTCCTCAGCAGGATGAGAAAACTTCCCGAGGCGCAAAACCAGTTGGAAGCGGCGCTGCAGAAATCACAAAGCCTCGACAACAAGTATCAGTCCGTCAGGACACAGCTACAATTGAGTACTGTTTACGCCGCCCAGGGAAATACTCAGAAAGCCAAAGACACCGCCACCAGCGCCATTGCGCTTGCCCAGGCCAACAAAATACGAAACCTCGCAACCAACGGTCTGATCGATCTTGGTGACACACTTCGCTTTCGCGGCGAATTCAAGGAAGCAGCAAATTACTTCACTCAGGCGCTGGAGTTCGCGCAAACCGACAGGGCACGCAGGACGGAGGCAAGGGCGAAGTATTTCCTCGGCGCGGTGAGTCTCCCACAGGGGGAAATCGATAAGGCGATCCCGCTCCTTGAAGAGGCATTGGAGTTCTACCAAACGGCAGGCTATCGGCTCGAAACATCAAACGCGCTGCTGATGCTCGGACGCGCCCATCGGGATAAGGGCGAGTATGATGTCGCGCTTGATACTTTCGAAAAACTTCTCAAGCTGGCCAGGGATTTGGGCGATCCAGCGCGCGAGGCTGCCGTGCAGTCAAGCATCGGCATTCTTCTTGGTATTGAGCAAGAAAGATACGGCGAGGCCCTTCCTCATTTCGACGAGAGTTATAAGATCAACGAATTGCGCGGCGCCAAGGCAGATATGGGATACAATCAGACAAATCGCGCCACCTTGCTCTGGCAATTGGGTCGCTACGACGAGGCGCGACATGCGCTCGACAGTGCGCTCAAGATAGCCGACCAGCCGGAGGCAGGCTATAAGCTAATTGCGGCGTGGGCGCACGCGACGGATTCTCAAATGGAGCTGAGCAGGCTGCAATTCGACCAGGCCAAGGCAAAGGGTGAACGGGCTCTGGAACTGGCTGGCACACAAGCAAAGGATCTGGTGCTCGCCGCAAAATACACCATCGGTCTTGCCCAAGCCTATTCGGGCGCCCCGCAACCGGCTAAGAAGCTGTGCGAAGAAGCCGTGACCCTCGCAAGGGAGGTGAAAAGCCCGCGAATGATCTCCAGCGCCCTTTTGGCGCTCGCCGAAGTATTGCTGAAGGCGAACGACGCCGAAGGCGCGCGGGCCAATGCGCAACAGGCGCAGGCCCTGTTTGCCAAAGCCGGCCAACAAGACTCGGAGTGGCGGGCGCTTCTGATTGCGGCGCGCGCCGCAAAACTGTCCGGCAATTCCGAAGCTCGGGAATATGCGTCCCGGGCCGATAACCTCTACAACGGGCTTCGCGAAAGATTGGGCGCGGAAGCATTCGATACGTACAGGCGCAGGCCAGACATCATGGCTTATCGCAATCAGCTCACCGAGTTCCTTGCGCGTAGTAAATGAAGTCAGACCAAGATAAGGAGAACGACACAATGATCGAGAACCGGATAGACATTTACGGTGGGATTCAGCTACCTCGCGCGTGCTTCAGCAGCCGCGAGGGCGGCGGCCCGGGCGGCGGATCAGCCGGCGGCGGTAAGAAGCCCGGCGGGAAAAAAGGCGGACCGAAGAAGGCAGGGGCAAAGAAGGCAACGAAGAAGAAAAGATAGGAGACGAGCTTCATCGTTTGCCCAGGCTTGATCTCCGGCCCTTCAGTTGAACGTTGTCGCAGATGCAGCAACAGTTAATTCTCAGCCTGGGCGCTCGCTTCCTGGACCCCACAATTAGATATCAATTCGTGCTCTCGGTGATTGCACCTCTAAAGCCATTGCGCGTTGAGAACTTGTGTATGGCTTGCTTGTGTATGGCTTGAAGGTCGTGATCGATCAAATAGTTCTGGTGTGCCTGCGCTCGGCAAGGGTCGTAGGCGCCTGTAGGTGCTCGAGTCCGGAGGTAGCGAAGTGGGACAAACGGACGATCAAATAGGAACCAGAGGCAGACTCGAAGAAGCCGCGGCCGCCATCAGGCGTAAGCCGGGGAAACTGACGCATCTATCAACGTTTTTGAAAGCCGTCGAGCGAAAGGGAAAACTGTCCAGAGGAGACCGTTTGCGCATAGTAGAGCAGGCACTGCTGCTACTCAACATGAACTATGTTCATCTTCCGCTCAAGCGCGCGATGCATGCGGTTGATCCAATCCAGCGGCTCAAGCTCCTGAGGTTCCGCCTGTTGGAAATGAAGGAAAACGAGATGCCCAGCGAGATCACCTTTCACAAGCGGCTGATGGAAATCTTCGCTTCGACTCGGGACCTTCACACGCTTTATCTTCTGCCCGAGCCGTTCAAAGATCAGGTCGCCTATCTCCCTTTTCTTATAGAACAGTACTTCGAAAGAAACGGAAAAGGCGAACGCGTCGAGAAGTTCATGGTGGCGCGGATGGCGGAGGAATTCTACAGATCGATTCCGGATCCCGAGCCTTCGATACGGTGCTTCGAGCCAGGCATCGAGGTGCTCTACTGGAATGGCGTCCCCATCAAGCGGGCAATCGAGATCAACGGTGAAAGCCAGGCGGGCAGCAACATCGAGGCCCGCTTCGCGCGCGGACTCGACAACTTGACGATCAGACCGCTGGAGACTTCCCTGCCGCCAGACGAGGCATGGGTAGCGCTCACGTATCGGTCCAACTCCGGCGAGATCCTGACGCTGAAGCAAGAATGGCTGGTATACAGTGTGGCCCCCGCGGTCACTCCAAACGCATCAAAAGCTTCTCCGAAGAAACGGGTCGCCATCGACGTCAAGAAAACCAAGATAAATCACGTCAGAAAAAGTCTCTTCGCGCCTCGCAACGTGAGCGTACCTAAGTCCCTCGAGCACGCGTTCTATGCGGAGATCAGAAGGGTAAACCGTAGAGACTTTGGATACATTCGCCTGTTCAGTTTCGAGGTGGATGACCCCGAACTGTTCGTAAAAGAGTTTGCTCGAGTGATTACATCGGAAGGGTTTCCGCAGCAAGGCCTGATCATAGACGTACGGGGTAACGGCGGAGGAAAGATCAGGGCAGGTGAGCGACTGCTCCAGCTATTCACACCCCGTCGGATAGAGCCCGAGCTCTTCGAATTCATCAACACACCGCTGAACCTCGAGATTTGCCGCCTTGCGCCAAAAGGCTGGCACCTTTCTCGATGGGCCGACTCTATCGCCGAGTCAGTGGTCACCGGCGCGACCTACTCGCGCGGCTTTCCACTCAACTCGGACGTGTCGTGCAACAACATAGGCCAGATCTACCACGGACCCGTCTTGTTGATTACCGATGCCCTCTCATACAGCACGACTGACATATTCGCGGCCGGTTTTCAGGACAACGAGGTAGGAGAGATCCTGGGAACCAGCGACAACACCGGCGCCGGCGGCGCAAATGTCTGGTGGTATCAGGACCTGATCAACGCCGTCCGCCACAAACCTCAATCGCCGTTCAAGCCTTTGCCAAAGGGCGCGGATATGCTTGTCGCGATGCGGCGCAGCATTCGTGTCGGCAAACACGCGGGAAGACCGCTGGAGGAGCTGGGAATCGCGCCGGATCATCGCCACTACATGACAAAGCTGGATGTACTCGAGAGGAATCAGGATTTGATCGCAAGGGCGGTCAGTATTCTCAAGAAGAAGCCGGTGTATTCGCTTTCGGCAAAACTACTCGAGAGGAACGGATCGAGGGGATTAACCTTTAGCGCAAGCTCCAAGACTGGGCCGCACAGCAGCTCGAAGAGGATTTCGCGCCTCGATATATACCTGGACGGGCGGCCGTACAAGTCTTTCGACGCGGCCCGCGGATCGGTCGAGCGGCGAACCGTGATGCTAAGCAACCGCGACAACGAAAAGCGCGAAATAAGGCTTGAAGCGTATGACGCTCGCGGCACCCTCGTTGCCGCTCGGCGACTGCAGTCTTAGATCTCGGGCAGCCCGGCTCAAACGTACGACCCGCCGGTCACCAGCACGAGCGCCCCGGTTACGTAGTCCGCCAACGGAGACGCGAGAAACAACACTGGACCGGCCGCTTCATCTGGAGTGCCTGGACGGCCAAGCGGAATGAACTGAGCGGCCATCTGTCGCATCTGATCGGGAATGCCTAACTCGACCTGCTTGCCCGCTCGCTCGATCGTCTCGTGCTTCTCTTTAGCCTGTGTCAGGCGAGTCTCGATGAAACCGTAGGCGACCGCATTTACATTGATGTTGAAGCGTCCCCATTCCTTTGCCATCGTCTTTGTCACTCCGACGATTCCCATCTTCCCCGCCGAGTAATTGATCTGGCCAGGATTTCCGGCGACTCCGGAGGTCGATGAGACGTTGATGATCTTACGGTGAACCCGCTTCCCTTCCGCTATCTCTTGCTTTGCCACCTCGCGCATGTAAGGCGTCGCGGCGCGAATGATCCGAAAAGGCGCGGTGAGGTGAATATCTATCATCGCGTACCACTGTTCGTCGGTCATGTTCTGTACTACGGCGTCCCAGGTGTAGCCCGCGTTGTTCACGATAATGTCGATGCCGCCGAAGGCTTCGGCGCAGCTCTTGACGAGCCGATCCGGGAACTCAGCGTCGGTTACGCTTCCGGCGCAAACGACCGCTTTGCCGCCCGCCGCACTCACTTCGTTAGCGGTGGCAGCGGCAACATCAGCGTCGATGTCGTTGATGACAACCGAAGCGCCGTGATCTGCAAAGAGCGTTGCTATGCTGCGCCCGATCCCTCGCCCGGACCCGGTAACAATTGCGGATTTACCCTGAAGAAGCCTGTAGTCTCGCACCGTTACCCCTCCATCGTTGTTAGAGTTTTTCACATTGAAGTCTGATGGCGTGCTCACGTTATGCATATCCCGCCGTCGACCGGGATCACGACGCCATTCACATATGCTCCGGCGCGAGAGGAGAGATAGATTGCCACTCCTGCCATATCGGGCGGCGAGCCGATCCGCCCAAGCGGGCATTGTTCTTCGATCTGACCCCGAAAGTTCTCGAGCAGCCATTTGGTCATCTGGCTTTCGAAAGGGCCGGGCGCGATTGCGTTGACGGTGATCCCCTGCCGCCCGAGCTTAACCGCGAGCACTCGCGTCAAATGATGGACGGCCGCTTTGCTCGGCCCGTAGGCATAGTTCTCGACGCTTGGCACCTTGATGCCGTCAATCGAGCCGATGTTGATGACTCGCGCAGGATCGTCGGGCCGGGATCCCTTTTCGAGCATCGGTACCAGGTCTCTGGTCAGGAAAAACATCGCCTTGACGTTGGTGTCCATCACCTTGTCGAACCCAGCTTCCGGATACTCCTGCAGAGCGGCGCCCCACGCAGCCCCGGCATTGTTCACGAGTATGTGCAGGGCCTCTTCTTTTGATGACAGCTCCCTGCTCAGGCGCGCGCATTCGTCCGCGGTGGAAAGATCAGCCGGTATTGAAATGCAAGCGCCGATCTTGGAGAGCTCGCCGGCAACGCGCTCACAAACGTCTTTCTTCCGCGACGATATATAGACTCTGGCCCCGGCTTCCACGAAACCTCGGGCGATCATGAGCCCAATGCCCCTTGACCCGCCCGTCACCAGCGCCACCTTACCCTTGATCGAGAACAAATCGTCGACGCCTATTGCCTGGCTTTCGGCCATCGATTTTCCTTTCTATAGTAGTCTACAAACCTTCAGCTTATTCGCAGTCACTTGCTCTGGAATCGAGTCGACAAGCTCAAGCTTGTCGGACCAAAGAAGATGGGGGCGCGTTTACTTTGCCCCTACTTTGGTGTAAATGGCGCTGCCGAGCCTGACGAATGGCCCGCCATCCTCCGAGAGCTCCTCCGTGACCGTAAACGAGTGGGCCGCGACGACAGAGATGATCCTCTTCAACTGGATCGTCTGACCCTTCACCTTGATTGGGTCCACGGTGAAGCGTATCGCGATCGGGCTGCGCCAATCTCCCTTGCTCTGAATTTGAACTCCGTTAGCCAGACGTTCGGAGAATGTGAGCATCTTGCTCTCTTCGTCCCAGGTGACAACGGCGCTCTCGGTAAAGGCCGCACTGCCGGACTTCCCTTCGGTCCTGACGTCGAGTGTCTTGCCGTCAGGTCGAAGCGTAAACGTTGCGGTTCCTTCTCGCGGCGCGGGTCCGAGCGGGCTCTCACGCCCAACCCAATTGAAAGCCCACTGGCCGACGAAGTAGGCGGCCGACTGTTTTTGCTGAGGCTGAGGAACCTCGCGCCTTGCGGGCGGTGGCTGCGCCGGAGCCGCCGGAGCGCCCGCGGCCTGCGCGCCGCGTTTCAAGTCGAAGGTAAAGGTATAGGTCTGGCCTCCAAACTCGACTTCGCCCTTCCCTTTTAAGTTATCGCCCTGCAGGACAAACGCGTACGTCACGACGACGACCGCTTGCCCCGTGTCGATTTCAGTTTTGGCGGTTACGTTATCGCCATCCAGCTTGATGTCCTTCAACGGAGCGTCGGTGCCCGGGCGCAACCCTGAGATCGAACCGGTGTAGGCGCCGCCATCCTTCTTGAATGTGGCAACCGCCGGTTGCTGCCCTTGCAGGCTGTCGACGGTACCCGCCCATCGACCCTCGAGCTTGTCGGGTTGCATCGCACCCGACGCACCAACAGTCTGGAACAGTAAGAGCCCGAGCACAGAGATTATTGCTCTACGCATTTATTCTTCCTCCCAATGTGATGAATACAACCCAAAGGTGGCCACTTCCAGCGATAGGCGCTTCAGCTCCAACTACCCTAAACGGAAGCGGGCGGGCTCGACGAACTCACGAGACCGCCCGCGACGAAACTCTGACTCCACACTGTCAAGCCTCACTTGCCCGACGACGGTTTTGCGAGAGCGGTCTCACGTTGCTCCGAGTCTCGCGTGTAGGCGAACCAGCCGATCATCATCTCTTCCCAGGTCTGGTCGCCCCACCGCACCTCTTTTGTCGGATCGGGATTGAATTTGTTCTTCGTCGAGTTATCGAAGTGGGCCACACAATCCAGCCTCGATCCTTTTGGCAGCGCGATCGGTTTCTCCAACACATAGGTCAACTGCCAGTTGAAATCGTACTTCGGCACTTGAAGCAGGATCTCGGAGCGACCGTCTGGATACACCGCGGTGTAGACAAAATCTTTACCTCTAAAATGCATGTGAGGCATAAACGAAGTGATGTGCACATCTTCCTTGAAGGTCGTAGACGACTTGACCTCGTGATTGGCCTCGCCGGCGGGAATCACGAAGCGAGTGTTCATAGCATTTCCAGTGACCACCGTCTTCGTTGGCGGTTCCTTCGCGAAAACCAACCCTATGCTCGTCCGATCCCTGGTTGCTTCACCATTCGTCGTGTAGTGCATCTGGAAGACAATGTTGGAACCGGCTTTGATTAGGCGAGCCGTCCCGGGAGCAAACGTCACGCCGGTCTTGTTCGGAGTAATGCCGCCGAGTTGGCCGCGGCCCTGTTGCGCTTCCCCGCCGCCGCCACCTCTGCGACCTGTTCCCGGATCCTGAGTAAACGCAATCACGTGATGGACGACGCCACGATTGCCCGGCTTGATCTCCATCGCCTGAATCCACTTGTCTTCCTTGAATCCGGTCGGAATGGTGAAGTAAAGATAGGGTATTGTCCCGTCCGCCGGCACCGCATATTCCTCTTGCATGGAGAGCACGACGTCCGGCTTGCCGATCGTCCAGCCCTGCACGAACTTTGGAGTGGGCGGCATGTCCAAGTCATCACCCTTGGGCGCTCCCGCATCAACCCAGGACACTATCGTGTCAATCTCTTTCTGAGACAGGCTCGGGTCGTTTGAGAATTTCCCGTAGTGCGGATCGGCCGACCAAGGCGGCATCGATCGTTCGACAACGCGTTGTCGAATGGACTTCGCCCACGGGCGGACCTCCTGATAACTAAGCAGCGACATCGGCGCAATTTCGCCCGCGCGATGACACTCGATGCACTTGTTGAATAGGATCGGCGCTACGTCTCTGGTGAACGTCGCCGATGTCTTCGACGGTCCGTTTGCTGAGACTGCCGCCACCAGTACCGTGAACATGCCCAACGTTACCGCTCCAACTTTGAGTAATCGCATCCTGATACTCCTCCTGAGAGTTCTGACGGTTAGAAGTCGGCACGGACCGAAAGCCGGAAGGCCCGTGCGCTCGTTGAGCGATTCACCTGGACGCGGTCTCTTTGCGGAGATCCTGACCATCGATCGTGTAGTCGAGCCACCCGATCATCATCTCCTCCCACGTCTGTGGGCCCCATCGCACTTCCTTGGTCGGGTCCGGATTGAATTTGTTCTTCGCGGAATTGTCGTGATGCGCCAGGCACTCAATGCGACTGCCCTTCGGCGCAGCGACCGGCTCCTTCAAGAAGTAATTGAGTTGCCAGTTGAAGTCGTACTTCGGAACCTTCAGCAGCACCTTCGAAGTCCCGTCCGGATATACGAGCCTGTATTCGAAGTCCTTGCCGCGGACGTGCATATGCGGCATGAAGCTCACTATGTGAGAATCTTCCTTGAACGTGAACGACGCCGTCGATTCGTAGTTCGGCTCGCCCGCCGGAATGACCAGATTCCGAGACACCGCGCCCGTGGTGATGACTCGCTTCTCGATCGGGCCCTTCGCGAAATAGAGACCAATGCTCGTCCGGTCTTTGCTGGCCTGGCCGTTCGTTGTGTAGTGCATCTGGAAAATCAGGACCGAGCCCTTCTTAATCAGCTTCGCCTGGCCGTCTCTCAGCATCAGCGGGCTCATGCCCGGCGCCCATCCGAGCAGCATACCGTCGGGATTCTGGCTCCGAGTCTGTCCCTGGCCTTGCTGCTGCAATGTTCTCGCTTCGCCTTCGCGGTTACCGGCCGCGCCGAGGTTCAACTCACCGGCGGGGGGCAGCGGTCCCTGACCGGGCTCACGGACGCTGACGATGACGTGGTGCACTACGCTCGGATCGCCCCGCCTAATCTCGGCGAACTGAACGTATTTGTCCTCGGTGAAGTTGGTCGGGACCACGAAATGCCTGTACGCTACTACGCCGTCGGCCGGGACGCTCGCTTCGATGGTCATCGAAAGCACGGCATCGGGTTTGCCGAACTTCCAGCCGACGTCCGAAAATGTGGGAGCCGCCGGGAGGTCTTTGGCCTCTCCTTCTTTGGCCCCGCCATCCACCCATGCGACGATGGTATCAACTTCTTTCTGTGAGAGCCGCCGATCATTCGCGAACTCGCCATAGTGCGGGTCCGCAAGCCAGGGAGGCATGCGCCGCTCAGCGACCACTTCCCGAATCGACCTTGCCCAGGGGCGAACCTCCTTGTAGCTGAGCAACGACATCGGCGCTATCTCTCCGGTCCGATGACAAGTTGCGCAGTTCTTGTAGAGGATCGGAGCTACGTCTCTGGTGAACGTGACCGGGGAAGACGCCTTGTCCGAAGCGTTTGTCGGCCACTGAACGAGGAAGACGGCAACCAGAATCAATCCGCCGCTGATGCACCATCCGCACATGCGTTTCATGTTCACTCCTCCTGGAATGTTGTGAGCGAGGCTTCGCTCCACTCTAGTACCACGTTTAACGACTGTCAATTACAATGCGAACTGGTCGCGAGGCGTCCCGCCGCGACGACCTCCTTAGTCCGAAATCGCCTGATAGGCCAGCTGCCTGAACTGGCTTCCGTAGGTCAGATTGGTGTGGGGCAGAATCTGAATCATAAAAATCCCAACCATCTGCTCCTTCGGATCAATCCAGAAACGCGTGCCCGCCGCGCCGCCCCAGAAGTACTCACCCTCCGAGCCAAGCACTCCGGTCTTTCCCGCGCCGTGACTGACGGCCATCGTGAAGCCAAAGCCATAGCCCGCAGGCAAAAGGGCGCTGCGAGGCATATCGCCGAGGTGGTCCGACGTCATCAACTCGACGGTCTTGCGGCTCAAGATGCGAACGCCATCAAGCTCGCCCCCGTTGAGCAGCATCTGACAGAAACGCAGATAGTCCGCCGCCGTTGACACGGATTGAGAACCGCCGCCGAAGTTCACCGCAGGCTTCAAATACGAGTTCTGAGCAGGAGTTGTGTTGACCTTGATCGTCCAGCCTTCTGCCGGCGCATACAGCTTCGCAAATCGGTTTGCCTTTTCGGGAGAAACCGTATAGCCAGTATCGTTCATTCCCAAAGGCTTGAAGATTCGCTGCTCGAGAAACCTGTCATAAGCCTGACCCGAAACTACTTCGACCAGTCGAGCGAGCACGTCCATCGACAGCCCGTATTCCCACCTCGTTCCGGGCTGGTGAACGAGCGGCGCCTGACCGATCTTCTTCACCATGTCCCCGATCGTTTGATCGAGGCTGTTCGTTCCCAGCTTCTCATAGATTCGCTTGCCGTCCGCGTCTTCGGGACCCGCGTAGTCAATCCCCGATGTGTGGCGCAACAGATCCAGAATCGTGATCTCTCGTCTGGCCGGAACCGTGTAGCGAGTCTTCTTGCCGGTGTGAGGATCCGTCTCCACGACCGCGACCTTCATGTTGGCGAGTTCGGGCAGATACTTCGAAACCGGATCCGTGAGAAAGAACTTTCCTTCTTCGTAGAGGATCATAACTGCGACGCCGGTGATGGGCTTGGTCATGGAGTACATGCGAAAGATCGTATCCTTTCGCATGGGTATGGCAGATTCCTTGTCCTGAAACCCGTATGTTTCGAAATACCCGATCTTACCCCGGCGAGCAATCAACCCAATAGCGCCGGGGATGTGACCCTTGGCTACGTGCTCGTTCATCACTGTGGTGATGCGCTCGAGGCGGTCGGAAGCCAACCCGGCCCCATTCGGCGCGACCGAGCGTGTGCTCTGACCTGCAGCCGCAACCGCCAAGAAAAAGAGGGTGAGCGGAATAATCGCGCGAACGACCGGCTTCATGACGTCCCCTTCCTAGAAACCCACCTGTAAGCGTCTCTAGCGGCGTCGGCAGCGCATCCGTTGGCGCTCGCGAGGTGCGCTTCAAATCACCACCGGTTTTTATGGCAGCATTCCCGCGAACGGGTCCCGCCGACTTACTATTGCGAGGGGGTTCTCTGGCTAGGCATTACCGACCGACCAGCCGGTAGGACTTATATCAGGCCCGACTGGCATTTTCAAGCTCACGGAGTAAGTTGGCCGGTTATTGAAGAGCCAGCCCTGATCGATCAGGCAGCCGAGTCCCAGAGATGACCTCCGATCATAGCCCAGAATCTTCAGCGCTGGGAATCAACCACGCGGTTGAGGCCCAAAGAGCCCAGGGTTGCCGTGCTCGGCTACCCTGGGTGAGAAAGACGACGAGCGAGTTCCTCAACCCCATCGGGGTTGTGGCCAAGGCGCTCCCGCGGACACCGACCCAGCGGATTGCATTTGACGTCGAGCACTTCCGCAACCCCCTTCGGGGAAAATATCCGAACTCTAGCCCACAGATGGTGAAACTGCTTTTGACCCGGACATAAACCAAAGTCGTCAATTGACCGTGCTTGCTCTTGTACTATAATGATGTGGCTCGAACCGACCCGATCTTAAAGCAAGGATGACAGCATGCGGCGTTCATTGATTCTCTTATCGCTACTTCTGGCAACAACAATCGCAGGTGAAGCTCTGCAGCGCAGCGCGAGAATCACTGCGATCCTCCCGACGTTTGGCCCGCCCGGGACGACGGTAACAGTTCGAGGCGCCGGCTTCTCAGGCTTCGAGTCTGGAGCGTGGATCAAGGAGACCGCTAGTGACCAGCCTCCGGGAGCGGTTGAATTCAACGGCGTGCCCGGCGAAATAATCTTCTGGCAAGACGATCTGATCACCGTCAAAGTGCCAATAGGAGCATCTTCCGGTCCGGTTCGCGTCGTCAACCCTGGAGCCAAGGTCTCGGTGACTGGCGCTTCGTTCGAAGTCCCATACTCGCAGCCAGGCGCGGCTCCCTCTCGGCCATCGTCGGTCATGTCTTCGGGAACATCGGTCGCGGCTGACGACACCACTGCAGAAGGGTTCATCAATCGCGGGAACGAGTTTTATCAGAAGAAGGATTACCGATCCGCAATCAATCAATACGACAGAGCGCTCGCGGTCTCACCCAACTCGTTCGACGCTCTTTACTGGAAGGGCTTCGCTCAAATCGCCTTGCGCCAATCCGGCGACGGGCTTGCGACCTTGAATCGGCTGGTTCGAGTTGCGCCGGACAGCCCTCTCTCTCACTTTGCGCTGGGCCAGGCTTACAGGTCGCTTGGACAATATCCGAAAGCAATAAGCGCCTATCGCGACGCTCTGGCTGCGAATCCGCAGCTCGTCGAGGCTCATCTCTTCCTCGGACACTCGCTGGTTGCGTCGAGAGACTACCGCAACGCAATCGTTTCCTATCAGAAGGCCGCAAGTCTCAAGCCGGACTCCGTCGAGTCGTTTGAGGGGCTTGGCATCGCATACAGTAGACTGGGCATGTATCCGGAGGCGATTTCCGCTGCCAGACAGATTCTGACGATCGCTCCAGATAATCCTACAGCGTATGTGAGCCTGAGCTGGTATTACAGCCTCTCAGACCAGTACGAGGCCGCTTCAGACGCCGCAAGATCGGCAATCAAGAACGCGCCCGACAACTACATGGGCTACACGAATCTGTGTCGCGCCTACAACGATATGGAACGTTATCAGGACGCGCTAACGGCCTGCACGCAGGCGCTGAACCTCAAGCCTGGAGACGGTGAGACTAGCTATTATATGGGACGCGCCTATCAGCGGTTGAACCAATCTGCTCGAGCTGCCCCGTTGTTTCAGAAGGCAGTCGCAGGTCTGCTCGACTTCACGAAGGAGAGGCCGGACGACCCGGATGGATACTACCTTCTCGGGAACGCATACAGCGAGACAAAACAGGACGAGCAGGCAGTGCGGTCCTACTCGAAAGCAGTTGACCTCAAGCCCCAGTTCCCGCAGGCGCGTTACAACCTGGGGGTGCTCCTTCATATCCTGGGCCGTGACAAAGATGCGCTCGATCAGCAAGAGCAACTCAAGCTCATAGACCCGATGCGATCCGCGCGGCTACTTCAAATTATCAAAGGCCGCTGAGGAGCATTGTCAACTGCCGGCCTGGAGGCTGGGCGAGTCTACGCGCGCGATCCGATAGCGCCTGACATACTCGAGCGGCATTATCTTTCTTTTGGCGGTCGGAAGGAACGCGTCCGGCTTTTTCGTTCCTCTCTAGCCAGTCGCTTGAAATAGGAGTATGCCAGCAGAGAATCATTGAAAACTCCCGCTAATTCCCAGCCCTCAGCACCAAGCGCATTCAGCTCTTCCGCAGTCGGCGCTTCCTGTTTAGCCAGATTCCGGATCACCTGCTCGTACTCCCAGATCTCCTGCCTTTCATAAACAATAGGTATCGGCGGTTGAACTGGAACGCTCTGTGGAGTCTCTGGAATGTGTGCTCGGCCCACTCTGTGATCGGCGAAAACGGCCTTGAAGTTGGGGGAACCGGCCGTCGATCGTGGGCGTTAGACTCATTTGATTCAGCTCAGTGCCTGCTCGTCAACCCACAGGAGGTGCGGATTGAAAACACGGTCTGTGCTGGTTTCGATTCTGGCCGGCATGCTCAGCCTGCTCGCGGCGTTTCCTTTCAGTCAAGCGTCGCCGGTCGTGTCTCAGCCTCAGCCGGCGAGATTTCAGGCCGGTGCGTCCGCCGCGCCGTCGGGCGACTCAAGGCTCGAGACAAGATTCATTGCCACGGAAACGGCCGGCACCCTCTTTGAGAACGTTGCACGAGTCCTCGAGAAGAAGTTTTACGACCAGCGCTTCAGAACCGATGCGCTGCCAAAGCTACTCGCGCAATTCTCCGAAAAGGCCAGGCGAGCCTCGACCCTACGCGAACAGCGGGAAGTAACCGAAGAGTTCCTCAGTCACATACCGGCCTCACATCTCGGGTTGGTTTCGAAAACAACGCACCGGTACGTGATGTACGATCTGGAAGGCAGACAATATCCAACGTTCGGATTCCAACTGATTGAGATCAATTCAAGGTATTATGCCTTCACCGTGCTCGAAGGTGGCCCGG
>DATIFP010000169.1:0-28736 GCA_035455165.1 Blastocatellia bacterium
AACGCCTCAGGCACAGCCGCAATAGCGAATCTCGGAAGCGGCGTGCGAATCATCGGCTCGTCTAACAACTCTGTCGTCGGAAACCTCCTCTCCGGCAACGGAGCTGTTGGGGTAAACATCCTTGCTGGCGCGGTCACGTCCAACGGCAATGTCGTTCAGGGCAACCTGATCGGTACTGACGCCACCGGCAACTCAGCTCTGGGGAACAGTGGGTCCGGTATTCAAGTGACCGGCGCCAACAACAGGGTGGGAGGAACGACGACCGCTGCGCGAAACGTGATTTCGGGCAACGGCGCTTTCGGCATCAGCATGTTCGCCGGTAGTCTCGGTGGCACCCCATTCGCTACAAACGGTAATGAGGTTCAAGGCAATTACATCGGCTCTAATTCGGCCGGCACCGGTCCGGTAGGCAACGCGTTGGGCGGCATAAGCATTCAGGCCTCCGGCGGCAGTTCCGCGAGCAACAACGTTGTCGGTTCGGCCGGTGGCGCAAGCAATCTCATCGCATTTAACGGCGGCGATGGGGTAACCCTCTCGACTGCTGATGCCAGTCCGCTCTCAGGCAATCTCATCCTTTCCAATTCCATCTACTCGAATGCCGGTCTTGGAATTGATCTCACCGCCGCGTTTCCAACAGACGGCCCAACCCCCAACGATCCCTGCGACGCGGACGCCGGCCCGAACAACTTACAGACCTCGCCTGTATTGACTTCCGCTTTCGCTTCCGCCGGAGTCACCACGATTCAGGGGACTCTCAACAGCACTCCCAATACCACATTCACTATCCAGGTCTTCTCTAACACTGAATGTGATCCTTCCGGTTCCGGTGAGGGCGAGACCCTCCTCGGCTCGACGACAGTAACTACCGATTCTAGTTGCAGCGGCAGTTTCAAATTCACCACCAACAAGCCAGTCGGTGGCCAGGTCTTTGCCGCAACCGCAACCGACCCGGCCGGCAATACATCGGAGTTCTCTCCGTGCGTGGCATTGGGAGCGGCGCTGGCCGATGTCTCCCTCACAATGTCCGCCTCAACCACTACTCCCAAGCCCGGCGACAAGGTAACCTACACCATCACCGTCACCAACAACGGGCCGGAGATAGCCAATAACGTCGTAGTGACCGACAACCTCCCCGATCACTTGTCCTTTGCGTCCTGCGCCTCGACGGGCGGTGGCGTATGCGGCGGAACAGGAAATTCGCGAATGGTCACCTTCCCGTTGATGGCGACTAACGCTTCGGCGACGATCACCTTCGAAGCCACCGTGAACTCCTCGGTCGCCAACGGAACCAGGATCGACAACACCGCCACGGTGACCAGTGCCGCAAGCGACCCGATCGCGTCGAATAACACCGCCACCGCTAGCCTGACCGTCTCAACAAACCCGATCTCCATTAATTGTCCGGCGAACGTCTCGGTCACCGCGGCGCAAGGACAGACCTCGGCGGTCGTGAACTATTCCTCACCCACAGTCGTCGGCAATCCTCCGGGAGTGACGCTCACCTGCTCGCCCCCGTCGGGCTCGAACTTTCCGCTGGGGACGACAACCGTCAACTGCACGGCTACCGACGCCGCGAACAACAAAGGGTCGTGCGGATTCACGGTGACTGTGAACCCGTTCGTCCCGAACAATCCCTCGCCCGACAAAACCGCGATTGATTTCGGAAGCCCGCTCGTTCTGCCACTTCAGACTCCCACTTCCGATACATTCGCGATCACCAACACGGCAACGGCTTCCGTTGATCTCACATTCGCTTCGATCAGGCGAACCGGCGGCGACGTGAGCGCCGGTAAAATTACTAACCCGGATGACAGCGGGCTCTTCAGTGTTTTTGCGGTCAATCCAGGCTCGGCTGACACCCAGCTGAACGTTGGCGCAATCGTTACCATCCCCGCAGGCCAGCGTAGCTTCAGAGTTATGTTCAATCCGGCCGTTCCGCCAGTGGCGCCGCGCACGAGCAATCTGGCGGCTAATCAAGTGTTGCCCGACGTGGTCACCTCGACTCTCAACTTCACCACAGGCGACGGCAGGACGCTGACGATAAACCTGACCGGGAGGGTTTCAACCGCTTTACAGCTGATCGATCCCGTCGACACCAGCCGTCCGCCCGACGTGACTTTCACCAAATCGGGAAATCAGTTCACCCTCACCTACTCAGTGTTTGATTCGAATCAGGACGTCAGCCGTGCTTCGTATCAATTCCTCGACAGCAGCGGACAGCCTGCCGGGCAGCCAATTGAAGTTATCCTGGCACAGGCGCTTCAACCGCTGGGGTTGGCCAGGGGTCAGAGCTTCACCGTAGAGCAGCCATTCAGTGGAGCGAGCAGCCATCCGGAAATCGCCGGCGTGCGAGTCACTGTGTTCGATGTCGAAACAAACGTGTCTGCGACCGCGACTCTGGGAGCGGCGGCCGCCAGCGTCACAGGCGCCGCTCGAGAACAGAGGGTGACGCTCGTGCTCCCGAGACGCAGGCTTCACCGGCTGACTCCTTGATTGAACCCGCAGAGCCACGCACACCGGTGCAGTTTGCAGCGATGGTCGACGAAGGAGAAACCCGCAATGATACACAAGCCTCTTACTGTGAGCTTCCTTGTTGCTGTCTTGACTCTCGCCCTGACACCCGGACCGGCGTCAGCCGGCGGCTCGAGCTCGGAGCGTCCGATCCGTCTCTTTGCAACAGCGACCGCAGGCCCAATAGGCACTGCGCAAACTCTCTCACCCCTCTCCATCAACGGACGCGTATGCGGCGGAGAGCAGGTCATCTGGGGAGGCGAGACGCTCCAAACCTTTGGCACAGGCGCGCAACTGGACTTCGATCAGATCGGCACAGTCGCGCTGGCCCGGGACACCCTGGCGAGGTTCGCTTCCGCACGGACGGTGCTTGAGGATGACACGAGCGGCAGCGTGCTGATCGTATCGCTTATCAGCGGAGTCGCGACGCTGAAGCTCGGAGCGGGCGCGGGTGCGTACGTCGAAGCTGCCGGCTCCGTCTTCACTGCGTCTCGCGGAGCAAAATTCAAACTGGCGGTTCAGCAGGGCCATGCCGCGCTTACCACCATTGCGGGGAAAGTCACGGAAGATCAGTTGCCCCAGGCCGATCTCAAAATACAAGTGGTAGACGAGCTTGGCCGCCCTGTTGCCTCCGGCTCCCAATTGAGCGTGCGAGCGCGCGCGTCACGGCAGATTCAAGTCCGAGTGACGGACAAAGACGATCGCCCGGTGCCCGATGCGCCGGTGATTTTCCTCCTTGGCGGACAGGGAGGTACGCTGGGGACGGGAACCACGGCGGGAACCAGCGTGACGGTTGCAACAAACGCTCAGGGGATCGCAACCACCAGCTTCACCGCCGGGCCCGCGTCCGGCTCGACCTCGGTCACCGCAACCGTTGCAGGTACAAACGCCTCTACGACTGTCGGCGTATCAAC
This sequence comes from Blastocatellia bacterium, assembly GCA_035455165.1. GTDB lineage: Bacteria > Acidobacteriota > Blastocatellia > UBA7656 > UBA7656 > Onstottus_A. The sequence continues at coordinate 3,426 of DATIFP010000169.1, forward strand.
CACGGTGGCCGCCGGGATATTCACCGGAACTACCCTCGGAATAGTCGCGGCAGCAGTGGCGGGCGGCACGCTGGCCACGGTTGTTGCAGTGAGACAGGCGCAGAACAACAAGGAACCGGTGACCGCACTGCCGCCAAACATTACCCCAAAGCCGTGAGCGATGTCAGATCGAACGAGGTGAGTGGGAGAACCGGAGAGTCCCGGATAACCGGCTCAACGATCAACAGGAGAAAGGAAACGATGATGATATGCCCCTGTCAGGCCGAAATCCCGGCCAGTTCCAGATTCTGTCCTCACTGTGGGCGGAGTGTTGCTGAGGGAGCGGCATCAGTGAGCACGAGTTTAGTGCGTGCGGCGGGCCGTACGGTGCGGCTAACCCGAGACGAGCTCAAGGCAATCACTCACTCGGGCTCGGCACAGGCTGCCGCAGTGGGTCGTTCGCCTTCAAAGCTGCCCGGGAAGTTCACAGCCCGACTCGCGGCGGGGATCAACCCCGAAGCGATCATCCGGGATTTGTACGAACACAAGAGAGAGATCAGGAATCTGCTGGAATTGATCGTATCGCAATGGCCTTCCGGCGTCCCCAGTAAAGCGGTGGCGGAGGCCGAAGAGTACCTGGGGCGGCATTGTGAGGTTTGTGAAAAAGAGATTCCACGCCGAGACGCGGCGCGCACGCCGCTGTGCGGTTACTGCGAAGAACAGTGATCGCGATGGCGAAAGACGAGTTTCGCGCAAAGCCGCAAAAATCCGCAGAGACGCAAAGATCATAAAGACGAGCAATTCCCGCCCGCCGCCGACAAGCTGCAGCCTTTCGGACCCGCGCGCGCTGCAATCTCCTTCTTCCTTGGCTATACTGCACCTTTCGGCCAGTTGTCTGGCAGTAAAGGTTCTGGGAAGGAGGAAAGGATATGAAACGAAAGGCATCGGCAGCATGGAAGGGCGGATTGAAAGACGGCAAGGGTGCGATATCCACGGACAGCGGGGTGCTGTCCAATACTCAGTACTCGTTCAGTACTAGGTTTGAAGACGGCATAGGAACAAACCCCGAAGAGTTGATCGCTGCCGCTCACGCAGGGTGTTTCTCAATGGCGCTCTCGGGGCAGTTGGGCAACGCAGGATTGACCGCGGAAAGCATAAACACAACTTGTACAATCACAATGGAGAAAACGGACGCCGGATTCACAATCACCGAGAGTCACCTAGACGTCACCGTCAAAATTCCCGGCGCAAGCCGGGAGGCGTTTGAAACAGCTGCTGGCAACGCCAAGGCAGGCTGTCCCATCTCGCGTTTGCTGAATACCAAGATCACGATGGACGCGCGACTCGAGGCTTAAGATGGCATTGAAGCTTGAATCGATCACTTCACTTTCGGAAGCCGACGTCGGCCGTCTCGTCGCGGACCGTCGCAGCTTCCACAGGTACCCCGAACTCGGCTACAACGAGCAGCGCACCGCTCGCTCGATCGCGGATCGGTTGTCGGAGTCAGCGTATCAGGTCACGACGGGCGTCGGTAGAAGCGGAGTAGTCGGATTGCTCGAGGGTGCGCAACAGGCTCCAGAAGCCGGTTCCGCGGGAGCTTCGCCGCGCGGGCTCCTGTATCGCGCCGATATGGATGCGTTGCCGATCAAAGAAGAAAACGACGTCGATTATCGATCGCAAAACGAGGGCGTGATGCACGCTTGCGGACACGACGCGCACGTGGCGATCGCCCTCGCAGTTGCAACGAGAATCGCGGCGGAACGCGAGCGGCTTCGTGGGAGTTTGAAGTTTGCGTTTCAGCCTGCCGAAGAGGGCGGCAACGGCGCCATGGCCATGATCGAAGACGGTGTGCTCGAAGACCCAAAGGTCACCGCGGCCGTCGGACTTCACGTCTGGAACAACTTGCCGGTCGGCCAGGTTGGTGTTTACACCGGTGCGTTGATGGCCGCAGTCGATGAATTCGAGCTGACCGTGCAAGGCGTGGGCGGCCACGGCGCGATGCCTCAACAGACCGTCGACGCGATAGTCACCGCCGCCCAAATAGTCACCTCGCTTCAGACAGTCGTAAGCCGGAACGTGGCGCCACTCGATTCCGCGGTGGTCACGGTTGGAAAATTCATCGCCGGAACTGCGTTCAACATCATCGCCGACACTGCCACGTTGCGCGGTACCGTCCGCACATTCAACAAGGATATTCACCGCACTATCCCTGAAATGGTCGAGCGAGTGATACGCGGCGTATGCGAATCGATGGGCGCCACTTACAAACTCGACTACATCCGGCAGTCTTCGCCGCTGGTGAACAACTCCGAGATGTGCCAGTTGGTCGCCGAGTGCGCGGCGGAAGTAGTCGGGACTGCGAATGTCATCCGCGATGAATCGGTGCGCACGATGGGCGGCGAAGACATGGCCTACTTCCTCGAGCGCGTTCCGGGGTGTTACTTCTTCCTGGGCACTCGCAATGAAGCACGGGGGCTGATTCATCCTCACCACTCACCGCGATTCGATATCGATGAATCTGCCCTGCCCATCGGCGTTGAGATCATGAGCAGAGTGGTAAGGCGATACCTCAGTTGATGGAGGCGTGCAAGAATGTGCAATGACTGAACCTGGGAGCGCACGCGGCCCGCGTGCTTGATTGCAACCCATTACAACCGAGCACGCCAGAATGTCAATGACCGACGCGAGAACCAGAAACCTGGGACCGCACACGGCTCGCGTGCTTGAATGCAATTCATTCGAACCGAGCACGCGAGTCGCGTGCGCTCCCACGTGCACCACATTCGAACCGAGCACGCGAGCCGCGTGCGCTCCCAGGTGCAACACCTTCGAACTGAGCACGCGAGCCGCGTGCGCTCCCAGGTCCTCTTCCCGACCTGTTATTATTTCGCGGCAATGCCTCTAGCTGAATTCGCGCGGTTCATGCCGTAGGGAAGGTTCAATGTTATCCGTTGACGCCGAGCTTGCTCGTCGACTCGAGATGACCGACGCGCTCGCGGGCGTGGAGTTTGCCCGCGCCTGGGCGCGACGTCACTCGTATTCAGAAGAAGTTGCGATCGAAGTCGCGGGCGGTCACGCGGGCTTTGCGGGCGTTGACTCGCCGTTGACGCAGGCGTTCGCTTTAGGCTTCAACGGCCCAGTGCGGGCCGCGGACCTCGAGCGGATGGAGCATTTCTATCAGTCGCGAGGTTCGGCGGTTAACGTCGAGACGTGCCCGCTCGCTGATCCCTCTCTGCTCGAGCTGCTGGGCCAAAGAGGCTATCGTCAGATTGAGGAGTCAAACGTCTTCGCGAGAGAGATCGTCGAAAGGGAATCAAACCTGTGGCCGGACGACTCGAGCGGCATTCGCGTACGCAGCCCGGAAGAGAGAGAACTCGATACCTACACCGAACTCGTCGCAAAGAGCTTCTTCGAGAACGTCGAGATCACGCCCGAATTCCTGGACTTATTCAAGAACCCGTTTTACGCCGCCGGCGCGCACTTCTTCATGGCGGAGGTGGAAGGCGTTCCCGCGGGAGGCGCAATGATGTCGATCCACCGTGGCGTTGCATCGCTCGGCGGAGCGGGGACGCTTCCGGAGTTCAGAAACCGGGGGGTGCAGACGGCTCTGATTCTCGCGCGGCTTGAGGTCGCCGCCGAGTCGGGGTGCGATCTCGCGATGGTGGCTACCGGCCTGGACACCGTCTCCCAACGCAACGTGGAGCGGCGCGGATTTCAAATGGTTTATCGACGCTCTAAGCTGATACGAGAATGGAGGTGAGTCGTGTTTTGCTCGGGCTCGGCTTTCATAGTAGAGTCTCAACTCCGTGAACCAGCCGGGGTTGTAGCGCACAATTCCACCGACCGTAGGCGACGGAGAGTGCAGTTAGAAGTTACACATGCGAGCCGTTCCGCGCAGTCCGATCTCGGTCCTCCGTCGTCACGCTTTGCCAAACTCCGAATTATACTTAACAAGTCCGGTTCTTCCTCGGAGAGCGCCCGGGCTGAGTTCCGCGACCATGAAAACGTCATCAGGCACGTCGTACTCGCATCGAAGACCCTTTGAGCTCGCGGGCACAAACCCGAAGCGCGGGTAGTACTCGGGATGCCCGAGCACTACGACTGCGTTGTGGCCGATACGCTGACACTCCTTGAGTCCCTCGCGAACTAGCAGCGACCCGATCCCTTGATTTTGGCGTAACGGCAACACGGCCATCGGCGCGAGCCCCATGGCGGTGAATGATTCCGATTCTGACTCGATTGTCACGGGGCTGAAGAAGATGTGCCCCGCAATCTCGCGGTCAACGAGACAGACCAGCGAGATGTAGGGGCGTGCTTTCTCGCGAAGCGCGTCGACAAGATCGGCTTCGTTGGGTTGCCCGAAGGCGAGTTCGTTGACGCGTCGGACGGCCGGGTGGTCTTCCGAGGCTTCAGCACGTACGAGCATAATGTTTGCCGAAAGCGGGCAGAGTGCTCGCGCTCCCAGCTTAGCCAATCCGACCGCTTTGGCCGCCATCGACCGGCAACAACACGCCGGTTATGAAGCCGGATTCATCGGACGCGAGAAACAATGCCGCGTAGGCAACGTCCCAGGCGGTCCCCATCGTCCCTCGAAGCGGGACTCGAGAGTCACGTTCGCGAATCAGCTCCTCCTTAGGGATGCCGCGAGCTTTCGAGAGTCCCTCGATCGCCATCGGAGTGTTCATCAGCCCCGGCATTATCACATTGGCGCGAATGCCGAACCGAGCGTTGTCCATCGCTATTTGATGAGTGAGCGCATTGACGCCTGCCTTCGATACCTTGTACGCGACTATGCTTGCCGAGCAGACCGCCGCAATCGAGGAGATGTTTATGATCGAGCCGCTTTGTTGCTGTCTCATCACCGGCAACACGCCCTTGCACGACAGGAACATCCCTTTCAGATTCACGCTCAAGATTTTGTCCCACGCTTCTTCCGTCAGTAGCTCGATCGAGTTGTCGCCGGGACCTATGCCGACATTGTTGTGCAGGACATCGATCCTGCCGAACGTTTCAACGGCAGCCTGCGCGAACGCCTTGCACTCGTCCTCTCTTGTCACATCCGCTTTGATGGCGATGCACTTGCCGCCTTCAGCCTCGATCATCGCAGCGGTCTCGAGCGCAGAATCGAGATCGCGATCGACGAGCACGACCTGCGCGCCCTCCCGCGCGAACAGGATGGCCGTCGCCCTGCCATTGCCTATTGTGTCGCCGGGAGTCTGACCGGCGCCCACTACGATCGCTACCTTGTCCTTGAGTCTCATCGCGGGAAGCCCTCGAAGCCTTCTTCCAGTCGAACACCCAGACTGTTGAGCGCCATCGACACCAGCTTGTACTGACCAACGGTGAAGACGAAGTCGATGAGTTGCTCGGTGTTGTAGCGCTCTTCAAGCAGGCTCCAGGTTGAATCGCTGAGAGCGGTGTTCGAGTTGAGCTCGTCGACCGCCCGAAGAATTGTCGCATCGAATGCGTCCCATCCTTTGGCGGCGGGTCCCTCGGTGATTCGACGGACCTCATCAGCCCCCAGACCGGCGTCTTTGCCGATGGCCGCGTGGTGGCCCCACTCGTATTCGGCCCCTGAGAGCCACGCCATTCGCAAGATGGCGATCTCGCGTTCCCGCGCCGGAAGAGAAGACCTGCCCAGAATGTGCCCCGCGAACACAAGCCATCTCTTAAGCAGCTTCGGGTGGCGCGCAAGCGTCGAGAATATGTTGAACACCCGGCCGTCACGGCGCAGACCTTCCAGCAGCTCGCGAGTTTCGTCATCCCACTGCGGCTCGGGGAGCGGTTTGATACGCGGTTCCGTTGGATGCATTCGTTGTTCTCCTCGACTTCGGAGGTCAGGCTCAGTTTTCAGTAATGGGGTCTGCGAAGCGTATCAGTTTGTCGACCCATCGAACCAGCGAGCCGAGCTGTACAGAAATTCAAACCCTTGAGTACCGCGGCGGTTGAGGTCACGAAAAAATTACGTTGATGTTGACGTCGCGATTTCTCTCTTGCCACCGGGACACCAAGTCGCGAAGGCTCACGAAGAGAAGTTTTGGTGGACCTTTGAGTTCTGGATGCTTGGTGGCGAGCTCTTAGCAAAAAGAAGCAAGGCGAAGCAGCTTACATTGCTTCGCCTTGTCAAATGGAGGAGATACTTCCTGGTTCTACTGAGATTGCTTCTCACCGGGCCTGCGTAGCTCGCTCTCGATTTTCGTCCGCATTCCGGGAGCGATTGTTTCCTTGATCGTGTAGTCGGAAGGCAATTCGAAGAGCGAGTGCGCCGGCTCACTGCGATTGATGTTGGTCAGGCGATAGGTGTTCTCGCCCATTCGCGGATCGCTGTGCTTGCTCATCACGAGCACCTGCAGCTCGGGCGAAAACCAGCGCTCTTCGACAATGTAGATTGGCGCCTCATTGCCGATATCCCCCGCCGGGATGGTTAGGGTGGTTCGAGTGCCTTCGGCTTCAACCCCCTCGATAATCTGTTTGCCGAGCGACTCCTCCTTCATCTGATCTTTCCGGAACTCTTTGGCAAATCCAATCGAGCTTTCGAACACCGGGCCCGGCCCCGGTCCCCTCATTCCAATTCCGCCGGCTCTGGCAATCTCGACCTGCTTTCTTTCCTCGATCTTTTGCTGATCAGAGCCTGAGGTTCCCTTTCCCTCGACCGTTCGCGCTCTGGCGCTTTCGACCGCCTTCTTGCGAGCGACGGCCATCCCGGACAGATCCATCTTTCGAGCGGTTCGATTCTTCGAATCCAGAATGTAGTTGACTTCGGCCACGGGATCATTGATGAAGATCATCTCTTGAGGCTCTCCGGACGCAGCGTAAGGTCCAATCGCTTTGATGCTCTGCTCGCGTCGGGTCCGGCCTTCGCTGTCCCGGTACACCGACGCGGTGTCGCGCCTGACTATCCGGTTGCCATCCGCCAACACCTGCACCTGTTCGGTCACGGCTTGCGCGGAGTACGGCGCGCCCTTCACCAGCTTGTCCTTCAAGCTCATTTCGGTGGAAAGGTAAACGAAGGTATTGTCTCCTTGTGACGCCCACGCGACTGACCCGCCGGCCCCGCCGGTGACAACCTGACCTCCTCCCCCGCTGCTGAACACAAAGGTCTGGGCCGGTCTCTTCTCCTGTGCGCCGACGACACTTCCAAGCAGTGCCAATGCGCAGATGATCGCGGCGATCGCTCTTCTGTTAATTCTCATAATCGTCCTCTCTTTCAATTTGTTTCAAAAGACGTGGCCTTGCCACCATGCGGGTGGAAGGCCCGCTCTCCCGGGTTTAACGAACAAATCGGATCGCACGCGCGAGCCCGTCCTGGCCCACCACGACGTCCGCCTTAACGGGCTCGTTGGCCCGGTCCATATCTATCGGCAGCCCGAACGTCATCAGCGCGGAGCGCGGCAGCTCGACCCGCACAAGTTGCCCGCTGTCCAGGCCGGTCAAACTCCCTCTATGGACCAGCGGGATGAAATCGGTCGCTATCTCCACCTCGGCGCGAGATTGTTCCGAGTCAATTCTCGGCCTCGGGGGTCTCGCGTGCTTGGTTGCCGCTCTCCGCTTGTGATCCGCACTGTCGATCGCGACTTCTCTTTGGTCCGTGCTCGAAGTTTTAGGTTTCGCCTGCTCGTTGTCTGGCCCGGACGGCGACCCGACGGCTTGTTGCGGCACGCTCGGCGCCGAGTTCTGAGTTCGCGAGGCAATCAGCGAAATCAACATCACGATAGCCGCCGCAGCCGCGATGCCCGCCGCGACGTACAACCAGCGTTGCTTTACAGTCCGTGCGGGTTGTAACTCAATTCGAGGCGTCGCGGAGCGATTTTCCCGGAATGCCGCCAGGAGCGAGGCTTCAAGGCGCGCCGGCGCTTCTTCGCCTGCCGCCGCGGCCGCCAGCCATCGCAATCCCCCGGTTAGCGAGCGGGCATCGTCGAGCCTGATTGCGCAATTCGAACACGATGCCGCGTGCGACAGCGAAGCCTCGCGCAGACTCGCCTCCATGATTTGATCTCTCGCAAGGTCGTTTACAACAGCTTCAACATCTTTGCAGTTCATGCGAAGCACCTCGCCGGATTGACACGCTGGGAATCTGAATCGCGATCGCGCCCGCCCCTCAGCCGTTCGACCAGCAGCCCGCGGGCCCGGTGAAGCCGCGAGCGCACCGTCCCCACCGCGCAGCCAACGACGGTCGCGGCTTCCGCGTAGCTCATCTCATGCAACTCACAGAGCACAACCACCTCTCTGTAGTGAGCGGGCAGCGCCAGAATTGAAGCGCGCAGCGTTTCCAACATTTCGCTGCGCGTGAGGTCACCAAGCGGATCAACCTCGGCAATCATAGCCGGATGTGTGAACGCGTCGTCTTCATCGGAATCAGTCAACGGGACCAGCAACCGGTCCTGCTCGAATCTCCGCAAGACATAATTGCGCGCGATGCCGTACAGAAAAGCCGCCACCGAACCTCGACTCGGATCGTAGCGTTCGGCCTCGCGTATCAACACAATGAATACCTCTTGAGTAACGTCCTCGGCGACGGTTTGGGAGCCGCTCATCTGAAGAGCGAACCTGTAAACGCCTCCTTGCCGCCGGCGATACAGAGTTGTGAACGCGTCTTCATCTCCGGCGTTCATCCGCCGCAGCAGGTCCTCGTCGCTGGGAGTCTTGGGCAAGGTCATCGATTTGTCCGTGAGCTGCCAGCCGCCCGCTGACACTACTGATTCACGCGAGGCACTGAGAAAGTTCCAAAAGGTTCCGGATCCCCGGGTCAAGTACAACAAAATGAGCCGTTGCTACGCAACCTAGCAACGGCTCCATTTGCTGTCTCCCTTTTTGGAGGCTTTGGCGGGCTACAGCCCCTTCTTTTCTGCGGGCTTTTCCTGGGCGGCGGGCTTCTTCGCGGCAGGCGCTCTGGCCGGAGCCTTGGGAGTCCAGAACTCGCCGCCTGTCTTCGCCCATTCCTTGGGAACGTAGCTCATCTTAGGGCTGAACCCATAGATGATTACCTCACTGCTTATGACCGAATCGGCCAAAAGCTTTTGTCGCTTCTTTGAGTTGTCGTCGCCCATCGCGTCTTGAACGGCCTTCGCCATTGCCGGGTTCGGATCCATTTCGGCGAGCGACTTGCGAGGCGTGAAGATCAGATAGGTTCCGTTTGGCATACCCGCCGACACCGAATACAGCACGCTGTGGGCGTTTGGATTCGCTTTCATCAACGCCTCTACGAGGATCTTTCTGGCTTCCTGGTATTCCTGATCGTGGCCGGGCCTTACGCGCACGGTCGTGACCGAGAAGTACCGCATTTGTGAAACGTCAAAGTTGCCGCCGAAGGACAGGGCTTCATTCAGAACGCAGACGATGCTGCGCTGACCCGTTCGGAAATCGGCATCGAGCGCGTCGAGCCGGTCGAAGTCGGCGCTCATCTGCGCGTTCTTCTCCGAGTTCTGCCGATCCTTCTCCAGGGCTGCGAACGAATCGTAAGCGGTTATGAACCACGCATCGGTTCCGCCCACCGCCGGCGTCATTGCCAGCGAGAACACCGGCCACTTGGCTCGTTGCAACGCGCGAACGTAGCCGGTTTCGAGATTCTGGTGCGCAGCGCCTCTGCCGGCCTTGATCTCTTCGCGGAAGATCGAAAGCACCCTTGGCGGCCCCATCGACGCCGGCTGCTGGGCCGCCGTTTGAAGCGCGGTTGAAACGATCACACACATCGCAAACAGCAATAACATTCTCTTCATAATCTTATTCCTCCATCCTCGATTCAAAGTTGAAACTGATTAACTTACTGTTTCTTTTCCTCGGCCTTCGCCGCTGCCTTCTTCTTCGCCGGCGCGGATGAGGAGGTCGTTATGGCTTTCAGCGTCCAGAAACCGGGATCGGCGCTCACCCATTCCTTGACCACGTAGCTAAGTTGTGGACTGAACGCGTAGATGTTGACGTCATTGAACGCTATCGAATCGCTGGCGAGGCTCGCTATTTTCTTCGTGCCGCTGTCGCCTAACGCGTCTTGATATTCCTTTCCATGCGGCGGCGGCTGTCCGCCGTCAGCGTCCGCCAGAGATTTCCAGGGAATCAGCACAATGTATGTTCCCGACTGTGCGCCTCCCATCACCTGGTACACAGCCATGTTTTCATCCACCTTTGCCTTCTCGTGGGCAGCCTTCATGATCTTTCGTCCTTCTTCGAATTCGCTCACGTGGCCCGGTCTCACTCGGATGGTTTCAACTCTCATAAAACGACAGCGCGCAATGTCGACGGGTCCGTTGTAGCTGAGATCCGGGCGCAGCCGCGCCAGCATATCGCGCTGGGCGGAGTGATAGTCTTCGCCCGAGTGGCGAGTGCGATCAAAATCGGCTTTGTACGTTTCACCGATCCTGTCGAGGTCTTGTTGCGCTTTTCCGAACGCCGCCATCGATTCGAAAGGCCACAAGTACGTGACTTCATTTTCGTTTCCTGCCACTGGCACCAGCGCCAGGCGGTGATGGGGCGACTTGGCTTTTGCCCAGATTCGGACGGTTCCATTTGCCTCTCTGGAATGTGGTTCCATCATTCCGGGCTTGATGTCCTCCCGGACAATCTGGAGAACCGGGGGCGGCCCGGGAGTCTGCGCAGCCGCCTGAAGACCGCACAGGCAGCATAGGCCTATTGCAACGAGAATAGCCTTTTTCATCGTCATGCTCCTTTGGGTTGTTTGGAGTAAAGTTGAAAAGGAAACTAAGAATCGCGTCCGAAACGTAGCGGTTCCAGGGTCCTTCGGAATTGTGCAGAATCCTCTATTCGGCCAAAAAAACCGGACTGCAAGGAAAACTAACTGAGGCCTTAGGCGGGTCGGATTATACCACCAAGTCGAACAGTTACCGCATCCGCAGAAAGAAACGAAAGGCCTGTCGCCAGACCAACAGGCGCCGAACTTCAGGCGCCCCGGTCAGGCTTCAAATACATGTGTGCTGAATATCTTGTCCTGAAGACCTTGCTTCTCGTTGTCCCAAAGCGGCCACAGAAGAAGTATGAAGCAGGCATTCCCCAACACTAGCTTGACGAGCTCGCGGACGAAAGCCTTGCCGAACCCGAGCGGCTGCCCCTGCAGGTCGAGCACCTTGATCTTCATAATTCGTTTGCCAAGCGTCGCACCATCCCTGCCGAGCAGATAGCAGTTGTAAAGCCAGAGCGCGATCGCGCCCAGGAATATGACAAGATAGCCGAGAAGGACTATTCCCACCATGCCCGCCGCGGCAGCGTCGTTATTCCGCCCACCTGGATTTGCAGTAGCCGCCGCGAGTCCGGCTCCCACAATTATCAGAATTATCCCCGGGAGCGCTCCGATGCCGACGATGATGCCGTCAAGGATGTGCGCGATGAATCGCTTCAAAACGCTCGCGTAGGCCGACTGACCCGGCGCACCGTACCCGCCCGGCGGTGCACCGTATCCCTGGCCCGGGTACCCCCCCGGCGGCGCCTGCTGCTGATATCCTCCATATGACATGATCCGTCCTCCATTTGCTAAGATGATGTTCCAATCTCTACGCAGTGGCAGCCCTCGGCGGCTCTGGGATTTTCCTGAACGCCAAGCAAAAGCTGCGGCCGTGCCGCCGCAGTCCAAATCTCGAGAAAAGATACGTCCTCAGGGCGGCGAGATTATATAGACCTGGTATCGCCGCCGCAAACTTTTTTAGACGCAATGACGCCCGCTTCGAATTGCGCTACGTTGCGCGCGAGTCTACTACCACACGACCCTTCTTGATCACCACTGACGTGTGATTCACGCCAAAGAAGTACGGGATCTGACGATAATCGGGACAGTCGAACACGGCGATGTCCGCTTGTTTCCCTGCCTCAAGCGAGCCGATGCGCGCTCCGCAGTCGAGGCTGTAAGCGGCGTTAATCGTGGCGGCGGCGAAAGCCTCCGCGGGCGTCAATCTCAGCTGGGCGCAGGCTATCGAGAGAATCATCTGAATGGACGGGGTCGGCGAACTGCCGGGGTTGAAATCAGTCGCAAGCGCAATCGGAAGTCCGGCCTCTACCATCCGGCGACCGGGCGCATACCGCGAGAGGCCGAGGTTGAACACTGCTCCCGGCAACAGCACGGCAACGACTCCCGCCTCCCGCATTTTCTCTATTCCCTTATCGTCAATCCACTCGAGATGATCGGCGCTCGCGGCGCCAAGCTCGCCTGCTAAAGCCGCGCCTCCACTCAAACTCAATTGCTCCGCGTGAAGCCGGACGCCCAGACCAAGCTCCTTTGCTCGCGTGAGCACGCTGCGAGACTCATCGACCGTGAACACATGTGATTCACAAAACACGTCACAGTATCGCGCGAGATTCTCGCGGACCACTTGCGGAAGCATCTCGTCGGTGACCGCGCGGATGTAGTCATCGCGCCGGTCTCGATACTCATCGGGTATTTCGTGCGCGCCAAGAAACGTGGGCACAAGCTCGAGCGGAGTTTCGTCGTTCAGTCTTCTTATGACCCGCAACAACTTCAGCTCATCGTCGAGCGTCAGTCCATAACCGCTCTTTGCCTCGATGGTGGTCGTGCCGTGTTTGAGAAACCAACCGACGCGCCGGCGCGCGCTATCGAACAACTCGACCTCAGACGCGGCGCGAGTCTTTCTTACGGTTGCACGAATGCCCCCGCCACGCTCCGCGATCTCCTGATAAGTTGTCCCCGCAGCCCGCATCTCGTATTCGTCCTCGCGTGTTCCGGCGAACACCGGATGCGTATGCGGATCTACAAATCCGGGCGTCACCACCGAGCCCGACGCATCGACGCGCGCGGCGTCGGCGCCCGCGAGCGGTGCGACCTCAGAAGTGGCCCCCACAGCCACTATCACGCCGTTTCGCGCGAGCACTGCGCCGCCCTCAATGATTGCCAGATCACGCAACTCGGTCCCGACGCGCGGCCGCGCGGGTCCCGCGAGCGTTACAAGCTGCGATGCATTTTCCACAATGAGGTCGGGCATAATTCTGATCGATTCTATGAATCATCCGACAACTGGGTTGTGGGATTGCGCATGGGTGCTCCTGTGTGGACAACTCTAACTCAGCATCATGAGCGTCCGCGAACTAGATCGAGGAGGAGAGTTGAACCTCCTCGCCGTACTTCTTCCCGAGTGCTTTCAGATAGGTTTCGATCGTGGCTGATTGGCTGATAAAGACGCGTCCCACGAAGCGAAAGATCGGATTATACACCTCTCCGTTCTCGGTGATCGTGATCCGGCTGCCGCCCTGGGCGGGCTGCACCTCGTAGGTCCACGTCCCGCCGAACGGCAGATCCGGATCGGCAATCCGCAGCACCAGTCGCGATGGCGGGCTCGTTTCGATTGCCTCGAGCGTTATCTTGCCGTTCTTTCCGTGCTCGCGCCAGACCGTATGACCGTCGCGATCCGGGAGGACCTCGACGCTCTTGACGTCGTCGCGCCATTGTGGGAACGCAGCGCAGTCGGTAATGGCTTGCCAGACAACTTCGGGGGGTTTGTTAATCAGTGTTGTTCTCGACGCGGTATGTCCCTTGGGCATGAGAGACCCTATGATTGCGATCAACGCAATCAGGGCGGCAATAACGCCGGCTGCAATCAGGATCCACTTCATTTCCTTGTCCTCCTGTCAGGGCTGCGAGATTCCTGCTTACGGAGTCTCGCGGTTTTAGAACTCCTGTTGTGCATCTCCTCGTTCGCAGCTCGCGCGAGCAGCGCCAGGCCGTTCACGGCGTCGCGCCGATCCTCGGGCGACAATCGCATAATCATCAGCTTCACTCGCATGGGATCGAGGACCGACTGCGCGTCCCTGAGCCGGGCACCGGCGTCGGTAAGCCTCAAACTCACGACTCTCCGGTCCGCGGCGTCCCGCGACCGCGTCACATACCCGCGTCTGACAAGCCGGTCCACGGTCAGCGACATAGTTGACGCGCCGACCCCCATGTGCCTGGCCAGATCCATCAGGCTCGTCGGTTCCACGTCATCCAGGTGATCGAGCACGCGCGCCTGGTGGGTGCTGACCGCTTCACGCGTCTTCGGATCGCGAACGTGCCGCGAGTGGCACGCGTGAAAGATTCGAGGGTAGAGCTCCAGCACCCGATCCACGACCTCTCTGTTGCGCATGGCCCGGCAGCATATCAAGAGATAGTTTGATTCGTCAAAACAAACTAATAATTGGTGTCAGGCGCTCGATTGTGCTTCACTCTGCGTTCGGGCTGACGCCCGCGCGGGCTTGAACTTCAGGTCCGCTCTTCCAGGGCTCGCGGACTCGTCCTGGCTACATGCTACCGCTAGCTTCGGGGGCTTCCCGTGGGTGCACAATATGCGCGAGCTCGAGATGCGAAGCTTCGCCTTTCGCCGATTCTGTGATCTAATTGCGGCTACCCGTGACTGACTGGAGGCTGTGAGATGACCTTCACGAGAATGGATCAGGGCAGGTTCGAAGACTGGATGGCGATTGCGCAGGCCGTCAACCAACGCCAGTCATCGATGCCGGCCATAATCAAGGCGATGCTCCTTCAACTCGAAGCGCAGGTAGACGGCTTTGCAGTGAACCAGCTTCATCACGGCTTGCAGACAGCCACTCGCGCGCTTCGCGACGGGGCTTCCGAAGAAATGATCGTCGCCGCGCTGTGTCACGACATCGGCAAGGTCATATCGGTCGAGAACCATCCGGCGATCGCTGCCGAGATTCTCAAGCCGTATGTCTCGCACGAAACCTACGAAATCATTCGCACCCATCAGGATTTTCAAGGCCGCCACTATTACGCCCTGCTCGGCAAAGACCCGGAAGCCCGCCGCCAGTACGCCAACGAGCCGTGGTACGAGTTGGCTTGCAAGTTCACCGACGGATGGGACCAGACTTCTTTCGATCCTGAGTATGATACGTTGCCGCTGTCGCACTTCGAGTCGATGATCGATAGTGTCTTTGCAAATCCCAGAAGAGAACTCGCGCAACGCGCGTAGCGCATTTCTCAACCTGTGCAGATACTATGTTCTACACTGATCTTCTCAAACGAAACGCTGGTTTTCTCGCCGCGATTTTGTGCTGCGCGTGTTCCGCTCCGGCGCCGACTGTTATTTCAAACAACGCGTCACCTGCTCGTGCGACGACCTCACAGGGCGAGCTTTCACTTAAGGCGCCGGCCGGTTGGATAACCGAACGACCCTCATCGGGCATGCGGGTCTCCCAGTACCAGCTTCCAGCCGCTGAAGGCGACACGGAAGCGGCATCGCTCGTAGTTTACTACTTCGGCCCGGGCCAGGGCGGCTCGACGAACGCGAACATCGAGCGCTGGATAGGTCAGATGCAACAGCCCGGAGGTGAGCCTTCGAAAGACAGCGCTGCGACGGAGACCACAACAGTCAACGGATTGAAAGTCACGGTGCTCGATGTAACTGGCACCTATACGGGCGGCGACATGGGCGGCGGCGCCGCAGGGAGCAAACCAAACTATCGTATGCGCGCGGCGGTCATCGACACTCCGAAGGGCGCATATTTTATCAAGCTGGTCGGGCCGAGAAAGACCGTTGATCGCTGGGACCAGGCCTTTCAGGAGTTCATACGATCGGCAGAGTTCAAAGGATGAGCCCGGCCCGCTGGCGGCTTGTTCTGACCAGATCCCGACGTTGGCTCGTCTTGCTCCTCGGGACGCGCCAGGTACTCCGAACGCGAACGAAACTCCTGATCGCCGTTTCGATCTTCGCCCTCTCATTCGCAACCAAGAGCCTTCACGCGGTCGATCTCGCGAACCTGATGTACACTACGGAGCAGCCTTTCGGCGGGCTCACCGAGTCCTACGACCGCAGAGCTGTTTCGATCCTCGCCGGTGAAGGGCTGCTCGGGCCCTACGGCATTGAGCCGTCGAACACACAATGGATCACTCAGGCACCCGGGTACTCAATATTCCTGAGCGGCGTCTATTCTCTATTCGACAGAAACTTCTTCGATGCCCAGCTCGTCCAAAACTTGCTCAACTCGCTCAGCGCGGTGTTGATGTTCATGATCGCCGGGTCGCTCATAAGCTGGCGAGTCGGGGTCTTATCGGGACTCCTTGCTGCGTTGTCGCATCATCTGGGTCACATCTCCAATTTCATTCTGCCCGATGAGATGAACGCACTTCCGGTGCTTGCGGGCATCTATCTCTTGATGCTCGCTCGCCGGCGCCTCGGCGATTCCCATTGGGCATACGCGGCTGCGGGGATCGCGATCGGGCTCGCCTCGTGGCTCCGCGCGCAGACGATGCTGCTGGCGGTCTTCGCCTGGTTGATGCTTGCGATCATCTCGCCAAAGCGCATGGTTGCGGTGAGGCGCGGGCTGTTGCTCGCGGCATTTTCGATTCTCGCAATCTCGCCGATCACCGTTCGCAACTATTTCGTCTACGGCGAATTCATTCCAATTCAATTGGGCACCGGGCTCAACCTATGGGAAGGAATTGCGGACGCGAGTGGCGACCGCTTCGGCGCCGTGCGTGCGGATACCGAAGTCGCGAGC
This sequence comes from Blastocatellia bacterium, assembly GCA_035455165.1. Taxonomy (GTDB): domain Bacteria; phylum Acidobacteriota; class Blastocatellia; order UBA7656; family UBA7656; genus Onstottus_A. Next base: position 19,851 of record DATIFP010000169.1, read on the forward strand.
CAGGAAGCCGCGTTATACAACGACCCGCGCTACGCGGGCTCGTGGACAACGCCCGACGGCATACGCCGCGATCGCGACAGAACTAGGCGCAGCCTCGATATCATCCTGAAGCATCCGGCATGGTACGCCGGGGTGATGCTCGGGCGTTGCGCCGACATGTTGAAGTACTCCGCGCACGCGCCGCTTGTTTTGAAAATCGATCAGGCGAGCGATCGACAACGCTCGGCGCCGATGAAGCGTGGTTGGGAGGGGATCGCATCTGATGACTCTAGTCTTGCAGTTGGCCGGAGCCTGTTCTGGCTGCGGCCGGTTGTGAGGCCGCTTCAGCGGGCGGGAAAGGAAACGATGCTTTCGTTCATCATCATCGGTGCAGTGTCGGTGTTTTTGATGAGCTGGCGACGGGCGTTGTTTCTTTTGATCGTGCCGCTCTATTACTTCGTGTTTCAATCAGCAATGCACACCGAATTTAGATACACGCTTCCGATGCAGTACTTCATGTTCGTCTTTGCAGCGACGGCGTGGGTGTTGATAGGTGCAGCCATTGTACGCGTGGTGAAGACAATGGCCCGCAACAGCTACCGATCGGTTGCGAGGCGATAAAAAACTTGACGCAAGGATGCGAAGGCGCAAGGACGCGGCAGCCTCTCGTCTCTCAACGCAGAATTATCTTTGCTGCCTTGCCGCGTTGCCTTGAGAGACACCATCAACTCAGAACCGTCAATTCGTAGCTGCATACGGTGATCTTATCCCCCGATTTCACAGTCGCGCTGTCGCCCGCTGAGATTTCGCGCTCGTCGTTGACGACCACCGGATTCGCCCCTTTGCAAGTCAGCGTGTACTCATTGCCGATCTTCGACAACGTCGCGTGCTGGCGGCTCACTTCCATATCACCTTCCAATCTCAGATCAACGGAGGTCTGCCGCGCCCCTCGACCGATTGTTATTTCGTCCTTGAAGAACTGCCGCACATCGGGCGGCGCGCTCTCGGCGCCGGCAATCTTGCGGGAAACCTGAACCGAGAAAAGCGGAGACGCGGGCTCGGCAGATTTGCGAGGACGCACGACTGTGGCTTCATCGTCGACCCTCTCCGTCACCGTCACCAAATCAGGGGGCGTTGGCTCGACGCGCTTGCGAGGCTTCACCATCGTCTTCTGAGCCTCGGTGTCCCACACGTGCTGAACTCGGAAACGGCCGGCCTCCAACCCGGGATCCACGCGAAGCTCGACGGTCAGCGTCCGAGTTTGAAACTCGTTGTCGCCAGCGATCTCCTTTGCTCGTTCCGAAAGCACATAGTGAAGCCCCCGTTCGAGACCCTCGCGCTTCTCGCCTTGCCACTCGCTGTCATCCGAGGGACTCATGAAGACGATGTATTCGCGAGGCACATAGGTAGGTCCGCCGGGTGGCGTGAACATCTCGCGCTGCATAGACGCTTCTATCTCGCGCGCGACCGCCACAAGAAAGTCATCCCACTTGGAGCGGGGCTTCGGCTCGCCCCTCTCATCGAGGTCGTCCTCGCCATCGATCCACTTCCTTAGATTCTCAATCCATCCTGGCATGCCCAACCTCCCGGCTGAGAGTCCGGGCTCCGAGTTCAGGTTTCCGGGGTCAGGCACTGGACCGGGAACCCTGAACCAGGAAGCACCTACTCGATCTTCACAAATCGACCATCCACCCACCCGCTATCGGGCGGGTTGTCGGGAACACTTCCCGCCCAATCCAGAATTCGCACCTTCATCCATCCCGCGCGTTCTTCAACTACCCGAATTCGCGTTCCCGCAGGGAGGGCGACCAACACGGATCCGAAAGGATCGCTGCGTAGGTTGACGTTTTGCGCTCCTGTGATCCGCCCCTCTTTCGTCGCCGAGCCGAAGAACGGCAGCCCCGGTTTCTGATCAGCAAAGTGATAATACGTCGAGGCAGCCAATCCGATGAGCGCAGCCGTCAGGAAGAGTATGAAGACCCGGCGCAACCATTCCGAGGTAATGAGGGCGCGCATCTTGTCTGACAAGCTTCGTTCACTCCGAACTGCCTTTGTAGTCGTCTGTTTCGAACGCAATACAGCGTCGCGGTTTGCCGCCGATGCAACCCCAACTCCCGGGTTGGACTCGATGGTCTTAACGGGAGACCCGCTCGGCGCGTACTGACCTCTGCCAGGTGATCCGAAGGCCTGCGTGGTCAATGTTCCTTGCTGCGCTGATGCCGGGCCCTTCTGATCCACTGCTTCGATGTCCTCGGCCGCCGCCTCCCGCGGCGATTCGCTCGCCCTGTGGCCCGGCAGCTCGACCACTATCCGAGCTTTTTGCGGCCGAGTGAGTTCGCCCGGCGCGTGCGTTAGCGTTTGAAAGTTCGGACGCGCCGCAGGTTGTTCAACCTCGCTTGAAGCTCGCAGCCGCGATCGCACAATCGTGGCTTCGTCGTCCACCTCCTGGTCGGCTGCTCCCGTCGATTGCACCCGCGCGAGGTCTTCCCAGAACGCCTCAACCGACTGATATCGATCGGCGACTCGCGTGGCGGTTGCCCTGGCAAGCACTGCCAGCAATGCAGCGGACCAGGTGTGAGAAGCAAGCTCAGCGGGTAACGCGCAGATCGGCTCGCGCGAGAACTGGCGCGGCGCGCGACCGGTGATCGCGGTGTAGATCGTCTTTGCGAGGGAATAAACATCAGCCGAGGGAGTCAGCTTCTCGCTAAGATCTCCGGCCCGAGCATCGGGATGATGCTCGGGCGGAGCATAGACGTTAGTGCCGACGCGCGTGATCTCGCTTGCTTCGTCGTGCGTCATTTTGGCGACGCCAAAGTCCGCAATTTTCATAACGCGGCGATCAGCCGACAACAGCAAGTTATTAGGCTTTATGTCGCGGTGAATGACTTTTTGGCTGTGAGCGTACGCGAGCGCCTCCGCAACCTGCTGGAAATAGAACAGCGCATCGGCCAGGCAGACAGGGCTCTTGCGGCACAGCGACCATAAATCGCCGCCCGGCATGTACTCGATTACCAGGTAGTGGAACGGCACCGCTTGAAGATCGGCGGCGGTCCCGTGTCCGAGCCTGAGAATGATATGAGGATGGCGCACTCTGTCGAGCGCGATCGCTTCGTTCTGAAAGTTCTCGACGAGCGTCTGTTCGAGATCCGGGTCGGGCGTCCCCTGAAGCGAGGTGTTCAACGCCTTGATTATCACCGGCCGGCCGTCATCCGCCTGATCGTAGGCCAGAAAGATTTCGGCATAGCTCCCGCGACCCAGACACCGCTCAACCAGGTAACGATCATCGACGACGCTGTTTTCCAATCTGAGTTCGGGCACTTCGGTCTCGCCTCGCTTTGTTACTGTGGCGCAGGAACAGGTTGCTTTCGTCTTTCTTCTGCGGAGCGCGCAAGCGCCGCCGCGGCCTTTGCCTTCTCCCCCATCGCCTCGTAGGCCGCCGCTTCCCACACATAAGCGTCGTACATCGAAGGCTGGAGCAGGGCGGCCTCTTCCATGCTCTTCGCAGCAGCGGCGTAGTCGCGTTGTTCGAGTTGGGTTCGCCCCAGCCAATAGAGTGCCCTCGCATTCAACGGCTCTCGCTTCGCCAGCGATTCAAATTCCGCGGCGGCGGTCTTATGATCGCCTCGCTCGAACGCTTCGCGCCCGGTTTGAAATACATCTGCCGCGTTTGGCTCAGCATTAGACGAACCCAGCTTGACGAACTCTGACGCGCGCAACCCCGCATAGAAAGCCCCCACAATCAAAACCAGAAACAGCAGAGTGTACATTACCCTTCGAGAGGCTTTGGAGCCGGTCGGCTCGGTTGTCTCGCCGGCAATTTGACGTTCGAGTCGTGGAGTCGGCTCGTCGATCTCCGGCCGCCGCCGGTCGAATTCGACGTGGATGCGCCCCGCGCGAGCGGGCACTCGCCGAGCCGCGGACGCTTCGGCAGTCTTAACGCTGACTTCGTGCTTAGTGCGGGGCTCCGGAAGCCCGTCATCGATTGCAAGGATCTGAGCGTGCCGGGCACGCCCAACCTGTACAACCACCGCCGTCAGGTTATCGTCGGCTCCTCGCCGATGGACTATTCGTTTCAGCTCGTCCGCCGCGCGCTGCGGGTCCTTGTTCTCGGCAAGCACCCGCGCGATCTCCTCGTCGGACATATGGCGATAGATGCCGTCACTGCAGAGCAGGAAGCGCGCGCCATCCCGTGCGGCTATAGACTTTACTTCGACCTCAACACTGTTCTCTACTCCGAGCGCTCGGTTGATCACGTTGCGCGCTTCAAGGGCCGGAGCTTCTTCCTTGCCGATTCGACCCGCTCTGATGTCGTCATTGAGATCAGTGTGATCGACAGTCTCGCGGGTGAAGCGCCCGTCTTCGAGGCGATAGACCCGGCTGTCGCCGACGTGAGCCACGGTCACCCGGTCGCCGTGGATGTGAATAAGAGCGACCGTCGTCGCCATGGTCTTGTACGCGGGGTCGCTTTCGGCCATTTCGAAGATGTCGCGGTTCGCAAAATCGATGGCCCGGCGTATTGTCTCAACTGAAGACCCGTCGGCAGCGGCGTTTACCAGAGCCTCTTCGATTGTGTCCGCCGCCGTCTGGCTTGCCACTTCGCCGGCGCGCTGGCCTCCCACGCCGTCGAAGACGGCGAACAAGCCGCGGTCGGGGATCGCGAGAAAGCGATCCTGATTGACGGGCCGTTTAGGGTTTAACCCGCGATCACAGACATACCCGGCTTTGAGGTCCATAGTCATTTTAGATGCCGCGAAATTAAGTACGATTGCGGCAACGTCAGCGTTCGTCGCTGAATTTAGAATAGGCTCTAACCAGCGCTTGCGTCGAGTTCTTCAATACCTTGGTCCATATCCGCATATCAAGGTTGCTTCGCTCGGAGTCTGTCGGAATAGCGCGTATAATGCTGGCGTGACAGACGAACACCAGGATGAGATCACCATCATCAGCAGTCCCATTGCGACGCAGCGCCTCGCAGAGATCGCAGCCGAGAGCTTCGGTGATATGGTGAAAGCTGTTGTGGATATCAACCGCAAACTACTGGCGCTCGGCGGTGGTCTCCACGCGGATGAAGAAGCGGCGCTAATAGAGCAGGGTTCCGCTCAACAGGATCTGTGGGGCATCAACATCTATCCCGAGAAGCCGAGGTCAGAGTGGGTCGAGTTCGATTCGATGATTAACATCAGGCCACGCATGGGTAATCGCTCACGCGGAGTTGGAGATGCAGGCACTCGACAACTGATCATCGAGATCGTAGACTCGCTCATCCAATGAAACCGCTGATCCACAAAGAGCTGGGAGATGGCCGCTGGTTCACCTTTTCTATCTACGAACAGCTCGGCAACGTTGGAAGCGAGTTTGATCGCGCGGCAAGGGCCTTCGAACGCGGAGATCACGAGCGATTCGACAAAGCCTTTGAGCGAATGCTCGAGCTGCTGGATCTAACCATCGCAGACCCTAAGTGGAAAACACGCTATCGACTGAGGGAGCTGCTTCGCTTGCGCGAAGAGGTATGCGACGCCTTCCACGGAAATAAAATCATCGGGACCTCCATTGAGACGTTGAAGAAGTATTTCCTATACTTTGGCATCGCGGCGAGAGCAGACCGCTGAGAACACTCTGCTGCGCCCGCTAGATCGCAGGACCAATCGCCCGCCCGAGCTGCAGTCGCTGCTTATCTGAAGCAATCTCAAACGCCAAGAGCGGACAGCCAGATGGCGACACTCCTCGTCAGGGATTCAATCTGTGAGCCGCTAGACCTCGTGATTTCGTCAGTGGTATCGTCATAACCTCTCAACCGCGGAGGTCACGATGACGAGTCAACCCAAGCCGTCCCATTCTCCAAGAGGCGGCAGCTTCCTGATCGAAGACCGCAGCCCCGAAGACATCTTCACTCCCGAAGACATCACCGAAGAGCAACGAATGTTCGCGCGCACCGCCGAGGAATTCCTTCGCAAGGAAGTGATCCCGCGCGAAGATGAAATCTACGCAAAGGACTACAATGTCCATCGCGAGTTGATGCTCAAAGCCGGCGAGTTGGGCTTGCTATCGATCGACATCCCCGAGCAGTACGGCGGACTCGGTCTTCACAAGGTCAGTTCGGCGATCGTCGGCGAACAGTTCGCGCTCCAACCTTCGTTCGCCGGCACGCAAAGCTCGCACGTCAACATCGGCACTCTCCCGATAGTGTTCTTCGGCACGGAAGCCCAGAAGCGCAAGTACCTGCCCCTGCTCGCAAGTGGCGAATGGATCGGCGCCTACGCGTTGACCGAGCCGCAATCTGGCAGCGACGCCCTCGCCGCCAAAACGAAAGCCGTGTTGTCGGATGACGGCATGCACTACATCCTCAACGGCCAGAAGATGTGGATCACCAACGGCGGGTTTGCGGACTTGTTTACAGTGTTCGCCAAGGTTGACGGGGAGAAGTTCACCGCGTTTCTCGTGGAACGCGGCGCCGGCCTGGTAAGCGGGCACGAAGAGAAGAAGCTCGGCATCGACGGCTCGTCAACCACCGCGCTTATGCTTGAAGACTGCCGGGTGCCGGTTGAAAACCTTCTGGGTGAAATAGGACGCGGGCACAAGATCGCGTTCAATGTACTCAACATCGGAAGATTAAAGCTCGGCGCGCGATCGGTCGGGACAATCAAACTTTCCCTGCAACAATCTGTCCAGTACGCAAAGGAGCGTCATCAGTTCGGCCAGCCAATCGCGAACTTCGGTTTGATAAAACATAAGCTCGCCGAGATGATGATTCGCGCCTACGTCGGCGAGTCGATCCTATATCGCACGCTTGGGAATATCGACAACGCGATCGAAGAAGTCGACAAGGACGATCCCGCCGAGATGCTTCGAGTGCTCGAACAATTCGCCATCGAATGCTCGATCATCAAGGTGTGGGAAAGCGAAGCGCTCGCCTACGTGGTAGACGAAGAAGTGCAGGTGTTCGGCGGCTACGGTTACTCCAAGGACTATCCTGCCGAGCGAGCCTATCGCGACGCTCGCATCGCGCGAATCTACGAAGGCACTAACGAGATCAATCGAATCGTGATTGGGAGTCAGTTGCTTCGGCGGGCGGCATCTGGCGAGCTCGCGTTGTTCGAAGCGGCGGAGCGTGCGACGGAGAACGGCCGGGCGGCGGGCGACACGCTGATGATGAACACGGCGAATCTGTCATTACGCGAGGAGCTGCGGCTTTTGAGCGGAGCCAAGGCAATGACGCTGGCCTCGATCGGCGCCGCCAACCGGGCTTACGGCGACGCCGCGCGCAACGAGCAAGAAGTAATCGCTCAGATCGCCGAGATGGTGATGGATGTCTACGCTATGGAGAGCGCGTTGTTAAGGACCGGGCGGCTGATGACCGATCGTGGAATTGAGAACTCTCGCGTGCAGGCCGACATCACACGCATATTCGCTCGCGACGCTGCGTCGAGAGTCGAACGCGCCGCGCGCGCAGTCGCAAGCGAGACTGAAGATGAGAAGTGCGAGACGGCGATAGACAACCACACGCATCGCGCACCGATGAAGTCATTTGCCGCGCATCGCCGCATCGCCGACGCGGTGATCAACGCGGGACGGTATTTCTTGAGTTAATCAGAACAGGGATCAGCCATGATCGATCCGCGCGACCTGCCATGGTCCCGAAATGAAAAAGTCATTGCGCGCCGGGCTTATGAGAAGGCCCTCAGCCGCGAGCTCGCTGCGATTGCCGACGAGGTCCGTCGCCGCGCGAAGCGAATTACCGAGCCCCATCACATCTGGGCGTTGCACGATTACCTGACGAAGAAGCGAAAGGAAGTCGATGAAAAGTATGACTATCGCTATTCGCAGTTGGTTTTCGTCTTCGCGGTATTGATTCGCGACGGATGGCTAAAGGAAGCCGAGCTTGCGGGGCTGGCCGATGACAAGCTCACCCGGATTCGCGGCATACTTGAGCTCTGACGATGCCGGGCCCGAACAGAGCCAGCGTTAGATAGATGTGAATTTCAATCCATCGTCATTGGGTATGGCGGAGTCGACGAGGAGACATCAGATGACAGATTATCGAATCCTGGAGCAGGGCCTCCGCGACGTCCTCGGCCTCCGGCGTCGTCCGGTTGCGGTCACCTTCAGCGACACTCCGCCCGCGGGTGTTTCAAAGTTCACGGGATCCGAGCCTTCGGGCTGCAGCTTTTGGCGGATCGCCGCCGGAGGACGGACCTTTTACACCGTGCCCAGTGATCATTACAACTGCCCTATCGGAAGCTACACGCACAACATCGCCCTCCCGCAAGACCGCGCTCAGGAACTCGACGAAACGCTCTCATTCATGGTTTGGATCGGCTACATCAAGATGGAAGAGGTCGCCGCGATCCCCCGTTTGGCCCAGCCTCCTGGCGTTGTGATTTACGCTCCCCTCGGAGACACCCCGGTCGAACCGGATGTGGTGCTCTTCTCGGGGCCGCCCAGCCGCGTGATGTTGCTCCAGGAGGCAGCATTGCGCGCCGGCGTCGCGGCTCAAGTTTCGCTTCTCGGCCGTCCGACGTGCATGGCGCTTCCGGCCGCTCTCGCCGAGGGTGTGGTCGCCAGCACTGGATGCATCGGGAACCGCGTGTATACCGACTTGGGCGAGGACGAGCTCTACGTTGCAGTACCAGGGAAGGACCTGCAGAAAATCGCCGATGAGGCCGCGAACATCGCCACTGCCAACGCCAGGCTAGCCGAATACCATAGCGGCCGGCGTCGAACGCTTGCCACGGAATAAGAGGCTTTACATGGATGTTGAGTCGAAGAGCAGAACCTGGAAGGTCGCGACGCCGGGGTGAAAAAGTGAAGTCGAAATCGCACTTCGGAACGTTTCGAGTCGGGTCGCCCCGCAAACCGGGCGAGGGCTTGCGGGTCGGCACAGTCCGCTTTCTGCCGCGCGGAGTGAAG
>DATIFP010000170.1:0-3614 GCA_035455165.1 Blastocatellia bacterium
GGTTTCGCGCAAAGGCGCCAAGATCCGCAAAGACGCAAAAAGCTAGTCGCTTCTCTATGTCCTTCCATTTCGCATTCCGTCCTCCGCCTCCCGGAAGCGAGCGACCGACGCTGCAACAGCGATTCGCGGCGCTTCGCTACATACCCCCGCTGATCAAGCTCGTTTGGGAAACCCATCGCGGGTACACCGCTGCGATGACGTTATTGCGTCTGCTGCGAGCCGGCATCCCGGTCGCGACGCTCTGGGTCGGAAAACTGATAATCGACACCGTAGTCGCCTCGCGTGAATCATCTCCGGATTTCGCAAGATTGTGGAAGCTCGTCGCGCTCGAGATAGTCATCGTCACCACCGGCGATGTTCTCGCAAGAGCGTCCGCCCTGGTTGAGAGCTTGCTCGGAGATCTGTTCTCTAACCACACAAGCGTGCGGCTGATGGAGCACGCGGCGACGCTCGACCTCGCTCACTTTGAAGATCCCGCCTTCTACGATCATCTCGAACGCGCGCGTCGTCAGACCACCAGCCGCATCGGCCTGCTCGCGCAATTGCTGAGCATCGGACAAGACACCCTTACTTTGATTACGCTGGGCGCCGCGTTAATCGTTTACAGCCCGTGGTTGTTGCTGCTGCTCGCGGTGTCGGTGCTGCCGAGCTTTTTTGGTGAGACCCACTTCGCGTCGCTCGAATACTCGATGCAGTTTCGATGGACGCCTGAGAGACGACAGCTCGATTATCTCCGCTATGTTGCGGCAAGCGACAGGACTGCGAAGGAAGTTCAATTGTTTGGCCTCTCGCCTTGGTTGATCGACCGCTTCCGAAAGCTCTCGTGGAAATTTTACGAAGAAAACAAGAAGCTCTCGATTCGCAAAGCGAAAGTCAGCACTCTGCTGTCGCTGATCGGTACGCTCGGATATTACAGCGCTTACGCGATCATTCTCGTTCGAGCGGTAACGGGCGCGATCTCGATCGGCACTCTGACTTTTCTGGCGGGTTCATTCGCTCGCAGCCGAGGGCTGATTCAAGGGCTGCTGCTCGGGGCGGGCGGAATCTATCAGCAGTGTCTTTTCCTGAAGGACCTCTTCGATTTCTTCGAGATGAAGCCGTCGATCGCTTCACCTGTCACAGCGCGGCCGGTTCCGGATCCCATCCGCGAAGGCTTTGAGTTCGACGACGTCGGCTTTCAATATCCCGGAAGCGATGCGTGGGCGGTGCGACACGTGAGCTTCAAGTTGCGTCCCGGCGAACGCGTCGCGTTTGTGGGTGAGAATGGAGCGGGCAAGACCACGCTCACGAAACTGCTCGCGCGCCTATACGATCCGACCGAGGGGCGAATCCTGCTCGACGGCGTGGACCTTCGCGAGTACGACATTTATTCGGTGCGACGCGAGATCGGAGTTATTTTTCAGGATTTCGTAAAGTACGATTTGCGCTTTGACGAGAACGTAGGCGTGGGAGAGATCGACGAGGTCCGCTCGTATCTGGATGAGCCGAGCGGGCAGGAGCACGATCAAAAGCCGGCTTCAGGCGGCAACGGCGAAGTGCCCGGCGCAATCGTTTCGGCGTCGGAGAAGTCGCAGGCGTCAACACTACTGCCCCGCTTTTCGAGAGGTTACAAGCAGATGCTTGGCCGTCGATTCGACGAAGGCGTTGAATTGTCAGGAGGCGAATGGCAGAAGATCGCGCTCGCGCGAGCCTACATGCGAGACGCGCAGGTGCTCATCCTCGATGAGCCGACGGCATCGCTTGATGCGCGAGCGGAATATGAAGTGTTCATTCGCTTCTCGAAACTGGTAGCTGGACGAATGGCGGTGATCATCTCGCATCGATTCTCGACGGTGAGGATGGCAGATCGAATCATCGTGCTGCGGAACGGAGCGGTGATCGAAGACGGCTCGCACGAGGAGTTGGTCGAGCGCGGCGGGTTGTACGCGGAACTGTTCGCGCTACAAGCCGAGGGCTATCGCTAGTAGCGACCTGCCTGACGGGCATGGAGTTCAGGCTCCAGCCTGGTTTTTTTTGATTCATAAATCCGCTGAGTGAAAAACCGGGCTAAAGCCTGAACTGCATGCCCTGGGGTCTCGGGCTCGCGTGAAATTGACACGCGACCTGACGGGTGGCTAGCCTTCAGTCGATGGGCACGCTTGTCACGAAAATTAAAGATGCCGCGCGCGAGCTGGGCTTCGACGTAGCCGGCATCGCTTCGGTTGAGCCTCTCGAATCCGATGACGCTGCGTTTCGAGAATGGAAGGATGCGGGTTTCGCGGCAGGCATGGACTACATGGTTCGCAAGCCGGAGCTTCGCGCGCGCCCGCGTTCGCTGGTGCCGTCTGCTCGGTCGTTGATCACGCTGGCTGTCGATTACTACGCCGAAGCGCCGATGTTTGAACACGAATCGCGTTTCGGGCGCGTCGCCCGTTACGCGTGGGGACTCGATTACCACGATGTGGTTAAGTTTCGCCTGCAGGTGTTGGCGACTAGAATTGAAGAGATCGCCGCGCGTCCGATTCACGCGCGATGTTTTGTGGATGCGGTGCCGCTTCTCGAGCGTGCGGCGGCCGCTCGCGCCGGGCTTGGGTTCTTCGGAAAGAACACCAACCTGCTGCAGCCGCGAAGCGGCTCGTGGTTTTTTCTGTCGGAGATTCTGGTTGACCTCGAGCTTCCACCCGATGGACGCGAATTGAAAGTCAGTTGTGGAACGTGCCGTCGGTGCATCGACGCTTGCCCCACGGACGCGTTTGCGGCTCCTTATCAGTTAGATTCGCTACGGTGCATTTCTTATCTGACTATCGAGCACAAGAGCGCGATTCCTCGCGCGCTGCGAGCCGGGGTCGGCGAGTGGATCTTCGGGTGCGACGTTTGCCAGGAAGTTTGCCCGTTCAACCGCTTCGCAAAGGAGACTCGTTGGCCTCAGTTTCTTCCGGAAGCTGGAGTCGGGCCCAGGCTTGATCTGTCGGAGGTGCTATCAATCGCGAGCGACGACGCCTTTCGCCAACGTTTCCGCGGCACTCCATTGACACGCCCCAGGCGTCGAGGGCTCCTTCGCAATGCGGCAGTCGTGGCTGCAAATGTCGGAGCAACCGCGACGGTTCCGATCCTGATCGAACGAATCGAGCACGATCCCGAGCCTCTGATCCGCAGTCACGCTCTTTGGGCGCTGGCGGCGCTCGACCAAATGCATGCTCGGCGCTTGTCGGAGCTTGCACTCAAAAACGACCCGGACGAGACAGTGCGCGAAGAGGCGGCAGCTATTGGCGAGATATGAGCGACTCAATTCAGTTTCACATCGATGAACGAGACAACGGCTCCCGAGTCGACGACTTCTGCGCGTCGCGATTTGGAAACCTGAGCCGGATGCGCATTGGTAATCTGATCGAAGCAGGCGCTTGTCTTGTTAATGGAGGACCCGGTCGAGCGGGCCATCGCCTCGCCGTCGGGGATCTCGTCGAAGTGGCTTTCGAAGAGGGCGCTCCCACCGCAATGTATCCAGAACCAATTCCGCTCGAGATTGTTCACGAAGACGAGCAGATCGTCGTGCTCCTCAAGCCCTCGGGAATGCTCGTTCACCCGACGATCGGCGTGAAGACCGGGACGCTGGCAAACGCGCTGGCCTATCACCT
>DATIFP010000171.1:0-14536 GCA_035455165.1 Blastocatellia bacterium
GTGGTGGTTTCTGCGAGGCCTTCAACTCCGAGCACGTTGACGCAGACGAAGTTGACAGCCAGATAGAGAATCACAACTCCGATGACGCCGATCAACAGCGCCCGAGGCAGGCTTTTCCGCGGCTCGCGCATTTCGCCGGCGACGAAGTTTGCCGTCTGCCATCCGCCGTAGGCGAACAAGACCGGCACCAACGCCGCCCCAAACGAGCCTATGACCGACCAGTGGTCGGCGCCGACTGGTTGGGCCGGTGGGCTTGGGATGCGTCGAGCCCCGGCCCATGCGCCCACGCCGACCAGCGTCAGGATCGCAAGGATCTTCAACACCATCAGCACGCTCTGCACCGTGCTGCCGGCGCGTACGCCAAAACAGTTGACGACGGCCAGAGCTCCAAGCGCAAATGCGGCGACGATCCAATCCGGTGCGCCGAGGCGCGTCAGGTCTAAAAAATATCGCGCGAAGGTCACGGCTACCGCGGCCATGCCGCCGCTGTTGACGACCAGGAGCAAGGTCCAGCCGTAGATGAACGCGGCAGCCGGGTGAAAAGCTTCTCGAATATACGCGTATTGGCCGCCAACCTGCGGCCGCAATGCAGCCAGTTCGGCGTAGATGAATGCGCCGGCCAGCGCGATCAGCCCTCCCACTCCCCACGCGCCGAGGATCAAGGCCGGAGTGTGGACAACCTCCGCCACGACGTGCGGATTCATGAAGATCCCTGAGCCGATGATCCCGCCCATCACGATCATTGTTGCGTCGAACAGACCTAACCGGCGAGCAAGCCGGGGGCTCGCGTCCGAGCCAATAGCATTTGAGGGTTTGGCGTTGGGAGTACCCGGCATTTAGATCGGCGTTTCGGCGGAAAATGATGAATGCTGATCTCTGCGTAATCTCGGCGTCCTCTGCGTCTCTGCGGTTAATCTTCTTCCGCGTCGGTTTCACCGCCGAGGCGCGGAGGACTCTGAGTCTTCGCAGAGAAAAACTGCGGCCTTGCGACGGACTCACTCAGCGGTCGTTCGCCGGTTTTGGCTGGTGGATGAACTCATGCGCTCGCGGATTCGAAGCTCCCACTGCTTGCTGGGTTGCTCTCCTTCCTGAAGCCGTGTGAAGGCGTCGGTCAGGCTCTCGCCGCCGGCCGCGCGGGTCTTGATATAAAGGAACGAGCCGAGCATCGAGATGAGAGGTATGAGCAAAACATTCAGAGTCTGAGTGGCCACCTGGGTTAGCTTTGCCGCAAGGGTCTTCTGCCCTTCGCCATTGTGAAGCGCAAGCGAGAACATGGCCGCAAAAATAGAACTGCTGAACATCGGTATCAGATACTGCATGGCAACGACGCCCCATACGGTTCGCCTTGCGCGCCTGACCAACTCCTTGGATCGTCGCAACGCCGCTCGGCCCGACAGGTTCTCCATCATCACAACAGGCGCCGCCAACACCGAGTTTATGTAGAAGAGCACCCCCGGAACGATAAGCAACAGCATGCGCAGCACTGTGCCGATGACAACAACGAGGGTGGTCCACATCAGCGAGCGCAGCCGTTTCTTGAGCGCGCCGAAGGCCAACCGCAACTCGATCGGCCGCAGTGGCGCGAGGAAGAGCTGAAGAACCAGCCTGATGGTTATTCCGACTACGATCGCATTGGCGACGAAACCACCCAGCGCGCTCAGCACGCCCAGGCATATGCTGATTCCTCTGCTGGTACCCATCGGGATCGCGCCCCGTCTCTGCAGAATCATGTTGACGAGATCGAGCAAAGTCAGCGCGATGACCGGGAGCATCGTGAGAAGCGACACCCGAAAGAACTTCGGGAAGTGCTCGCTGTAAAGCGCGAAGGCTCTGCGCAGCAACGCGCCGGTGCCTTCGGATTGGGCGCGCAGCGCGTTGGCAAAGCCCGCGGCCGTCGCCGGACGCTGATCGGGTTCCTTGGCCAGGGCGGACATCACTACGTTGGCGAGCTGCTTGCGAAGGTTTTTGCGCTTCGATTTGAGCGGGGGAGGCGGAACCTCGATATGCTGGCGCATCACCTCGTTCATATCGCCGGTGAACGGCGGCGTCCCCGCAAGCATCTGGTAAGCGATAACACCGAGGCTGTAGATGTCCGTTCGCGAATCGAGCGGCTCGGAGCGGCACTGTTCGGGTGACATATACAGCGGCGTGCCGAGTATCGAGCCCACTCGAGTCAGCCCGTCGGCGGGCACCGTCTGCGCCGCGCGCAACTCCGGCATCGTATCGCGTTGGAGCAGCCGTGTTGCTTCCTCGCCGTCCCTTGCCGGCTGGACGCTTGTTCCCGCATCCAGCTGCGCCGCGGGCATGATTCGAGTAGTTGCTTCGGATGCTTCGCGTGGCGACTGCGCTTCCGCTGCTGGCTGAAGCAGGGTCTGCGCTTCCGAGTTGGCCGGCGCAGGTTGTAGTTGCGTAGCGGCCTCCAAACCTCCAGCGTGCGTGTGGGTGGAAGCTTCGATCATCTGAGTCCGACGCGAACCGGTCGAGACTTGTGTGGCGGAACCGGGCGGTTGAGACAATCTTCGATGGTCCGTTTGATTAGAGCCGGCCGGTGACGCCGGGTCGCCAAGCTTTGCAAGCCCGAAATCCAGGACCTTGACCCGGTATCCGCCGCGCCGGTTTGGCTCGAGCCAGATGTTGTCGGGCTTCAGGTCGCGATGGATGATGCCATGCCGGTGTGCCGCATCGACCGCCGAGCACGCTTGCTCGATGATGTCGCACACCCACGGTACTGCCAGTTGCGATTCCTCTTCGAGGACCTCCGCGAGAGTGCAGCCGTCCAGGAACTCCATCACCAGGTACGCGACCCTGTCGTTGCCGACGCGGGCGAAACCGAAGTCAGTCACATTTACTACGTTAGGGTGGTGTAGTCGTCCCGCGGCTTTTGCTTCGCGCTTGAAGCGCTCGACGAACTCGTCGTTGCGCATGAACTGCGGAGCGATGACCTTGACCGCGACCGGGCGGTCGGTGCCCAGGTGCGTGGCGGAGTAGACGGAGCCCATCCCGCCTTTCCCAAGCTCCTTCTCAATGCGGTACTTCTCGTCGAGCACCTCGCCGATCAGTTTTGTTAAAGCCATTAACACCCCTCGGGCTTGCAGCCGAACTTACCCACAGGTTTTCCGGGAATAGGCCTTTCTTTGGGTGACCATGAGTTATTGGTAACGCGGCCAATGATATGGGCCTAACATGAGACCCGTCAAGGTGGCCAGGTGATGATCCAGCGGCGAAACCGGCCGGTGTTGAAACGACTAGTTCGCAAGGGCGAACATGCGCGCGTTGTGTTCTCGTCTTACCAGCCGTGGCCGAGCGTCAGCTCCATCGTTTGCTCGCTGCCACCCCGGTAGTACTTGACTTTGACTTTGCTTCGAGGCTTGGCGGCGTGGATGCGGCGCGCGAGCTCATTTGGTGTCCGGACAGTGTGTTTATCAAACTCGGTTATTACGTCACCCAACTGCAAGCCTGCGAGATCAGCGGGACTGTTATCTATTACGCGATGAACCTCCAGTCCCCATTTCTTTGTTCCTGGAAGACAGCAACGGCGGGCTACGTCTCCCGTGCCAAGAAAGCCCTGGTCTCGCGGTTCGATCTGTGGTTGAAACGGCGCCACCGATTGGCTGCCGACTCTTATTTTGGATGCTACTGCTTCGTCATCGCGGTAGAGCTTGACCTTTACTTCCGCGCCGGGCTTCAGCGAGTTCAGCACCTTTGCAAGCTCGCCGCTGTTGCGGACCGGCTGGTCGTTTAGTTCCGTCAGCACGTCTCCAGCTTCCATGCGCGCCAAAGCGGCCGGGCCGTCATCGCTTGTGAGGCTGGCAACAAAAATACCGCGCGTATCCGGGTACTCCAAATCGGAGACGCTTGCAGGAACAAACCCGAAGGCGTTCTGAACAGCTTCTTCGAGAGCCAGACGGGCAGCTTCGGCCTGTCTGGCTTGTCTGGCGAGCGTGGCTTTTTCAGTGCGCTGGGCTCGCTCCGCCCGTTCTGCGCGCCGGGCGCGCGCCGCGTCTCTGCCAATAATTGTGCCGCCACCTATAAAAACAAACACCAGCACCAAGGCTATCAACCAAATGAGGTGTCGATGCAGCAGGTTCTTGATCGCCGACGACGATCGGGACAAGGGCGTGGATGCTTGCATCAACGGAAACGTGGTGGAAGCAGTAAACGATTCGGGGCTTGCACCAGCCACCGCCGGAGCGGTGTTATCGAAGCGGTGAGTATCGGCCAGATCTTCAACCGACGCCGCTACCGGAGCGCCACAGTTCTTGCAGAAGCGGTCCGAGCGCAGGATCTCCGTGCCACAGCCCTGACAGTTTGTCATAAGCGCCCTCCCTGATCGCTTTTGGTTACGACCGGGCGCGCGGTTTTGTTCGATGCTGGAAGCTGTTTGCGGGGCGGCAGTTGACGAGCCGTGACTGGAGGGAGTGTCGAAGGTCACTGCTTGTGTCTCAGCGATTCGACTATCGTCTTGAATCCAGGCTCATCGCGAAGCGCATCGAGTTGATGATCAGATTCGAGCGCCGAAACGCTCGCAAAGCCGTTTTGAACGGATCTGGTCAACGCCTCGATTGCCCGGCGCTTGTCGCCGCCGAGCGCGTATGCGCAAGCGAGGTTATAAAACACCCGCCAGTTGTCGGGCATCACCTTGGCAGCGATCGCCAGATTTGAAGCGGCGAGATCGTACCGCCTGGCTCGAAGAAGCCCCATCGACTGCTCGAATTCGGCAATCGTGAATTGATTCAGAATACGACGAGCAAGCGAGCGTTCGGGCGAGTTTTCCTTGGCTTCTGATTTTCGCTTCAGATCCGAAAGGATCCGCTTAAGGTCATTGAGGAAAGGTTCCTGAGTGGAAGGATCGCTGTTCCATCTTTGAGCATTCGCGCGCAGATCAAAGATCTCCTTGGAGCGCCGCAGTTGTTCTGTTTCTTGGTCGCGATCCCGGGCGAGCGCTTGCCTTACCGCCTTGGAATCCCGGAGTGACGCAGTTTTCTTTTCGAGGTCCCCGATGTCCCTGAGCCCGTTGAAGTCGCCAGTGATGGCTGCGTATTGCAGATAGGCCTCGAAGACACGACCCGCAGATTCGTCCGCGGTTGCCCGATTCTGGGCGATCGTGAAGAGACGATCAACCAGCGACTCATCTCGCGAGCGGCTTCCCGACTTAATCGCCTGCAACTCAATCCATTCGATCGCCCGAACGCATTCCTCGCTCGGGGCCCAATCGTGTCCGCCTTCGAATACAGCAACGTGATGGGCAACGCGGGCCTGCTCCAGTGCGCGGTCGAGCTGTTTCATCTCAGCATAGTTGAAGTCGTCGGTGCCGACGGTGCCGTAGTAAACGAACGGCAGAGAAGAGGTCACATTGACGCCTTCGGCAAAGCCGGCGCCGCATCCAATGACTCCAGTCACTGAACCTGAGAGCCAAAGCGCGATACCCGTCGCTGCTCGCGCTCCGCCGGAGAATCCGGTCAGGTAAACGCGTTTTTCATCGATCGCGAACCTGGCGGCCACGTCGGTGAGCATCGCCTTCGCGGCATCGGCGGAGGGGCGCAACGGCCCGTTGCGAGAGTTGTGGGAGCCGCACACGATGTAACCGTAGCGCTCGGCGGCTTCCTTGAAGCGCTCTACCGGCAGACCGCCTCGCGCTGCTGGATCAAATGCCGCAATCAACGGCCACTTGCGGGTTGCTGAATAGGTCGACGGCAGATATAACGCGTAGCTCTGCTCGGGATTATTCTTGCAGACAACGCGTTCAATCAGCCGTCCTGGTTGAGGGTCCTCAGAAATGCCGGCAGCGACCGTTGCGCGGACCAGGATATGGAAAGCAGTGAGGGCCGCGGCCGCCATCAACACTCGGGAAGAGAACGCGATCGAGAATCTCATCGATTGAAAGAATGCCGACACGTAGCGGAGCTTGCAACTTTTGGAGTGCGCCGCCAAGCGCCGGCCTTACGCTCCCTTAATCTCTCCGGCGGCGCTTTGGCTTGTAATGGCATCTGCAGCCCTTGAGACAATTAGCTTCATCAAACAGGCAGTCACTGTTGCTACGAATGCGATTGGTTCCATCGGGCGGACATAAAAGCCACGACGCGAAACCAACTCATTCACGAGCACAGAGCCAAAGCGCCGCCAGTAATGCTATGAATGCATATCGCTCGACTGGGCGGCGCACTCCACACGGCGCACTGCGCACGGCGCACTCCAAATCTGGCCAGAGAAGCGGAAACGTGAAATATTAACGAGTATGTCTCTTCCCGCGACTTCCGCTGACCGATCCGAGGACGCAACCAGACTGAGAGGATCTTCTTTCTCCGCGTTGCATCATCGAGATTTTCGGCTGCTGTGGATAGGCCAGATGATCTCGGTCACCGGCACCCAGATGCAATATGTAGCGATAAACTGGCACGTGTACCTGCTCACGAAATCTCCGCTAGCGTTGGGCGGCGTGGGACTGGTGCGAGTCGTTCCGATCATACTCTGCTCGCTTGTTGGAGGCGTCGTTGCCGATGCGGTAGACCGAAAACGTTTGATGATCACCACACAGTCATTGATGTTGATCAGCGCTTTGTTGCTTGCGTGGATGACCGCTTCCGGGCTGAGTAGCATTTGGCCGATCTATTTGCTGACCGCCGTCGCGTCGGCGGCGCTCGCTTTTGATAACCCGGCTCGACAAGCGATGCTGCCAACGCTGGTGCCTGCGAGGGATTTCCCAAATGCCGTGAGCCTCGGCATTGTGGTGTTCAACTCCGCGATGATTGTTGGGCCGGCATTGGCAGGAGTGCTCCTGAGCATTCGAGGACCAGCGCTGATTTACGCCCTGAATGCGGCGTCCTTCGTCGCGGTGATCGTGGCTCTGCTGTTGATGAAGACGAGCGGTCGCGCCGGCGCTGAGAACGAAATCGCTCAGATAAGCATCGCTGCGCTTCGCGACGGGCTCCACTTTGTATGGCGCACCCCCATCATCGTACAGACCATGACGTTGGATTTTGTGGCCACTTTCTTTGCGTCAGCCACCGCGCTGCTTCCGATCTTTGCCGCCGAGATTCTCAAGGTGGGAGCTCGGGGTCTGGGCCTCCTGGCGGCGGCGCCAGGGGCCGGTTCAATCCTGGCCGGGCTGACGATGGCGAGACTCGGGGTCACTCGGAGGCAGGGTAAAGTAGTACTCGCTTCGGTGGCGGTGTATGGAGCAGCGACGATCGCATTTGGGTTGTCGCGATGGTTTTGGCTGTCGTTGTTGATGCTGGGGATCACCGGCGCGGCCGATACGGTCAGCACTGTTATCAGGCAGACTATTCGCCAGCTTGTAACGCCGAACTACCTTCGGGGTCGGATGACTTCGGTGAACATGATCTTTTTCATCGGCGGCCCTCAGCTTGGAGAGCTTGAAGCGGGCGTGGTCGCGCAATTGATCGGAGCTACGCTTTCGGTTTTCACCGGCGGAGTGGGTTGCCTGATCGCAGTGGCATCGGCGGGGATCTGGGGTAAGAGCATCCTGCGCTATGACGGAGCCCTGGAGTTGGAAAGCTCCCCCGATAACACCCTTGAGTCAAACGCAATCGAGTCTGTAGACCGCGGATGAGACGGATTTGACTGATATCCACGAATCCGTGGCAATCCGACAGATCCACGTCATCAGTGGTCGATCGGGTTAGCGATGCCACGGCGGTTAACCGCGCGGGCAACTTAGCTGGTTCGCCTGTTATCATATGAAAAACTCGAAACCAAAGGCTCAGGTTGTGAGTCTTAAATTATAGGGACTCCCCCAGTCCCGCGAGGCAAGCGCTTTTTGGAGGTAAGATGAACACTAGAGTCAGCGCCGCGCTACTGATCGGATTGGCGATAATATTTGGATTCATTCGAGGAGGACACGCTTCACGCGACGAGGAATCTCCAACTCAACAGACAAACGCGCAACAAGACAAGGACAAATCCGCTCCTGAGAAGAAAGCGGCATTGCTCCTGGACCAGGTGCTGGGTGAAGCCGGTTCGCTCAAGCTGCCGGAGAATCGGATATACGTTCAGATATCCGCCGCGGACCTGTTGTGGGACCGAGATGAAACGCGCGCACGAGCCCTGATGATCGAAGCCGCGGGTGGCGTGGCGGATCTGCTGCGAAGAAACGAGCCAAACGATCGAAGGCCCAACAATGTAAACCGCATCGCGCTCGATCTGCGACAGACGGTTGTGATGTCCGCGGCGCGGCACGACACGACGCTGGCGTATCAATTGCTACAGACAATGCCCGCGCCTCCAACCACGGGTCCCGGCGGAAGGGGGCCGGGTGGACAGGGGAATCTCGAGCAGAGCCTGGTCGCGATCATAGCGGCCAACGATCCGAAGGCCGCGATTAAGACGGCACAAGAGTGGCTCGACAAGGGCGAGTACCCCGCGTCGATGACCCGAGTGCTCGCTCAGCTTCAGACCAAAGATGCCGACTCAACGAAAAAGCTGACCGACAGTCTGGTAAAGCGGCTCCAGCCAGAGGACATGCTCGCGAAGCAGGATGCCGCGCGGCTCACGTTGAATCTTCTGCGAGCGGGTCCGCGACCGGACAAGAAGCAGGGGGACGGCGCGCAACCGGCGGCGTCCAATTCGGGTCAGATACTCAATGAGTCAGCATACCGCGACGTGATGGCTGCGGCGATCACTGCCGCGCTTCGAGCGACGCCGCAACCCGCAGGCGGTGGAGGGAGAGGGCAGGGAGGGTTCCGTGGCCGGCCAAACAATCCCGCCGGCCAGGCTCCCAATGCCCCACAGACCGACGCCGACGTCGCGCAATCGAACGCTCGCGCGTTGCTCTCCGGACTGCAGACCGTGTTGGCTCAGGTCGACGCTTATCTGCCGGAGCGGAGCCTGGCCGTGCGACAGAAGCTAACGCAACTGGGCATGGGTGACGACCAGCGTTCAGCCTTCGGACAGATGGCCAATCTAATGCAGCAGGGAACGTCGGAGAGCTTGACGGCGGCGGCGGCAAACGCGCCACCGGGAATGCAGAACAGGCTTTATCAGCAAGCCGCGATGAAGGCGCTCGATGAGGGCAACCCCGATCGCGCACGCGAGATAGCCAATCACCTCGATGGAACCGCCCGCGACAATCTACTACGGACTGTTGATCTGAGGGTGGCGACTCGTTCCGCTTCGGCAAATAAAATGGACCAGATTCGGCAGACGATTGCGAGCGCTAAATCCGACGATGAGCGACTGTCTTTGCTCCTTCAATTCGCCAGCACGCTTGAGAACGAGAGCCCGAAGCTGGCGATTCAGCTTCTTGACGAAGCTCGAGGACTGGTCGCGCATCGCGCAACAAGCTACGCTGAGTTGGAGGCTCAACTGAGGATCCCACACGCCTTTGCCGCGCTCGATCCAGCGAAGAGTTTCGATGCGCTCGATCCGGTGATCGCCCAAATCAACGAGTTGCTTTCGGCGGCCTCGACGCTCAACGGATTTGAAGTAAACGTGTTCAGAGACGGTGAATTGCCGCTGCAAGGGTCCGGTTTGCTGGCTTGGATGGTGATGCGATGCGGGGCCGAGCTCGCGACGCTTGCGAAAGTCGATTTCGATCGCGCGCAGATGATGACCGAAAGATTTCAGCTCGCGGAACCTCGCATCCTTGCGAAGTTGACGATGGTGAGAGAAATGCTTGGAGTAAAGCCTCTCGACGGGAATAGCGACTTCAGCGGAGTCCGTGGCTTGCCCGGTCAATTCGGCGGCCGCCGCCCACAGTAGTATCCGTGGACATCCGTCGAATCCGTGTGATCCGTGGTCGATGATTCAAGATCAAGCGTAGCCCACGGATAAAACGGATTCGACGGATATGCGCTGATCATTTTTGGCCCGCCCGTCTTGCGCCTCCTACCGCTTGACTCGCCCTCCTGTCGGCCATACGATAGCACCGCAATTCTTCCAAAAGGAGCATACATCATGGCTCTCAGAAGGTTTCTACTCCTTGGGTTCACTTTGTTTGTCTTAACTCTCGCCCTCCCCGCGAGAGTTACCATCGAAGCCAACTCTCATTCGATCACCGGGTCAGTCACCGACCAGCACAAGAAGGCTGTCACCGGCGTGATGATCACCGCCTTCGACGCGGTCGAAAACAAGTCGATCACCGTCTTCACCAAAGAGGGCGGGCGCTTCAAGCTGCCGGGCCTCGCCAACCGCGACTACAAGCTGAGAGCGCGGCTGCCCGGCTTCGAGGATGAATTCACAAACGTCGCTTACAAACCTTCGAGCGGCTCGCCTGTCTCTTTCCATTTGAAACCGGCCTCCGCTCCGAAGTTGCAGGAGACCAGCGTAGATCGCATTCGACTCATTAAGTGGCCCAACGAGGAAGCCCGGTTGAATTTTCGTATGGCTTGCGCGTATTGCCACCAAGTCGGCACCGAAGGTTTTCGCGCTCCCAAAGAGAAAGCCGACTGGGAAGCCATGGTCCGCGATGTGATGTCGAGCCGAATCGGGCTCGGCGCCTTCCGCCAGCTTCATAAAGATACTCAGCAAGCCCTGCCCGGAATGCTGTACGAAACCTACAAGCAAGGCGCCGAAGCCAACTGGCCCGCTTACACACCGCCACCTGCTCCAACGGGCGACGCGCTTAACGTCGTCATCACCGAGTGGCCTGTCGGGCACGAGAACAACGCGTTGATGCACGACCTCGAGATCGGCGATGACGGATTGATCTACCTTGTCGATATGGACCACGACGCACTTCGCACGCTCGATCCGAAAACCGGCGAGAGAAAATCGTACTCGATTCCAGGCGGCGTCCGTGACGGCTCGGGCGACTATCCTATCCAGGGACCGCATTCGATTGAGAAGGCGCCCAACGGTGACATGTGGATCACGTTGGCGTTGGGCGGCAAAATGGCGCGATTTGATCCGAAGACGAAGGAGTTCATGCTGATCGAGAGCGGCGAGGGCGGCAAGCGAGGCGGTTACCCTCACACATTGCGCTTCGATCAAAGCGGCATCTGTTGGTACACCGACGCGGCGATGAACGCGATCTTCCGGCTCGATCCAGCCACGCTCAAGATCAAACAGTATCAACTGCTCAAACCCGAGCAGGCTTCGAATGTCCCAACGATGGGTGAGACCGGAGGGATCACTCCATACGGCATAGACATCGGGCCAGACGGCAAAGTCTGGTACACCAAGCTGAACGGCCAGCGAGTGGGAGTGATCGACCCGGTCACCGGCAAGATCACCGAGTGGAAGCCTCCGGTGTATGGTCCACGCCGGCTCGAGGTCGCTAATGACGGAGTCGTTTGGATTCCCGGCTACGGCAGCGGAGACTTCTGCAGCTACGATCCAAAGAAAGATGCGTGGAAGAAGTATTCGCTCCCCGGCAAAGGAGACGATATTCCATATGCGATCAATGTTGACCGTCGCACGGGTCAGATATGGATCTGCGGGGCCGGCAGCGACACGATGATGAGATTCGATCCGAAGACAGAAAAACTAACAGTAATTCCGATGCCGACCCGTGTGACTTATACGAGGGAAGTCGAGTTTGGAAAGGATGGGAGCATCTGGACCTGCAATTCGAACCATCCGGCCCGGCATATTGAAGGGCGTCGGCAATCGGTGATCAAGATTGAAGTCGCGGGCGGTTGATTCGGGACTACCCAGAGCACACGGCGCGTACCTGATGATCACCACGCGCGCCGTGTGCGTGGACTGAGGCATGGCGGCAGCGAGTCCGAAAGAAATTAGGATCTCTAAGAGCGCACAGGCCCACATCGAAGCGGTGGCCGAGACGCTCGAGAACTATGCCAGGCGAGGCGTGTTCCGAGGATTTAGCCGCGGGCCTATCGGAAAAGGCAAAGCCGCTTTCAGGCTAGTGTGGCACCGGGATCGAGTTTTTGATTTCATCTTCGACTTTCGCAGGAACACGATGCGATTTCCGGTGATATTGCCGAACCTTCCCGCCGGCTCCAGGATGTATTCAGATTTGAAGAGGTTCATAAAGGCGCGTCACTCTGAAAAGGTGCCCGAGCATCGGCGGATTGACAGCCGGAAGGCGCAGGTCCACTCCTACAATCGCGGAGGTAACGTTTCGCTTACGCTCACCGTAGTAAACGGCGAGTGCGAATATTGCGCGCGCAAGCTCATCAATCTCGTGCACGAGATCTTTATGGCTTTTCTGATAGACGGCAGCTACTACGAATACATGGTAGAAACCTTTGACCTGGATCCCGACCGAATGTGAGGTCTGACGGAGCTGGCGCCGATTAACGCGCGGGAGTATGTTCCCTTCGGATTGAGAGAACAAATGGGGAGCGCTCAATGACTCGACGAGTTTTAGCAGTCACCTTCTGTGCGCTGGTTATCTCGAGCGCAATCTTCTCCCGGGCGATTTCTTCCCCGGGGCGCGAGAAGCCCCAGCACGAAGGCACCCGGCTGAGCTCGGAAGAAGCCAGGAGGCTCAAGAGCCCGGTCCCGTTTACCAAGGAGTCAATTACCCGCGGCCGCACCGTCTTTGCGCGCAATTGCACCGCCTGTCACGGCAGCGATGGAAAGTCACAGGTGGATGTCGTAGCGAATGCCACCGATCTGACGGACCCGAAGGCGTGGGGAAGCGGAACCTCCGAAGGTGAGATATTCCGGAGCATCAGGGACGGGGCCGGGGACACAATGCCGCCTTTCAAGTCTCAGCTCCAGAAGGAAGAGGACATTTGGCATCTGGTGAATTTTATTCGCAGCCTATGGCCCGAATCGATGAGGCCAAAACTGCAGTGAGGACAGACGGACAAATCGCCCCGGAAAATGAAGAAGGGAGCGAATGGAGGAAACCAACATGAGTAACAAGACCTCGAAAGACAGCGGCGTGACAAACAGCCCGGCCACCACCAGAAGGAAGTTTCTGCTGACCTCCGCGGCCGGCGCCGGCGCAGTAGTCACAGCGATCGGAGCCAACACCAACGTGTTTGCCGGAGAAGGCTCGAGTATCCCGTCGATCCGGATCCCCAAAGAGATTCCCGAATCGTTGAACGAGGCTCCGAAGCCGGGCTCATTCGAAGGCAAGGGTATGAGTGGCGCCGAGGTCTTCGCGAAGCTTTGCAAAGAGGAAGAACTCGCAGCTCTGTTCTGCTGCCCCGGAAACTACACGGTGATCAATGCTATCGCTGCGGCCGGAATACCCAGCTACGGTGGGCGGACTGAAGGCGCGATGTGCGCCGCGGCCGATGGGTTCTCTCGCGTCACTGGCGAGGTCACCGCTTGCTCGGGCACGGAAGGTCCGGGATTCACCCACATGATCATGAACATCGCATCGGCGGCGGCGGCTCGCACGCCGCTTCTGGTGCTGGCGAGCAACATGCAGATTGCGGGCGATGATCGCGAGGCCTTCATCCAGACCGGCTACCAACAGCCGATCACCACCGGGATGAAGAAGTACGGGAAGCGCCTGATCGCGCCGGACCGGGTGTGGGAATACGGCGGGTACGCGTTTCGCAATATGAAATCCGGGATACCGGGACCCGTTCACCTGGATTTCCCTGGTGAGGTTGCGAGGGCTCGCTTTACCGATCCAGCCGGCCTGAAGGACTACTACACCAAAGACAAGTACCGCAGCGAGTCGCGGGCTCATCCTTCTACTAGGGATGTTCAGAAGGCTGTGGACATGATTACCAAGGCGGAGCGGCCTCTCCTCGTCGCCGGGCAGGGCGTGTTTCAGCGCAAGGCATGGGAGGTCCTGAAAGAGCTCGCGGAGAAAAGCGACATTGCAGTGATCACCTCGGGTCCAACCCGGGGTCACTTCCCGGATGACCACCGGCTGTCGGCCAGTCTGACCCCGGACGCGCTGATGAGCGCGGACCTGGTGATCTTTGTGGGCCAGTACTGCATGCCGAGTCCCGGCGAGTTTCGCTTCAACCCTGACGTAAAGGCTATTCGAGTCCATCCGAATCAGGAAGACCTGGGAAGAAACTGGCCGCTCGATCTTGGAATAGTCAGCGATGAGAAGATCTTCCTGGAAGCGCTAGCGAGCAGCATGCCGGCAAAGAAACGCGACGCCTGGGTAGCCGAGCTGGCCTCCGCAAGGCAGAAGTACGACACAATGATACACGACCAGTACGACCTTGGATTGAAGTACAGCCAGGACACCGCGCACCTCCACCCTGCGGTGATCGCCAAAGAAGTCCACGACTTTCTCTACAAAGGCGATATCGATCCGAAGCAGACATTGACCGGGTTGGGAGGCTGGACGATCGGGAATTTCACCGGCCGCTGGCTGAGGGCGTTCCGTCCCGGACAGGGCGTCGTCTGTGCTTATCAGTACGGCGCCATCGGGCCCGATCTCGCAATGGTAATTGGCGCGAGCGCCGCGGTGCAGCGAGGCGTTGGACCGCAAGCTCCTTACAGGGGTGCGCCGGCGCTGTGTGTGACCAGTGATGCCGGGATCGCTTACAGCATGTTTGAGCTGGAGACTGCTGCGAAATACAAGATCCCGGTGGTCGCGGTGATTTACAACAACAATTCGTGGGGGATGTGGCCTAACGCAGCGACGTCTGCGCGCTCGATGCACATGTACATATTCCAGGAGAACCTGCGC
>DATIFP010000172.1:0-30810 GCA_035455165.1 Blastocatellia bacterium
GCCATTACGGCGAGGACGCGATCGGCGGAATCCAGTTTGTCGGCGGCATAACGAAGCTCGGCAGCGACCAGGCGCTGTCAGTTCTAAACCCCGAGTTTCTCGGCATCGTACCAGGTTTCTTTTCCACCGATGTGGAAGAGAGTGTGCGCGCTCTTGGGTCTCTGCTACGCATGTGCCTCACTCGAGAGCCCTCGGCCGAGGAGTTTTATCTGATGCTGGGGTTCAATTTGTCCGTTCCACCATATGTCCGCCAGGCGCTGTTCTCACGCTCGTTCGACAATGACGATCTTCTCCCGAGAATACGCAAGCCTGTGCTGATTATACACGGCGCTGACGATGCGATTGTCAAACCAGCCGCCGCCGATCAGCACAAGGCCGGCATACCTCACGCGCAGATTCAAATGATGGCGAACGCGGGACACGCACCTTTCTGGGAGGATACGACCACGTTCAACCGGCGCTTGCGGGAATTCGCCGGAGGTCTTTAGTACCATGACCCTGGTTATGCCAGGTGTTAGCGCGCCTGCGTAAAAGCAATGCCTGAGTACGACCTCACGCGTAAATCGCGCCCGGTAATCATCAGCGCGTACGACGCTCGCTGGGTAGGGGAGTTCGAGGAGCTCGCTCGGCGCATTCGGGGGTTGGTCGGCTCGGCCGCATCTCGCATCGATCACATCGGGTCGACGGCGGTTCCCGGACTTGCCGCCAAGGACGTCATCGACTTGCAGATCACCGTACCCGATCTCGATCGCGCTGAGGAGGTAACGGCCCCGCTGTGGGCTGTGGGTTTT
This sequence comes from Blastocatellia bacterium, assembly GCA_035455165.1. Lineage (GTDB taxonomy): Bacteria > Acidobacteriota > Blastocatellia > UBA7656 > UBA7656 > Onstottus_A. The sequence continues at coordinate 792 of DATIFP010000172.1, forward strand.
CGCCAGGGACGGGAAGTCGTCTACGACGAGTTTCGCACGATGGCGGTGACGGACCCAGAACTGCGTAAGCTGTACATGCGTGAGCCGGAGGGGGAACGGCGGGTGCACATTCATATCCGAGAGCTCGGGAGGTTCAACCAGCAGTATGCGCTCCTGTTCCGCGACTACCTTCGCGCATCGGAAGCCGTTCGTGTGGAGTACGAGGTGGTGAAACGTCGGGCCGCTCAAATGTTTCCGGACAGCATCGACGGATACTTGTTTCTGAAGGATCCTGTCTTCCACATCGTCTATGAGGCGGCGTGCTTGTGGGCGGCGACCGTCGATTGGTCTCCCGGCGATGACTACGTTTGATGGCGCTGCTGTGCAATGCGGATGTCGCAGGTTGGAAAACCATACTCTTTTCAGCCATTGCTGTTCTTATTCACCGCGAACGCAGTGGCTAAATGGTTGTTGTCGAATACCGGGTAGCTTTCAAAGTACAGGAAGGAAGTGCCTGGAAAGACGTGTCACGGGTTCAAGTCACGTTATTCGAGTTTGAAGGAGATAAGATCAAACGGGTCGTGGACTATTGGTAGAGGGATATGCGCACGACAACATAAAACAATTGCATCAACCGAAGCTCTGGCAGCGCGTTTCGCGTCCGGCACCCGGTTGTGGTTGAACATGATGTTCACACCGCGACGCCTGGTTCCGCCACAAAGACGCGAAGACACTACGTTCCACCAAGGCTCACTCCACCACTACCCGATCATGCCTGGCGTTAGTACGTGTTATCCCCTCTCAGCATCACCGGCACCGTCTTCAGCATGATCTTCACATCCAGCCAGGGCGACCAGTTCTCGATATAAAAGATGTCCAGCCGAACCATCTCTTCGAAGTGCAGCCGGTTCCTCCCGCTGACCTGCCATAGACCCGTAATACCCGGCCGCACGCGGAATCGAGCGCGATGCCAGTCCTTGTAGTGCCTCACCTCATACGGGATCGGCGGACGCGGACCCACTATGCTCATCTGTCCCCGGAGCACGTTGAGGACCTGTGGCAGCTCGTCGATCGAATAACGCCGCATCCAGCTTCCAATTCGAGTTAATCGCGGATCGTCTTTGACCTTGCCGTATATCGGCCGCTCGTGTGAGCCCTGATTCGCATCTTCTCCGTTTATGGTTCGCTCCATCAATTCCCGATGCGCCTGGTCGTCTACTCCGTCTTCCATTGAGCGGAACTTGATCATCAAAAAAACCTTGCCGTCCATACCCACCCGCTCTTGTTTCAGGAAAACAGGACCGCGCGATTCCCTCTTGATCAAAATTGCAAGCGCCAACCAGAACGGCCAGGTGACCAGCAAGATCCCGATCGAGGCGAGCATGTCCATGCTCCTCTTTACCAGCCTCTGAGACCCGCGCAGCGGCTCTTCGTAGAGCCCAATCATAGGCAGCGAGCCGATCGTTGCGATCTCAGTCTTGCCCGGCAGGCAATCGAACAGGTTCGGCACGACGCGATACTTGATGTGGTGGTCGCGTCCGCATTCCATCAGGACTTCAAACATCTTGCGCGGATTGATCCGAGCGTCGGTTATCAGGACTTCTTCGACGCCATACCGCTTCACCAGTTCGGGCAGATCATCGAGGCCGCCCAGTATCCGGACTCCGTAACCCGTAACCGCGGTGGCGTCCTCGTTGACGCGGGCCCTCACCGCTCCGACCAGTTTGTAGCCCAGCCGCCGCTTCTCGGAGACCTCGGATATACACACCTGGGCCATCTCCCCACACCCGACGACGACGATGGGAATCAGGTTGCGCTCGGTCGAGCGGTAGCCAATCTGGATGATGCGCACGATCGATCTCGATGCCCAGAACAGCCCGATCGCAATGACCCATTCATATACAAAAACAAGTCTCGAGAATGAGAAGTCGAGCCAGACCACGTGGCCCGCTCGATAAGAAATGCCCTGGCGGAACAGAAACGCGATCAGCACCAGCACCAACGTGGCGAGGGTCGATGCGCTGAAGACCTTCGCGAAATCGTTTCCAAATGAGAACTCACCGCGAAGCTTGTAGAGCCCGTATCTTCGGAGCATGTAAACGTTCACCAGCGGCACAAAGAACAGAAAACTCAGATAAGGTTCGAAGTCGTTGAATATCCCGGCCGGCCACAACGACCCTCGATGCCGCCATACAAATATGTCGGTGTCATGCCGAAGTTTGTAGGCCATAGTAAAGGCCGCCAGCGAAAGAACAACGTCGACCAGCATCAGGATCGCTACCAGGAGGGCATTCGCAAGCGCACTTCGTTTGCGAGCTTCGGATTTGATTGCATGTTTTGCTACTGCCGCTACGTTTTCAGACATGTTCGATTGCCCGGATATGGGATGGGTAAAGGGTCAAAGCCGAAGACCGCTCCTGCGCGCGGCGGATCCGCTCATTTCTAATCGTGTAGAAGCAACGCCTTTCGGAGCAAAAGACACGGTGGGGTGAAGGTTGTATGGCGGCTCTCGCGACTCGCACGGCCGTCGCTTTGGCGTTCGGCATCAGTTCCGTCATTATCAACACAGCACGTCGGACATCAGCATTCCAGCCGCTCATGATAGTACCCACAAAGAGTGTCTGCAAGAAGGAATCTATGCTCGAAAAAGAGCGGGCGTAAGCAAAAGGTGGGACTTGCAGATCCGTCCTCCAGTCCAGGGTTGCCGTACTCGGCTACCCTGGGAAAGAAAGACTACGAGCGAGTTCCTCAACCCCAACGGCGTCGAGACCAAGCCACAACCACTGCGTTCTTCTCGAATATCTTACGGCTATTCCACCTGCAGCGGGATACTCACATCGATGGTCTGAGGTCGTAGACAAGCCTGATCGTTACAAGCCTGCACCGTCAGCTTTGCTCGCAGTGTTTGACTACCCGCCGCGAGTGAGGGTAGCGCGCGAGCGGTGAGCTTCAAGATCGTTTTGCCTTCAAACACTGACAGAGGCTTAGGGGAGAACTCGAATTTCTGGAGCTTGGGTTTTGGATAAATGACCGGCGTCGTAGTTAGCCCGGCGATTCGCTCGACTTTGAGCGCGGTCGGAATCAGGTTCTTGTCAGAAGGCCGGTTTGAATTAATGTGATAACCGTCGTCGATTTCTATCACCACCGCGATCTGAGCGGTAGCGCCTCGCTTGATCTTGTAGGCGGCTTCTCCGGGACTCACCTTGACCACCTTCGCCGAGCCCTGGGCCAACACCGAGAAACTGAAAAAGCTGAGAACGAAGAGCAAAGAGAACACCCTCATGGATTTCATCATACCTCCGAACGTGTTCACCCGAACATTGCGCTGACGTCGATCGACACCGCGGCTGCGGTTCTTATTGATTCAACAATAGCCAACGTGGTCATGGTAGTTGCCAGCAGGGACTCGAGCGCGATGGGAGCTTCGCCCCTGCGCCTGGCGGCATCCAGAAACGCGGCGATCTCGCTGGCGTGACCCTTGTCTTGCGGGCCGCCGCCGAGTTTCGTCTTCTTGCCCTCGCGAACGAAGAGGCCGCTTTTGAAGTCATCGATCGTAGCAACGCTTCGGTCACAGAAGACTTCAAGGCGCTCCTTGGCAACTGATGTATCTCCGCTCGCCGAGTAGACAATTGAAGCAATTGAACCGTCGGTCATTGACATTGAGACGACGGTACTGTCATCCACGCTCCTCGCAGCCTGCGCTCTCGATACAGCTTCCGCACATACTCGCTGCGGCAAGGCGTCGGTGAGAAACTGAATAAGATCGACAAAGTGGCACACCTCTCCAATGACGCGCCCCGCGCCTTCGGTGGCGTCGTGCGTCCAGTGATCGGCTGGAAGCTCTCCCGCGTTTACGCGGTAAACTATTGTCATTGGTCCTGAGCGATCCCGAATTCGCTCCTTGATCTGCCTCGCAATCGGAGCGAACCTGCGGTTGTAGCCGACCATCAGCAGACCATCGGCCTCGCGGGCAGCCGCCGCAACGTCGCGAAGCCCATCCTCGGTTGTGGCGAGCGGCTTTTCGACGAACACGTGCTTTCCGCGCCTCAACGCTTCGGATGCGAGCTGCGCATGAGAATCGTGGCGTGTGACTATGAAGACGACCTCCGACTTCTCGTCGCCCAGAATATCCTCGTAGTCCGAGGTAGTCAGAGAAAACCCAAACTGTTCCGCAGCGTTCTTCGCGCTCAACCCGGTGGCAGCCGCGACGCCGATGAGTTGAATCTTTGCCGAAGCTTTTACGAGCGGCAGCAACACCCCGCGCGCGAAGCTTCCGGCGCCGATAAAGCTGACGCCAAGATGTCCGCCGGCTACGGCCTCCGTCGAGACCTGCGCCACACGCGGCGGACCTTGCCCGACGGCGCTCGGGTATTTCAGAACCACGCCGCAGCACCGCTCTCGCCCCTTTAGGATGAGTTCATATGCTTCGGTCGCACGCGAAACATCCACCCGCTGCGTCGTCAACAAATCAGTGTCGACCTTTCCTTCACCTACAAGGCGAAGGAACTCCTTCATATTTCGCCGTTCAGTCCATCGCACGTAACCGATCGGGTAGTCAATTCCCTTCTCCTCGTACTCGGGATCGTACCTGCCCGGACCATACGAGCGCGAAAGTCGAAGCTCGAGCTCTTTCTCATAGAAGCTCTGCCTCGGGATATCCATCCCCACGAGTCCGACGACGACGACTCGCGCCCGATCTCGGGCGAGCTCTGCGGCAAGCTCGACGGGCTCGGATGACTTGGCCGCGGCGGTGATGATCACGCAGTCCGCTCCGTTCCCCTCCGTCAGCCGCTTGCACGCATTGCGTGCGGACGCCAGATCATGAGCGACAAGGTCCGCACCCGACCGAACGGCAAGCTCACACGCCGCCGGATCGATATCGACGCCGAGCACCTGGCAGCCGGCAGCCTTCAAGAGCTGAACGGTGAGCTGCCCGACGAGCCCAAGTCCGATGACGACCACCGCCTCGCCCAGCCTTGGCTCCGCCTGGCGTATGCCTTGAAGTGCGATCGACCCAACGGTTGTATAACAAGCGGCTTCGAGAGGAACCGTATCTGGCACCCAGCAGCAGAGGTTTTTCGGGACAAATATGACCTCGGCGTGAGACGCGTAACCCGCCCCGGCGCAAGCAACCCGATCGCCGACCCTGAACTCACTGGCGCCCGCCCCCACACCTATCACCTCACCCGATGCGCTGTAACCGAGCGCTTTCATCTGGGATAGGCGCGACTTGACCTTTTGATAAGTGGACGCAAGGCCCTCTCGTTTGAACGTATCGAGTACCTGTCGGGCGAGATCCGGCCGGCTGATCGCTTTTCCGATCAAAGAGCTTTGCGCCGTTTCGACGATCATCCTCTCCGTGCCCGGGCTGATCAGCGAGCAGGCGGTGCGCACAAGCACGCCACCCGGTCTCAGGGCCGGCGGCGGCAGCTCGTCGACCTTAAGCTCGCCGGTCCGGAAGTTTTGCACGACTTGTTTCATTGGAAGTAGTCAGTAGTCCGTGGTCAGTAGTCCGTAGTGAGTGCCTGTCGCGTCGCGGTACCAGGTTACAACGGACCAACGACTGCCGACTACGGACGCTGTCCTAAATGAGCGGGTACTCAGCGCGCATCTTGTGTCTGAAGTTCTGAAGGACTTTATGTACCTGGCGAGGGCTAATCTTTGCGATTTGTCCCGCTATGCTGTAATGCAGCCCGTGCTCCGGCGGCGCCGGCGCGCGCAAGTACTCCTCGTATGCTGAGAGTATTAGCTGCTGCGCCTCGAGCGGCGGATCGGGAACGTTCGCGAACGCGCGCTGATCGTCGTGAAGGACGTCCAGCCATCTCAAAACCTGCCATCTGCTGACGTAGCCAAGCTCTTCCGCAATCTTGGACGGCAGCTCGGTCAGACGGTAGCGTCGCTCGTTCAGCTCAGTCCAATACATCTTCTCGATCTCGAAAAGCTGCAAGCGGCTCGGATTCGGAGTTGGAGACGTTTCATATTCCGACATCGACCATTCCCGAATGATCTTCATCACCTGTTTGTAAGGCAGACCCAGAGCCGAGCTGATAGCGCGGCGACGCCCGCCTTCGGGCCGATGTCCGCTCTCGACGAACCTCTGATACATCTCAATCGCTCGCGTTTTGAGATCGTCGGTCAGCGCGACCTTCGACTGCGTGATCTCGCGAATAACGTCGGCTACAAGCTGCCTCTTCAGCCACAATTTGTTCGCAATCTGCGCGTGCATTTCTCGAGTCTGCACCGGGCGCTCAGCGTATTCCTCTTCATATATCTCGATGATGCGGCTGCGGAGTTCGGGCGTGAGCGTACCGGCTTTTGCGGTGCGCATCGGCCTCTGTCTCGGCATTTCGCCAACCCCCGGTCGCGGCGAAGTAAAGGATCTGGGCGCGACTCGAGTCGCCTGGACCGTCGCTTTTGCTTCGGAGGGGACGTGCTTCACCACCCGCTTCTTAATGCACTTTAGGCAATAGGCGGCCTTTCGATCCGGAGAGAAGAATGTAGCGTTGCAAACCGAACAGGTTCGACGAAATTTCATTCCGCTCATAGCAGTTCCATTAGTCTAATGACCGGCTTCGCAAACTTCAACCCATCATCCACCCGGCAGAACAAATCAATCGACTCGTAAGGCTATTACCGACGCAGCATATGGATGAGAGCAAACGGAGATTCATGGACGCGCATACTGAAGGAATTTGACTGCCAGCGTTTCGCGGTCGGCGCGGCGTCTGACTTGTCGCCGGCGTTCCCCGTTTTCCGGATCGACCCAGGTTATTCCGTCTATGATGAGGAGCGTGCTTACGTTGTATCGCATAGTGCGTCGCCGCTCGAGCACTCTGCGTTCACCTGCCGTTCTTCTCTCTTCGCCGTGCCATGCCATCGATTATTGCTTCGGCTCGCGTCTGGGCTTCGAGCTCACCGCGGGTTTGCTGATCATCTTGGTGTTTCCAGGAAGCGCCATACGATCTATGTGCAGATGAACTCCTGTTGCCAAGGTGTCCGAGGGGCGACCGAGCATCCTGCTTCTGGCATTGTGCGCAGCCACGCTCTCCCAGGTTGAAAAGTCCTTTATTCGCAACCCGAGCCCGCGACCGTTGGCGATTATGAAGTTCACTTGCTCGCGAGTCAGATCGCGGACCCGAATGTCATAAGCGCTGCCGCTGCCGTACAGTCTTCGATGCTCAGCATGGTCCGCTCCGGTCAGCGTGATCTCGCGCCCGTACTTCTCGCTGAACCGCCGTTGAAGCTCGGCGAACCGAGTTTGAAAAGTGCCGGTGTCCAGCGGTCCCGGTTCGGTCTTTCCAGGCGTGTCGTCCTCAGGAGGCCGGCCTTCGAACTCCTGCGGTTTCCAGAACTTTCTTCCGTCAGCCGACAATGGAGCGAGTTCGTGGCGATTGATCGTCTCGATTATCTCTCGCCAACCTGCGAGCAAATATTGGTCAGTGCGCAGATCGATGCCTGATTCCAGTACTTCGTCGATTGCGCTATCGAACTCGCGCCGGGCGCAGTCGGCGTCGCCTCGCAGTAAGCATTGCTCGCCGTTGTGAATGTGTTGCTTCGCCGCTCGCAGAATCTCATTCGCGTTGCTTTTCGGGCTCCCCACGCCGCGCTCGACCTGCGCTGTTGCAAATGTCGGAGCCAGAACCGCGAGCGCAGCCGCGCAAATCATCCTCTTGATCATGCTTCGAGCTTAACCCCTAACCCAATTGCACGCTCTTGTTTGTGAAGAGTGCCAAAGAAATATGATGGCTGAGATTCTAGCAAGGCATCTTGGAGATTGTAAATCAGGATGGCTGAGGTACGGGGCGATCGAACTCAGAATCGAGGGTGAGCGGCGCTGGCTGATTTGTCTGCGATCAGCGAAGGGGCATTCGCTTCGGGCAATTCGGCTCGCGCCCGAAGGCTTCGGTAGTAAACAAGCAGCGTGGCAACAACCACTACGGTTGACAGCAGCGCCCAACCGATTGCCCACACGACCGGCGGCAACCACCCGCTGGTTGCCTCGGACATGTTTCGCGCATCCGTTGGAAACGCCGGATCGAAAGCCGACAAGTACAGCAACGCTCGCAGATCGTAGAAGGCGTTCAGCAGGCACTGGACCGCTAAAAAGCTCATGGCGAAGTGAACAACCTTTGGATTGCCTTTCAGACCCATGAGCAGACAACCGCCCCCGAATACGAGCCCCGCGAGCCACGCGACGATGTTTCCTCCAAACAGCGCAGTGATCAGCAGTAACAAGCCTCCGGTCGCAATAGCCGCCGTTCTGGCATTGCGTTCGCGCCTCAACGCCAGCAACAAGGCCGAGCCGTAGATGGTTGTGGTGAGATATCCGGCGCTGGAAATCAAGAAGCCCCACCCGCCCTTCGTGAACGTCACCCCGCTGCCGCCCCAGTCGAGGGCGACCCTGTTCACTCCGCCAAAACTCGCGAGCGCCGCCAGCGCATGGCCGATTTCATGTATGAAAGTAACAAAAAGCCTGACTGGATACGTGATGACACCGGCGAAGGGGATGAACCAAAGGGCGAGAGTCAAAAGAGTAGCCAGCACGAGCAGCTTGAATGAATCTCGGGCTTCGGTCTGGCTATGCATAATCACCTATACGCTGTGGCATCGCCGGCGGTTCGAAACCAACAATCAATCGTCGCTTCTTCGATAATCACCTGAGCGACCGCCCGTTTTCGATTCAAGCCGAATGTCCGTGATAATCATCGACCGGTCGATGGCCTTGCACATATCGTAGATAGTCAGGGCCGCGACCGAAGCTGCGGCGAGCGCCTCCATCTCGACGCCCGTCTTCCCGTCGGTACGGGCGGTCGAAACTATGGCGACGCCCTCATCCCGAACATCCAGCTCGACGTCGACGTGGCTGAGCGGAAGCGGATGGCACAGCGGAATCAGCTCGGATGTGCGTTTGGCAGCCATGATGCCGGCGAGTCGTGCGACTTCAAGCGGATCGCCTTTGGGAGTCCGATGCTCGCGAACGGCACGGACGGTGGCGGCGGCCATTCGCACGAAGCCGCTCGCCGTCGCGGTCCGAGTGGTGACCGGCTTGTCGCCGACATCAACCATTCGCGCCCGCCCTTCTTCGTCTGTGTGTGTCAGAGTCATAGCGTGGTTTCGGGATCCGGGGTCCCGTAAAGGACCATAACATCGACCAACTCGCCTTCCTCAATATGATGAACATCCGCTGGAACGACGATCAGTGCATTCGCTCGCATAAAAGCCACGAGATCCGATGAACCGCCCCACTTTAGAGGCTCAACCATAACTCGGCCATCCTCTATCAACAAGCGCGCAGGCAGATAGCTTCTTCTACTGGATGAGTCTTTCACAGCCCGGGAAAGGCAGCCGCGCACTACCGGAAGCACGGGCGCAGGATCTCCCTGCATCCTTCGAATGGCAGGTCGGACAAATACGTTGAACGTCACTGAAGTGGAGACGGGGTTGCCTGGGAGCCCGAAAAAGTAAGTGTGATCGCGCCTCGCGAAGACTATCGGCTTGCCCGGCCTGATTATTACCTTATCGAAGAATATCTCCGCTCCGATGTCTTTGAGAGCTGCCTTTACAAGATCATAGTCTCCCATCGAAACCCCGCCCGAGGTAATCACCAGGTCGCGGTTATCGGCCGATCGGATCAATGCCTCGCGAGTCGCTTCGGGGGTGTCCTCTGCGGTTCCAAGCATATCGACGATGGCCCCGGCCCGCTCCGCATAAGCCGCGAGGGTGTAGCTGTTGGAGTTGCGTATCTGAGCCGCGGACGGCGTAGTCGAAACGTCCACCAACTCACTGCCGGTAGAGATCACCGCGGCGCGTGGGCGGCGCGAGACCGTCACGCGTGCGTACCCGAAGGACGCCAGGACCGCCATCTCGCTGGGGCCTATCTCTGTTCCAGCCAGGGTCACGATTTCGCCCGCCGCAACCTCGCTCGCGTGAGGCGTAATGAACTGGCCTTGCTTGACGGGCTCCAGGATTTCGACCAGGTCACCATTCGCGCGTGTGACTTCAACCTTCTGCACCGCGTCGGCACCATCAGGGATCGGAGCGCCGGTAAAGATCTTTACTGCTTCACCGGACTGAAGCTTGCCGTCGAATTTGATTCCCGCCGCAACCTCTCCGATCAATCGCAATTTGATGGGGGCCGTCGCGACGTCCGCGGAGCGCACAGCGTATCCGTCCATCCGAGCCCGATCGAAAGGCGGCAGGTCAATATCGGCGTGAACGTCTTCGGCAAGGATGCGGCTTAGGGCTTCCTCGAGCGGAACTGTTTCGGTCCCGAGCGGTCGAACCTGATCCATCACGATGCGGAGCGCTTGATCGACTGTGATCATCGATGCTCCTAACCAGCGGCGGTTCCATTCGACCCTTTACGAACGAAACCTATGAACGAAAAAGAGCCAGAGGATCTGGCTCTCTTTCGTCAGATTAAATGGCGGAGCCGACGGGATTCGAACCCGCGACCTCCGACGTGACAGGCCGGCGTTCTAACCAGCTGAACTACGACTCCGCGCTGTGAAAACTTCAATGTCGCTCAGCGACCCACCACAACAAGCGATTGGTGGGTGGTACTGGGATCCAACCAGCGGCCCCCGGTTTGAAGGTCCCCGGCAAGCCCGAAAACCTGAACAACGAGAACCGAGTATAGACTCAAACGCTGGACAATTGCAAGAAAGCCGTCAGCAACACAATGAGGTCCAAGTATGCTGAAGGTTGAGCCCGAGCGACCTTCCGCTACATACCTGTATCCCACTACAACTCGGCTAATCGAATTTGTGGGTTGATATTAGAGCCCTACTCCTCTCACGTGAGAATTCGGCGGACTTGCCGGCACGTTGCGCGCGATATTCCTCAACCTTACTCAACTGTATGCGGAAATAGCACCAGCAAGCTGTGGGCAAGTACGGCTATACAGCAGTAAGACAGGCACAGACGTTGCGTCTAATCTTATTTACGCCAATGAGCCAGGTGTCTGTGCAAACGCCGTCGAGGCTGCACGCCTGACAGATGTGGGAGGCGATATCATGAAGATATTACTTGCAATCGACTCGTCAGAATTCTCCGAGACTGTGATCAGGGAAATTGCGGAGCGTCCCTGGCCGCCGGAGAGCGTTGTGTTTGTGCTGACGGTTGTTGATTTGTTTGCGCTAACCAACAGCGTCGGGTATCTCGAGCCGTTTATTAAGAAGGAGAGCGACGCGGCGCGAGCTTTGGTAGAATCCGCGGCTGAGAAGCTGATGTCACACGGGATTGAACCAGTTACTCAAGTCGTGGAAGGCTACCCGGCGACAAGCATCGTCGAACAGGCAAAGATCTGGGACGCAGACTTCGTGTTCGTAGGTTCGCATGGACACGGCGGCGTCGTTAGGTTTTTTCTTGGCAGCATCGCCAAGGAGGTTGTACGAAACGCGCACTGTTCGGTTGAGATCGTTCGTCACCCGGGCATAGAAGCAAAAGCGCCCGGCAAACGGGTGCTCCTTGCCACCGATGGATCTGCATATTCGGAAGCTGCCGCACGTTCGATTTCTCAGAGGCCGTGGCCAAAGGAAACCCAGTTCAGAATCGTGAGCGTGGTCGAGCAAATAATCCCGGCTATGGATCCTTATGCAACCGAGACGGTCGGGCTGATGATCGAGCAAAACAAAAAGCAATGCGAGGAAGCGGTCCGCTCTGCTTACAAGCTCGTCGCCGGTGCTGGTCTGGCTGCGACAACTTCCGTACTCGCCGGGAGTCCGAAGTGGCGGATAATCGATGACGCTAAAGAGTGGAATGCGGACCTCGTTGTGCTCGGCTCTCACGGGCGTCGGGGATTGACCCGAGTCCTGTTAGGCAGCGTTTCTGAAGCCGTCGCCATGAATGCGCCGTGCTCGGTCGAAGTGATTCGTTCGCCGGAGCTGCTGAACAACGAGTAAATAACGACTCACGCATCAGCGCCGCAGGGGCACCTTTGAAGCCTGGCTTTTGTTGCGCGAAATCTCGCAGCCGAAGTGTAGATTCACGCAAAAGGAGTCGCGGATCGCTCGCCAACGCGTCTAAACTCTGCCTCGCATTGGATGCCGGGCTGGCGTCGTAGTTGCACTTATCGAATTGGTGTTTCAGAACGATCGCCTTTGCTATTTCAGACTATCCAGCTCGCATCTGGCTGCGCCCATCGCGGCTGCATTGATGATGGTGTCCGCAACAAAAGACTGGGCGCTGGCGCAGCCTGGGTCCGCGGTCCGCGAGAGGCAATCAAGTCGATCAGGGTCAGGGCCCCAAGTCTCTTTGAGCACCGACGAGATTCGTGAAGCTGAACAACGCCTATCCGACCTCGGATACTGGACAGGACCTGTCGACGGCGCTCTTGACCAGGGATCTCGACAAGCCGTAATAGCGTTTCAGAAGGTCGAGGTCCGGCCGCGTACAGGCAAGCTGACACCGGAGGACCTCCAGGCATTGCGAAACGCAAAGCGGCCACTTCCTCTCGAGACCGGTTTCCCACACATTGAGATTAATCTTAGCCGCCAGGTGTTGTTTGCCGTCGATGTCAACGGGGTGGTCTCGAAGATTCTGCCCGTCTCAACCGGGACGGGTAGACTCTTCACGTCGGAGGGCAGGACGAGGCGAGCAGTCACTCCCGCCGGACGCTTCACTATCAGCCACAAAATCGCCGGCTGGCGCAAGAGCCCGCTCGGTCTACTCTACTATCCGAGTTACATCGCCGGCGGTATAGCAATCCATGGAAACCCTTCCGTGCCGGTATATCCTGCAAGCCACGGCTGCATACGCATCCCTATGTTTGCAGCGAAGGAGTTCAGCGGGAGCAATCCCGTTGGCACGGTTGTGATTGTTTACTACTACGAGTCTGTGGAATAGTACCGCGAAAGGAGTCCACCCCGTGCTGACGCACGCAATCACAAGGAGAATTCCTTTGGTGGGGACTTATGGAGCCCACGTGTTGTGAAAGCGATCGAACAATCGAAACCCGCGCCAACCGGACTGAGCACTGCCGAAGCAACTAGACTTCTGTCCAAACACGGCACGAATGAGCTGATTGCAGCGCAACGCACTGGAAGCGTCATTCAGATTGTGCGTCTATTCGCCAACCCGCTGGTCATAATCTTGCTAATCGCGAGCCTCGCTTCCTTCCTTCTGGGTGAAAGGATCAACGCCTCGATCATAGTGTTGATGGTTGTATTGGGCGTTGCGCTGAACTTCTTTCAAACCTATCGCTCTCAGCGCGCAGCGGAACAACTGCGTCAGCAGGTCGCGCCTACCGCCTCCGCGCTTCGCGACGGCGAATGGGCCGAAGTGCCCAGGCGTGTCCTTGTTCCGGGCGACGTCATTCGACTGCGCGCCGGTGACCTCGTGCCGGCCGATGCGCGGCTGCTGGAAGCTAGAGATATCCATGTCAACCAAGCCTCACTCACCGGCGAATCGCTGCCGGTGGAAAAAGAGGCATCTTTATCCCCGCACGCGAAACCGGATTCGGTTGAGGGTCGAGACGTGGTGTTTCTCGGCACTTCGATCGTGAGCGGCACAGCCACCGCCATAGTTGTTGCAACCGGTGGGAGCACTGCGTTCGGGGACATCGCGGCGAGGCTGGCCGCCAGACCCCCGGAGACTGAATTTGAGCGAGGCACACGAGCCTTCGGTCTTCTAATCATGAAGACTGTCTTCTTCCTTGTTGCATTCGTGTTTCTCGTAAGCGCCGCGCTTCATCACAATGCCTTTGAATCGCTTCTGTTCGCCATCGCGCTTGCGGTTGGCCTAACGCCTGAGTTTCTCCCGATGATCACGACGGTTACGCTCGGAAAGGGCGCCGTTCATATGGCGCGGCAGAAAGTCATCGTCAAACATCTGGAGGCCATTCAAAACTTTGGCAGCATGGACGTGTTGTGCAGCGACAAGACTGGCACGTTGACCAGCGGCGAGACAGTGCTCGATCAACACGTGGATCCGTTGGGCAATTCCGCTGAGCGCGTTTTTCTTCTGGCGTATCTCAACAGCTTTTTTGAGACCGGCGTCGAGAATTCGCTCAACAAGGCGATTCTGCAAAAGGCAGGCGCCAACCCTCTCGACCTTGCAATACTTCATCACGATCATCCGGACATCGCAGGCTATCAGAAGCTCGATGAAATCCCGTTCGATTTCGAACGGCGCCGGGCATCTATCGTCGTCCAGGTCGGCGGCAATCGCCTGTTGATCGTAAAGGGCGCGCCGGAAAGTGTCCTTGCTGTTTGTTCCGAGTACGAGCTTGGCGCTCGAGCCCTTTCGCTGGACAGCGCGGGGCGGGCGCAGTGTGAAGCAACATATGAGGCCCAGAGCGCGGATGGCTTCCGAGTGCTTGCGGTCGCCCATCGAACGATGCCTCACCAGAATCGCTACACCGCAGCGGACGAGCACGACCTGGTGCTCGCCGGATACGTAACGTTCCTGGATCCGCCTCTTGAAGACGCCGCCGAGATTCTCGAATCGCTTCGACGCGACGGCGTTGCGGTCAAGATTCTGACCGGTGACAACGAGCTTGTTGCAAGGCACATTTGTTCGCGTGTCGGGCTGGATGCGGGCAGCATTGTGATGGGTAAAGAGCTGGATCGAATGACTGACGCCGCCCTCGCCCAGGTGTCCGAGCAGGCAACGGTTTTCGCGCGAGTGTCTCCAGCGCAGAAGAATCGAATCATCATAGCGCTCAAGAATCGGGGTCATGTCGTGGGCTTTCTAGGCGATGGTATTAATGACGCACCTTCGCTTCACGCGGCCGATGTCGGAATATCGGTTTCCAACGCTGTTGATGTCGCGAAGGATGCAGCGCAGATCATTCTGCTAGAACACAATCTGCGCGTGCTTCACAACGGGATAATCGACGGGCGAAAAGCATTCGGCAACGTGATGAAGTACCTGTTGATGGGCACAAGCTCAAATTTCGGCAATATGTTCAGCATGGCAGGAGCTTCATTGTTTCTGAAGTTTCTGCCCATGCTGCCAACGCAGATTCTGTTAAATAACTTCCTCTACGATCTCGCGCAGGTGACCATCCCGACAGACAACGTGGACCCCAGCTTCATTCGCAAGCCGCGAAAGTGGGACATCGGCATCATTCGCAAATTCATGCTGTACATAGGCCCGATCAGCTCCGTCTATGATTTCCTGACGTTCTTCATAATGCTCAGAGTGTTCCAGGCGCCCGAATCGCTATTTCACACCGGCTGGTTTGTCGAATCGCTCGCAACGCAGACCCTCGTGCTGTTTGTCATCAGGACGGGAGGCAACCCATTGCGCAGCCGGCCCAGCATGCCGCTGACCATAACTACTCTGATGGTTGTAATCGCAGGTATTGTGCTCCCGTTCAGTCCCCTTGCCGGCGTGCTGGGTTTCACCCCGCTTCCGGCGACATACTTTCTCTTCTTGATGGGGATGACCGTCTCTTACTTGCTGTTGGTCGAGATCGTTAAGCGCCGCCTCATGCGGCGGCTGTTGGATTGAGTTGGCTAGGCGACGGTCAGAACCCGCTCTGGATCACCTGGCGAACACGCGGCTTCGCACTATCCCACCGCTCGCAGTAGAAGCATCAGTCCAATTCCCGCGGCCAGTGCGCCGAACTGCACAATCGATTTCGTCGGCGCAAGTTCCTTCTGAAGTTCCGGCAGCAGGTCAGAGCCGGCAATATAAATGAAGCCGCCGGCGGTAAACGGCAACATCACCGCGGAAAAACTCTCCCAGTTGGAACCGAGCAGCATAGCCACTGCTGTTCCCAAAAGCGCGAGCGCGGCAGACAAGAAATTAAAGAACAGCGCCCTCCTTTTTGTGAACCCGGCGTGGAGCAGGATGCCGAAATCGCCGATCTCTTGCGGTATTTCGTGGAAGATAACCGCCAACGTCGTAGCTATACCGATCGGCAGACTGACCAGATATGACGCTCCGATCATCATTCCGTCGATTAGGTTGTGCACCCCGTCGGCGATCAAGTTCAGGTAACCGAGAGGACGTACCTGATCGTTGGATTCAAGAGTGTGTTGATGCCTCCATAAAAGGAACTTCTCGAGAACGAAGAACGCAAGAATTCCCGCCAGCACAGACGTCGAGGGCAAGAGCGTTTCGCCGGGTCTCTGGAATGATTCCGGCAATAAGTGAATGAACGTGTCTCCGAACATCGCCCCGGCAGCGAGGCTGACCAGGACAAACAGAGTGGACCTCAGCCGTTCCTCGCTGACGGAGATAGTGACGACGCCGATCAGCGAAACTAGGCTTACTAGGGTAACGCTCGCGATCGCGTACAGCACTCTTGTCGAGGGCATCCTCACCTCCCGGGCGAAACTGCTAATCGCCCACGGTATGCGAGTCTAAGGGAGTATCGCCGGTATAGGAAGCGATACGAACGTCCCTCCGAGCGCCCCGTGGGCCGCACAGCTTGCAAGAACCCAATTCGTCAGCAAGCAGGCGAGACGCCTGCGCTCCCGGGGCGGTGATAATTCCTCAGCCTCTGCGTGAATCGACGCAATCCCGTCGTCCCGCAAAGCGAATATCCAAGGAAATTCAGGGCACGGATGTTGCACGATATCAAGCGATCAGAAGTGTGTGCAGCCAGATCCCGGCGGTGATTTCCGGAAGGCACCGGAGCGACCTCCGAGATCAGTGTCATCGACCTCTATCGAAGAAGGGAGGATCGGGAGATGGAAGCAACCAGGGTGCTCCTCAAAGATGTAATAGCCGGCGCGAGTGTGCCTCTGACCGGAGCCGCGACCGACTACGACGCGTTGCTGGCGCTTGTCGGCGACTCGCGTTTCGTTCTTCTTGGAGAGGCGTCACACGGGACGCACGAGTTTTACAAGGAGCGAGCTCAGATCACCAAGCGGCTTATCACCGAGAAGGGCTTCACGGCGGTCGCGGTGGAAGCCGACTGGCCGGACGCCTACAGGGTGAATCGGTATGTTCGCGGGGAGACCACAGACCTCGAGGCCGTCGACGCGCTGGGCGGGTTCACGCGTTTCCCTGCGTGGATGTGGCGCAATGCGGATGTGCTGGATTTTGTCGGTTGGCTGCGCGCGCACAACGACGATGTCGGGGATGATCTGCGGAAAGTTGGATTCTTCGGACTCGATCTCTACAGCCTTCACGCCTCGATCGAAGCCGTGCTCAAGTATCTGGACAAAGTCGATCCCATCGGTGCAAGCGCGGCACGGTACCGCTATTCGTGCTTCGAGCACTTTGGCGAAGACCCTCAGGCTTATGGTTACGCCGCAAGCTTCGGCTTGACTCAATCGTGCGAGCAGGAAGTTGTCTCCCAACTCGTCGAGCTTCATCGACGGGCCGCTGAATACGCAAGACGAGACGGGCGAGTTGCCGCGGAAGACTTCTTCTTCGCCGAGCAAAACGCGCGGCTGGTGAAGAATGCCGAAGAGTATTACCGGACTATGTTTCGCGGACGTGTGTCATCGTGGAACCTGCGCGACCGCCATATGGCCGAGACGCTTCACGCGCTTCTCGTCCATTTTGAACAACAGGGCCGTCCTGCGAAGGTTGTGCTCTGGGCGCACAACTCGCATTTAGGCGATGCCCGCGCGACTGACATGGGGAGCGCCGGCGAGTTCAACGTCGGCCAACTGGTTCGCCAGCGTCACGGAGACGACGCGGTGTTGATCGGGTTCAGTACGCACAGCGGCACGGTGACGGCTGCGTCAAGCTGGGGCGGACCAGCCGAGCGCAAGCGGGTGCGGCCCGCGCTGGCCGAGAGCTATGAATCGCTATTCCACGACGCGGGCGCGCGGCGTTTCATGCTCAACCTCAGGCAGACTGGCTCGGTAAAGGTTGCCCTGCGGCAGCCGATGCTCGAGCGGGCAATTGGTGTGATCTATTTGCCGGAGACCGA
This sequence comes from Blastocatellia bacterium, assembly GCA_035455165.1. Classification (GTDB taxonomy): domain Bacteria; phylum Acidobacteriota; class Blastocatellia; order UBA7656; family UBA7656; genus Onstottus_A. The sequence continues at coordinate 18,610 of DATIFP010000172.1, forward strand.
ACGTGTCAGTCATTACTTTCACGCCCGCTTGTCCGATCAGTTCGACGCCGTGCTCCACTTCGATGAGACGCGCGCGGTCGAGCCGCTTGAACGAACTGGCGAGTGGGAAGTTGGCGAAGTGCCTGAGACGTTCCCGACGGGAATGTAGCCCTACGTAGCGAGGCGGCAGCTATGACCATCACAAGAATCCCGCGCGGCTGGGTCAACTCTCACAACGCACTAGGCGAGGGGAGGCGAGAGCGCTCGCCGTGCGGCACGCTCGCCCGCTTCGATCATAAGATCGACCGCCTTTGAGCCGGGGACGTAGCCCGCAGCCGGGATGTCCGGTTGGATGAGCAGGTCGATGTGTGGAAGCGCGGCTCGGAAGTGCGCCGGATACGCGCGTCGGGCCAACGGATGCGTTGGGTCGAGCCCGAGCGTGCGCAGCGCCGAGCTTAGCTCCCAGACGTCCGACCCGATGACCAGGTCCGCGCCCAGGTTTCGGCAGGCCGCCGCGGGAAGCACACAAGCGATACCCCCGTCCTTGAGACGGTGCCCGTTCCTCACGACCGGCCGGCGCACTACTCGCATAGCACAGCTCGCGCTCAGGGCTGAAGCGAGTGGGCCTTCGGCGATAATTAGCGGTCGTTTGTGAGGCAAAGCAGTTGCGACTGCGGCGAAGGGTATTTTCAGATCGTGAAAAGTCGCGGGGAGGTGTCTTGAACAGAATCGCTCGAGGCCACCGCGGGTCAGCAAGCTCGGCCAAAAGACCGAGCGCGCCAGCTCTCGAAGCTGTTCCCAGCGCATCCCCGCCGCGAGGGCCGCACCGATCACGCTGCCCGCGCTCGTACCGACGATTAATGCCGGGCGAATGCCGGCGTCGGTCAGCGCCTTGATGATGCCAATGTGCGCGAGGCCCCGTACCGAGCCGCCGCTCAGTGCGAGACCGATGCGCCGAGAGCGAAGCTTATGCAGCAGCTCAGTCATCAACGGGAATTATACCTGAAAGGAGCTGAACAAAGCGCGTCCGCTCGTAACATCGAGGCGATTGCTGAGCTGGTAGCCAGAGGGAATCATCCGCTCGCGTCACCAGCGGTCTGCAAACGAAACCGCTTCACACGCGCCGTCGACCACGTGTTCCTGCTCGCTCGAACCTACTTTCTACCATTGCATATGGCGGGCGCCGCAATCAGCGCGTTGGTACTGTTCATCTACGCCTGGATCCTCGCTCTGACTGTGCGGCTGGTCAGCGCGGGCGAGGGCAGATGGGCTGACTGGGCGGCCGGGTCGGTGGTGGCAGTATGGCATGGGTCAGCGCCTTCGGTATTGGTCGCATTGCGCGCGCGGATGCCGGCAGTTCCGGTCGCAATCATGATTGCTCGCGATCCGCGCGGCGATTGTCTCGCATGGCTTTGCAGGTTGCTTGGTTTGCGAGTCGTGCGAGGCGACAGCGACCATGCTGGTTGGGAAGCCCTCAGAATTCTTGCGCGGGAGGTCGAGCGCGGTACGTGCGCGCTGATCACCGCGGATGGCGGCGGCCGGGCGAGAGAGGCGAAGGTCGGAGCGGCCGCAATCGCAAGCGCGACGGGCGCGCCGCTGATCGCCCTCGGCGCCGACTGCCGGCCGGCTATCTATGAGCGCCACAAGTGGGATGCTGCGCGAACACCGCTGCCCTTTGGTCGTGTAGCCCTTGCGCTCGGCGGTTCGCGCAAGTTACCGCTCTTCAAAGATGCGGGCGACGTTGAAGCCGCTCGACTCTGGCTGCAGTCGGCGCTCTGTTCGGCGTCGGAAATCTGCCGGCAGGCCCTCGCTCGATCGGCGAAAAGGCCAAACAGACAACGGTCCCCGAGATGATCAACGAAGAGATCGCTCAGGTTTTCGAGAGAATGTCGAACGTGCTGGCGTTCAAGGGAGCGGACCGGTTTCGCGTGCTCGCATACGACCGTGCTGCAACCTCGCTGAGGGACTTCGAAGGCGACCTGGCCGCGACTGCAGCAGCAGGCAAGCTCGACGATATACCAGGCATTGGCAAAGATCTCAGCGAGATGATCCAGGAGTACCTCAAGACGCACCGGATTCGGCGCTTCGAGCGGGAATGTCGCGGCATACCCGATGGGCTGATCGATCTGATGGACGTCCCGGGGCTAGGGCCAAAGACCCTCGCGCTGCTGCACAAGCAGTTTCACATCAAGGGATTTGAGGACCTGAAGCGCACGCTCGACTCCGGGGCCTTGCTAAAGGTCCAGGGGTTTGGTGAGAAGAAAGTCGAGAATCTCCGGCGCGGCATCACTCTCTGGTTATCGGGCAAACAGAGGATGCCGTTGGGTATTGCCCTGCCGCTTGCCGAAGAGCTTCTGGCGCAAATCAGAAAAATCAAGCTCGTCGAGCGCGCCGATGTTGCCGGCTCGATCCGGCGTCGACGAGAAACGATCGGCGACCTCGATATTCTCATCAGTTCGAGCGACAGCGCGCGGGCGCTGAAGGAATTGACGCGACTGCCGCTGGTCAAGCAGGTGCTCGCGCTGGGCGAGACCCGGGCTACAGCCATCATCGAGGGCGGGATCCAGGTCGACATTCGCTCCGTGGCTACGGAGTCTTACGGAGCAGCCCTCCAGTACTTCACCGGATCGAAGCAGCACAATGTTCACTTGCGGACGCTGGCGCGCGAGAAAAAGCTCAAGTTCAACGAATACGGTGTCTTCAGCGGAGAGAAGCGCGTTGCCGGGGCAAGCGAAGAAGATGTCTACGCGACGATGGACCTGCCAGTGCCCCCCCCGGAGCTGCGCGAGGATCGCGGCGAGATTGAGGCTGCGCTCAACGGGAAGCTGCCGACGTTGATTGAAGTTCAGGACCTGCGCGGTGACCTTCACGCGCACACGAACTATTCCGACGGCCGCTCGACGATCGAGGAGATGGTCGTGCGAGCCGCGCAACTGGGTTACGAGTACATCGCTTTGGCCGATCATTCGCCATCTGCCCGAATCGCGCGCGGGCTTGACCTTGATCGTCTAGAGGAAAAGATAAAGGAGCTCGAAAAGGTTCGTAAGAAGAGGAGCCGTCTCAAGCCGCGCATCTTGCTGGGCGCCGAAGTCGACATCCTCGCCGACGGCAAGCTCGATTATCCGGATGATGTGCTGCGCAGGTTCGAGGTGGTGACCGCGTCGGTTCACGCAGGGTTCAAGCAGACTCGCGATCGCATGACTGGCCGATTGCTTGACGCGATTGCGAATCCTTACGTTCATATTCTCGGACACCCGACGACTCGGTTGATCGGCAGTCGCGAAGGGGTCGAGTTCGATTTCGACAAAGTTGTAAGCGCCGCCGTCGACGCCGGCGTTGCTCTGGAAGTCAACGGCTCGCCGTTTCGTCTGGACATCACGGACACGATGGCGCGTGCGGCGGTCGAGGCTGGAGCGGTGCTGGCTATCAACTCGGACGCGCACAGCGCTTCGCAGCTCGACCTGATACGATTCGGCGTGTACCAGGCCCGGCGGGGATGGGTCGAAGTTCGAGACGTGGTAAATGCGTGGGCTTTTGGAAAGCTTAACCGATGGCTGGCCGCGCGCCGAAAACGCTGAGCCGTTTTCCAATCAGGGGGCAACGATGAGGACGTGTGACTGCACTGAGACCCACGACCAGCGTCGGATCGTGCTTACCGGTGGGCCGGGGGCCGGCAAGACCGCGGTTCTTGAACTGATCCGGCAATCCTTTTGCGCGCACGTGAAAGTGCTTCCGGAGGCGGCGGGCATCGTTTTTGGAGGCGGGTTCCCTCGCGGCGAAGGGGTCGTTCTCAGACAAGCGGGACAACGCGCGATCTTCTACGTTCAACGTGAGCTCGAGAGTGCGGCGGATGCGGAGAACCCTGCAATTGTATTGTGCGACCGGGGGACCATTGACGGCACCGCCTACTGGCCAGGCGAGATTGCGGATTTCTTTTCCTCGATCGGCTCGGATCTGGACGAACAACTCCGCCGCTATCACGCAGTCATTCACCTTCGAACACCACCCGTCGGCGGCGGCTACAATCGGCGTAACCCTTTGCGAGTTGAGACCGCGGAGCAGGCTGCCGCAATCGACGAGAAAATCGCTCGAACGTGGGAGCGTCACCCGCGGCGTTTTGTTGTAGAAGCCTCGGCAGACTTCCTTACGAAGGCAGCCCGATCGCTCGAAATACTCCGAAACGAGACACCGGAGTGCTGCAAACATCACATGGGCCCGCCTCTCCAGTCGGGCGGGTCGAACGACAAACTTTGAAATGCCCGGCTCGGTTTTGGATCATCTCTTCAAAGAAGGCGCGGAAACAGTGCGATCCAGCCAGACAATGATCGACCACACACCAGCGCCCGTTCGTTATGATGAGACCGGCGTTCTAAACATCCGGTATCGGCTCCTGGGATTGCTTCCACTTCTCTTCTTCATTCTACATGCCAACTATTACCGCGTGGCCGGGGGACTCTCGCACATGCTGTGGATGTGCAACATCGGCAACCTCGTGCTGGCCTTAGGTTTGTTTCTCGCACGGCCGGTGCTGATTCGCGTCGCATTCATCTGGCTCCTGCCCGGCCTGCCGATCTGGTTATGGTTCGTGGTCAGACCAGGCTGGTGGATCCTCACTTCCTTCCTTGCGCATGCCGGAGGCTTGATCGTCGGATTGATCGCCATTAAGCGAGTGCGAGCCAGCCGTTGGATGTGGCTCCACGCTTTTGTCTGGTATCTGTTCCTGCAGGAGGTTTGCCGTTTGTGGACTCCGGCTGGGTTGAACGTGAACGGCGCACATCTGATCTACGGGGAGTTTCAGACGATGTTCAACACATACTGGCAGTTCTGGATAGTTGGAACTCTCGTAGTTGCGGCCGGGCTCTGGGTGATCGGATTCGCCCTGTTCAAGCTGTTCCCACAGCCCCGCTAAGGGGCGAAAGATGTCGCTCCATCGGAGCTCATAACCCTGATTCCTGCGACGGCGACAATCCTCGAAACCCCGAGAGCTCTATGACGACGCCTCTCAAGGTTGGCCCTCCGGGCCTTCGAGTTTCTGTTTCGTTAACCGTATGTTCTTCGCGAGCCCGTCGCGTATCTTGCCGCGAGCGAGGTAACGCTTCAGCCAGCTGAAGCCGCCGCGCAGGGCATCCATCCTGGAGCGATTGAAGTAGATCAAATAGCTGCACGTCTTGCCGGCCTCTGTCTCCGCATCAACAAGCCACGTCAAGGCGAGCGATCCCTCAAAGTAGTGGTTGGCGTAGATCTGCTTTGAAGCGATCATGATCTGAGGCGGACTGCCGGTCTTTTGCTGGTATACAGTGACGTGAGTCAATCCCAGCACAGGCTTGAAACCTCCGATTCGTTCCTTAGACCAGTAGATAAAATCCTCGACATCGGCAAGCTGTATTCGCGGGAACTCAGAAAGGTACTTATGAAAGTCGGGTGCGGTCTCGAACAGATGAGCCGATTGGTTGATGAGTGAGCGAATCTCATCAGCTAGTCGCAGCGGAGAGGGTCGATCTCCATACTCGGCAAGTGCCCCATTACCTTCCTTCAAATAGCTCCGCAGATAATCAAGCAGCAATTGCCGGGTCAGCACCGTCGCTCGCTCCTTGTGGTCGGGCGCCGACCAATTGATCTTGAGAAAGCGCTCGATCCACTGGGCAGGCATTCTGACGTTGCAGTTACCGACCTTGCAGTTCTTCAGCGCCGTCGCGTGCTCAGATTCAAGCGTGAGCTCGTCAAGGTCTTCCAGACGCGGCGGGCTGTTGAACCTTCGAATCTGCGACACGATCTCGCTCTTCTTGAAGGACTCGATGTCCATGAACTTCTTCAGAAAGAACTCCTTCGATACATTCAGCCGCACCACGCCCAACGCGGCGACCTCCCTTCTGTCGCTGGTTGCCGGCAGTTTGGTTACGATCTTTCCTCGATCAATGGCATCGAGGTCTTCTTTGGAAAAGTTAAAGTGTCGCCGCAAGAACGTATGGGGTTCTTTGGAATCGGCCTGCATCCGCGCGGGTGCCGCGCCCAGCGGCAGCAAAGCGAACGCCGAAAGCGCCCATACAATCATTCGTTTCATCAGTACCCCGCCGACGTGGACCAAACACGCGTTCCTAGACTCAATCGATTGTGCCGGCCGCGCGTAATCACAGCCGGCCGGACCTGGAGATCGCTGTGCTCATCCGACAAGAAATTCAGCCGTCCGCTGTCAGGCTTGAGCCACCGGTCCCCGGATCGTGAGCACGGGGCAAGCCGCCAGCCGAACCACCTTCTCGGCCACTGAACCGAACACAATGTGTCGAAGCCCGGTCAGGCCGGTGGTCGCCATGACGATCAAGTCGGATCGCTCGTCAGCGGCTATGCGCACGATCTCGCGGCCCGCGTCGCCGTGCCCGATCACCGTTCGCACCTTCAAGCCCTTCGGAACGCGTTGTTCGACCAGCTCTCGAAGCTTGCGTTCGGCGTCGGCGTGCAGTCCTCGCTCGTACTCAGGGATCTCGAAGACGAAGTTCGGATTCGTCGGCAGCGGCGGGATTGCCGGGACGACATGGGTCAGGCACAGATCCGCGGTGAATAATGTCGCGAGCTCAATCGCATAGGCGAGCCCCTCGTATGACGGCTCGCTGAAGTCGGTCGGGCACAAGATTGTTTTGATGGTCAACATATTGCTCCTGTATCAACGTCCACTCGGTAGACGTGGTTGCAACGAGCCGGGCGGCGCTCAGCCGCATCGGCGACAGCTCTAATGATCACTCCCGGTGACCGGCTCTCGAATCACCTCGACGGAACACGGCGCGTGCACCGCAACCGTTTCGGCGACGCTTCCGATTAGAAGTCTTTTGATCCCGCGCAAGCCATGCGACCCGACGACGACCAGGTCCGCGCCCCACTGCTTCGCCTCGTCGACAATGGCTTCTTTTGCAAACCCTGTGAACACGGCCCCGCTGACCTCGAGGCCCGCTTCCCTTATCGTTTTTTCGGCAGCCGCCACAGCCTCGCGCGCATGCCGCGTCGCTTCTTCGCGCACGCTGTCTATCAGCACGGGATCCAGGTACCCGGGTTCGATCGCGGGTGTGATCACTTCGGCTACGCTGATCACTTTCACGGTGCTGCCCCCAGGCCACGGCCTCTCGGTAAGCGAGCGCGCGGCGGCGACGGAGTATACCGACCCATCAGTGGCGAGCAGGATCTTCATCGCCCGCGCGTCGACGGGTTTGTCGTAGATCGTTGTTCGCACGACCTCGACCGAGCACGGCGCGTGTCGGACGACAGCCTGTGCAACGCTTCCCATAAGGAAGCGAGTGATCGCGCTCTGTCCGTGTGACCCGACGACTATCAGATCAGCGCCCCAAAGCTGCGCGTACTCGACGATTCCGCTGCGAGGTTGGTCCGCGACAACATGAGTTGAGGTTCCGAGGCCTCGCGCCATCAGCCGGTCGGCGGCGTTCTTAACCAAAGCCTGGGCCGCTTCGGTAGCGCTCTGCACCAGCGAAGGGATAACCATCACGGGATGTGTTTCGACCAGGCTCAGGACGCAGACCCCGGTATTCGGAGGCCACGGTCGCGCTACGACCTCGCTCACCGCGGTCTCCGATGAGGCTGAATGATCAATCGCCAAAAGTATGTTCATAAGCTTTCCCCCATTTGCTGAGCCCTGTCCTGAATGCGGTTCAAGTAATCAACACAGCCATCCAGCGTGGAAAGTTCAGGATAGTCGGCCTCCGGAATCTCAATGTTCAATTCTTTGTGAAGTCCGATCACGAAGTTCAGAAAGTCCATGGAATCAACGTCCAGCTGGTCGCGCAATGCGACGTCCGGCTTGATCTGTGATAAGTCCGCCTCGGGTGCGATGCTCCCAAGAGTCCGAAAGACGACGGTCTTTAACTGATCTCGAGTCATAGCTTGCCCGGCTCCTGCAACAGTCGATCAACGGCCGAAAGGAACAGCGCGCCCCGGTGTCCATCGCTGACGCGGTGATCGCCCGAGAGCGTGGCGATCACCGTCGGCCTCGCGGCAATCTGCCCATCTGCGCATCGAGGACGCTCGACGATCTTTCCAAAACCCACGAGCGCAACCTGCGGCGGATAGATGATGCCGAACACTGCTTCCACACCCTGTTCACCCAGGCTGGTGACGGTTATCGTCGGATCGGAAAGCTCCGAGCTTCTCAGTGTACCGCCTCGCGCTCGTTTCACGAGATCAAGAAAACTCTTCATTAGTTCGTCAACGCTCTGGCGATCCGTGTTGTGCAAAGCGGGGGCCACCAGACCGCCACCCCGTAACGAGATCGCCACACCGACGTTGATGTCGGCGCTGGGCACCGCTCGCCCCTCCGTCCAGGTTGAATTCAGCTCCGGAACTTCTCGAAGGGCCAAAGCTACTGCTTTGATGAGCAGCACCCCGTACAGAAGCCGATTCTCAACTGACCGCTTCAGGTTCTCGTCAGCGAGCCACTGCATCACACGGGTCATGTCGATGGTGGTGCTGAGATAGTAGTGGGGAATCTCTCGCTTCGATCGAGCCATCGCAGCCGCGATTGCCTGTCTCATCCGCGCTTGCCGGCCTATCGCAGCCTCGAGCTCAAACGGTACGGGTGTTTTTGCCGCCGCGGCCCGCTCGATGTCTTCGCGGGTGATGCGACCCGCTGGGCCGGTCCCAGTTGCAGTCAACGGGTCCACGCCCAACTCTGCTGCAAGTTTCCTGGCCGCCGGTGAGATTCGGATCCGAACCGGCTCGGCGCGTCCAGCAGTGATCACAGCTTTGCTCGGTGGAGGGGCCTCAGCGCGGGGTATGGCGGCGGAAGGTATGGTGGACGGCGCAACCACGTCGAGAGGTTTGCCCTCCTCCCGAATGATCGCGAGTACTGTTCCCACAGCGACCTTATCGCCGGCCTGCACGAGAAGCCTATCGATCACGCCGGTGGTGAATACTTCAACTTCGATGTCCGCTTTGTCGGTCTCAACGTCCGCGATGATGTCGCCGCGACTGACCGTATCACCGGGCTTCTTCCGCCAGGCGATAAGCTTGCCGGCGCTCATGTCCGCGCCGAGTTTTGGCATCACGAATTCAGCCATCGGCTAGAACATCCTCTTAACCGCACTCACGATCGTCTCGACACGGGGCAGAGCCGCTTCTTCGAGGTGTTTCGCATACGGCATCGGCACTTCGGCGCTGCACACTCGCGCGACCGGAGCATCCAGATCGTCGAACGCGCCTTCCATAATCTGCGCGCTTATTTCTGCCGCAAAGCTCCCGGTGCGCCACGCTTCATCGATGACCACAGCGCGATGCGTCTTCTTGACCGAGCTCAGTATGGTCGCCGCATCGAGCGGACGAAGCGTGCGCAGGTCGACGACTTCAGGATCGATGCCTTCTTTGAGCAATTCCTGCGCTGCTTGCAGAGTCTTTGGCAGCGAACCGCCGTAGGTGATCAGCGTGACGGCCGAGCCCGGCTTTCTAACCGCCGCCTTGCTGATGTCGACCGGGCCTGCGGTCTCGTCGATTTCGCCTTCGAGCGGATAAAGCGTCGCGTGCTCGAAGATGAACACGGGGTCCGGCTCCTCGAGCGCGGCAAGCAACATAGCTCTCGCGTCCTCGACCGTCGCTGGCGCCAGCACCTTTATGCCGGGGATGTGCGCGTACCAGCCTTCAAGGCTGTGGGAGTGCTGCGCTGCGAGCTGGCGCCCGCCGCCCGTGGCCATGCGAACCACGAGCGGCACGCTGTACTGACCTCCAGACATGTGTCTGAGCGTCGCGGCATTGTTCAGAATCTGGTCCAGAGCCAGCAAGCTGAAGTTGACGGTCATGATTTCAACGATCGGTCGCATCCCTCCAAGCGCGGCGCCGATCCCAGCGCCGACGAAGGTCGATTCCGAAAGCGGCGTGTCGCGAATGCGCTCGGGTCCAAATTCTTCAAGCAAGCCCAGGCTCACCGCAAACGCTCCACCATAGCGGCCGACGTCCTCACCCATCAGAAAAACGCGTGGATCGCTTTTCAATGCGAGACGCAGCGCGGAACGAATGGCTTCGCGATATGTCATCTTCTTGGCTTGCATATCCACCGCTCCCTTCTGTCGAACCCCTCTCGAAACCGGTGCCTTCAAGTCGTATACACATCCTTCGACAGAGCTTCGATCGGCTCCCAGGACCCGGCTTCCGCAAGAGCAACCGCCTCGTTGATCTCGGCTCCTATTCTCGCCTCGAGCGAGGTGAGATCAGCGTCCGCAAGCAATCGCATTTCGCGTAGACGCGCTTCGAACATCGTGATCGGGTCGCGCTTCTTCCATCGCTCGATTTCATCCTTCGTCCGGTACAGATCAGGGTCAGCTGTCGAGTGCGCTCGGAAACGATAAGTCCGAAGCTCCAGCAAGAATGGTCTTCCGGTCTGGCGCACTGTCCCGGCAGCGCGTTGCGCGGCGGATTCAACCGCGATCGCGTCCATTCCATCCGCTGCCTCCGACGCGATGCCATATGCTTGCGCCTTGAGGCTGATGTCCGTTTGCGATTGGTGACGTTCCAGCGCCGTACCCATAGCGTACAAGTTGTTCTCGCACAGAAAGAGCACGGGAAGCTCCCACAGAGCAGCCAGGTTCAGTGATTCGTGAAACTCGCCCTCCGCGACTGCTCCGTCGCCAAAAAAACACGCGGTCAACGCGCGCCGCTTTTGAAGCTTGTCCGCGAGCGCCAAACCGACGGCTATCGGCAATCCGCCTCCGACAATCGCATACCCGCCAAAGAACCGGCGCGGCTTATCGAAGAAATGCATCGATCCGCCGTGGCCGTGGCTGCACCCGTTCGCCTTGCCGAACATCTCGGCCATCAAAGAGCCCATCGGTATGCCTCGCGCCAGCGCCTGCCCGTGCTCTCGATAGGTAGCAACGATGTTGTCTTCCGGTGTGAGGGCCCGCATCGCTCCCACTGCGCAAGCCTCTTCGCCGATATAAACGTGAAGGAATCCACGGATCTTCCCGATGCTGTAGAGCTCGACTGCTTTCTCTTCGAAGCGGCGAATCCGCAGCATTTCTCTGAGCAGATCAAGCCCGTGTTGCCGCTCGACGAACGGTTCTGTAACTGGTTCTTTGGTGGTCATCGGTTTAACCCCAATCAGCTTCAATCGGACGACGCGTTCGACGCGGCGTTCGCTTCGGGTTCAAAGAAGAAATCGAGGCACTCAGCCTCTCGGCCGCGTACGATGCGCTTGCCTTCGAGCGGTCCCCTTTGAGACGTGATCACGGTGCACTGCCGCTCGCCCTGTCCTCCGTCGTAATAGAGAACGACCCAATCACGCGTTCGGCCCATCGCGTGAGCGCGCGCCGTGTTCGAGAACAGCGCGGTGTAATGCCGCATTCCTCGATGTGTGTGCAACACCGGCAGCCACGCCTGGTGCTCGGGGTTGAATCGTCGAGGCGCGATCGTTCGAAGCAGCCCCTTCGCGGCTTGTTCTCGATACTCACGATCAACGTCAAGAATCTCGCTCACTGGCGGCTCATCAGGTTCCGGCCCGACCGCGCGGTCTCGCACTCTGCCTAAGCGATGAGCCAGTGAGTCTCTTATTCCGGCGATGCGCTTCTCTCCGAGCCCGCCGATGTCGGCGAGGCGCCCATCGTGGGCGGCTGCCTCCAGTTCTTCAAGCGTATCGATGCCCAGCTCCTCGTGGAATCGGCTTGCCAACACTTTTCCGATGCCGGGCACTGAGGCCAGCAGCGCGACAGGATCGGCTTCGCCACGCAACCGCTCCAGCATCGGCATTCTCCCGCTGACCACCGTCTGGTAGATCGCGCGAGCCAGAGTCTGTCCGATGCCCGGCAACTGTATAAGCCCCTCGACGCCTTCAGCGCGGACGAGTTCGGTCAACGGCCGCCTGAGCCTTCTGATCGTCGCCGCCGCGCGAAGATAAGCGTCAACCCGAAACCGGTTAGCGCCTTGCTCATTCAGTATTCGCGCGACCTCTTCAAGGCGGTCCGCAACGCCTGCGTTTGCCGTTTCTATCATCATTGATCACTGCCGCCTTCAGTCGAGTCAGTCTCGAGCGTCGAGATGTCGCCTTCCGGAAGCCCCATCTCGCGAGCCTTGATCAGCCGCCGCATGATCTTGCCGCTTCGCGTATGAGGTAGCGTCGCCGCGAACTCAACTTCTTTCGGCGCGACCACGGCTCCAAGCCGCGTGCGTGCAAATCCCAATAGCTCGAGACGCAGGGACTCGGTAGGGCTGAATCCCTCCTTGAGAATTACGAAAGCCTTG
>DATIFP010000173.1:0-28114 GCA_035455165.1 Blastocatellia bacterium
TCGCGACAACCCAGACTACAACGAGATCGAAGAAGCCCGCTTCGTGTCGCACGAATACGGAACAGATCATCACGAAGTGGTGATCAGCCAGCAGGAGCTCCTCGATTTCCTGCCCGATCTGATCTTTCATCAGGACGAGCCAATCGCAGACCCCGTATGTGTTCCGCTTTACTACGTCTCGAAGCTCGCCCGCGAAACCGGCACCAAAGTCGTCCAGGTAGGCGAAGGTTCAGATGAGTTGTTCTGCGGCTATCACGATTATGCGATATATCTCGACCTCTACAACTATTGTTGGCGTCATCTCGCCCGGCTTCCAGGGTCGATTCGGGGGGCGATGGCGGCTTTTGGCCAGGTGCTTTATTCGACCGGCGCTCTTCGGTTCTTGCCGAAGGGCCGCAAGATGCTTCCCGATCTGCTTCGCCGGCTGGCCGATGGAGAAGAGCTGTTCTGGAGCGGCACCTTCATTTTCGATGAGGTGAACAAGCGGCGCCTACTGACGCGCGAGGTAAGAGACCGTCTCGTCGCGAAAGCAAGCGGGGCTTCGGAATTCTCCTCGTACTCGATTGTGCGCGCGCAGCGCGATCGGCTCCTGGCTCGCAGGCCGGACGCCGATCAGCTTCTTCAGATGATTTATCAGGAGCTGAAGATGCGGCTGCCGGAGTTGCTGTTGATGCGTGTCGACAAGATGACGATGGCGACTTCGGTTGAGGCTCGAGTTCCCTACCTCGATCACAAACTGGTTGAGTTCGCGATGTCGATTCCTTCCCATTTGAAGTACCACAATCGCGATACCAAATACATTTTAAAGCGCGCACTGAAGGGAGTGATTCCCGATCGAGTCCTCAGTCGGGAGAAGAAAGGCTTCGGCGTTCCCATCAACGAGTGGATGCTCGATCGGCTTGGGGGCTTTGTCGAACATGCGCTATTCAGCTCGTCACTTCGGAGCCGCGAGTTGTTTGACTACGAATTCGTAAAGCACATATTGAGCGAACATCGCGCACGGCGGATCAACTATTCGTTTTTCCTCTGGAGTCTGCTGAACCTGAGCATGTGGTACGACCATTGGATCGAAGGGCCGCGAACTGCCAGCGAACCCGCCGTCTCGATGGCCGCGAACGAGAAAGTTACGGTATCGTAGGATCAGCCTGACACCTGTACGGAGCAATAACCCTGGCCGCTGAGACCCTGACATCCGACTCCGACGCGCAAACCGTGACATCGAGTCCGCGTTTCAGCCTGGGCGAGACAACCAGGCAGACCGGTATGCTGTTCTCCGCGCAAACCATTTCGATGTTTTTCGGATTCTGCGCGAGCGTGATTCAAGCGCGATGGATGGAGCCGGCGGAGATGGGTCGCTTCGCGTTCTGCTTGAGCGTGGTAGTGGTCCTCAGCATCTTCTTCGAGTTTGGGATCTCGTCGGCCGGCGCCCGCGTTCTCGCACTCTCGCGCGATCGCGACAGAGAACGGCAGGCGCTTGGAGCGCTGATGCTGTTGACGGTTGCAATCAGTATCGCCTTTTCATTGTTCATCGCTGCAGTCGCGACTCCGATCGATTTGATTTTCAGCAAGAACGTCAGGTGGCTGCTTGCGGCGGCGGCGGCGCTGGCTTTCTTTCATCCGTTCCAAACATTCATAGAGCAAAGTTGCCAGGGGCTCAATCAGATTCGACGGTTGTCGATCTTCCAGTTGCTGATGTCTGGCAGCTATCTACTCGGTCTGATCGTGCTGGCAGCGTTGCGGAGCTTGACCGCAGGAGCGGCTCTGGGAGCCTATCTTGCGGGGATCGGTGTCGCTTCGCTGTGGACCCTTGCGCGGATGCGGCCGAAGTTTTCGGGCGCGTCGAGCTACATAAGACTGACTCTCAAGGAAACTCGCGGGTACGGGTTCAATCTTTATCTGGCGCGGATCAGCGGCATGGTGTCCTCGCGCGCGGACCAGCTCGCGATCGGCTACTTTTTAACGGATACTGCGCCGCTTGGGGTCTATGCGATCGCGCAAAAGTTCAGCAACCCGATTGCGATGATCAGCCGGGCCCTAGCCATCACTCGGTACCGGGCCTTTGCGCGGCTCGCGCGAGTTCCGGGGCGAATACTGAAATGGAACGCCGCTGCGATCGTCGCCGCGTCAGTCGCCTTAGTCGTGGCTGGACCGTTGCTTCTCAAATTCGTCTTTCCGAAATACACCCAGGCCTCGTCATTGCTGCTACCGTTTGCGGTGATGAATGTGTTCATCGGGTTGTTTCAACCTTACAACATATTTCTTGGATCGCACGGGCGCGGAGCTGAGCTTCGCAATATTGTCCTGATCGTCGGTATTACAACCATTGCCGCGCTGCTTGTCGTTGTCCCTCGCTACGGAATCACCAGCGCCGCGTGGACCGGCGCAGGGGCAATGGCCCTGGACTGCGTTCTGCACCTTCTCTACTATCGAAGATTCATTGGAACGCTCGGCGACGGCGAAGGACTCAAAGGTGAGAACGGATATTTCGGCACAACTTCGGCGTAGCGGAATCCCCAATCCAGACTGCGAACGCCCGCTCACCGACCCCTTCAAGCAGCTGGCGCGTGAGCAATGGGGCGCCAACCCCTGTGGAGCGCATGTCGCCGACGAACTCGACTATGGAACTCGAGAGTACTTCGATGCGATCGAGCAAAACCGGTACCTGATCGAATCGCCGTGGATGAACGACGCGATTGGCTTCGACAGGTTCTCCGGCAAGAGATTGCTCGAGATCGGTATGGGAACCGGTACGGATCTGCTGCAATTCGCGCGCGGCGGCGCGATGGTAACGGGCCTCGACATAACGCCTCGCAGTATCGAGATCGCGCGCCGCCGGTTTCAGGTATACGGCCTGACTGGCGATTTCGCGATTGGCGACGGCGAGAGCTTGAGCTTTCCAGATGCAAGCTTCGATGCAGTGTATTCGTTTGGGGTTCTTCATCACACGCCTGACACCGCCCGGGCGGTCCGCGAAATCCATCGCGTGTTAACACCCGGCGGCAAGGCTATCGTAATGCTTTATCACCGGCGGTCGTTATACTACTGGGGCTCGCTGATGATGAAGCACGGTATATTGCGAGCCGAGCTACTAAACCACAGTATGGCTCAAATTATGAGTCGTCACGTCGAATACTCCGCGACCGAGGGCCGTCCGCTTGTCAAAGCTTACTCGCAAGCTGAGATCCGGGAGATGTTTCGGGAATTCGTCGAATGCGAAACACGTGTGAATCAGCTCACGCGTCGCGATCTGCGCCCGCTTGGACGGTTTGTACCGGAAGCTCTGCTTCAGCGGCTTGCGCGCAACTTCGGCTGGAACGTCTTGATCACGGCAACAAAGTGACTCCACCAACCTCTCCAAACAGCACCAGGCGACTCGGTGTTTCGGCTGTCCGAAAACCGGGTTTCCCCGATGCGCCGGCGAACGAGGCCTCTGAGGTCATGATTCGAGGCAAATCAAGTCCGGTCGCCGTGCTGCTGGATCTATCCGGGGACTCCGAGGCCGCAACGAAATGGTCGACTGCGGTCGCCCCAGACGCGGTCATCGAACCGATCAACAAGTCCGATCTCAAGTGGACCTCTAAACGCGACGCATTGGCGCGGGTGCGCTCGCTCAAGCCCGGGATCTTCTTGGTGTTCACGCCAGACCTGAATTCGCAGAGCGGATGCAGCGCCTTGAAGCTGTTCGGGGCGCTGGCTGGAGCGCGCCGAACAGTAATTGGCGACCTCGGAGGTCAAGACTTGCGCTGTTCGGCGATAGCCGCCCTTCTAGTCGAGGGGCCGCGTTTGACGCTTGAGCTCGTCCTCGGTTATGTACTGATCGTTCCATTCAGTTGGCTTCTGACTGAAGCCCTCGGCGTTTCGTTAGGCATTCGTAACGTCTTGCGCGCATCGCGATCAAACACGGAAGAGCACCCGCGCAATCACCAGCGTCACGCGCTCTACATTCGAGCAACGCTTGCTGTTGGTAGAGAAGGCGGACTGGGCACGCACGTTGCCGGCTTCGCGAGCGGGGCCGCCGCGCTCGGCCACCGGTTGACCTTCCTGGTCAGCGAGTCTCACCCCCACCAAGGTCAGCACATCGCCGTTCCCGCTTCTAGAGCGATAAGCGCCACAAAGGGTTTGTTTGAACTCTGGAACAACCTCGTATTCACTTTGAAGAGCCTACCGAGAATCGCAGACGGAGACCTGGCGACGCGCAATTGCGATTTCATCTACCAGCGATACAGTCGATTCAACTGGACAGGGGTTGTTTTGTCGATGCTGACCGGCTTGCCGATGATGCTGGAGTTCAATGGCTCAGAGGTGTGGGTAAGCCGTCATTGGGATCCGATCGGGTTCCTGTGGCTGCTGAAGCGATTCGAGCGGCTGAATCAACGCGCGGCTGACATGATCGTCGTCGTTTCCGAAGTCGAGCGCCGCAACCTGATCGACGACGGAGTTCTTGCCTCGAAAATAATTGTTAATCCCAATGGCGTCGACGTGGATGAGTTTCGACCCGGAGCCGGGGGCGGCAGTGAAATCAGGCGGTCGCTTGGCATCGATGACAAAGTGGTTGTCGGGTTCATTGGGACCTTTGGACCCTGGCACGGCGCGCCGGTCCTCGCCCAGGCAGCGCGGCTCACAGATCCCCGATCGCGTTGCCATTTCCTCTTCATGGGCGACGGGGATGAACGGCCACGAGCTGAATCGATAATTGAATCGGGAGGCGCGAGCGCGACGTTCACCGGCCGGCTTTCACACGAAAAGGTTCCCGCATACTTAGATTCGTGTGACGTATTGGTCTCGCCACACGTCCCTCTCGGAGATGGCCGTGCGTTCTTTGGCTCGCCCACGAAGCTGTTCGAATACATGGCGATGGCCAAGCCCATCGTCGCCAGTCGTTTGGGGCAAATCGCGGAGGTGATCGTCGACGGCGAGAACGGATTACTTGTGGAGCCCGGAGATCCCGCCGAGCTCGCCCGAGCGATAGAACGCCTGGCGCACGACGACGCGTTGCGCGCGCGCCTCGGAGCCAACGCCAGAAGCACAGTCGTCGAGTTGTACACATGGAAGCAAAACGCCGCTCGCGTTTTCGATTCGTTTGGGAGCTTCTCAAGAGAACGCCGAGGGGCAAACGACCGGCGGTAAGAACAGATAAGCCTGATGACGATCACCCACAGCTCCGCCCCAGACGACTGTCGACTCGAAGCGTAAGCATCTTGATCGCGGGACCGTAGCGGTATTCGGCTACTTCTTTTGCTCGGCTTTGCTTTACCACACGATCTGGCCGCTGGAGGTTGTGAAATGGGCGACATCGAACCCGAGCGTGAAGCGCTTATCGTCCAGCCCGATCAACGGCCTGCTGGTTTTTCCAAAGACGACCTCGATGCGATCGTAGGTCACAGCTTCGCGATCTTCCGCCGCGAGAGCGGATGGATAGGAGAATCACTCCCATCCGCGAGCTCGCCACCGCGCATGGTATGCCCCTCGGCGATATTCGGAGCCGGCAGAAGTCGAGTACGCCGATCTCCTGACCTCCCATACGCAGTGAATACTAACCGACTGCCGGGGTCGTGGCTCCAGAAGGTCGGCATGCTAAAGTGTTTCGGTGGGCCAGCACGAGAACCGCGCTAAGATCGCGCTCGCGATTTACATCGCCACGTTCGTGATCGTCTGGACGCTGCGCGCGACCGTCTTCATCAGCATTGACGAAGGCATCGAATCCTCCACGTGGAGGAACGTATATTCGAATGCGGTCAAATTCGCCATATGGGTGGTGCCGGCCTTCATCACGCTGAGGCTCTGGCATCTACCTCCGTTCAACTACCTCAAGCTGACTACCTCCGTGAACAAGCGCGGATTGATCGTTGCCGCGATGGTTGTCGGAGCGTGGCTCGGCTTTGTGTTGGTCGCCGAAGCAGCGCTCTCGGGGAGGAACGCTGGGGCGATCCTCCTACAAAGATCCGACTATCTCAGGGTTCTGGCGGGCGTTTTCGTTTCTCCCATATGGGAGGAGACATTGTTCAGAGGGTTTTTCCTGAACCGATTGAACGAGAGCTTGAGCTTTTGGAAATCAAACTTGATCTCGGCGGCGTTATTTGTGCTGGCGCACGTGCCATATTGGGTATCGAAGAACGGACTCTCTCCAAATGTGATGAGGGATTTGGCCAACGTTTTTCTGCTTGGCTGTCTCTTCGGATGGGTGATGAAAAAAACGAACTCGCTGTGGCCGGCCATCGGAGCGCACATCGCGAACAACTTTCTTTCCGGGTTGATTCACTCCTGAGCTAGCGTTGATGGTTAAATGATTCGAGACCAATCCATCATCTGCTTTGGCGGGGAAGACTGGTGGTATCACCATCAGCACTCGAAGAACCACATCATGCGAAGGCTCGCGCGGGCAGGCAATCGCGTGATCTTCGTCAACTCGATCTCCATGGGATTACCGTCTCTGTCCAGTCCCGATCTTGCAAGCAAGATCAAACGCAAGCTGCGCAGCTACGCGAAGCCGGTCCGATTAACCGAAGAAGGCATCGTGGTGGTTTCGCCTCCGGTTCTTCCCTTCTACTCGAGCCTTCTCGCGCGCGCGGTCAATCGCTGGCTGCTCGTGGCTCAGATCAAGTTGTTGATGGTTGCGTTCGACATGCGACGGCCGATTCTCTGGATCGCGATTCCAACCGCAAGGGACCTCGCGGGGCGGCTCGGAGAACGCGCGCTGATTTATCAAGTCTCGGACAAGTACGACGCGAACCAGATGGATCATCAAAACGCGCCGGGCGTCATTCCAGCCATGCACGATGACCTGCTCAATCGTGCGGATCTGATCTACTACTCCGGGCGCAAGCTTTTCGAGGAAGAAACCGCGCAGCGCCCCGAGATCGCCGGAAAAGCGAAACTGCTGGAGCAAGCAGTTGATTACGAGCACTTCGCTTCGGCGGCTGCGGGGGATTTGACCGAGCCTGATGACATTGCCGAAATTCCGCGGCCGCGTCTCGGCTACTTCGGGGCGGTAGATTCGTGGCTGCTCGATCAGAAACTCATAGGCTATGTGAGCAAACGGCGACCGGATTGGCACTGGGTATTGATCGGGCTTCGAGCGGCGCCGCTGGAGATCGAAACGTTCGCCAACGTTCACTATCTCGGGTCTAAGCCTTATTCGTCTATGCCGGCTTACGCCGCGGCGTTCGACGTGTGCGTGTTGCCCTGGCCGACGGACAACGAATTCGTGAATTACGGGAGCCCGATAAAGGTTCGCGAATATCTGGCGACCGGGAAGCCGGTGGTGATCACGCCGATTTACGAATACGAAAGGCTCGATGGTATACTGCGCATCTCGCGCGGGTATGATGATTTCATCGCGAAGGTTGAAGACGCGCTCACGCGAGATTCAGCGCGGCTTAGCGAAGCCAGACAGCAATCGGTCAGAAACTCGACTTGGGATGCGCGGGCGGAAGAAGTGAGTCGAGACATCGAAGCCCTCGCACTTTGACTCCAAGCGGATCAAGACCCAACACACAAACCAAAGGACTTTGAATGAACCATAGGAGAATATTCTTCGGGATCTCACTGATAACGCTGTCAGTGTTGATGCTCGAACTGTCGCTCACGCGTCTTTTCTCTGCCACGATGTACTATCACTTCGCCTTCATGGCGATTTCGCTCGCGTTGTTCGGCTCGGGAGCGAGCGGCGTATTCATCTATATCTTCCAGAACCGCTTGAAGCCGGAACGCACCGGCTCCTGGCTCGCGATCGCTGCAATTCTGTTTGCGATCGGCAATCTTTTCTCGCTCTACGTGATCCTGGCAAACCCTCTGACGTTTGAAACTGGTCCGGAGAACTACTATCGGCTCGCGAAGATCTATAGCGCGGCGGCGCTTCCCTTCTTCTTTGCCGGCTGCGCGGTGACGCTCGCGATCACCCGGCTGGCAACGGAAATCAGCAGGCTTTACTTGTTTGACCTGGCCGGCGCAGCGCTCGGATGCCTGCTCCTCATCCCGGTGCTGAACACTATTGGAGCGATCAACATCGTGCTGCTGGTGTCGGCGGTGGCTGCGGCGTCGGGGGTGCTGTTTGGCACCGCAAGCGGGGGCAGCCGCGCAGTAACCATTTCGTCGCTGCTGCTCGCAGGGGGACTAGCGGGCCTCGTCGTTTACAACAGCGCGACCCACACAATCGATATTCGCAAGTCGAAGGGCTTTGAAGAAACGAGGGTGCTGTTCTCGAAGTGGAATTCATTCTCGCGCATCACCGTTGAAGGGAGCCTGGACTCGGGCATCGAAATAAAAATCGATGCCGACGCGGCGACAGGAATCAGCAGGGACGCGAGCAACGTCGCGATTCATCAGGATGCCCGCGGAGCGCTCAGCGCGCTGGCGCATCACGTCAAACGCGACGCAAAGGTTCTGATCATCGGACCGGGCGGCGGCAACGACGTGGCAGTCGCGCGAGTCTTCGGGCAGAAGCTGATCACCGCGGTTGAGATCAACCCGATCATCGCTCGCGACGTGATGTCGTCGGAACCGTTCAAGAGTTATTCGGGTTCGATCTACCAGCAGCCGGATGTGCGGCTGGTGGTTGATGAAGGACGCAGCTTCATTAGAAACTCACGAGATCATTACGACATCATTCAGGCTTCGATGGTGGACACATGGGCGGCAACCGCCGCGGGCGCGTTCTCACTGAGCGAGAACAACCTCTATACGGTCGAGGCGTTCAAAGATTACGTTACGCATTTGAGCGATGACGGCGTTCTGACAATGACTCGCTGGTATTTCGAGCCCCCGGATCAGCTTCTGCGCCTGATCTCGCTCACACGCGCGATGATGACCGAGCTAGGAATCTCGAATCCCGAGCAACATATCATCGTCGTCCGCGACGCAAAAGCGGGCACCTGGCGCACCCCAGCCGTCTATTTATTCAAAAAGAGCGAGTTTACCGCAACCGAAGTCCAGCTTCTCGAACAAGCAGCTCGCAGCAACAACTTCGAGCTGCTGTACACTCCTATGACGCGTCCGGACAATGTCTTTTCGAGGATGATCGAAGCAAAGGATCCGGCGGAGATCTGGGACACCTTTGAGACAAACGTCGAGCCCACCCGTGACAACAATCCGTTTTTCTTCAACTCGGTTCGCGTATCAAACCTCTCCCGCGTCATCGAGGGAACCGCTGAATGGCAAAAGACAAATCTGGGAAGCTGGATTTTGTTTTCGCTGCTCATCATCACGTCGGTGCTGGTGTTGTTGTTCATAATCGGCCCGCTTCTGCTGGTTCGAGGTCGCGCGCTCGCGACTCGCACTGGAATGAAGCTGACCTACCTGCTCTACTTCGCGTGTCTGGGAGCGGGATTTATCATCGTAGAGGTGGCAATGATTCAGAAGTTCATCCTGTTCCTCGGCCATCCTGTTTATTCGCTTGCGGTCGTGTTGTTCTCGGTGCTCGCGTTCAGCGCACTTGGAAGTTACCTCACCGGACGAATAGACGACGCGCGCCTCGCCCCAGCGCTTGTGAGACTCCTGATCGTCCTCGTAGCTCTCGTTTGTATCTACATCCTGGTGTTGCCGCCGATCTTTTATGGTTTGGTCGGTCTCGCGCACGAGATTCGAATAATGATCGCGGTTGTGCTTATGGCGCCGATTGCGATGACGATGGGAATGCCGATGCCGATCGGCATCCGAATACTCGCGCGCAACGCGCCCGAGATCATTCCGTGGGCCTGGGGCGTCAACGGCGCAACTTCGGTGATGGGATCGGTGGCGGCTCTGGTGATCGCGATCCTGACGGGCTTCAACCAGGCGCTCCTGGCGGGGGCGGGCCTGTACCTGCTGGCGTTGTTCTTCATAACGAGACGCTCGCAGGCGGATGAGTCTAGCTTGCGAGAACAAATTGTCGAGCAAGCTGTGAGTGCGTGAATCGATGAGGGAGCGCAGGTGAAAGCGTTCGCTCCATCACTCCCTTTTTTATCGCCACGATCACCACGGTCGAATCGCGATACGGCGCGCGTGTGACAATCTGGCGGACGCTCTGGTAAGGTTTGCCTCACGGCCTTCATCGACCGTGCTGATCTCGATCGAGCTGGCAGGACGCGGCAACTATCAAGTGAAAGGCACAGCTGAATGGAGAAATGGCTGGGGAAGTACTCGAACTTGTTCTACGCGCTGCTGCGAATCGTAGCCGGCGTGTTGTTCGCCTGTCACGGCGCGCAGAAGTTGTTTGGCTGGCTCGGTGGGACGAAGCAGACGGGAACGCTCATGCAAGCGGCGGGAGTTATAGAATTCGTAGGCGGGATTCTGATCGCCGCCGGGCTGTTTACAGGTCTCGTCGCTTTTCTCGCAAGCGGTGAAATGGCAGTTGCGTACTTCAAGCAGCACTATCCTGGCGGGTTCTGGCCCATCGTGAATCGGGGCGAACTGGCGGTCCTCTTTTGCTTTCTCTTCTTGTACATCGCGTCGCGAGGCTCCGGAATCTTGAGCGTCGACGCGTTGCGCGGAAAAGCGAGAAGACGCTGAGGGCAGAGGTCAGCGGTCAGAAGTCAGAGGGTCACAAGGCAGAAGGCGGTCGTCTAGCTCCGTAGGAGCGACCTATCTATAGAAGCGTAGTTTAACAATCGCCATTGGCTCCGCAGGAGCCACCCTTCTCTGACGCCGAGGCAATAGGCATTATGCTTGGCTGCTGGGAACGTTCTGTGGTGGAGCTATGCGGGTGGCTCCTACGGAGCCAAGATTCATCTTGAACACTGCTTCTATAGACAGGCCGCTCCTACGGAGCGACGCTACTGACCTCTGACCTCTGACTTCTGACCTCTGATTAGTTCAGTTTCTCTCTGAGCAACACCTTCACGCCGCTTCGCCAGTCCTCGCTTATTCCTATTCGATAGACCGGGACCCGCTCGTGAATCCGGCTTGCCAGCAGCTTCGTCGTCTCGTGAAAGCGAAAGAGCGGCGCAACCAGGTAAAGCAGGGGCGGTGCGTCGATCAAGCTCAACCCTTCGAAATAACCCCGCCGCTGAAAGTCTCGTCGCGCGCGATGCCATTCGACGCGCAACCAGTAGTCGAGGGCTTGAAACGGAAACTCGATCTGTTCACTCACCTTCAACTCCATGACCACCAGTCGCCCCTCGCGAGTCGCCGCCAACAGATCGATGAAGGTTCGCTGCTCGCCGCGATAAGTCGGCACTTGTGAATAAACGAACCGCGGATCGAGCGTCGCATCCAGCGCGGTCACGTCGCGCGAGATGATCGATTCAAGCCAGCGCTCGGGTTGAAAGCGAAACGTAATATCGTTTCGAAACTCGGCCTCGGGACGCCTGCGCGCGATCGTGTTGAGAATCAGTTTCTCCAGTTCGCTCTCGTTTGCGTGATCGAGTTTGAGCCTAGCCTCGCCGATGCCGAACTCGACTCGCTGGCGATTGATCAAGACTCGCGCAATCTCGAGACCATGGATTGACAGCGAGACCCATGCGCCGCGATGGTGAGCTTCTATGTGATCCGGCGCAAGCCTTCGCACCGACTCGACCAGCATGACGGCGTCGGGCGGCAGCATCCCTGGACGCGGCCAGTGGGCCCGGCGCGCGGCTTTCCGAAAACTGTCGTTCAAGTCTCCCTGATCCACGGGCGACACCGGCTTGATCGTGGCTTTCGATTCATCGACACGGAACAGGAAGACTTGTTCTGGCGCGGTGAGGGCCGTCAGGCGAACCGCAAGCGTGTCGCAGCGAGGCGCAAAAACCATCAACCCGTCGACGCGCCCACTCCGGCGCCGAAGTTCATCCAGCCAGATCATCCCGGCGGCAAGCGCAGCGTCCACGGTCGGCTGCATCTCATTCTCGGCTACGCCGATGCCGGCAAATCGCTTTCCTCGGTCTCGCAAGATCAAGCGCGCATGAACGCCGGACAGATGCCGGCGGTCGTTGCGAGCTGCGGTGGCTTGCTCGACCTCGAGCCCGAGGCAGGTTCCGATCATAGCCCTCAGCTTGGAGGCGAATTGCCTTCGCGCGTGAGCATCCTTCCGCACACCCGTCCCGCGCGCCAGCGTGATCGTGCAACGCTTCAGCCCCATTTGCTTGGCGCATTCCAGCGTGAGCCGCTCGGGTGAGAGCTCGCAGGAAACTACCCTCCACGAACGCGACCAGCCCTCGCCCCAGCACGAGAGGACCAGCTTGCCGTACGAGAATTCCGCGAGAGCGTGATCCGCATTCATCTTCGCAACCGGAAACTCATCTTCGAAGAGATCGAAGTCCCCGCCGAGCAGGAAGCGCTCGAACTCATACTTGATCTGGCTGAAGTCTACAGTGATGGTGGGACGCATCACGCGCGGGTTTTAGCAGGTCAGAAAGAGTGAGGTCAAGAGAGGGTGGTAAACGTGTGAGCCCTGCATTGGAGTTCTTGACAGGGAATTGCTCAGTTCGATACGCGGATGACGAGCACAAACCTCTGCGCGTTTGTGCGATGGCCAGCCTCATCGTATAATCCGACCCCGCTCGAGAAGCGAGCCGAGCGAGAACGATCATTGACATGAAGTAAAAGCATGGAGTTCAGGCTTTAGCCTGTTCCCTTGCAGCCCAGGCAGGCTGAAGCCTGAACTCCATGCTCCTGAACCCTGAGTTATGCCCTTCCGAGGAGGAATTTACCATGTGCGACGTTACGCGGAGAGAGATGCTGCTGGGAGGAGCTGCGCTCGTCGGCTTGTCGATGAAGGAAGCAAGAGCGCTGGCCGCTTCGAAGCCAGAAGTGGGTAAGGTCGATCAGCTTGCTCCTGAAGTCTATTTCCACGAAGGCAATCTGGTTCGAGGCCACTGTAACAACGGTTGGATCATCTTCGAGGATTACGTTCTTGTTATCGATGCCAACTTCCCTTCTGGAGCCGCCGAGATTCTCCCGAAAATCCACTCTATCACCGACAAACCGATTCGCTTTGCGTTCGACACCCACCATCACGGCGATCACGCTTATGGGAACCAGGTGTGGGTCGACAACGGTGCCACGCCTGTCGCGCACACCGGCGTCATCGATGAAATGAAACGCTACGAGACGGGCTACTACGGCGGAAAGCCAGGTCGATGGGAGGACACGGCGAAGACTCGCCCCGACGTCGCAGCTGCGAAGCTCAAGCCGCCGTCGGTCCTCTTCCCGCGTGAGATGGTTTTTGACGACGGTAAACACCGAGTCGAGCTGATGCACCTCGGGGTAGCGCACACGCACGGCGATGCGTTCGCGTGGCTTCCAAACGAACGAATCCTGTTCACCGGCGACGCATGCGTCAACGGCCCTTACAACTACGTAGGCGACGGCGATACCGAGAAGTGGATACCGACTCTGGAAGCAGCTCGCAAGCTTGGCGCCCGAATCATCTGCCCGGGTCACGGACCCCGCGGAGTCGAAGCGGTGCTCGCGGATCAGCAGCGGTTCTTCAAGGAGCTTCGCGGACATGTCGGCGCGTTGGTAAAAGCGAAGAAGTCCGTCCAGGAAGTGCGCGATTCCATTGAGGCGATCAACGCTAAGCTGGCGGCGGACGCTCAGATCGCCAGATACGTAGGCAAGGGAGACGGGTTTGCGGCGCAGGTTGAAAAGGTTTACACCGAGATGACCGGCCAGCAACTGCCGGCGTCGAAGAAGATCGCAAGTGCCGCTCGCGATTGGCACGCGACGTCCCACGGGCTTGCGACGCTCGGGTGACGCTCAGATCTTAGTTCGAATGGTTTGCTCGGCCTCCCGTTGTCCTTGAGCTCTGTGACGCTGAAGCCCCGCTCGAGAGTCAGTCACCGCCGAGTCGCAGAGCACGCCGAGTCCTCGCAGAGGACTGCGGCGACCCGGTTGCGCAGGCGCATGTTTGAGGAAGGTCTCCCGGTTGATATACTCTATGTTCGAATTCACATTGCTATGTTGCTAAACGGAACGAAACCGCCGGAGCATTGACGGATGTCCATTGAAAAAGTAGTGCTGGCCAAGCCGCGCGGGTTCTGCGCCGGCGTCGTGCGAGCCATTGACATCGTCGAGCGAGCGCTCGACTTCTTCCCGCCGCCGATCTACGTCTTCCACGAGATCGTGCATAACCGCTACGTTGTGGAAAACCTCAGCAAGCGCAATGTGATCTTCGTGGATAGCATCGAAGAGATTCCCGACGGGTCGGTATGCGTTTTTAGCGCGCACGGGGTCTCGCCACAGGTGGTCGAGTTGGCTGAACGCAAGAAACTTCGCGTGATAGACGCGACTTGCCCGCTGGTTACAAAGGTACATCTGGAAGCCGTCCGCTTTTCGCGTGACGGTCATTCGCTGGTGTTGATCGGGCATCCGGGTCACGAAGAAGTCGAAGGCACAATGGGTGAGGCGCCGATGCAATTGGTCAGCTCGGTTGCGGATGTTGAAGCACTCGAGGTGCCGAATCCCGATCGAGTGATGTACCTGACTCAGACGACGCTCTCGCTCGACGATGTTGCAGAGATCATCGAAGCGCTCAAGCGCAGGTTTCCGGGGATGAAGTCCCCGGCCAAGGACGACATCTGCTACGCTACGCAGAACCGCCAGAATGCAGTAAAGGAGATGGCCGAGCGGGTCGACGTGTTGCTGGTCGTCGGCTCGCAGAACAGCTCGAACTCTCAACGCCTCCGCGAGGTCTCCGCCGTTGCTGGCACGCCCGCATATCTGGTCAATGACGAAGGCGAGATCAAACCCGAGTGGCTGAATGACGCGAAGATCGTCGGAGTGACCGCGGGCGCTTCCGCTCCTGAAGAGTTGGTTATTCGGGTGCTCGATCATCTGCGCTCGATGGGGGCCACTGCATTCGAAGAGCAGCCCGGGGAGGATGAAAACGTTCACTTCGCGTTGCCGCCGGAATTGTTGCATCCAGAGAAGCTGATTGTGTGAGACCTGACCCCGACGCTCACACTGCGTTTCGCCTGCACCTCCGTCTTCTGCTCTCAACTTAAACTAGTACTGGCGAATTCACCGCCGATCAACGCAGCCTTTGGTACGCTGATCTTCGCAGATCAGCGGCTCATTAAGAATGCCAGCTCCACTTTTTGTTAAACCCGTCGCGGCGCGTTGGTTTGCTTGATTTGCCACGGCTAGGTATTATTTTTCCCCGATCAGTCGTGGGACCCCGTCTGAGCGCAAGCTCGCACAATTGAAGAAGGTGGTGATTCCGTGAGCGCGATGTCCGAACAGAAGCAAGCCAAGCCGGGGACGGCTAAGGTGGAGCTGCGGACCGGGGTTGCCCGCGCCATTCAGGCGGCGCAGGACTATCTCCTGCAAATCCAGCACTCCGACGGACACTGGTGCGGCGAGCTGGAAGGCGACACCATACTCGAATCCGAATACGTCCTTACGATGCACTTCATCGGCCGTTCGAACGAAGGCCGTTGCCGCAAAGCCGCAAACTACATCAGGGAAAAGATGCTCCCCGAGGGAGGCTGGGCGATCTACGAAGGGGGGCCGCCCGAGGTGAGCGCCTCGGCGAAGGCCTATTTTGTACTGAAGCTGCTCGGCGATTCGCCCGACGCTCTACATATGAAGAAGACCCGCCAGGTCATTTGCGAACTGGGCGGGCTGGACGCAACCAACAGCTTCACCAGGATTTATCTCGCCGTTTTTGGTCAGTATCCCTGGGAGCGCTGCCCGGCAGTGCCGCCGGAGATCATCCTGTTGCCTGCGTGGGCGCCGATTAACCTGTACGAAATGTCTGCCTGGACGCGTGGCATCGTGGTCCCTCTCGCGGTTATGTGGGCGAGCAAGCCCTACTGCGCGGTTCCGGAGCATGCGAACATCGAAGAATTGTCGCTCGATAAATCGGTCAACATGTCTGCGCGTCGCGGGTTCTGGCGCACGGTCTTCAACACAACGGACTACACTCTCAAGCTGCTCGAGCGCAAGCGTTGGTCCCCGTCGCGCGAGAAGGCGCTGAAGGCCTGCGAGCAATGGATGATCGAGCATTTCGAAAAGAGCGACGGTATCGGCGCCATCTTTCCGCCCATCATCAATTCGATCATCGCGCTCAGATGTTTGGGTTACTCAAACGAGCATCCGCTGACGGCGTCTCAGATTCGCGAGCTCGAAAAACTCGAGATCGAAGAGGGCGACACGCTTCGAGTCGCTCCGTGCTTCTCACCGGTATGGGATACCGCGCTCGCGATGAACGCGCTGGTCGATTCGGGCCTGCCCGCGGATCATCCGGCGCTTCAAAAGGCGGCGGCGTGGATCCTCGAAAAAGAAGTCAAAGAGGTCGGCGACTGGAAGATCAAGAACCCGGAGGGCCAGCCCGGTGGCTGGTACTTCGAGTACGCCAACGAGTTTTATCCCGACGTGGACGACACGTTTCAAGTGCTGACGTCGCTCAGCAAAGTCCGCTTTCGCGACCAGGAACTCGAGCGCCGCAAACGACAGGCAATGGACCGCGCCCTTGCCTGGATAATGACGATGCAGAACAAGGACGGTGGATTTGCATCTTTCGATCGAGATTGTGACGAACAATTCCTGACTCAGATTCCCTTCGCGGATCACAACGCCATGATAGATCCGTCGACCAGCGACATAACCGCGCGGGGAGTGGAGACATTCGCCTGTCTTGGATTCTCCAGGGACAACCCGGTTGTACAAAGAGCGCTGGCGTTCCTTGCAAAGGAACAGGAGCGGGACGGCTCGTGGTTTGGGCGCTGGGGTTGCAATTACATCTACGGCACCTGGCTGGCGCTGCACGGGCTAAAGTGCATCGGCGAAGACATGATGGAACCGCGGTATCAGGCTGCGGGGTGCTGGCTTCGGGCGATTCAAAACGAAGACGGCGGCTGGGGAGAGTCACCGAGAAGCTACGACGATCCCGGATCCAAAGGGCTGGGTGCAAGTACTGCTTCGCAAACGTCGTGGTCGTTGATGGGGTTGCTGGCCACCGAAGATCAGTCGGAGGGGCTCACGCGCGGAATCGACTACCTGATCAAGACCCAGCTCAAGGACGGCTCCTGGAAAGACGACTTCTGGACAGGCACCGGATTCCCGGGAGTGTTTTATCTGCGCTACCATCTTTACGCGATTTACTTCCCGCTGCTCGCGCTCGGGATGTTCGAGAAGCGAATGGAGGAGGACTAGTTTCGAAGTCCCGCCTTCAGGCGGAAGTTGGTATCGGTCGTCACATACTGGCTTCCGCCTGAAGGCGGCGCGACTACGAACAGGATCAGCATGCGATTTCCACTTCACATCACTAGTGACGCGATCAAACATCAGGTTGCCAACGGTCTGAAGGGCAACAAGCGCTATCCGATGGTGCTGATGCTCGAGCCGCTGTACACCTGCAACCTCGCGTGTCTCGGCTGCGCCCTCGAGCGGCACACGGGCAAGCTCGAGGACCGAATGCCGCTGGAAGACTGCTTGAGCGCGGTCGAACAGTCCGGCGCGCCGATCGTTTCGATCTGCGGCGGCGAGCCGACGATTTATCCCGAGCTGAAAGAGCTGCTCGAAGGCATCATCGAGCGCAAGCGTCACATCTACCTCTGCACAAACGCCCTTCTGCTGGATAAGAACCTGTTCGGGAAAGTTGCCCCGCACAAACGGCTCACAATCAACGTTCACCTCGACGGCATGCAGAAGACCCACGATCTGGTTTGCGATCGCACGGGAGTGTTCGACAAAGCAGTCGAGATGATCAAGGAATCAAAGCGGCTCGGCTATCACGTGACCACCAACACGACTGTGTTCAAAGAAACCGAGATGAGCGAGATCGAAGAGCTGTGTCAGCTGGTCTCGGGTCTTGGCGTCGATGGGATGATGATCTCGCCGGGTTATCATTACGAGTCGGTAGACCGCGACATCTTCCTTTCGCAGCGTGAGATTCAGACCAAGTTCCGGCGCGTGCTGGAGCTATCAAAGACCTACAGACTTATGTCCACGCCGATGTACCTTGAATTCACCGCCGGGATGCGCAACTACAACTGCTCGCCCTGGAGCACGGTGACTCGCACGCCTGCCGGCTGGAAGGGCCCTTGCTATCTGATCGGCCAGCAGTATTACAAGACTTGGGATGAGTTCTGGAATGGAGTGAACTGGCCGTATTGGGAATCGCGTGAAGACCGGTTGTGTAAGAACTGCATGATGCACAGCGGGTTTGAAGCTTCGGCGATGTTCGAGCTTCGAAAGAGCCCGAAGGATATGATGCGGATGGCGGTTTGGAATTTGACGGGATGAAGCCGTTTAGAGCTACGGATCACTCATCCTGAATCCCACCAACGCAGTTGGTGGATTGTTCAGACCCGGCCTAAAAGAGAAGCCGCGGCTCACCCATCCGGAATCCCACCAACGCAGTTGGTGGATTGTTCAGACCCGGCCTAAAAGAGAAGCTACGGCTCACTCATCCGGAATCCCACCAACGCAGTTGGTGGATTGTTCAGACCCGGCCTAAAAGAGAAGCTACGGCTTGCACACCGAATCAAATCTAGCTTCGGGTTGGCCGTTGCACCTCAACGCTGTGCCCGGTAGTATCGAGCCAAGAGATCACTAACGCTTGGTAACTCAGAACAGCGTGAAAACACTCGTCACAGGCGGCACGGGATTCGTCGGATCGCACCTGGTTCGGGTCCTGCTCGGACGCGGCGAACAGGTTCGATGTCTGGTCCGATCCACCAGCCGTCGCGATAATCTCGAAGACCTGCCTGTCGAGTTCGTCTCCGGAGACCTCTGCGATCTCGATTCTCTCAGGCAAGCCGTGAAAGGCGCGCAAGTCGTCTATCACTGCGCCGCCGACTACCGCCTCTGGTGCAAAGATCCCGCCGAGATGTATCGAAGCAACGTCGAAGGCTCGAACAACCTGATGCAAGCCGCCTTCGACGAAGGCGTCGAGCGCGTCGTCTATACAAGCACGGTTGGCTGTCTCGGGTTGAACGACAAAGGAACGCCAGCCAATGAAGAAACGCCGGTCGCAATCGAAGATATGATCGGCCATTACAAGCGCAGTAAATTTCTCGCCGAACAGAAAGTCAGAGAGTGGGCGACTCGCGGTCTGCCGGTAGTTATTGTGAATCCGAGCACTCCGGTCGGCGAGCTGGACATAAAGCCCACGCCCACCGGCAAGATCGTCGTAGACTTTCTGCGAGGCAAGATGTTCGGCTACGTCGACACCGGGATGAACCTGATCGACGTGCGTGACTGCGCCGAGGGCCACGTGCTCGCGGCAGAAAAGGGCCGCGCGGGCGAGCGCTACATCCTGGGCGGCCGCAACGTCACGCTAAAAGAAATATTTGACATTCTAGCCAGCGTGACTGAAGTTGCTTCGCCGAAGATGAGGGTTCCCCACTGGGTGGCTGAAAGCTACGCAAGGCTGGAAAATCTCTGGTCAATCAACATCGCTCGCCGGGAGCCGGACGTTCCATTGGAGAGCGTGAAGATGTCGCGGCATATGATGTGGTTCGACGCGTCGAAAGCCGTGCTCGAGTTGGGGCTTCCGCAAAGTCCCGTCGAGAACGCGCTGATACGCGCGGTCAACTGGTTTCGAGAACATGGCTACGTCTAGCGTCGATGCTCCCATCCTTGTGGTCGCGGCGCTGGGCCGCGAGCTTGCAAGGCTCAGAAGCGCAATGCCCTCGGGCGTCGCGTTGCTGGAGACCGGGGAGGGCGTCTTGAACGCCGAGCGGAATCTGGAAACCTGGCTGGCTCGAGGACCAGCGCGCGCCGTTTTGAGTATCGGCTTTGCCGGCGCGCTGACTGGTTCACTCAAGGCGGGTGACCTTGTCATCGCGCGTGAGGTTCGAGACGCTCCCGCAAAGCCCGACACGTCACTGCTCCAAGCCGCCGAGAGCATTGGTTTAACCGGGTCCACACCGCGCTTCGGCCTCGCCGTCACATCTGACGAGATTCTCTGGCAGGCCGAGTCGAAGCGAAAGCTCGCAAACACGCTCAATCCAAATGAGATCGGCTTCGTGGATACGGAATCGACAGCGATCGCTGGAGTCTGCGGTCGACGTGGGGTGCCGTTCTTGATCGTTCGCTCTATAACGGATCTGCTGGAAGAAGATTTGCCGCTCAACTTCAACCTTTACAGGGATTCAGAAGGCCGGGTCGACTCGAACAGGGTCCTGAAGGCGACATTGCTGAAGCCCAGCGCTATCGCCGCGCTTCTAGAGCTGCGCAACCGTTCGGAACTCTGCGCCAAGCGGATGGCCGGGTTTGTGAGGTGTTTGGTTCCTTTCATCGACAGAGTTTACTAGCGTTTGGTAAGAGGGGCACACTGTTGATCCGGCATCAAGTCTCATCTTATTTATTCCCGGCCGATGTCGTGCGCATGCGCTTTGCTAGACATAGCGGCTAATTGTTGTAGTATAATCCGGCTTCACCCTTGACGAGACGCAGGAAGGACTGAATTCGACATACGCTGGGGAGGACACCATAAATGAAAGCTACACAGGCCCGCGACAGTGGCGCTGGCTCGCTTGACTGTTATTCCAACCAGGGAACAGTCAGAGCTTTCTCGAAGACGATTACGGTCAAGACTCACGAGAGAACGGATCTCGTCAATCTGAGCGACGACATCCGCGAGTTTGTAAATTCAACTGGAGTCAAGGACGGCTACGTTCAAGTCTCGTCGTTACACACCACCGCCGGGTTGATCGTCAATGAATGGCAGGACGCACTGCTGTCGGACATTAAGACGACCATCGAGCAAATGGTCCCTCGCGACAGCTACTACCGGCACAACGACCCCGAGTTTTCCGACTGCGATCGTCACAACGCCGACTCTCATTTGCGGATCGTCGTGCTCGGCCATAGCCTGTCGGTTCCTATCGATCAAGGGGAACTCGTGTTGGGCCGTTGGCAGAGCGTAATCCTGACAGAGTTCGACGGCCCAAATCAGCGCAAAGTGTTCATACAGGTGTTTGGAATCTAGGTTCACGACCGTAGGCTCGGCGTTAAGCAGCCGCCGCGCACTCGAGCACACGGCACACTTGAGGGGCGCAAGTCGCCGTCGAACCGCTGCTTAACCCTCGAGTTTCCCTGCAACAGGTTCGCTTCTCACTCTCGAAACCCAGTCATAAGTGGAAACACCTTTACAGGTTGCCGCCGAAGATTCGATGCGCGGGATCCCGACTCGCGGTCGTCTGCTGCGAGTCCTCGGTGTAGGATTCGGGCTTGCGGTCATCATCGGCAACACGATTGGCGCAGGGATCGTGAGCACGCCCGGCACTATCGCGGGCCGGCTTCCGAACGGCTGGCTGTTCATCGGCGTCTGGATTGTCGGCGGGCTGTATGCGCTGCTCGGAGCGATCTCAGTAGCCGAGCTAGGCACGATGATGCCTCGCTCCGGCGGGCAATATGTGTTTGCGCACGACGCGCTGGGTGATTACGCCGGGTTCATTGTTGGATGGAGCGACTGGATCTCGACCTGCGGCTCTTCGGCATTCATTTCGCTGGTCATCGCGAAATACACGGGCGTGCTGGTGCCCTCTGTTTCCCGGCACACGACCGCGTTGGCCCTGGGAACCGTAGTTGGTTTTGGACTGGTTCAATGGCGCGGGATCCGATGGGGAAGCGGTGTCCAGAACGTTACCAGCCTACTCAAAACTCTCGCCTTCATCACACTGGTCATTGCGTGCTTCGCGCTGGGAGGGAATGCTCCTGTTTCGGAGGCGCCTTCCGCGGAAGCGCCTCACGGCGTCAACCTATTTGTCGCATCGATCCTCGCGCTTCAACTGGTCATCTACACGTATGACGGCTGGACAGGAGTGATTTACTTCTCGGAAGAAGTGCAGAACCCTGATCGCGATATCCCGCGTTCGATGTTCGGCGGAGTCGTTTCAGTCATCGCCATCTACCTTCTCGTAAATCTTGCCGTTCTCTATGTTCTGCCGATGTCCGAGATCGCTGGCAGCGATCTGGCTCTGGGAAAAGCGGCACAGGCGATATTCGGCTCAAACGGCGATCGCATCTTTAGGACGCTGATGATTCTATCGATGCTTAGCGCGGTTAACGCCTGCCAGTTAATGGCGACTCGGGTCCTATTCGCTATGAGCCGCGACCGGCTCTTCTCTGCCTGGGGGGCTCGGGCCAACAAGGGTGGCACGCCAACGGTTGCATTGCTCTTCTCGACCGTTGTTGCCGTGCTGTTTATTCTAACCGGAACCGTTGATCAGGTAGGCGCGGTTGTTGCCTTTTTCTTCGTGGTTAACTACGCGGTCTCCTTCACGGTGGTTTTTGTGCTTCGTAGACGCGAGCCGGCCCGCCAGCGGCCTTACCGCGCTTGGGGCTATCCGTGGACCACCGGTCTTTCCCTGCTTGGCTCGATCGCGTTTTTGGGTGGGGCGGTTGCTAGCGATACGCGAAACAGCCTATACGCGCTGCTCGTCCTTGCCGCCAGTTACCCGGTTTTTCGTTTGACGCGCCGCCTCGCTGCACACAGCTAGCCGCGCTCGCCCACAAAAGACCGTCGCTCGACTCCATTGTGATCCCCCATCACAACAGTTGTGTTCATCCGTCACAATCGCCTGTGACCGGTGAACTTGTGAGCGATGACACCATCGGTTGACAATGGACGCACTGTTGCAACCAGACTGGAAGAGGAGAAAAGAGTCGTGAAAACCATAATCGAGCCGTTCCGAGTAAAGGTTGTTGAACCCATCAAGATGACGACCCTCGAACAGCGCGAGCAATACCTGAAAGCAGCCTACTACAACCTGTTCCTCCTGAGTGCGGAGAACGTGATCATAGACCTGTTGACCGATAGCGGAACCGCGGCGATGAGCGCGGAACAATGGGCGGCCGCAATGCGCGGTGATGAGTCTTATGCAGGCAGTTCGAGCTTCTATCGCTTTGAGGCCAGCGTCCGCGACATCTTCGGGTTCAAGCACGTCCTGCCAATGCACCAGGGCCGCGCCGCCGAACGAATTCTCTTTTCGGTGATGTGCAAGCCGGGCCAGATCATACCCAACAACACTCACTTTGATACGACAAGGGCCAACATCGAATATGCCGGCGCAGAAGCGCTTGATCTGCCGATTCAGGAATTCTACGAGCCCGCGACCAGTCATCCGTTCAAAGGCAATATGGACGTGGACCAGCTTCGCAGTGTGATCGGCCGCGTCGGGCCGGGCCGAATACCGCTGGTCATGATGACGGTGACCAACAACTCGGGCGGCGGTCAGCCGGTCTCCATGGCAAACCTGCGCGAGGTGAAAGACGTCTGCGCGCGTTACGGCATTCCACTCTATCTGGACGCCTGCCGGTTCGCCGAGAATGCGTACTTCATCAAGCTGCGCGAAGAGGGTTACGCCGACAAATCAGTCAAAGAGATCTCGCGCGAGATGTTTTCACTTGCCGACGGCTGCACGATGTCGGCGAAGAAGGATGGGCTCGCAAACATCGGCGGCTTCCTGTGCACAAATGACGACCTGCTCGTGCAACAAGAAAAAGACCTGCTCATCCTGACCGAGGGATTCCCGACCTACGGCGGGCTCGCGGGCCGCGACCTAGACGTGATCGCCGTCGGATTACAGGAGGTCCTGCACGAGGACTATCTGCAATACCGTTTCGCGTCGATCGGATATCTGGGCAAGCACCTTCGCGAAGCAGGGGTTCCGATCGTCGAGCCGCCCGGCGGCCACGCGATTTACATCGACGCGAAGGCGATGCTGGCGCATATCCCTCCGAGCCTCTATCCCGGTCAGGCCCTTGCAGTCGAGCTCTATCGCGAAGGCGGAATCCGTTCCTGCGAGATCGGATCGGTGATGCTCGCACACCGCGACGTGCTCGAGGGTATAGAAAAGCCGGCGGCGATGGAGCTGGTCCGTCTGGCGATCCCGCATCGGGTCTATACCCAGAGCCACATCGACTATGTCATCGAAGCGATATTGCAGGTGCACGAACGACGCGCGCGGATTCCAGGTTATCGGATCACGCAGCAGCCGCCGTTCTTGAGACACTTCAGCGCTCATTTCGAGCCTTGCGACGCGGCCGATGTTTCTCAGCACAAGATCGCTCGAGCCAGCATGTTGTTGATCGCGTGAGAATCAGGCAAGGAGTTTTTGGGAGCATTGATATGGAGAACATTCACTATTACGACACCGAAGTCGGGTGGCTGGGGAAGCGGATGGGATACCTGCGGTCCTCGGCGGACCTTCCGATTCTGGAAGTCGCCTCGCCGCCCGAGTTTCAAGGTCAGCCACACACGTGGACGCCCGAGCACTTGTTCGTGGCGTCACTGAATTCGTGCTACATGGCGACGTTTATCGCGATCGCCGAGTTGTCCAAACTCGATGTTGTGAGCTTTACGTCGCAAGCCGTAGGCAAGCTCGAGAAAATTGAGCGGCCGGGCTACAGGATCACCGAAATTGTCTTGAAGCCCAAGCTGGTGATCAAGCACGCGCGCGACGCCGAGCGTGCCCAGCGAATTCTGGAGAAGGCGGAACGCAACTGCTTTATCTCGAATTCCATAATCACCGCGGTCAAGCTCCAGCCCGAAATCAGTTTCGAAGGAGTGGGCGTCGGCGCCTGAGCGGCTGTTTCGCGTTCAGCGTCAGTACGCAAGCACGCGTCGCGCGGCGGCCGCGATCTTGTCCACTGAAGGCAACATCGCCATCTCGAGCGGAGGGCTGAAAGGCACCGGCACGTCGAGCGAGGCCACTCGCATCACCGGCGCATCGAGATGCTCGAAAGCTTCCTGCGCGATCACTGCCGCGATCTCAGCTCCGAAACCCGCCGTTATGTTTGCCTCGTGAACGATCAACGCCCGGCTGGTCTTCTTCACGCTTTCCAGGATCGTCTCTCGATCGAGTGGAGCAAGCGACCGCAAATCGACCACTTCGATCGAGGCGCCCTCGCGCTCCAACGTTCGCGCGACCTCCACGCACAGATGCACCGCGGCGCCGTAGCTGATGATCGAAAGATCGCTGCCAGCCGTTCTGAGCGCCGCGAGCCCTATCGGAACTACGTAATCTCCATCGGGCACTTCTTCGCGATGGTGACGATAGAGAAACTTGTTCTCCAGATAGACCACTGGGTTGTTGTCACGAATGGCGGCGACCAGCAATCCCTTCGCGTCCTTGGCGGTTGAAGGCAACACGACTTTGAGCCCCGGTGTGTGCGCGAACCACGCTTCCGGGTTCTGTGAGTGATAGGGCCCCGCGTGAATGCCCCCGCCGGTCGGACCTCGAAACACGACAGGCATTTGAATCCCCCAGCGGTAATAGCACTTCGCGGCGTAGTTCACGATCTGGTCGAATGCACAGGCGATAAAATCGATAAACTGGAACTCAACGACCGGGCGAAAGCCAACGGTGGCTGCGGCGCATGCGGCTCCGACAAATCCGGACTCGGATATCGGAGTGTCGATCACGCGATCGGGACCGAACTCCTCGAGGAAACCCTGAGTGATTTTGAACGCGCCGCCAAAGACCCCGATGTCTTCGCCAAGAACGAAGACATTAGGGTCTCGCCGCATCTCGTCGCGAAGCGCGTTGCTGATTGCTTGAAGGTAGGTTGCTTGGGCCATCGAGTCTCGTTAGCTTGAGGCGCCATGTCATTAATAATGTTTGCGCCTTTGCGGATCTTGGCGTCTTTGCGCGAAACCAGCTTTGCAAGTCGTATTTCGCGCAAAGACGCTAAGGCCCGCAAAGTCGCAAAGATCAGCGCGACCCTCCGCCAGCTAAAAATGTCCTCTGTTCGACCTGTCTTGCGCGGCCGTCAAGGCCGGGATCGCCGGGGCGTCGATCGGTTCAACCAGGTTCTTGCGATCTTCCGGTTTCGGATCGTGCGGCGAAGGCGCAAACAAACGGTCAGTCACCGTCTCAGGTTTCGGAAACGGCAACGCTTCCGCGTATTCGACGGCTGAGTCGATCCGTCGGGCGCAGTCCTCCTCGATCTGCGCGATGGTCGCTTGTTCAATGCCGGCCCGACCGGTCAACCATCGGCGATACATTGAGACGGGATCACGTTCCTCCCAGAAGTCGCGCAGCTCCTTAGCCACGTAAGACATATCGTCATGCTCGCCGTGACCGCGTCTTCGAAACGTCTTGAACTCAATCAATGCCGGACCCCGGCCGCTTCGCGCGTGCTCGATGCCTCGACGCGCGGCCGCGATCACCGTGAACAGATCGTTGCCAAACGCAGTCTCGGCGTAAACGTTGAAAGCAGGCGCGCGATCGGCGACGTTCTTCACCGGCATCTGAAACTCCGGCGGCGTCGAATATGCGAACTGATTGACTTCGCATATGACTACCAGCGGCACCTTGTGAATCGAAGCGAAGTTCAGGCCTTCGTAAAAATCACCCGGGCTCGTCGCTCCATCGCCGGTGAAGCAAAGCATCACGTTTGGCTGTCTTCTCAACTTGAATGCGAGCGCGTAACCGGCGCCCGCCGGTATCCAGGACGCCATCGAGCCGTTGTGATAAGGAATTATGCCGTAGTTCTCGATGTCCGCAAGAAACAGCCCCAGCTCGCGGCCGTGCGAAGGAGCCTGGTCTTTGCCGAACCATCGGGCCATCACGTGCGCGGGCTCGACACCGCGATAGAAGTAC
This sequence comes from Blastocatellia bacterium, assembly GCA_035455165.1. Lineage (GTDB taxonomy): Bacteria > Acidobacteriota > Blastocatellia > UBA7656 > UBA7656 > Onstottus_A. Next base: position 26,457 of record DATIFP010000173.1, read on the forward strand.
GCCGACAGGTTTCTCGCGACCATAGACATGAAGTCGCCCGCCTCGAGCTGGCTGGCGCATCCGGCTGAAGTCGCTTCCTGCCCCATACCCAGGTACACGGCGCCAAATATCTTGCCCTGGCGATAGAGCGAGGCGAGCCTCTCTTCAAATGTTCTCGCGAGTCGCATCGCCGAATACATTCGAAGCAGTTGATCCGGCATTAAGCGCAGCTCGGCGGGATCGGCTTGTATCTCCGAAGGATAGTCAGGAAGGGCGATCTTTGGCCAGCTCTGTGACATTCAACTCGAATCCGACAAACTCCAGATGTCGGACAAACTTCAGTTTGTCAAATTTTTGCCGTTGCCGCTTTTCGATCAATCGACAAACTGAAGTTTGTCGGACATCTGAAGTTTGCCGTGCTGATTCAATCCTTTGCAGCAGTCGGCGGGAACGATGTAACCACACCCGCAGAGGTCAGCGCGCGACGCATCTCGTCAGGGATCGGGGCCGACTTGAGCGTCCCGTCTTCGTTGATGCGAGCGTAAACGCGCGTCGCCGTGCCTTCTGTAACCGGAGCGCCGGTGAGTGTGATCTTTGCGCTGCAGTCCCAGTGTAAGGTTCGCTCGCGAATCTCCCGGAGCGCCAGCTTGAGCGTGACCCGATCGCCGTAAGCCGCGGGCCCGATGAATCGAAAGTGAATCTCGCCCATCACGAACGTGGTGCGATCGTTCTGGATCATTTTGTCGATGGGATAGCCGAGCGTGCGAAACAGCTCGTGCTCGGTGTCATTAAACCACGCAAGCATTCGCGGATAGTACACGAGCCCGAACGGGTCCGACTCACCCCAGTTGACCGATATCTCGCGCCAATACATCATCGTCGTTCAATCCTCGTGTTGCCCCGCGGCTTTGCGCCTTTCCGGCTTTGCGTTTGGATTTCAACGGCGAAGCGGCAGAGTCGCAAAGGCGCAAGGCCGATTCAACGCCATCTCGGTGGAACCAACCGTCGCTTCCCGTCGTCGCTCATCGCAATCCCCGGTTCATCCAGATTCACTCGATCCCAAAGCTTGCACGTCACCTGTTTGTGCATCTGATCGAGGCCCTCACAGTAGTTGGTGAACACGCAACGCCGGATCTCATCGCCCCGGCCCTGCCGAATCTTCATGAACCAATCGGGGTCGGCGAGCGATTGTCGCGCGGCGGCTATGATATCAGCTTCACCGTTGCGAAGAATAGTCTCAGCTTGCTCGAACGTGGCTATCCCGCCCGACGTGACCACGGGAGTCCTGAAACCCGCGTTGTTCACTGCTCGCTTTATCGCCGCAGCGAGCGGCACATTTCTACCAAACGGACCAACCTCATCCGATATCACCGTCGGCATGCACTCATAGCCGCTCCGCCCGGTGTAAGGATAAACCGCCTGCCCGACCTTCGGCTGCTTGGCATCGTCGAATTTTCCGCCCTTTGAAACTGAGAGATAATCAAACCCCGCGCGCGCGAACTCGACACCGAAATAGACCGCGTCTTCGATATGACTGCCATGTTCGATTGCCTCATCGCCGAGAAACCTCACGCCGACCGTGTAATCGCTCCCGACTCGCTCGCGCACAGCTCGATAGACTTCAAGCGGCAGCCGGGCGCGATTCCCTCGCGAGCCTCCGTAGCCGTCCGGACGGTCGT
>DATIFP010000174.1:0-5491 GCA_035455165.1 Blastocatellia bacterium
AGTCCAAAGTACGCTAATGCCGGAACACTCCCCACTCCATCGTTCCTTCGACCGGCCGGTTGCAAGCCGCCGACAACGAAATCGCCAACACGGTCCGCGTATCTCGAGGGTCAATAATCCCATCGTCCCACAATCTTGCAGTTGCGAAGTACGGATCCGACTCCGCCTCGATCTGGGCTTCCAGAGCCAGTCTCGAGGCATTGAGCTTCGCCTCGTCGATCGGCAAGCCTTGCTTGGTTAGCGCTTCGCGTTTGATGATGTCCATCACTCCCGAGAGCTGCTGTGGTCCCATCACCGCGATTCGATGATTCGGCCAGGTGAACAAAAACCGCGGCTCATAAGCCCGCCCGCACATCGCGTAGTTGCCCGCGCCATAAGAACTCCCGGTCATTATGGTGATCGCCGGCACCGTCGAATTCGAAACCGCATTGATGAGTTTCGCGCCGTTGCGGATGATGCCCTGCTCCTCGTAAGCGCGGCCAACCATGAAGCCGGTGATGTTTTGTAAGAAGACCAGCGGAATGTTCTGCTGATTGCAGAGCTGAATGAACTGGGCTCCCTTGTTCGCCGATTCCGACATCAACACGCCGTTGTTGGCAAGTATCCCGACCGAGAAGCCGTGAATGTAAGCAAAGCCGGTGACCAGAGTCGTCCCGTACTTTGATTTGAACTCGTCGAACTTGGAGCCGTCGACTATTCGAGCAATTACCTCGCGAGATTCAAAGGGGACTCTCACGTCAGCCGAAGCAATTCCCAACAATCCGTCCGCCGGGTAGAGCGGGGCTTCTACACTCTTCAATCTCGGTTTCGGTATCGGATCCGAATAGTGGCTCACAATATCTCGCGCGAGTCGCAGCCCGTCGAGTTCGTCCTCCGCGAGGTAATCCGAGAGTCCCGATATCCGCGAGTGCATCTCCGCGCCGCCGAGAGATTCCTCGTCGACCACTTCGCCAGTTGCCATTTTCACCAGCGGCGGTCCGCCCAAAAACACCTGAGCCTGGTTCCTGACCATTATCACGTAGTCGGACATTCCGGGCAGGTAAGCTCCACCGGCGGTGGAATTGCCAAACACGACCGAGATACTTGGTATTCGCATCTTCGATCGGCGCGTGATCTCGCGAAAGCCTCGGCCTCCTGGCACGAAGATCTTTGCTTGAACCGGGAGATCCGCGCCCGCCGATTCGACTAGGCTAATACTGGGAAGCCGATTCTCGGTTCCGACGTCGGAGAGCCTTCGATTCTTGAGCTGACCGATCTCGCTGACTGCTCCGCCCTTCACCGTCGCTTCATTGGCTACGATGATGCACTCGCGGCCGGAGACGAGACCGATGCCGCCGACCACCCCGGCGCCCACGAATTCGTTCTCAATTCCGATGCCCGCGAGCGGCGCTATCTCCAGAAAGTAAGAGCCCTCATCGAGCAGCATCTCTATTCGCTCGCGCGGCAGCAGTCGCCCTCGTGCGAGATGTCGTTTGACGTATTGCGGGCCGCCGCCCTCAGTCGAACGCGCGAGTTCTGATCTCAATCGCTCGACCGCCGCGAAGTTGGCGGCGTAGTTCTCCCTGTAGACTGGGTCTTCGGGATCGACGATCGATCTGATGGCTTGCATGTTCTAAAGCCGCGTTGCACAAAGAGAATTGACAGCTCAGCGAGGCTTTGTGACAGTAATGAACGCCTTTTTGGTTGTCAAGAAAAGGCAATGCTAAAGGTGTGGGCGACAGCATCGGTCCCAGAAATTCCTTCTTGGAAATGTCAGAGGAGCGAATATCAATCAGCGATGATCGAGTGGGACGACTTTGATTACGAGACTCCTGAGCTCGGAAGCGAGTCGGATGAGTACGAGGTTTCCGCACGTAACGCGCTTGAGCAGTTCTTCGATGCGAACTCTTCGGGCGTCTTCTTCGGAAACCAGCTTGCTGTTCAGAATGAGGATGTGTTTTTTCATTGGATTACGTACCGTGCTATTGCGGACTTGATAGATGCCGGACTGATACACACCGAACGCCGGAAGATGGCGATAGGGAGCGAGATCAAGCTGGTCTGGCATCGAAAGCACCGATATTATAAGCGTGATGCAAAACGGGTTGTTGACCTCGTTGATGAATATGGGAGCCCGAATATCTGTGCGGCGATGGGATTGCACGGCGAGCAGATGATTCTGGGTGGGTTCGCGAGGAAGCAGTTTGTGATGCGCGATCACAACACTCGGCGCTTCCTTGATCGAGAGTGGAATGAAACGGATCATAACCTCGATTTCATCTTCGAGCGCGATGGCAGAGCGTATGGCGTGGAAGTTAAGAACACGCTGTCATATATGGATAGGAAGGAGTTCGAAATTAAGATTCGTTTGTGTGAGGCTCTAGGGATCACGCCGGTGTTCGCAGTGCGCATGTTACCCAAGAGCTGGATCTACGAGCTCATCAGCAGGGGGTGGATATGCGATGATTCTGAAGTATCAGTTGTATCCGTGGACACACATCAACTTGGCTCGCAGGGTAGCGCGAGAGCTTAACCTTCCAGTCGACGCCCCGAAGGCGCTAGCTGAGCGGACGATGAACAAGTTCGAGGCGTGGCACAAGAAGAAATTGTGAATTTGGAGCTCGATTCACACGCGACTGCGCTGAAGAGCCGTAGCGACAACACTTAGCTTGTACCCCCATGAATACGTAGTGTCTTGTGTCTTTGGACCACGGAGGCAGAGTGGGAATAGTCAGCGACCGAGCCATATGGGAAGCTGAGGGCCGCGGCGTCGACTTGATCAGCCTTACCATCGGCGAGTTGTTCGATCGCCAGTGCGAGGCATTCGCCGATAAGGAAGCGCTCGTCTACAACTATCCCGAGATCGGCCTTGAGCTGCGGCTTACCTACCGCGAATATCGCGACGAGGTCAATCGCCTCGCGAAGGGCCTGCTCGCGCTGGGGATTCAGAAGGGCGAGCACGTCGCAGTTTGGGCTACCAACGTACCTGAGTGGATATTGCTCGAGATGGCGCTCGCGAAACTCGGCGCCGTCCTGGTGACGGTCAACACAAATTATCGCGCCTCCGAAATCGAATATGTCCTTCGCCAGGGCGACATCACGACTCTCTTTATGATCGAGGAGTTTCGTGGCAACTCGTACGTTGATTCAATCTATCGCGTGGCGCCGGAGCTGAAAGACCTCAGCAAACCGCTTCACCAGCGTCTTGAAAGCGCCAACCTGCCCGAGCTGAAACGCGTTGTTTTGATCGAACGCACAACGCTTCCCGGCATGATGCTCTACTCCGAGGTTGCGCCGCTGGGTGAAGGCATCCCGGACGAGATGCTTCGCGAGCGACAGTCGAATCTCGATCCGCACGATGTGATTCAAATGCAGTACACCAGCGGAACCACCGGGTTTCCAAAAGGCGTGATGCTGACTCATTACGGCATCATCAACCAGACCCACGTGTCGTGCCTGATCGGGAACTTGAGCGCCGACGAGCGCTATGTAACCGCGATGCCGCTGTTTCACATCGCCGGAAGTCTGGGCGCGGTTATGTTCGCGGTGTACCTCGGTTGTACTTTAGTCCCGCTGATTGCCTTTGATGCAGCCAAGGAACTCGAACTGATGCACAAGGAGCGGGCGACTTTTTCGTTTAACGTTCCGACCATGCTTATCGCGATGCTGAATCATCCGCGCTTTCTTGCGGGTGAGTTCGACCTGTCTTCGTTGCGCGAAATCATCACCGGCGCGACGCCGGTTCCGGTTGCGCTGATGGAAGCCGTGAAGGAGAAAATGGGCGCCGATTGCACCATAGTCTACGGGCTTACGGAATCAACCGGCACGGTGACCGAGACGATCCAGACCGACAGCTTTCAGTTGAAATCCTCGACGACTGGGATTCCGCATCCGCATATGGAGATAAAGATCGCCGATCCGTTGACTGGCGAGCCGATGGGCTTCGGTGAATCGGGGGAGCTTATGACTCGCGGCTTTCTGGTGATGAAGGGCTATTACAACATGCCCGACAGAACAGCGGAGACAATCGACGGTGAAGGCTGGCTTCACACCGGGGACCTGGCGACTATGAATGCGGCCGGCTACGTCAACATCGTCGGACGAGTGAAGGATATGATCATCCGCGGCGGTGAAAATATTTACCCGGCGGAAATCGAAGAGTTCCTGATGCGACATCCGAAGATCGCCGAAGCGCAGGTCGTCGGCGTTCCCGACGGTTTTATGGGCGAAGAAGTTGCCGCTGTGTTGCGATTGAAACCAGACGAGACGGCCACCGAGGAAGAGTTGCGCGAGTACTGTGCCGACGGCATAAGCAGACACAAGATCCCGAAGCACATCAGGTTTGTCGGCAAATTCCCACTGACTGCGAGCGGCAAGGTAAAGAAGTTCGAATTGAAGGAACAGCTCACTCGCGAGCTGGGGCTCGAAGATGCAGCGAGGCAAAAGGCCTGATTTTTCGGTTGAAACCGCAAAGCGCGATGGCCAACCGCGAGGCTACTTAGAGCAGTCGAGTTGGCTCATCGGGATTTGGCTCATCAATGGGCGGCGGATCGGGCTGGTTTTCAGGCGCTCCCGGGTTGTCAGGTGGTGTTTCAACCGGCGGACCGTGCTCCTGGTCCGGAGGCAAAGGGATTGACGAGCCATCAGGTGGCAGCTCGATGTTAGGATTCGGCTGTCGACTGATTGTACGCCATCCGGCGATCCCTTCGGTCAAAGAAATTGGGCACATATCAGTTCCATCGCAGCTTTGATCTATCAGTCGAAAGCCGTAGGATAACGGATCCGCTTTTTCGACGCCAAAGCAAAAGGCTTAGTCGATTTGGCTATTTTCTTATAGCCTCGCCGACATCCTTCACCGCGTCGCCGACCTTGCGACGTGCTTTTCCGAAAGTTTCTTGAGCACGCCCTGCGGCCTTGTCATCCTGCGACCGCTGAATCAAGTCGGGATCGTTTGTCGCCCGGCCTATTCTTTCTTTCACCTCGCCCTTTACTCGGTTGACCTTGCCTTTGACCTCATCTTTGTTCGGTATGCCCATCAGTATCTCTCCTTGTCGGCGCGCTTCGATGAACGATGCCTTCACATACACAACAAAAGAAAAACCATAACGAAGAAAACTCGCCGCATAAGTCTTTTCCTCTTCGAAATTCGCCGCGCACACGGTTGATGTTGAATCAACCGCTATGCCATTCGCGGTGAGCTGAAGACTTCGACGCGAGCATGCAGGCGAGACCGACGGACGATAAGGGCGGTTTCAGATCGAGGCGAGGCCATTTTGGCGATCAGATCGCCGGCGCGCATGAATTCTCATGAATTCATCGAGTGGATGCCGGCGCCCGTCTGGAAGCCGAGGCTGTGCAATTCTGACTCGGGAGCCGCACTGAATTGAATCACTTGTTTGTATCAATACGGGATTCGGACTTCGATCGACTGCCAGCTACGCGACGCTATTGCCACGTTTTGACGGCAAGTCCGGGAAGATTACTGACGGCACGCACATTGCGGCGAAGCCGG
>DATIFP010000175.1:0-11397 GCA_035455165.1 Blastocatellia bacterium
TCTATCAGTGCCGGCGATTGTCGCGGGAAACTTGTCGTTCTCGACCTGCACTTCGAGTTGAGTCGCCCCCTGAACCACGTGATAGTTGGTGAGGATGTAGCCTCGCGGATCGACGATTGAGCCGGACCCCGTGCCTTCGGATGGAAAGACGCCCCACCATCCCTGTTGTAGGACCTGACTCGTTATGTTTACGACCCCCGGGCTGACCGCGCGATAGATCTCGATGTTGTTCTGTTCGTCTGTAGCGACTGTCGGATCGGCAATGGCGACAGGCTCCACGGCGGGCACCGCGCGCTCGAGCGCACGCTGGGCGCACGCCACGATGATGCCTGCAGTCACCGCAGACAACAGCGCGAGCGACACTAATAGTTTTGCCGAGACCTTGTACATTGTTCGCTCCTCCTTCTGCTCATCTGACTTAATGTTAGTTGAAGGCGGGCGTTACATCCACCCGCCGGTGCCGATCAATTAACGCCGCGGTCCCGTCGGAGTTCGATCTTTCTGAAAGGTGTTCTCTACTGGAAGGGCTATCGGGTGGATCTTTCGCCGACGACAATGTAGCTGCGCAAGCCACCCACGACTTCGGTCACGTCCTTTGAATAAGTGGCCTTCACCGCCCGGTATTCCTTGATCAAGTCGTGTATGTCCTGCGCCGAGGCCAGACCGGGCTCTTGATACTCAATCGCCCAGGTCCTGAAGTTGGAAGCGGATCGCAACATGCGATCGATAGAGGCCAGATAAGACTGCTTGGACTGCGGAGGCGCAGCGGTCTTGATGTTTTCAGCCGAGCCCGTTACCCAGGTCTCGCGCCACTCCGACCGCGCTTCTGGTCCGGCTCGATCCGTGTGCGAGGAAGGCACGCTTAGAAAAAGCAGATCGGCGCGCGCCTGCCTGATGAATTCTTCGACTGGCAGGTTGAAGCTGCGATTTTGTGGATGACCCGCCGCCCCCGACAGATCCCGCCCGGCAATCCGCCAGAAGACGGTTGTCAGCGGCCGCCTGAGTTCACGAGTCTCTTCGTTAAACGACAATGCGTAGTCTCCGGTGTGGAGCCCAATCGTCAGCCCCTGGGCGCGCGCGCGCGGATCTTCCAATCCTTCGACATTGCGTCTGAGGTTATCCATCCACCAGGCGTCCGTTTCACCGAACCAACGCCCGAGATCGGGATTCGCGAGCTTCACCCCAGGAACGTACACATCGTGAAGGACGCGAGCGATGGTCTCCTCGCTTAAAGGCTCGGCCGGTTCGACTCTCGCGCGAGCGATGGTTGACGCCCAGGCGCGCGGATCGTTGGCGTAGATAACCTTGCCCCAGGTCTTCAAGTACCAATCCAGCCGCGCCTCGCTCCAGGATGGAATCGCAATCGAATGAAACTCAATCTGCCGCAACACGCTCGCCTGAAACCCGAGCAGCGGTTTCTTGTTGTAGCGGGACCCGCTCCATCCGCGCCATCGAGAATCCAGGACCGAAGCATCCGCGGTTTGTGCTCGCGACAATAAGAGGTCGAGCGACGGAGGAATGCGAGGCGTGTGATCTTGAATCGGCGCAGGCGAACCGCGGTCGCCGGCGAGCGTCTCGTTGACCGATTGTTGCGAGGGTTGTTGCTCGCGGTGTTCGAATAAACTCGGCGCACTGACTTGCGTGGCGTCGTCGCTACGCTCCGGAGTCTGTGCGAGCAGATTGTCGGATGAGCTTGCCGGTTCATGCTCCGGCGCGGGTGGTGCGCCCGTTTGGATTGGCTCTGCTTGCCGGTCGGTTCCTTCAAAAACGTGAGCGCTGCCAGCTGAGGCATCCGGCTCTCTAGCAAGGGGAACGTTTAAAGCCTCCGTCCCAACTTGTTCGCTTGTCGCGTCGCGCAGCTCTTCAAGGAGCGCAAGCAGAGCTTTGACAACGTACGGATCACATTCGATCCCGGCCGATGACTCCACGGCTTCGAAGGCTTGTTTTTCGCTGAACGCCAGGCGATAGGGGCGATCGGCGACCAGCGCCGCGTAAAGCTCGACGGCCCGGATAATCCGCGCGGCTATTGGGATGTCCTCGAACGCCAGCGAATCCGGATAGCCCGAGCCGTTCCACCACTCGTGATGCCACCTGACAAGCAACTGCGCGTGGCGTCCGGCGTCGCGCTTGACCATCTGCTGCTCGCCGATGACCGGATGACGCCAGAGATCGAGGCGCGCTTCAAAGGAGAGCGGGCGCGGCTGTGGATGATATGCGGGTGACATTGCCCACAAGCCAATGTCATGGAGCATCGCGGCTTCACTGATGGCGGCGATGTCCGGAGCCGCAAGCCCAAACCTGCGCGCGAGTCGGGTAGCCAGAGCGGCGATCAGGCGAGAATGCGGCTGGGTATATTTTTCGAAGCTGTCTATTCGGTCGGCGAGCCGGTTAATGATTTCTTCGCGGGTCTTGCCCTTGGCCGTCTCCAAGCTTCCTCCTGGGAGTGGGGTCGGCTGTAAGGTACAGGCTAACTTCGCGTTGAGTCAAGGAAAGCGGACTTTCGTAGTGGTGCGTTAGTGTGTTGTTTGCATTTGCGAGGTCAAGTGGCGCCACAATTCACCCGGGACTGTTAATGCTTAAACAAGCCGCGACGCGGCGGCAGATTGTAGCCCCGGGCGCGAGCCCGGGGAGGGGCAGCCAATCGACCTAACGAGCCCCGATGGGGCGATAGGTATGACTTCTTTCGCTCGTATCGGGGCTGTTCCACCCTACCCGACTCTCAACACGCCACCAATCGCGCTCAATGCGGATAATCAGGTTCAGGTCCGGAACTGTCAAATGTCACAATTTCAAGCCTGACACTCCGGGATGCTTTCATTGGCGTGGTCTTGAGTTCTACTTAGCGCGTTTGAAATAGTAATGCCCCCCTGTCGTCTGTCCGTTGAAAACAGTTGTCCTAACACCCACTAGCTCCCAGCCTTGAGTTCCAAGCTCGTTAAGCCTTTTTTCATTGTTTGCATTCGCATCAAAGCTGATCTTGTACTCCCATTCAATTCTTGGACTGCTTTGTCCGTGTCCTACTTGATTGGGTAAAGCAAAGACAAAGCAGATCAATAGAAGGGCAACTAGAGAAAGTTTGGGTTTCATGAGTCATTCCTCCTTAATCGAACACCAGAATCAACACTTGGTGGCTAGAAGCGCCGGACGATCCATCTGGCGCACTAGTCAGAGCTTGTCATCTTCTCGCGCGTGGGGTTGGTGAGCTATTTCGCAGCGTCCCTATAAGCTCGAGGCGTAACACCGGTGACCGATTTGAACATCTTGGTGAAATGACTCTGACTCTGATACCCAACCGCCCCGGCGATCTCGCTTATGGGAAGCTCGGTCTCCGCAAGCAGCTTGCGCGCTCGCTCCAATCTCACGTTAGCCAGATAAACGTGAGGCGTGACCCCGGTGATTTGTTTGAACAGCCGGGCAAAATGGTATTCGGAAAGATAAGCCGCCGAGGCGATCTCCTCCAGCGCAAGCTCGCGGCCGAAGTTGTCGTGCATGAACTCGATCGCGCGACGCAGACGACGATCGACCAGCCCCGCTCGCGATAGCTCAATCTGATCCGACTTTCGCACCGTCAGATGGCTGCGCAGCAAATGAATGACGAGCTGGCGCACCTGAGCTTCAAGCATCGCCGAGCGCCCCAACTCATCCGCGGAAACCTCGGTCGCTATCGCTCGAGCCATCTGGGTGATGGCCTCGTCCGTCACTACGCTTGCGTGGAAAATAATCTTCGCGACCGTCCCGATCAGGCCGATCTCGGAGATCAGCTCGTTGACCAGGAGCGGGCTCACTCCGATCGAAACAAACTCAACCTCCTCGGCGTTCGCCGCATGATCCTGGCCTATGTTGATGAGGGCCGACTCGCCGGCCGACAGCTCGTAACGCGCGTCGCCGATCGTCGCCGCGATGTTACCCGAGAGCAACGCCACTATGGTGAATGCCGCGTGAGAGTGCCGTTCGAACTCGCAATTGGCAGCCGTGGTGTGCCGCACGGTGAACCGAGGACGAGACACGAAGCGGTGAGTCTCTTCCGCAGCGGCCCGACCGGCCATCGGCCGGCTCGCTGAGGTTTCGTCTTGTAGTGAAGCTCCACTCATCATCTGAAACTGCTCTCACGTCCGCGCAACGCGCCAGGACCCCGCGCTTCAGTCTTCAGAACCTCGCTCAAGCGGTTGGGGAAGTTCGTCATGATCGAATCAACCCCGCACGCCACAAGACGGCGCATCGCGAGCTTGCTGTTCACCGTCCAGACCGAAACCGAAAAGCCGCGCTCGTGCAAAGCGTTTACCGTTCGCCTGGTCGCCAATCCATAATGAACCGCCACCTCATCGACCCTTGCGTGCTCGGCAGAGCGAATCAACGAGCTGATCGAAATGAGCCGCCTTCCTCTCGCCGGGAAAGTAGCCGCGGTCCGAACATCGCCGCCGATCTCCTTCGCGCGCCGAACGATCGCGTGATCGAATGATAGCAGAGTCACCGTGTCACGAAGCGAGCCCCGGCCGACAAGCAACAAGATCGCATCAAGCAACTCATGCTTGTTCTCGGGATTCCCTTTGAGCTCGACGTAGATTCGTCGTAGCCCTGCGGGGTCCAGAAGCGCAAGAACCTCTTCCAATGTCGGCACACTCTGATCTGTAAACGAAGACGAGAATCGTCGCGCCGCCGTTCGTACGCGAGGTCTTCTGCTGAGCCGACGCTCGAACCACGTCCCAGCGTCCAGGTTCCGCAGGTGGTCTAGCGTCAAGCCCGACACGACGCCACGCCCGTTGGTTGTGCGATTGACACGCGCATCGTGGATGACGACCGGCACGCCGTCAGCAGACAACTGGGTGTCCAATTCCACCCCGTCGGCGCCAAGTCCCACCGCGAGCCGAAAGGCAGCCATTGTATTCTCCGGCGCAAGCCCGGAAGCGCCGCGGTGCGCGATGACAAGCGGGGGATTGGACCGCGCGTCGGGCTGACTGTCATCCGGCAAAGGTATCAACATTCTCACGGTGACTTAAATGATAGAAGCCGCCAGGAATCGGGGCAACCTCACCGGCCCGCGAGCTTCTCAGCGTGAACTCAGCGTCCTCTGCGTCTCGGCGGTGATTGATTCTGGCCGTCGTCTCACCGCGGAGACGCAGAGGACGCCGAGATCACGCAGAGATTGAACTCCAGGTGGCTACTTGGAAGAGGCGCTGACTTTGGCGGCCGCCGCTTTCTGGGCCCTCTGGCAATCGGCACAGATTCCGAAGATTCGATGGCTGTGGTGAATGGGCTTGAACTTGTAGCGACGCGCGATCTCGTCCTGAAGGTGCTCGATCTGTTCGTTATAAAACTCGATCAACGCGCCACAAACGGTGCAGATCAAGTGATCGTGATGCGTATGCTTGTAATCGTGTTCGTAGAGCATACGCCCGTCGTGGAACTCGAGCGCGCGGGCCAGACCGCATTCCTTCAGCAGCTTCAACGTGCGGTACACGGTTGTGAAGCCAACCGTTGGATCCTTTGCCTTTATGATCGAGTAGAGATCTTCGCTGGAGACGTGGCCCTCGGTGTCCAGGAACACATCGAGGATCAGATCGCGCTGCGCGGTCCGCTTCAAGTTCGCGCGCTTGAGGTGCTCGTGGAAGACTTGTTTTTCTTCGCGTTCCGGCATCCGGACCAACCTTGACCCGATTATACACGTGCTCGGAAGGCTGGCAACATACAGCGAGTGATTAGGCAATTCCAGGTCTGGTCCTTCGCTGCGTAGCCTTTGCGTGCTCTGCGTCTCGGTGAACTCAGCCCGAGACTCACTCACCGTTGAGACGCAAAGGACAGCTGAGATGGCGCAGAGACTCACGAACAATTTGTCATCGCAACAACTGTCCGGCGATGATCAGCTTCTGGATCTCAGAGGTTCCTTCGTAAATCCTCAGGGCTCGGACTTCGCGATAGAGCCGTTCGACGACGGATCCGCGTACGACCCCGGCGCCGCCGTGAATCTGGACGGCTGCATCGATGATTCTCCCCGCCGCTTCTGTGGCGTACAGTTTTGCCATCGCCGACTCGAGCGTCACCCGGTCAGCGCCGGTGTCCTTCCGCCACGCCGCGCGATACACGAGCAGCCGCGCGGCATCAAGCTCTGTCGCCATATCGGCCAGCTTAATCTGAGTCGCCTGGAACTCGGCTATAGGCTTGCCGAATTGAACTCGTCGCTTTGCGTACCCGATCGCTTCGTCGAGCGCCCGCCACGCAAGCCCTATCGCAGCCGCCCCAACCGTCGGCCGAAACGTATCGAGCGTGCTCATCGCGATCTTGAAGCCCTGGCCTTCTTCGCCCAGCAGATTCGACGCTGGGATCCGGCAGTCTTCGAACCTCATGCGGCCAATCGGATGTGGAGCGATCAGCTCGATTTTCTCCTCGACATGAAAACCCGGCGCATTCTTCTCAACCACGAAAGCCGAGATTCCTTTGGCGCCCTTGTCTGGATCAGTCTTCGCAAACACAGTGTAAAAGTCCGCGAGCCCGGCGTTTGAAATGAAAGTCTTCACGCCGTTGAGCGCGTAGCCGGGGCTCTCGCGTCGCGCGGTAGTTTGAATCGCGGAGACGTCAGATCCCGCTTCGGGCTCGGTAATCGCGAAGGCCGCGATTGCGGTGCCGGATTTGATTTGAGGTAGCAGCCTCCGTTTGAGTTCGTCCGAACCCGCAAGCGTCACTGGAAAACTGCCGAGTCCCTGCATTGCAAACATCAGGTCGGCCAGTGACGACTCGTATGAAAGCCGCTCGCGCACGACGCACAGCGCTCGCACATCAAGCGCAGTGGCGCCGGCGTCAAACGATGCGGGGACCGTCCAGGCCAACAGCCCCTCGCTCGCAAGCGCGGCCACCCAGCGCCGAGCCTCGCGCTCGTCGTCCTCCGTCGAACCGGCATCCCGAACCCGCTCGCGCGCAAACCGCCCAACCTGATCCCCGAGTCGTCGATGATGTTCTTCCAGAAAGGGTGTGCTCAGCATGTTCCAGTTTTCGCAGCAAAGTCTGTCGCGGCGCCCTCGATCTCAGCGTGTGACCAGCCAAGCTCTGCGCCCAGCAAACTCGCTACGCGTCCGGCGCACGCCCGGCCGTGATCGCGCGCAAGCAAAGTGATGCGAGTTCGCCGCGCCAGAAAGTCTTCGACGGTTGCAATCATCTCCTGACGAGTCGCATACGCGACCTCGGCCTCGATATGCGGCAAGCCTCGAACTAAACTCGCCTTCATTCCTTCCGACTGGCGAGTGAGTTCGAGCACTACACCATAGTTGCCGCCGTAGGTATTCATCAAGTGCTCCACTGTCGCGACCTCGACGTCGAACTCTGCTGCGACTCTCGTTGCATCGCCGCGAGCCGATCCACCAGCGAGACGAATCCGGTCTGTAACACCCCGACGCCCTCCCGGAAGCCGGCGGCCCATCCGCTCGAGCCTCCGCGCGGCCAGATCAACTACCCGCTCAGCCATTCGGCGCCAGGTTGTAAGCTTTCCGCCGGTGACCGTGATCAATCCCGAATCCGTTTCGAAGATTTCTTCTCGGCGTGAAAGATCTTTCGTCGTGTGCTCATTGTCCGCTCCGACCAGCGGCCGCAGCCCCGCGAAAGTGCTGATCACATCGTCGGTCGAAACCCTGGCCGACGGAAAAGCCCGAGCCGCCGATTGTATGACGCGATTGACTTCATCGGGCTCGGCGACCGGCTCATTCAGGTCGCCTGCGTAATCGGTGTCGGTTGTGCCGATGAGTGCGCGGCCCTGCCAGGGAATCACAAAGAGAAACCGCTGCTCGCCCAGCGACGGGATGAGCACCGCGGCGTGATTCTGAAACCTCTCCGCCGGCGTCACAACGTGAATTCCTTTCGACGGCCGGAGTCTCTGCGGCGCACGAACATCAGACAACCGCGAAACTTCATCCGACCAGACCCCGCCGGCATTCACCACCACTCTCGCGCGCAATTCAAATGACCTCCCAGCGAGCACATCTTCTATCTGAACGCTGGATGACCCATCATCATTCGCCTTGATGCCGCGGGCCGCAGCATAGTTCGCGATCGCCGCCCCGCGAGCCGCCGCGGCTTTGATCACTTCGATCACTAATCGCGCGTCGTCGGTCAGGCAGTCGTAATAGACGAACGCCCCACGGAGCCCGTCGGGTTCCAGGGCAGGCGCGAGCCTGAGCGCCACCTCTCGAGACAGCCATCGGTGCCGCGCGATGTTCCGGCGACCGGCCAGCAGATCATAAAGCCACAGCCCTGCGGCCAGCTTCAGACGGTTTGCGCCAAGCGGAGACCTCTCGTTCGATGAATAGACCGGAACAAGGAACTCCAGGGGTCTACTCAGGTGAGGCGCCATTCGAGAGAGCACGGCGCGTTCCTGAAGCGACTCGCGAACAAGCCCGAAATGAAATTGCTCGAGGTAGCGCAGACCGCCGTGAATCAGCTTCGATGAACGGGAACTTGTTCCGCTTGCGAAGTCGCGCTTCTCGACCAGCGCGACCGAGAGTCCTCGTGATGCGGCATCGAGCGCGGTGCCGGCGCCGGTTATGCCGCCACCGATGACCGCAACATCGTAGATTTCACCGCGCATCTGTTCGAGGTTGGTGGCTCGAGTGCGGAGTGATAACTCGGGCGGCTTGAGATTCCCGTGCATCACCCGCAACTCTAGAGCAGCGCTCGGGCGCGAGCAACGACCGCTCGGAGGGTGCTTACCTGGGAGCGCAGGCGTCTCGCCTGCCTGCTGGCGAATCGTGTCTTTTGCGAAGTCAAGCAGGCGAGACGCCTGCGCGCCCAGGTAAGGGCCGTCGGTTGAATAAACGCGATTCAAAAGGTACGATGCTGCGCGATATGGCGGGGCCTCTTGAGGGAATTCGAGTCATCGATTTCGGACGGTTTATCGCCGGGCCTTATTGCGCGATGCTGCTGGCCGACTTCGGCGCCGACGTGATTCGCGTCGAGCGACGGGAAGGCGGCGAGGATCGCAAGCTCGGCCCGGTCACGGAAAGCGGCGACGGGGGCCTGTTCCTCAACTGCAACCGCAACAAGCGCGGCATCACCCTGGACCTCAGCCATCCGCAGGCACCCGATGTACTCACCCGTCTCCTCGCCGGCGCGGATATAGTCGTCGCCAATCTTCCACTGAATGCGCTGAAGAAATTGCGTCTCGATTACGAGTCATTGCGCGCGGTGAAAGAAGGAATCATTCTTGTGATGGCATCCGCCTTCGGTCCGGACGGCCCTTACGCTGATCGCGTTGGCTTCGACGGCGTAGTTCAAGCAATGAGCGGGGCGATGAGTCTGACCGGTTTCCCTGGTGCTCCCGTTCGCTCGATAGTGTCGTGGGTTGATTACGGAACTGCGCTCCACGGCGCGTTCGGAGCAATGGCGGCGCTCTATCACCGGCAGAGAACCGGCCGCGGCCAGTTGATCGACGTCTCGTTGCTGGCTACCGGAGTGACTTTCATGACCCCGCTTCTGGCCGAGCTAAAGACAATGGGGATTCGCCGCGAGCAATTGGGAAACACCGGTTATTACGCCGCGCCGAGCGACGCCTACAAGACGCGAGACGGCTGGATCATTGTGCCGACGATCGGCGGTCCGATGTTCCGGCGCTGGGCGAAGACGATTGGGAGAGAAGACCTGATCGACAATCCGAAGCTTGCGGATGACATCTCGCGCGGCAACAACTTCGCCCTAATCAACGAGGCGATGTCCCGATGGTGTTCCGAACGCACCCGGGAGCAGGCCATGTCGGCGCTCGAAGCCGGTCGCGTGCCGTGCGGACCTTGTTACGATCTGAGCGAAGTGCTGGCTGATCCTCAGGTCAACTCACGCGGGCTCCTTGAGGAGGTTGAATATCCCGGCGGGGCGCGGCCCGTTCCAATCGCGAGCACGCCGGTGCGCTTGAGTGAAACACCCGCGGACCGTTGTCGCCGCGCCCCGACATTGGGCGAACATACCGATGAGGTCCTGAGTGAGCTGGGACTCACCGTCAGCCAGATCGCTGCGCTTCGAGAAGAAAAAGCCATCTAACTTTCTTGTGACCCGTTAGCCTCCCGGTTCCGGGCATTCTTGCTTTGCGTCTTTGCGGAGCTTGGCGTCTTTGCGCGAAACGGGTCTTGCAATTCTTTTTTCACGCAAAGACGCCAAGCTCCGCTAAGACGCAAAGCTTCATTGCAAGTCGATGACCGATTCGGCTACCTTTCCTGATCCTTGAATTCGAAACAGGTTCCGGCTGAAGCCGGTACTACAAACAAGGATTCGGTACTACGAACGGGGGTTCTATGCCGCAGCGAATCATCGAAGGTATCGATCAACTCAGGAGCCTCGCAGGCCAGGAGGTCGCCGCCAGTGATTGGCTGGAAGTGACCCAGACGCGCATAAACGACTTCGCGGACGCGACTGAAGACCACCAGTGGATCCACGTGGACGTCGAGCGAGCTAAATCCGACTCGCCGTTTCATTCGACGATCGCTCACGGGTTTCTAACCTTGTCGCTCTTGCCACATCTCGCCGCGCAGGCGTTCAAGGTTCAAGGCGATTTCAAGATGGGGATCAACTACGGGCTGAATCGGCTTCGTTTTGTTTCGCCGGTGCCCGCAGGTTCGAAGGTGCGCGCGAGGTTCACGCTTCAGTCAGTGGAAGATGTATCCGGCGGGGTTCAGCTAACGTGGTCGGTGACTTGTGAAATTGAAGGCGGAGCCAAGCCCGCGCTCGTCGCCGAGTGGCTGGTGCGATATTACATGTAGAGATCAGGAGCATGGAGTTCAGGCTTCAGCCTGCTGCTTCCTATACCTGACAACCAGGCTAAAGCCTGAACTCCATGCTTCGTTTCGAGTTGACCTGCCCTTTACTTCTCGCCAGGTACATTGTAGTTTAGCGTTCTTAACCTGTCCGCGCCCGAGCCGGCCCCAACGGCTGTTTCCCGCTTCGCCGACACGACAAGAAGGAGTTCTATGCGAAGGGCAATCCTGAAACTTACAGCGCTTGTGCTGCTGAATATTGTCGCCCTCGTTCCGTCGTTTGCGCAAAGCATCGATAGGGAACGCCGCGAGACCGATTGGCGAAACTACAAGCTGCCGCAGGAGCAATTTGCGCGGTACGTCGATTCGGAAAAATCGATTCTCTTTCGTGTGCCTGCGAGCTGGCAAGTAAACGGTTTACTCAAGTTCAAAGGCCCGCGCGACGCCGAACTCAGCGTGTTCGTTGAGAAGATCCCTGACGGCCTGCCGCTGAGAAGCTTGACTAACGCGGTGCTTCAAAGCCTCCGCAACCTGCCAGGCGGCGCGGATTCGCTTGCGGTCCGGCGCACCGACATATCCGGACTAGAAGCCCGCGAGTTCCTTTTCAGTATCCCCGATGCGCGCGGTCAAATGACCAGGCGAATGATCTGGTCCACGGTCTCGGGTCCTCACGCTT
>DATIFP010000176.1:0-43471 GCA_035455165.1 Blastocatellia bacterium
GGCGATCTGCGTCTGCTGACGATCGTAGGAATCGTGGGAGACACGCACGAATACGGTCTCGACGAGCCGCCGCGACCGACGGTCTATGTGAATTTGTTCCAGCGCCCGCGCTCGGTTATGACGGTGACCTTGCTGGCCGATACCGACACGCGCTCGGTAAGCTCGGCCGCGCGGGGAATTTTGCAGGAGCTCGATCCGGAGATTCCGGCGAACTTCCGGACATTTCAGCAAGTGTACTCCGCATCGCTCGGCTCGCGAAGATTCAACGTGATTCTCATCGGATTCTTCGGCATCACTGCACTGCTGTTGGCGACCGCCGGAGTGTTTGGCGTGATGGCGTATTCGGTGAGCCGGCGCACGCGCGAATTCGGCGTGCGCGTCGCGCTTGGCGCCACATCGGGGGACGTCCTGCGCATGGTTCTGGGGCAAGGAATGCAAACGATCTTGATCGGCGTGGCGATTGGAATCGTGGGATCGTTCGCGCTAACGAAGACCGTGTCGTCGCTGCTCTTCGGCGTGTCGGCAACAGATCCGATCACATTCGCGGGAGTGACGCTTTTGTTGGTCGCAGTGTCGCTGCTGGCTTGTTACATTCCGGCAAGGCGCGCGACGAAAGTTGATCCGATGGTGGCTTTGCGATGCGAGTAACGGGCAATTACGCGAACAGCCACGTATGATGTTATCCGTTTCTCACCATGCCAAGCCGCAAATTCAACTAGCCCCAGCAAGTGAACGGCGCACTGCTGGGCCGCTCCAACGGTGCCCCCGAAATGATCACCGGTGTCGAGTGTGTACTGATCTAAGTAGATGCGCGGTTCACGATCAAAGCAGATTTATCACCTCTCCAACACGTGAACGTAGACCGGCTTCCCGTCGGAGCTTGTCTCCGTCCGCTGGTCTTTTTAGGATGGCCGTCTTGCTCGTCTTCGACCAGCCTTGAAAATCCGCGACCGAGCCTGGATCCGTCGCGTGCACTTCCAGGAGATCGCCCGGACTCATGGCATCGACCTCCTTTTTCGCCTTTCACTTGTGGTCGGTTTTACAATGGGCACGCCGCCAACTACTGAGGGCCCGTCATCGTCTTCAACATCTCCTCGAGCGCGGCCTGATTCGGTCCGACGAACGGCTGAGCGGTCGGGGCGGCCGCAAGCGACGCCAGCAACCGTTCTGTCATGTCTCCTCGGGCGGCCGGCAGATGGCTGCTCAGGACCATCTTTGGCTCCATCCTGCGGATGCCCTCCAGTTCCCTTGCGAACGCGCCGTCCACTTTGTGCAACCACGGCGAGTCCACCGTCGCCCAAAAGACCTGCCCGTCCCGCAGATCCTTGTCAGAAAGATCAGCTGCGTTCTGGGGAACCTCCGAGAGGAGCGCTCCAAAGCAATCGGAGCTGAAGAAGACCCCCGACTTGTCGTCGTAGAAGCCGGTGGTGGAAGGGTTGTCGAACGCGGGAGGTTTTACGGCGGTGAGTGTGCGGTCTCCCACAGTGATCTTCTCGCCGGGGTTGACGAGATGGACCCTGTCCAACGGCAACGGGGCGGACAGGCTCATGATGCCCAGGCCGAGGAACGTAGTAACCACACGCACCTTCGGGTTCTCGGCGAGCAAATGATGCAAACAGCCGATGTGGTCGAAGTCCGTATGGGTGAGCCAGATCCACTTCAGGTCTGCTGGATCGATGACCGAACGCAGGGCACGCATGAACTCCTCGCTCTCCACCACCGCGCCGGTATCGACCAGGACGGGCTCCGACCCCTTTACGACGAAAGCGTTGATCGGCACCAGCCCGTAGCCTGGAATCGGGAAGTTCGAAGTGAGGACCTCAATATCCGGTGCAGCCTTGTACGAATTAACCATGACGTTTTTCCTCCGGTTAGCCAATTTCTTGGGTTGGAATTCATCTACTTCGCTATTCAAGCAGGATGTGTAACCACGTGCACCGGCGTTACACATGAGATCTAGAATTCTCTCGAGTGTTGAATGAGGCAGGGACGGGTATCAGAGATTTGGGCCGGGCAAGGCTCGCGAGGGGCGACCCGATTGAACTACCAGGCGCCCGGGCCGGGCAATGAGCGCGTGTGATTGAACGTGTATTCGCCCAGCAGCCGCTCGCCGCCCCCTTCATCGATCGCCACCAATCGGGCGATCATCTTGTGGGTAGGAGCGGTCTTGGCGAAGGTAATCGACTCCTGGAGCAGAACGCTGCCCGCGGCTGGACTCACGGGGATGTCGGGCAAGCGTTCCTGTTCAACGCCGCGTTCATCGCAGATGCACACATCGACTCGTTTGGCTCCGCTCAAGTTCGCGGTAAGGCGCCCAATAAGAATGTCGTCGTCGCCTGTCACGGTGCACTGTACGCGGCCTCCAGGGGGAGGGGTGTATTGACGGACGCGCAAGCCTTCATCAGCGGCGCGCTCAAGAAATGACTCGCTCACAATCACTCGCAGGGAGCCCTCGCGCGCCACTTTGCGGACCCCCTCCGCAAGCGCGATAACTTCGCGGAGCCGGGCGCCGCACCGGTCGCAGTCAAACAGATGCTGCTCCACCGCCTCTTCTTCGGAATTTGCCAGAGCGGCCAGCCAATAGTCGGCGAGGACTGCCGCGTCGATGGGATTTGAACAGGTTACCGGGTCACCTTCGTTTCCAACCCTCATACTGCAACCCCCATACAGTTTCGCAGTTGGTGAATCGCCCGATGGCGAATCACCCGCACGTTGGCTTCAGAAACGCCGAGGAAACTGGAGACATCCGCGCCCGTCTTCTCGTCATAGAAAGTCATGACGACAACCGCGCGTTCGCGTTCGTTCAACTTCTGCAGACATCGTGTGAGCCGCTCATGGTCGAGGTTTGGAATGGACGGCTGGACCGGCGCCACCAGATCCGCCCCAAACTGTTCGAGCAGGCGTTCCTTTCTCTGAACGCTGCGGCGCAGGTTGAGCACTGTCATCCGGCACGTCCCCAGCACGAAAGATGCGAGCTTCTCCGGTTCACGTAGGCGACCTGCTCGTAGAGCTTCCAGCGTCGTGATCAGTACCTGCTGCGTAAGGTCCTCCGAGGCGTGCTCGTCTCTCAAGTGGCGTAAACCATAGAGCCGAATGCGCGGAGCCATCCGGCGAAACAGCTCGGCCTCGGCTTCCGGGTGGCCGGAGCCGATTTGCCGAACCAACTCAGCATCGTTCGGTTGAATATCGATCAACGCATATTTCATGTGTAACGGGAGACCAGTTCGTTACACATCCCACTATCAAACGCGGACCAATTTTACATAAAGCGGTCCGTAACGGACAAGAGAACGCAAATTGATAAAGAAAAGGAGCATCCCATGGGTTCCCAAGAAGCCAGGACTGTAGCTGATTTTCTCATCGCCGATTTCGAAAACGAAATGCAGACAACCCTGCGCGTCATCGAGCAGGTTCCCAACGGCCATCTCGACTACCGGCCAGACTCCAAGTCAAAGACCGGTCTGGGACTCATCCGCCACATAACGCTTGAAGACGAGTGGCTGCTGAACTGCACTGCGAACGGCGAATTCACGCCTCCGCCCGACGATTCTGACGCCTGCGGCATCATGAACACGGCCGACGCCGTCGCTCGTTACAAGGAAAAAGTTCCAGCCGCCCTTGACCGCGTACGCGCCCTGTCAGGCGACAAACTCGTTGCAGTCATCGATATGTTCGGCAAGATCAAGGCACCCGCAGTCAACTTTCTTGCGCTGGCGATCAAGCATTCGGTCCACCATCGCGGCCAGCTCAGCACCTACCTCCGCCCGATGGGAGGTAAGGTCCCGGGGATCTACGGACCCTCGGCGGATTCTCAGTAGGCAACAAACCTAGGTCTCGTCTGAATAGGCGAACGCGGAAGAAAGACTGACTGGTCCACCTCGAGGTGGGCGGAAGATGCAAAGTCCACCAGCTCTTACTGACCTCATGAGGGCGATGCTGCGTGCTGTTTGACAAACGTGTCCATGAGTAATATATTCGCCCCCGCTCGAGTTTTCCTGGGGTACGAAAGACGCGATCGGATTCGAGCACCACCATCCGCTCGGACACTTGGTATATCGCACACGCCGAAGATCAAGAAGATATTGCACCTGTGGAGGGATTATGGCGTAGTTGGCGGCGGTGGCAGCGGCACCACCAGCGCGGGCGGCATCGGTGTGTGGAGCTATGGCGGCAGTAGCGCCAGCAACAGCGGAGGCACTGGCGTGCTTGCTGTGGGAGGAATCAGCAGCACCTCCGGGAAGAGCGTGGGCATCGCAATCCAAGCCATAGCAGGTCTCGGGGGGAACGGGGCGGCCCAGGGACTTGCCGGGTATTTCGAGGGCAATGTTGAGGTTGTCGGCTTCCTCTCGAAGGCAGGCGGCTCGTTCAAGATTGACCACCCTTTCGATCCCGAAAACAAGTACCTCTCGCACTCCTTCGTCGAATCCATTCAGGCATCTCGATGACCGCTTCGCCACCGTTGTCGAGCGACCCGACGCCGTCGCAGATGTTCTTCATGTCGGGTGGTTCGGCGCCTTGAACCGCGACTTCCGTTATCTGCTCACCGCCGTCGGCGCGCCAATGCCCGGCCTCTACATCGCCGAAGAGATCACCAACAATCGCTTCAAGATTTCAGGCGGACTACCTGGGATGAGGGTCTCGATAAAGATCACTCCTACTGGCGCAGGGAAACCGTGCCTCGTTGTGCCTTTCGCAACGAAGGCGATTGGAATTTGATTATTGCGGGGCTGTGATACAGAATCGATGCGACCCAAACGAAAGCGTAATCAGATGAAACCTCAAATCGTATTCGCTTGTTTCGCGATGTTCTTCGCGCAAACGGTAGCTGGCGGCTCTTTGCCCCAAGCCGCAGACAGGAAGGCGAAGGTCCCGGACCTCTCATTCGCCGGCGTCAAGTACTTTCACCGTTTCACTAACGCTGATCAACACGAATATACGCCAGGCGGACAAGAGGACTTAAAGTCGTGGACGGACATGGTGACGGTGCTGTTCTATCGAAAAGTGAAGGATGGGGAAGCCCTTGCCGCTACTGCGAACGCCGTTCTCGAAAACTATAAGGCGAACAAGGCGGTGGTTGTTAAGACTGATTCGGTCCCCAGGACCAAGGACAGGCCCGCAGAGCATTTGATCGTTGTAATCTTTGGTCGTCCTGGATTCATAGAGGTGGCATTCTCGAGGTTCAGGATGCAAGATGGGCTTGGCAGCGCCGTTGTCTATTCGCACCGCATTTACGGGAAACAAGTTGGCGACGAGATGAGTGCGTGGCTCGAAAAAAATGGTCTCACGAAAGAGAGAGAGCTGATGAAGTGGGACACGATGCCAAAGCCCAATTAGGAAACAGTAGTAATGATCCCCTCAAGCCCTGTTGGGAGAACGGTTGTTAACCTCGGAGGACATGCTCGTTTTACGATTGCGACGGAATTGAGCCGGAGGACAATCAAACTCCCGCTTGAACGCGCGGTTGAATGCCGCTTCTGAGCCATAGCCCACCGCCATCGCGACTCCCGCGACGCTGTCCTCGGTCGACAATAGGAGCTCTGCCCCCAGTCTCAGCCGCCATTTGGCCAGGTACGCCATCGGAGACTCTCCCAGAAAATGGCGGAAGCGCTCAGCAAGCCGCGTACGCGATAGACCGACGCGCCTTGCCAGATTCGAGATGGTCCACGGATCTGTGGGGTCCTTGTGCAGAAGAGCGAGAGCCTGACCGATGATAGGGTCACGTGCCCCTGCCAGCCAACCGATCTGGTCTGGAGGCAGCGCGTTGATGTAGCGGCGTAAGGTCTCCACGAACAGCACTTCAGACAGCTTTGCGAGCACCAGACCGCTTCCCGCATTCGATCCGTTAGCTTCGCCAACCGAGAATCGGATCGAGTTTTCGACCCATTGGCTTGATGGTTCGTTAGCGATATGCACTTTTAGAATCCTCGGCAAACCAGCCAGAACGGCCTCACTCAATCGTGGCTCGCAGGCCATGAATCCACACACGAATCTGGTGACCTCGCCGCCGCCGCCAAAGCTGGCGAGTTTGAGCCCCTGCGTCAGGTTTTTCGCAAACGTGTGCAAGGCGTCCACCGGCTTTTCGGGTGAGCCATTGCCCAACAGGTGGGCATCCCCGTGCGGGAAGATCACAATGTCGCCGGCGGTCAACTCCTCTCGTTGTCCGTCAGGCAGCCAGCATAGGCACGCCCTTCGGTTAAAAAGTGATAGATGATCAGGTGCCCCGCTTCAGGCGAAAGATAGGGAACAATGGCGGTT
Source organism: Blastocatellia bacterium (assembly GCA_035455165.1). Classification (GTDB taxonomy): domain Bacteria; phylum Acidobacteriota; class Blastocatellia; order UBA7656; family UBA7656; genus Onstottus_A. The sequence continues at coordinate 6,256 of DATIFP010000176.1, forward strand.
GACCGGGGCTGGCTGAGACACCAGGGAGCGGAAAACTCCGCGTTAAAGAACAGCGCCCCCTCTAGCCTAACCATTCTCAAGACCTCGGAAAGCACGTCCATTCTCATAGCCTTCGCTGAACTCGGCGTTCCTGTCAAGAACACCGGACGATCGATCAAGTAATCACGGCGCGCTCGCCCGTATGGCAGAACTGTAGGACGATACTCAAGCACGCGAGCCGCGCGCTCCCGCGGGAGTGCGGATCCGGAAGAACTGAATGGAAGGGCACCACAATGAATGCGACTGCGAGAGAGATACAAACGACCAAAGAATTTGACGAACTAAAAATGCGCCTGAAGGCGACATGGATGACTGGAGACTACGACCTATTCTCCCGCTATATGGAGAAAGGCGCGGAGCAGTTCTTCCGGCGGCTCGGAGTTACTCCGGGAACCCGTCTGCTCGATGTCGGTTGCGGAGCCGGGCAACTCGCCCTGATTGCGGCAAAGGCGGGCGCGCGCGTTGTTGGTTGTGACATTGCCACCAACTCGCTCGAGAAAGCCCGGACCCGCGCGGCTGCCGAGGGACTTGAGATCATCTTTGAAGAGGCGGATGCCGAATCGCTGCCCTATGCAGATGCTCAGTTTGACGCAGTGATCAGCTTGATCGGAGCGATGTTCGCGCCTCGTCCGGATTTGGTCGCGGCCGAACTCGCCCGCGTGTGCCGGCCGGGTGGAATGATCGCCATGGCGAATTGGACGCCCGGGGGGTTTGTCGGGCAAATGTTCAAAACGATTGCCAGGCATATCGCTCCCTCCGGCATGCCCTCTCCAGTGCTCTGGGGGGATGAAGCCACCGTTCGCGATCGCTTCCGTGATCGGATTGCCGATCTGAAGTTTGCACTTCGCGTTTATCACTTTGACTATCCGTTTCCACCGGATGCGGTAGTGGAATTCTTCCGCAGCCACTACGGTCCAATGTCACGCGCGTTCGCATCGCTCGACGCGAACGAGCAGGAAAAACTGCGGAGCGAACTCGTTAGCCTATGGTCCGCACATAACAAAGCCGTTGGCGAATCCACCAAGGTCGATGCCGAGTACCTTGAGATTATTGCGATTCGCGGCCCGAGTGTGCTGGACGGACCACAGACCAACGCTACTCACAAAAAGGAGGTTCTATTCTTTGACTAACTTGATTCTGTGGGACGGCTGAAAGCGGAATCCAACGATGAAAGGCGGTGCTATGAACAACCACGTTAAGTATTCCCTCCCCCCGGCAGAAGGGATTGTACTCACGCATTTTCTCACAGTAGCTGATGTGTCACGCGCCGCGGACTTCTACGCGAGCATTCTCGGCGGCGAAGTCACGCGCCGTGGTGAACCGACGATCATTCAGTTGGCAAATAGTTGGGTCATTGCGAATGTTGGGGGCGGGCCGACTGATGATAAACCAACCGTGACACTTCGCCCGCCCGAGGACCTCAACACGGCATCGAGCTTCATGAATATTCGAGTGGCTGACGTGCGGGCGTGTTACGAAGATTGGCGACGAAGAGGAGCCGAATTTCTAACCGAGCCAAAGGATCACGGGTTTGAGATTCGTTGCTACATGCGTGATCCTGACGGATATCTTATTGAGGTGGGACAGAGTGCCTCGAGGTGAATCTCAGCAGAATTTCACTACTCATTCGCCTCACCCCGTCGTGATTCGTTTCGGTCGGCTTCCACTTCCACCGCAGCAGGCAGAGAATCCATTCTCTTGATGTATGCTGCTACCTGCCGAATGTTTTCATCGGACAGCAAGTTTCGCCACGAGGGCATCGACGTGTTGCGTATGCCGTGTTTGATGATCCAAAACACCTCGGCATCGCTGTAAGAAGTGCCGTGCCCGGGCAGTTGTGGAGCTGGAGGATAGAATGACGCGCCGAGCACGCTAGCGCGTCCGTTCAAGTGCCCGTGACACTGCGCACACATCTCTTTGTAGATCTCCGCGCCGGCAACCAGATCGTCATCGGTCGGAAGTGCGGCGCTATCAGCCTGCTCTGACGAACGCCGCGCGACTGAAGCCCGCACGGCGAGCGGAAAAATTTTCCTCTCCAAACTGGACGGCGCTGCGTCGGCGTTGATCGGGACGAGGCCGATCTTAATCATCAAGATGCCGACCAACATCACAACCAGCGACGCGCCGACGAGCGCCGTCAACCCCCCATAAACAAATCTCTTCACTTCCCCTCCCTCTTCGAGACGTCAATGCCGCGCGCGGCCTACTCTGTGACTATCAACGTTCCCGACATCTCTTCGTGGCCGGCGCCGCAGAATACGTCGCATGCAAACGCAAAGCGACCCGCTTTGTCGGGCGTGAAGCTTATTCGGTTAACTGAGCCCGGCTTGATGTCTGTCCGAATTCCGAAGTCCGGCAGGGTGAATCCGTGCTTGACGTCTTCGGAGCTGACCTCGATCACAACCGGTTCTCCCTTCTTTACGGTGATCTCGGCCGGCGAATACTCAAACTTCTTTGCCGTCAGCTTGATCACCTTCTCTTTGGGCGCGCCCGAGCCGATACCAGCCGTGCTCACGGCGAGACCCGCTGTTAGGAATGCGACGAGAGCTATCCTTAGAAAACTGTTCATGCTTGCCTCCTGTTTGATTGAGAATCTATGTTTTCGAGACCGCAAGTTCCGCGATCTCGAAACGAGCCTTCCGAACATCCGCTTCGACGTCACGGAAGCCGAGTCCTTTGTACGGCGCACTGGCGTCCCACGGCAGTGGCGCGCGCTTTGGCGTCGAGCCCGGAGCAGGCAACGGAAACATCAGCGACTTGGCCGCGTGATGCGCGATATGTCCAGTCATAAAGTGGTGCTCCTGGTGGATGTGCCCGTAGAACACGGTTACGTTCTTATAAGGCATAAGCGCGTTGATGACCGCCGTTCCGTCACGTGTAGTCCAGTCCCACTGTGGATAGAGGTCGAACAGCGGCCGGTGTGTGAGCACCACAATCGGCGCATCTTTCTTCAGCCGGCCCAGATCGGATTGCAGCCACTTGAGCTGCGCTTCGCCCACCAGCGCTGAAGGGTCTGAGACGTTATCGATGACGACGAAGTGAACACCTTTATGATCAAAGGTGTAGTTGAGCTCTCCGAAGAACTCTTGATACGCCTCGCCTCGATCGAGTGAAGCATCGTGCTCGCCGGCCATGAAGCGGACCGTCTTCGCCTTGAGCGCGCCGGCAATATCGTGAAACTGAGCCATACGATCGCGCCTCGCCTGTCTGTCTTCCGTGATGTGAGTAAGGTCTCCGGTGAACACTACGAAGTCTGGTTGCTCGTCGAGGGTGTTAACCGCCGCAACGGCCTTCTTGAGTGTCCCCTGTGAATCGGGATTGATGGAGGGCCCATCAAATCCCCAGTGCGTGTCCGAGAGCTGGACGAAGTAGAATTCGTCCGGCGACGTACGGCCGTCACTCGGGCCGCCGGCGCCGAGTACCTTGACACCGAGCCCTGAGGCAAAAACAACGCCGCCGAGCCCCGCCAGCTTAATGAAATCTCGTCTGTGCATCTTGTCCTCCTGGGATAATTCATCGCGTCCAATCACTAGTACCGGCCTGGCTTCTTGAATATTCCCGGCAGAGCTGTAGAGTTGAGGCTGGGAATAAAATTCTCGGGAACCGAGTCTCATGTTCAAGAGAAGTGAAGATCGGAAAGGCGAGGGCGAGCTGGACCAGCAACAGCGTGAGCAATTCGAAGCACGCGTATTGCCGCATCTCGGGGCAGCATACAACCTGGCTCGCTGGCTCACGCGCAACGACCACGACGCTGAAGACGTGGTTCAGGAATCATATCTCCGAGCCTATAGATTCTTCGGCGGGTTTCGTGGCGGAGACGGGCGAGCATGGCTGCTCACGATCGTTCGCAATACTTGCTATACATGGTTTCAGCAGAACAGGCCGCGTGAACTCACTGCCTCCCTCGACGAGGCGGCGAACAACATCGAGAGCGACGCGCCGAGTCCTGAAGCAGAGCTGATAAAGAGCGCCGACCGAAAACTGATCACGAAGGCGCTCGAGGAGTTGCCGCTCGAGTTCCGCGAGGTTTTGGTGCTGCGCGAGATGGAGGATATGTCGTACAAGGAAATCGCCGAAATCACCGAGATCCCCTTGGGGACTGTGATGTCACGCCTGGCGCGAGCGCGCAAGCGGCTTCAGCAATCTCTTGCTCCGAGTGTGTCAGGGGAGGCTTAGATGAATTGCGAGGAGACCCGAGAGCTGGTTGGCGCTTATGTGGATCGCGAGCTCGACCTGGTCAAGAGCCTCGAGCTCGAGCATCACCTGAGCCAGTGCGGCGCGTGCTCAAAACGCCACGCCAGTCTTCTGGCGGTGCGGTCCGCACTGAGTACGGTTTATCAAACGCCTCCCGCTTCGCTCGAGAGGCGAGTCATGTCCGGGATTCGCAAGGCCGGCAAGAGGGCAGAGATGGCTCGTGTGCCCCGCGGTATGCCCTGGCGCTGGGTCGGCGTAGCAGCCTCGGTGGCAGTGGTTCTGGTTCTGAGTTGGAGCGTTTTTCGCTTATTGGCACGCCCTTCGCCCGACGAGGTATTGGCGCGCGAGGTGGTGTCCAATCACGTGCGCTCGCTTATGGTGGATCATATCGCAGATGTTCCGTCGTCAGATCAGCACACCGTAAAGCCGTGGTTCGCGGGCAAGCTGGATTTCTCGCCCCCGGTGATTGATCTGGATGAACAGGGATTCCCTTTAGTCGGCGGGCGGCTTGACTACGTCGACAGCCGGGCTGTAGCGGCACTCGTCTATCAGCGCAGGAAGCACGTCATCAATCTCTTCATCTGGCCGACGGAGGAATCGGACCGATTAGGGCAGACGGTAACGCATCAGGGCTACAATGTGATTCATTGGTGTCGGGCTGATATGAGCTACTGGGCGGTGTCAGATCTCAACGCAAACGAATTGAGAGAGTTTGCGGAGCTCGCAAGTAGCAAGTATTCGCAAACCCCGTAACTCGGCATCTCCGAGCGTCGCCTCGACTCACCTAGACAAACCTCGGCAGGTTGCGACTGGAGCCGATGCGATCTGCTTTCGTTTCATTGCGCTTCTTTCTTATTAGGAGGGAAAGGCCGTGAACAATCTTGTATTCGCCACTGTGCAGGAGTTGGCAACAGGCATTCGTCAGCGCCACGTGTCCGCCACGGAAGTATTGGAAGGCTATCTCGCGCAGATAGCCCGTCACAACCCGGCGCTCAATGCGATCGTCACCCTTGATGAGGAGCGAGCCCGCAGACGGGCCCAGGACGCCGACGCCGCACTGGCCCGGGGCGAAGTCTGGGGCCCACTGCACGGGATCCCGATCACCATCAAAGACTCTATCGAAACTGCTGGCCTGCGGACTACGAGCGGGTTTCCGCCGCTGACGGATTACGTACCCTCCACCGATGCCCCGGTGGTTGCGCGACTGCGTGCCGCGGGGGCCATCATCCTGGGCAAGACCAATCTGCCCACCATGGCTGGGGACGGCCAAACCGATAACCCGATATTCGGCCGCTCCAACAACCCGTGGGACTTGACGCGCACCCCCGGGGGCTCAACCGGTGGCGGCGGCGCCGCCGTGGCTGCGGGTCTGAGCCCTCTGGAGCTGGGCAGCGACATCGGCGGCTCGGTCCGTATTCCGGCTCATTACTGCGGAGTCTTTACCATCAAGCCCACCGATCACCGCGTCCCGACCACCGGCCACATTCCCGAACCCCCAGGAGCGCCGCGAGGCGTGCGACACATGGGCCAAATTGGTCCGCTGGCCCGCTCGGTGGAGGACTTGATCCTGACGCTGAACTTGATAGCCGGGCCCGACGGGAGCCAATGGGAGATCCCCCCTGTGCCCTTAGAGGCGGCCCCAGACCGGGCCTTGCGGGCGTGTCGCCTTGCGTGGACGGATGACTTTGGGGGTGTCCCGGTCACCACGGACACCAAGAGAGCCCTTGCGAGGGTGGCAGCCGAGTTAGAGCGGCTTGGGACCATAATCAACTACTGTCCTCCCACCGCTTTCGACTTCCCAACGGCCTGGGAGAATTTCGGGGAGATGTTCCTGGCGGAAGTCGGCTCGACCATGTCGCCGGAAGAAGAAGCCGAGTTAGCGGCGCACTTCGGTGCCGCGCTGGACTCGGAGGTGCCGCTGGTTCGGGGCCTTGCGCGTGGAGTCGGTGCAACCATGCGCCAGTACACAGCGATGCTAATGAAACGCGACGGGTTGATCGCCATCCTCGAGCAGTTTTTCGCCGCTCGCGATGCTCTGCTGTGTCCGGTGACCGTGGGGCCGGCCATTCGGCACTGTCCAACGGGCACCCCCGTCGCCGTGGACGGTCACGTGATCCCATATTGGCCCGCCTTGTTGGCCTACACCAGTCCGTTCAACCTGACCGGCCATCCCGCCGCGGTGGTGCCATTGGGCCATTCAGCCGAGGGGTTGCCGATCGGTCTCCAAATCGTTGGACGGCGGTGGAGCGATATGCACCTGCTGGCCATTGCCGCACGGATCGCGCTGGTGCTCGGGCCATGCCAACACCCGCCGGGATACTGAAAAGCGAGGAGTTGTTACGAAGTCTCGAGCTGCAGGCTGTAAGTGATAGCCATCACGTCCATCAATCAACAGTCTGGGACGCAGGGTGTCGGGATTATTCCGACCTTTCGACTCCTAGCCGTCAGTCACGCATGCGGTAGCTCGGCGGCACGATATCGTCGATGGTCTTGCCCGACCAATGCCACTCGGCAACGGCCTGCCAGATGCGCTCGCCTTCCGCCTGAACCTCGCGCAACATCGCCGCCTCGTCGAAGCGCACCGGCTTACCGTCCTCGACGAGTATTTGACCGTCGACGATGATCGTCTCCACGTCGCGGCCGTTTCCGCACTCGACCAGCGAGCTTATGGGATCGTAAACCGCCCCGTAGTGCACTTGAAGAAGATCGACGACGATAATGTCGGCCTTCGCGCCAACGGCTAGCCGGCCGATGTCGTCGCGGCCGAGATGTGCGGCGCCGCCCAGCGTAGCCGCATCGAACACGTCGCGCGGCTTTCCAACGGTGAAGCTCTCATCGGCCAGCCGACTCATCATGGCGGCCCAACGCATCTCGTGGATGATGTCCTGGGGATAGGTGTCGGTTCCGATCGCGATGTTAATGCCGGCATCGTGGTAGCTCGCGAAGGACTCAAACGTAATGCCCATCTTGGCGTACTTGTACGGTGCGTGAACGACGGTCGTGCCGCTGTCGGAGAGCATCTTGAGATCGTCGCCATATGGGTAGTGGCACCACGAGTGCCGGTTGTGAAAGACGCAGTGGCCCAGCCCGGTCTTCGGTTTCAGGAAACCGATGGAATCGAGCAGCGCGATCGGCGTCTTGCCATGCTGCTCCAGGATTTTGTGAAACTCACGCTGGTTCATCGCGGCGTGGAGCTGCAGCGGCACCTCGAGCTCGTCCGCAGCCTGACGTGCCGCCCGAAGCAGATCGACCGTGCAGGTATCCATCTGCCCCGGATAGATCATGGCGCGAATCCGCCCGTCGTAAGCGCCGTCGTATTTCTTCACGTAATCGATGGCGCGCGCGAGGCCCGCCGTTCCGTTTGCCTCGTTCCACTCCCAGTAGACGCGGTCGCCGTCGAAGCGGTACTCCGCGGACCGAAATCCTGGGCCGAGGTAGGCGCGGAGGCCGAGCTCGCCCACGAGCTTCGTGAAGGCTTCCGGGCCACCGGGCATCGTGCCGACGTCGAGAATCGTGGTGGCGCCTCCGCGTAGGGCAGACCACATTCCGTAGGTGCCGGCGAGGTCGGGGTTCGTGGTAGAGCTCGGCGGCGCGGCGCCCCGCCGGGGTGCGACGTAGCCGATAAAGTTGCTGCCGAAGTAGTCGAGCTTGCCGTCGGCGATGAACACCGTCTGTCTTGCGTTCACCGCCGCGTGGAGATGACAGTTGATGAATCCCGGCGACACCAGCTTGCCGCGCGCATCGATGGTGCTGTCGACATTTCCGTCGAAGTCGCGGCCGACGTGGATAAGTCGATCGCCCTCGAAGACGATCGACCCGTTGGGAATGAGCTCGTGACCTCGACCGTCGTAGCCGACTATCCAACCACCCTGAATGAGCGTGCGCATCGATTCACAATGAACGGGTCTACTTATGAACTACCCCTCTGGTAGAAACCAGATTGGATTCATATATCGTATTCGACCGGCGGTCAATCAATCTCACATATACTTTTTTTGGAGTAGGTTGGCCTTCCGAGATACCAAAAGAAAACTCCTCTAACTCCGCTGCGGACTTCATCGCACAATAACCGTATATCCTGCTTCCAGTATTGCTATATATTTCCAGCCAGGTGCGGGACGAGTTCTTATTTAAGCCGCATGGCGGCAGGTCGGGCGCAGGCTCGAATAAGTCTTCAGGGAAATCCTCACGGTTGGTGATTGTCAGATAATACCTGGTGAACGCTCTGCTATCGGACGATCCCCTCTCTGCCTTAACCAAGACAAGTTCTATACGCCTGCTCCCGGCAGGAGCCGTCGCCTGTTGCTTACTCCAGGCCGACAGGCTCGTACCAAGTATTGCTAAAGCGATAAGACAGGAGAATCTTTGTAGGTTCATATCAACCTCTCAACTGGGAGCATATGCCAAAGCATAGCTCAGTGTATGTCGAACTTTGTCAAAAGCAAGTAAAAGAATGTCGAGAAACTGTGAACTCATACATCGCTGGCAGGGGTCTTCCAATAAGCAATCGCGAAGAGCGCCGCCCACACGAGATCGGGCAGGCTTACCAGGAACACCGCGCTTGGCACGCGGCCGGCTGCGAACAACAACCCCGCGGCCGGACAGTAACTCAGCTTTTCCAGAATCGCTATGAGCATCATTGGCCGATATCTGATCGGGTTGCGAGCGATCACGAAGAAGAGAATCTGCCACACAAGCGTGACACCGGCGAAGCCGTAGTAGTACTCGGGATGAGTGATGGGTGGCGGTTGCTGCTCATTTATCATCGACTCCAGGAAGTACAGCGGCGACACAATGAGCACGCCCCAGATGCCGGCGGCCACGAAAACAGTTCTGGAGAAGCGCATTTGATCCCTCCCATTCTCGATGCGCCCAAACTCTGATGTGAGATTTGCGGCCTATTTCTTCTCGAAGTCCCTCTTCGCCTCGATCAAAACGGGCAGGTCGGGATCGGCGTCCTTCCGGACGGCGAAGAAATCGCCCCGAGCTTTGCGGGCTTCTCGAGGCATCGCCCGCCATGTGCCAGGCTCGGGCAAGACCAGGGTACGCGAGCGGGTACAACGGCGACAGCGAGGCCTGCCCCCGGTTGTCGAGGACCTTTTGAGCCTCAGCTGCCAGTCCCGGCGTCAGGTGCGTCCATATTGCAGTGTCAGAGCATCGCGCCACTGCAATAGCGTTGGCAAAACCGCGAGGCCGCGGGATCAATCCCCCCGCGGCAGGAACTGCATTCAAGGGAACGGAATTTTCGAGGATCGAGATTCCTTCACGCACCACGGCGGATATCCTGAATAACCGTCGAGCCGAGCAGTGAATGGCGTAATCGGTCGGTCTCATCCAGAGATTCGGCTAGCCGGTTTAGCACTTCGAGACCGCGTCGCCGATGTTGAGCGGCTGCCTCGGTGGCGCCGTTCTGTTCGTGGAGCCTTGATGCCGCTGCGCACACGCGCCATTCCGCGAGCGGTGCGTTGACTCCTTCAATCGCGGTCAGAGACCGGGCGACTGCAGCATAAGCGGCATTTCGGTCTCCGCTCTCCAACGCCGTTTCGGCGACTACCAAATGAGCAAGCGCCAGATAGGTTTTTTCTCCGGGCGGCGCAGCAAGTTCGCAAACCCGCTCAGCGTCCTGGCACGCCTCCGCCGGCTTGCCTTGAGCCAACCAGTAGCAACTCAGCGCGTGGTGCATGAGAATCCGCAAAACCCAATCCATCAAGATACGTTCGCGCTCCAAACGTTCGCCGGCTTCGCTCAAGCAGCGAAACGCCTCATCTCGATGTCCCAGACCAATATGTGCGAGCCCCAGAAGGATCAGGCCTAGCACCTCGGTGTAAGGATGTTGGATCGTCTTGGCTTGCTCATGTGCCTGCTTGCACATCTGGAGAGCAATCTCAAAGTCGAAGGATTGCTCGTGCAGCCAGCCTAGCTCCAGCAGGAAGAGCACCGCCCAGCGCGTGTGCTGGTTTCGTTCCGCCATCTTGAGCCCGTGGTCGAGAATTCGCCGCATCTCGCCCCATCGTCCCGCGTGGAGCAGCGCCCATCCTTCAAAATATTGGGCAAGAAGATAGCTGTGCGCGTCGCTCATTTGAAGCCCTAGTTGTGCACCTTCCTCAGCCGTTCGGATAGCTGCGGCGTAATCCGACCGCAAGCACTCAAGGAAACTGTAACGGGCAAGATGCAGGCCGAGCATCTCGTGGTCGTTAGCCTTTCGCGCCGCCGACACCGCGGCGGCTAGCGACTCGACGTGATCGTCACCCCAGCCAAGAAAAAGTACGTGCCAGTATCCCCAAGAGCCACGTGCGTGGGATTGCAGCAGTTCGTCGGTGATATCATGACTCAACACCCTAGACCGCTTTGCCGCAGTGAGACATCGCTCGCGGTCAACCCACGAGAGCACGGTCGACAGGTGGGCGAGCGCTTTAACCTCGTCTTCCTTTCGCCCTAGTTCCTCGGCGTACTCCGCGAGCGCTTCGAAATTAGTCGCGGCGCCGCCCATATCACCCATTGCTCGCCGCGCTAAACCCACCTGCTCGAGTATCGCCATGTGCGCTTCGGCTCGTTCGTCCTCCGGCCATTGCTTCACAAGATCGAGAGCCCTGCCCAGGTATGCAATAGCCTCGCGATTGGCGTAGCGGAGCAGGTGATTCTGAGCTGCCTGTCGCAGATACTTGACGGCCCGGCGATCGTCGCCTCCCTGTTCGAAGTGCATTGCCAGTTCGGCGGCAACTTCGCTGGCGTACCCGCTATACAGCTCTTCGCCTCGCGCTCCGATCAGTTGATGAAGACGCGCGCGCCGACCCGCGGCCACTCGCTGATACAGCACCTCCTGGTAAAGCGCGTGAATGAACGCGTAACGCGCGGTCACCGTCCCGTCCGCGTACGTGCTCACGCCGGTGGGGCGAAGGAACAAATGCTTACGCGCCAACTGTTCGCAGCGTTCCTCTACAGGCATCAGCGTCTGCTCGAGACCAGCGGCTACCGCGCTGGTGGAAAACTCCACGCCCGCGACCGCGGCCACTTCGAGAATGCGCTGCTGCTCCCGGTCAACTCGCTCAATCTGTTTTTCGATCATCTGCCTGATGCTCTCCGGCACACCCACTTCCAGATCGCCGAGCGGGACCGTCAAGCACCAATGGGCATTCGTTCTCGCGATTAGCCCTTCCGCCTGAAGGTAGTCCACCGCGTTGACCAGGAAGAATGGGTTGCCGTCCGTGCGCTGATGTAACAGTGTGGCGAGCGCGATCGGAAGTTCGTGCTGCGGGTAACGCGCGGTAAGATAGTCGTTCACCGCTTCGGGATGCAGATACTCGAGAGGTATTTCCTCGCACTGTCGATGCGCTTGCAACTCCCGTTTGACCGCCTTTAGCGGATGATCGCTCACCGCAACGTCCACTGGCCGATACGTGGCGATCACCAGCAATTTCGCCTCCTTGGGTCGTCTGGCGAGATACGACACCAGATCAAGCGTCGAGTAATCTCCCCAGTGCAGATCCTCCAGGACGAATACAACGGGCCTCTCAGCGGTCAAAGATTCCAGCGCTTCTGCCATCTCGCGCAGCATGCGCTCGCGCGTTGCACCGATCACTGCCCGTTGCAAACTCTCCCAATCGGCCTCCTCCAGCAGCCACGGCAGCTGCTGGAGCCACGTCGGCGCCTGCCGGCGAAGCAAGTCGACCAACCCCGCTCCGCCGCGATCCTGACATAACCGCGAAATCGCCTCGAGCACTGGCAAATACGCCTCGCCCGAGCCGTATTGCTCCAGACATTGTCCCCTCCCGATCAGAACCTGCGGCTCACTGATCACCTCTCGCAGAAAGACCTCAACTAGCGAAGTCTTGCCGATCCCCGCCTCGCCGGTTATGAAGACTACCTGCCGTTCCCCGCCACGCACCCGCGCGAGAAGAGCGCGCAGCCGTGCCAGGGCAGAGTCTCGACCGACCAGACCGACAGTTGGTGGAGGCGAGGGAGGCGAAGGTGAACGCAAGACCAGACGTCCGCTATCTCCGGGTTTTGGTTGGTATTTGTCGCCGGCCTCGTCTGTAATCTTCCCGATGTGGCCATGGCTGCTCCGATAATCTGTCTGGTCCAACACGGGCGACGCGGGATCGCGATCCGGAGTTGCAGCTTTTTCTACTCGTCCGATGAAGCGGTAACCGCGACGGTGAGCGGTTTCTATGAACTTCGGTGACTTCGGGTTGTCGGCGAGCGCCTCTCGAATCTCACGAATGCAGACCTTGAGTACGGTGTCGGTCACTGAGGTCTCAGGCCAGCAGGCTTCAAGCAGTTCTTCTTTCTTCACCAACTGATCGGGTCGCTTTAGCAGGTACAACAACAGAGCAAAGGCTTTTGGCCTGAGGGTGATTGACTGATCGCCGCAACACAGACGTTGATTTGCTGCGTCGAGTTGAAAAGGCGGGAAGATGATCAGTTCTTCCTTCCCCATCGACATCTCCGAACCAATTTCGAACCGAAGTTGAACCTTTCGCTTATGACTCCGTCGCCGGACTCAGAGTATTCTCTGCCCGCAATGAAAGGATTGCAACAAGAGAGCCGCCGTGGTTGGTCCGCTTCAAGCTTCAGGCGTGTTCTCCGTCACCAACAACTTGCGCGTGGAGCACGAGTACTAGCGTGATTTTGTGAGTTTACGATGAGTGAATCGCACAAGACGGCTTTCGTAATTTGGTTTGATCCAAATGCGGATATCGATAGCGGAAGAATAGAGGGCAGAGTCGAACACGTGGCGTCCTACAAGACGAAGCGCTTTCGTTGCGTGGAAGAGCTCTTATCGTTTGTCGGCCGCGTGCTCAAGAAAGTTCGCCCGGAAGAAAAGGGAAATTCTGTATGTTTGGCGTGCTCGAAGAGTCCATTTTGCCGTTCGTCCTCGATCACGCGCGCTCGCGACTCCAGAGCGATGAATACTGCGTGCGAGCCTTTCTGGAATTTGCGGGCGAAGAGGCCAAACACATTCACTTATTCAGACGCTTCCGCGAAGAGTTCGAACACGGGTTCGGCACCGCGTGCGGGGTCATTGGTCCGGCGTCCGAGATCGCCCCGGTCATCTTATCGCATCGACCTCTGGCGGTAGCCCTGACCGTTCTGCAGGGTGAATGGATGACCCAACGCCACTACCTCGATAGCGTAAGGGACAACAGAGAGCTCGACCCTCAGTTCAAGAGCTTACTCGAGCATCATTGGATGGAGGAAGCGCAGCACGCCAAGCTGGATACTCTGATGGTCGAGGCGATCAGCGCAACGTGCGTGAGCGGGAGATCGAAGCGGCGATTCAGGAATACCTCGAGATTGCCGCATTTCTCGATGGGGGTCTCAAGCAACAAGTTGAATTAGACCTTGTAAGCCTGACGCACGCCACCGGACGCGCTCTCACCGACGGCGAACGACAAAAGCCCGCGGTATACGTTGGAGTGGATAGAGGGCCCCGATATGGCGAAAAAGGGCTCACACCGGGGCTACAACATGCCGCCGCTTCGCGGCTCACCCCACTCAGTTGCCCGGGCTCAACCCTTCAGATACACACTTATCATCGCCCGCAAACAGCCGCTGCGGACTTTGGCGACAGCTCAACCTTCTGCGCCGCCAGGGCCTCGGCTCGACGTTTTATGCCGAGCATCATCCTTCGCTCCATAATGAAGTGGGACGGCTCGAGTACTCCGTAGGCATAAATCCAGTTGAGCAGTCCCGGCTTGCTATCCCAACGTATTCGAACGATCAGGCGCGTTGTATTCGGGTCCAACTCCTTCAAGACGAACGCCCAGGTGCCCGCGCGCGCGTCGTCTTCCGTTTCTTCCCCGAGACCGCCAACTACTATGGCTCGCCCAGGTTCGACCAGGAGCACGGGAAGAGGCGGCGCCTTTGGGTGCAGCCACAAAACGTCGCCCGCTCGCAGGTTTTGCCATTCGGGCACGATTCGCTGTGCATTGTGAATGTCGCAACCCACTAGATTCTCGAGCCAGTCATAGCTGTAAAATCCACCCTTATTCTGACCAACCTGTACAAGCCACGGCCAGACATCAGCGATGGGGGCGTTGATGGTGATTGCGTGAGTGGCCTCTTGTCTTGGGTGCGGCAGAACGTCGTCGCCGGGCAAGGGCTCTTCCAGTTCAATTTCGGTAGCGCCCCACTTCAGGTGCCAGGGTCGAATCAGAAACGTATACGCCGCCAGCGCGGCCCCCACCGAGCCCGCAGAAACCAACTTCGCGGTTGTGTCTCGATTCATCGTTCTCTACTCCTTTCAGATTCGGCCTTCGATACAGACCGAGTAGAACACCAACAAGATGGCAAGACCCTGCGATTCGGTTCGCAGATCAATTCTTCCCCTCAAATAAGGGCTTGAGGATGATGCTCGCGCCGATAAGTATGAGAAGGACGGCGAAGATCGGGAGCTTTACTCCCAAGAGGCCCCCGAGCCCGGCAGCCAGGGCGAGAAGTCCCAGGATAATGGTGAAGCCGCTCATCTTGATGCCGTTCAGGTAACGAACCCAGTTTAGCCCAAGCAGGACTATTGCGACCCCGATCAGCCAGACGCCTTGTGGAAGCTGGGTTTCGGGCACAAGCCAAATTACGCCGATCAGCATGAGAAACAATCCCCAGCCGATGTCCTCCAAGCGCTTGTTGAGCCTTGCGTTTCTTGTCTCTTGATCACTTAAACTCATTTTTACTTGCATAACCATCGCTCCCTTCTGTTGGACTCATACTGCCCTTCGGCTCTCTTCACTTGAAATCCCGGAGGCGAACCGGAAGCCGCCGAGGCCCCCACTTCCCCGGGCGGGCATCAAACACCCCTGCAGCGGATGTCCCGCAAAACTTGCAGCATCCGTTCTCATTGAGATTCCATTCGCCCAGGACGTAGACATCGCGGCCGATCAGCACCGCGCCGCAGTGATGACAGTAGGTGCTCTCACCTTCCTCATCGTGAACATTCCCGGTGTAGGCATAGCGCACACCGTTCCTCATCGCGATGTGCCGTGCTCGTGTGAGCGAAGCCGCTGGCGTAGGCGGAACATCCAGCATCTTGTAGTCAGGATGAAAGGCCGTGAAATGCATCGGCACATCGGGCCCCAGGTTCTCAACCACCCACTGCGTCATCTCATCGATCTCAGAATCCGAGTCGTTTTCACCTGGGATCAGCAGTGTGGTGATCTCGAGCCAGACGCTCGTTTCGCGCTTGAGATAGACGAGCGTTTCCAACACCGGCTGCAATTCGGCAGCGCATATCTGTTTGTAGAAACGCTCGGTGAACGCTTTGAGATCGACGTTGGCGGCGTCGATGTGCCGATAAAGCTCCAGCCGCGGTTCCGGGCAGATGTAGCCGGCGGTCACTGCCACCGCTTTGATGCCGCGCTCGTGACACGCCCGGGCTGTGTCGATCGCGTATTCGAGAAAAATCGTCGGATCGTTATAGGTAAACGCAACACTTCGGCAATCCAGTTTCTCGGCTACACGAGCGACTTTCTCGGGCAGCGCCGCATCGGCCAGAGTATCTGTTTCTCGTGACTTGCTGATGTCCCAGTTCTGACAGAACTTGCACGCGAGGTTGCACCCGGCGGTGCCAAACGAGAGAACCGGCGTGCCTGGCAGGAAGTGATTGAGAGGCTTCTTTTCGATCGGATCGACGCAGAAGCCGCTCGAACGTCCGTACGTCGTCAGCACCACCTGATCGTTCTCGCGAGCGCGCACGAAGCACATCCCACGTTGCCCTTCGTGCAGACGACAAAACCGAGGACAGACATCGCACTGGACCCGACCATCGGCCAATAGGTGCCAATACTTGGTCGCCACTACATCGGTGACATCCGCTACGAACATGTTGGTCGACTTCATTTCTTCAACAAGCTCCTGGGTTGGCGTTTCGAGTTTTCGTCGCCGCTCCCTCCCGGATGACCGGCCCTTCTTCTATTATTGAAGCTATCACCACCCTCTGGATTTGTATGTGCCCGCAGTCACAACGCTCCCCGAACGCCAGCACTCGCGGCGTGATAGTCGTGCATCGCCGATTGTCCGCGCCGAATAAATATGGAACTGACCGTGCGGCGTTGAGCCTTCGGATCTCGAGGCCGCAACAAGTCGTGAGTAAACTTGCGCAAGTCTCTGCGTGAAAGCCCGCAGTGTGGGCGCCGCGGCCGATCTAAGCCACGCAAATCGCCAGCTGTTTGGGTTGCCATTGCTGGCACAAGTGTTGCGCCTGATAGGAAGACATCGCTTTGCGCGATAGAAGAACGAAGGCTCTGTTCCGTTGGACACATGCAGAACGAAGCGAGGCTGGGCCTCATTGCAGCAGCTAGCGGGCCGACGCTGATCGTTGGACCTCTGCGGCAGACCTCTGATGGAGGTAAGGCCATGCAAATAGAACGAAGCACAAAGATGCCAAGCCAAGTGCGTGGTAGAAGAAACCAACGTCGTCGCGAGGCTCTGGATCCGGCGAATGTGGAACCAAACGCATTGCGCGACGCGGTGTACACGGCTCTCTCATTGCTTCCCGAAGATGAGCGAGCCCGGGTATACGATCGAATTGTAGCCGACCTTGAGAAGTCCGGCGTGAACCTCCGGCAGCACATTGTCGTGCTCGGTATTCCGGCGAGGACCATCGACGAACTCACCGCGTCCGATATCGCAAAACTCGTTCGTTATGTCCGGATGAACGAACCCCGAGCACTGAAAGCGCTAGTCCCTATTCTCGACGAGCTTCTGAATCAGCCCGTCGAGCTGGCACGCAGCGCTTAGGCCTTTGCCGGAGATGGATCAACCGGGCTTCCCGTCCCGGATAGCGACGCATCGACGAGCGCTGCTGGTTTTGGGAGAATTGTTTTGAATGAGTGGTCACGCGCTCCGTATGTGAGTCGACCCGTTGAGCGTTCACAAACTCGATGCGACGCAGGAGGACGCCGGAGCGATGCATACGTCGCGTTCCGGCAGAGAGAAAGATGAAGACGCTAATCGCAACTGATGGGTCGCCGGAAGCAACGACGGCGCTGCGAACCACCGCTCGGTTGTTGAGGAGGAGCAGAAACGAAATAGAGGTGCTGTGCGTTGCTCCGGAGCTCGAGTCGCCCGCGCGCCAACTCGCCGGCAGGCGCACGAAAGACGCGACGACTCATAGGACGTACCAGCAAAGGATTGCGCGCGAAACCGCTTCAATCCTCGACGAAGCCAAGACGATTCTGGACGCGGAAGGAATCGGGGCAAGGCTGTTCTCCGAAACCGGTTCGCCGGCCGACGTCATAGTGGAGCTCGCCGAAGAGCACGAGGTGACGGTCGTGGGCGCCAGCGGACGGCGACACGCGTCCCAGCCTGGACTTGGATCCGTGGCAAGCCGCGTGGTCGAACATGCGCAGGGAACGGTCTTACTCGCCAGGGAGTTGGCGAATCCGGAAACCCTGCGTGTTCTCGCCGGAGTGGACGGCTCACTTGCCTCCAAACACGCCTTGAGCGCGCTGACCGCATATTTCGAGATTGATTCGGCGGAGATCACGCTCATTCACGTAAAAGAGACGCCCTGGATTCATCTCGGCCTCGATCGTGAGTGGTTTGATTATCCCCGAGACGTGTTCGATCAAGCCGATCCCGAGATCCAACTCGAGGAAGAGTTACAGCGCGAAGCCGAAGCTGTGCTCGAGGCTGCTCAAGCAAGACTGGCGAAGTACAACTACTCGGTCTCAACGTTAATCGAGGACGGCAATCCCGCGACCGCCATTCTGGGCGAGGCAGAAAGCGGACAGTACGACCTGATCATTCTGGGTGCGGGCAGCCCGGGCACCGCGAAGCGCAATATGCTGGGCAGCGTCTCGGCCAGGATTGCCTGGCAGGCGCCGTGTTCGGTAGCTGTGGTAAAACCTGTCGAGTAGCTTGCCCGCGCCCGACAATTCTCCCTCGATCTGCTCACTGACGAGGACAAACCTCGGCGCCGGCAGTTGAATCATCTCTTCTCAACCTTAGTCCCATCCGTTATTTGATTTGTTGGATGCACAATAACCTCGACGCCTTCGTCGAGACCACTCAGCACCTCGGCGTCAACCTGGCTTCGGTGACCAATTTCAACCTTGCGACGAATCGCCCGATCGCCTTCCACCACGAACACACTCCACTCATCGCCGTGACGGAACAGCGCGCTTGAGGGAACTTTCAGTACATCCTCCGCCTCCCAAATGATGATCCGGGCTTCGACTCGATAACCGTCCCCGAGAGGTCCCGGGTCGTCGACGAAGTCGGCCACAATGTTCGTGCGTTGCTCTTCGATGCCCAGGGCAGATATCTTGGTAAAAGCTGACGGCTCGACAGTCCGAACGCGCGCTCGCAAAGGGGCTTCGCCGCCCCAGTTCTCCAGGAGCATTTCAGCGCCCGGTCTGACCTTCACCGCGTCCGTCGAGAGCAAGTCCACAACAACTTCGAGCTTGTGCGGATCGCCTACGGTAACTATCGCGGCGCCCGCGGTCACGACCCGTTCGCTCTTTTCGATGACGCGCAGCACACGCCCGCGAACCGGCGAACGCAAAGTCAAGGTCCTCGCCGCGCCGCTCTGTTCGGATTCGACGGCTATCAAGCCCGCCCTGGCGACTTTGACTTCCGAGGCTGCCGCCTCCGCCTTGAATCTCGCCGACTCGAGCTCGTTCTTCGCAATACTCTCCGCGTTCCTTGCAAGCTCGAGAGATTGGCGTGAGATGACTCCCGCCTCGACAAGCTCCTCGGCGCGACGCAGGTCGCGCTTTGCCTGCTCGTGATCAGCGCGTGCGTGGTTGACTGCCTCGTCGGCGCTTCGCTTCAGCGCTTCGGCTGCCTGAACGCGCGCAGTGACCTCGGCGCGCTCGCGTTCATCAATAGGCAGCGGGCTGAGCACCGCAACTACCTGGCCTTGTGAGACCGGGTCGCCGTCGTGAAGTTCGACGCGCGTGAGTCGCCCGGCGATCGGCGCAGCCACTACGAAGCGATCGTGTGCACGCGCTTCGCCTTCTTCGTCAACAGTCACTCGAAGCGGTCCTCTAGCCACACGCGCCGATTCCACCTTGAGCGGCGACGGAAGGAACGCCACAACGATCAGCGCGACGACTCCCAGCGCCAGGACCAAGAGAACAAGGCGGGTCAATTTTTTTCTCATAAGTCACTCCCGCGTTTTGAGCACCGCCACCAAATCAAGATTGTAGAGCCGCCTGAGAATCAGGAGCCCGGAAATCACAACCGAAGCCGCGACTATCAGAAAAGCAAAAGCAAAGGTTTGTCCGCTCACGACCAGCGGCATCCGATAGAGCTCGGTGTTCATCAACTGCGCCAGCAGCGCGCATATGCCAAACCCGACCGCAAACCCCAGCGGCATCGCAGCGAGCGTCAAAATCGCCTGCTCGCCGAGCAACATAACTGAGACCTCCCTCTGAGTGAATCCGAGGACGCGCAATGAGGCCAATTCATGGCCTCGCTCCGACAGAGCCACACGCGCGCTGTTATACACCATCGCAAACGCGATGACACACGCGAAGAGAATCAAAACTGTCGTTGAGATGGTCAGGCTCTCGGCAATGGTCTCAAGGAACGATGCTAGCATCATCTCGCGATAGGCCGTGCCTGCGACGGCCGGAGTACGCTTGAGTAGAGTGTACAGTTGCTCAGCGAATTGCGGATCGATCGTCAGATACGCCCCCGAGATGGTGTTGCCTTCCCGCATCAGGCGATTCAGCGCGCGAGAGTCCATATAGGCAGACAGCCCGATGTACTCATCGACCAATCGAACAACTGGCACGCGACGCACAGGCCGCTCGCCTTCAAGTACCTCGACCGTGACCACATCACCGGGCCGGGCGCCCAAAACCTCGGCAAGCTTGCTCGAAAGCAACAATCCGTCGGCCGGCAGATCGACTCTTCGGAGCTGACGATCGAGCAGGGTGCGAAGCTCCGCCTCGGGCGTGATTCCGAGAATGGCGATTCGCTTCGAACGATGTTCGAAACGCATCCGAACGGGCACGGCGCGGAACGTCTCCGCCCGCAGCACCCCCGGAAGGTGCGTCACATCATAACGGGCGCGTGACGTGCGCGGATTATTGAACGTTATGGTGACGTCTTCGCGTTGGGCCATTCGAAACTGAACGTTGATGATGTAATCCAGCGCATCAAACGAGTAACGGCCCACGACGAGCACGGCGACGGCGAGGGAAATCGCTGAAATCGATAGAACGGCTTTCCACCTCCTGCGCTCGATATTGCGTACGATCATGCGAACAGCGGGTGAAAACAGCTTTTGAAGCCCGATTCGCTCCAGCAGTCCGGCTCGAAAACTGGCCGGGGGCTCAGGTCGCATTGCTTCGGCAGGCGGCAGCGTAACCACGCGCTGCACCGCGAGAATCGCGCCCAGAAACGCCGCTCCGGCGCTGATCGCGATTGCCAGCCCGCCCGTTCCAATCCCCACGTGAAACCGCAGCACTGGAAAACGAAAGAAGTGTTTGTACACTTCGGCGAGTTCCGCGCCCAACCAAACGCCTAGCCCAATCCCTGCGGCAGTCCCTGCCAGCACCGCTACAAGGGCGAACTTCAAATAGTGGATGCCAACTGCAACGTTGCCGTAACCGAATGCTTTGAGCACCGCGATTTGATCGCGCTGTGTAGCAACCAGTCGAGACAACACCATGTGAATGAGGAATGCGGCCACGCTCAGGAAGATCGATGGAACGATTATGCCGGTTATGCGGTCCTGCTCGATCTCATCCGCGAGGAACCGATGTGATTCCTGTTCGTCGCGTCCGGCAGCGCCGAGCCCGCCGTATTGCGCGAGCAACTCATCCAGCCGATCGATCACTTCGGGCTCGTGTGCCCCGGGCGCGAGCGAGAGCGCCACATTGTTGAAGGCGCCTTCCATATCGAACGCTGGACCAAGCGCGTCGCGGCTCATCCATAGAACACCAAACCGGCGGCGGTCGGGAAAAACATCGGCGGCTCGAATCTCGTGGACGTATTCAGGCGAGAGAGCAATGCCGACGATCCGCAGCTTCTCCCAACGGCCGTTGATGACGGCGCCCAACGACTGGCCAAGCTCAAGCTGGTTCGCCTCGGCGAATGCTTCGCTAACCAGCACCTCGTCGCGCCTTCCCGCTTCAACATAGCGCCCCTGCCGGATGTACAGGTCGTTGAGAATCGGTACTTGGCGTTCAGGTATGGAAACCAGTCGCGCTGTCGCCGGCTCAGCAAGCCCGGGAACGTCAAGCGTCACTTCGAGCACGACGCGAGTCTGCGCCGTCGCGACTCCCGGGATGCGCTGAATCTCTGCCGCGACTGATTCGGGCGCGCGCTTGAGTTGCGCGAATACATCGGCGAAGCGATATGCCTCATAGTACGTATCGCGGGAGGCAACCAGCGAGTCATAAGAACTGCGCATGGTCACGTAAGTGGCAATCCCGCACACGACGACCAGAGCGACCGCGGCAACCTGCCCCCGCAGGTGAAACAAATCGCGCACAAGTTTTTGATTCAACGGAGTCATTCTTACCAGTTCAATTCCGCCGGACGCGCCTTTGTCTCGTTATGAGTGATCTCGAGGATCTGGCCGCTTCCGATTCGAATCACCCTATCGGCCATCCCCGCGATGGCCGCGTTGTGAGTGATCACCGCGGTCGTCGTTCCCAATTCGCGGTTCACTCGCTCGAGGGCTTCAAGCACGACTTTGCCTGTTGAATAATCGAGCGCGCCGGTCGGTTCATCGCACAACAACACATCGGGTCGCTTTGCGATGGCGCGCGCGATGGCGACGCGCTGTTGTTCGCCTCCGGACATCTGCGCCGGGAAATGGTTCAGCCTGTCGCCGAGACCGACGAGCTCAAGGGCCTCTTTGGCGCTCATTGGTTTTTCCGCAATCTCCGTGACCAACGCAACGTTTTCCAGAGCGGTCAGGCTCGGGATCAGATTGTAGAACTGAAAGACAAATCCCACGTGTTCGCGACGGAAGCGAGTCAGCTCGGCGTCGTTTGCCGAAGTAAGAATATGATCAAGATAATAGACCTCGCCGCTTGTGGGCACATCGAGCCCTCCAAGGATATTCAAGAGCGTCGACTTCCCGCTGCCCGACGGCCCGAGCAGCACAACGAACTCACCGCGATACAGATCGAGGTTGACCCCCCTCAAGGCTTGAACCTCGACTTCGCCGACGCGATAGACTTTCATCACCTCGTGCACATGAAAGACGGCCTTGCCGTTCGCTGCGTGTGTCGAGTGATTCATAACAAACACCTATCCATGGCTCGGCCTCGCCAAGCGTCTTGTTCGCAACTAAGGTGCCCTGAAAAGAGGGCTAAAGCGCCCATATTAATGGCAGTGCTGGGGAAAATGCCTGGACCTGGCAATACGGTTGGGGAAATCTACGAGAGAACAAAAAAGGGACGCAGCGGTCGTTGAATCCGACCCCGGGATACTCAGCCGTGACGACGCGCGAAGAAGGCTGGCACCCGTCATAGCGCACACACAGAGCAAAAGCTGCGAGCCACCTTGTCCGTGACTTCGCGAGCAAGAGCCGGCGAGCCGATTTCTCCAGTGAAGCGCAAGAACCAGACCGCGTCTTTGTCCTCGAGGAGGTAATAGACACCCGTCATCCGGCGACTACCTTCGAAATAGTAAAGACTCACGCGCGTGCCGCTCAGCGACCCGCCGGAGAACGCCTCCTGGCCGGTGAACATGCAGGCATAGCTAAGTTTCAGACCCTCGACCTCGTTACGAACGATATCCGCAAGCGAGCGTCCGGCAAGATTCTGCCTCGCGATCCTGAGCAATCCTCGACTTCGATTCTCCCAAACAAACTCGGTTCTTTGGCGTCCCACGGCATCCGTGTAAGAGAGGGGCCGCCACTTGCCGGCGAGGACGATCTTGAAACCGTTCGTCTTGTCGACGTACTCTCGCTCGCCCTGTGCGCTCGATGCGCCGGAGCAGGTTATGAGCGCTAAGCAAATGATGAATAGAGACGTCTTCAGACTCATAACGGACCCTCGTGGGCGGGCCAGCGACGCAGGGCAAAGACCACCACGCCCGTTCGCCTTGCTCCGATCTTTATCAAAGGCAACATTCGTACCGTTAGTTCGGTAGCTATTCCAATCTCTTTGCGAGCGTCGCGTATTCACAGTGGCGGAAAGTTACCCACGTTGTGCGCGAAAACGCCACGGCGACGGCCTTCGCAAGGGGGATGCGCGCTGCGGCCGAAGCCCAAAACCAGATGGCTAACGGGGGCCATGGTGCTAAAATCACAGGCGCCCGCAGGAGATGAGGAACACGCTTCTGATTCGAAAGTCCGGTATAGGGAGGATTGATGCTGACATCACGACGAAGCTTTCTCGCGGGGGTCGCCGCTTCGGCCACGGCCCCCCTGTGGCTGTCGAAGCACACCCTATCGTTTCAAGCTCGCAATGCAGTTCGGATCAAAGCCCGGCCGTTCGATCTCAAGCGCGTTCGGCTTCGTCAAGGACCTTTTCTGGGTGCCGCCGAAGTAAACCGTAACTACATGAAGAGCCTTGACTCGAACAGCTTGCTGCACATGTTTCGCGTAACCGCGGGGCTGCATTCGTCGGCGAAACCGCTCGGCGGCTGGGAGCAGCCTGAGAACGAATTGCGCGGGCATTTCACCGGTCACTACTTGTCGGCTTGCGCGCTCGCGAGTGCAAGCCTCGGCGACGAGTCGTTCAAGATAAGAGGCAATCAGTTGGTGGCCGAGCTCGCAAAGTGTCAGAAGGTCATGGGCAATGGATATCTCAGCGCGTTTCCCGAGACGTTTTTCGATCGACTGAGAGCAGGCACTAACGTATGGGCTCCGTTCTACACTCTCCACAAGATAATGGCGGGCCTGCTCGACATGCACACGTACTGTGAGAACCAACAAGCGCTCGATGTTTTGAAGGGCATTGCAGACTGGACGCGCCGATGGGTCGATCCGCTCGGTGAGGCGCACATGGCGCGCGTGCTTGAACGCGAATACGGGGGCATGAACGAGATCCTGTATAATCTGCACGCTGTGACCGGTGACCGAAGCTACCGTCAACTGGCCTCGCGGTTCGACCACGAGCGGATCTTTGCTCCGCTCGCCGAAGGCCGCGACGAATTGAAAGGGCTTCACGTCAACACGCAGATTCCCAAGATCATCGGCGCCGCGCGTCGTTTCGAGATCACCGGAGATGCGCGGTTTCACGACATCGCGGATTACTTCTGGCGAGAGGTAACCGGCCGGCGATCCTATTGCACCGGCGGAACGAGCAACGGGGAACGTTGGGGATCAGATCCCGGCAAGCTCGCGGGTGAGTTGAGCGGCTACACGCAGGAGTGCTGCTGCACGTACAACATGCTCAAGCTGACTCGTCACGTCTTCGGCTGGACCGCTGATCCACGCTGCGCCGATTATTACGAGCGCGCGCTGTTTAACGGCATTCTTGGAACGCAGCATCCAGCCGACGGCATGACCCTCTACTACGTTTCGCTCGCATCCGGATACTGGAAGATGTTCGGCTTGCCGCTCGACGCGTTCTGGTGTTGTACCGGGAGCGGCATCGAATCGTTCGCAAAACTCGCCGATAGCATCTACTTCCACGACGACGAGGGCGTCTATGTGAATTTGTTCGTCGCCTCGGAGGTCGAGTGGCCGGAGAAGGGACTGCGAATAATTCAAGAGACCGAGTTCCCGGCCGCGGACTCTGTCGCCTTGACGCTTCGCTGCAGCAAACCGGTGAAGATGCCTCTTCGAATTCGAGTTCCTTACTGGGCGACGAGCGGAGGCACGGTGAAATTGAACGGGCGCGAGCTTGAGAGCTTCGCCGAACCGAGCAGCTACTTCGTGTTGAATCGAACGTGGCAGGACGGCGACAAAGTCGAGGTCAAAATGCCGATGAGCCTGCACATTCATTCGATGCCCGATGACCAATCGGTCCAGGCGATAATGTACGGGCCGTTAGTGCTGGTCGGAAGACTTGGCGCCGAAGGCCTGACGAAAGAATCGATGCGCGCCGAGCCCACCGCAATTCGCCAGGTTCCAAGATACCTGGGTAAGGCCGTCCCGGCGCCCGAGTTCAAGACCAAATCGGAAGATCCCCGTGATTGGATCGAACCCGCATCGGGACGCCCGCTTGAGTTCAAAACCGTCGGCCAGGCGCAGAACGTCACGCTGGTGCCGTTTTACAAATTGATGGACGAGCGCTATGCGGTTTATTGGAAAGTGGCGCGAGCTTAAGTGCTAGTTTCTCAGCTAGGACATGCTGAAGGGGCCGGGACGACAGTGACGCATTGCGTCGAAGGAGATCAACCACAATTCCTTGATATTTACAACTCTTGCAGCCTGACGATTAGAAATTGAGCGCGGTTGCGGCCGCCCAGGTCTTTAGGAATTGTTTCGCCAAAGCGTCAACGATATACCCATCTTCTATTTCACTTATCATGAAGACCTTCTTACCCGCATCCTTGATAGAGGCGCCAACGTGGTAATGCCATTTGTCGTCGAGGATGATGAATCGGTCGTGGAACACCTTCGTGTCCTTGATCTCTAAAGCAAAGTGTGGGTATTGGTTGACAAATCTGCGAGCCTCAGTAGCGAAGTCGGAAGGCCACTTAGATGACAGTATCTTTACCTGTATTGCGCTAGGTGATAGGGTCGAGAGTATCTGAAAGATAGAGCCGTCTACGTAGGTATCAATGATGCTTACCGCGTTCTTAGCTCTTTGCAGGATATTTCGGATTTCTACGTACGCGTCGTGTTGTGTCCCCTTCCCAAAGAACAACTCGCGAACCGTGGTATCTTCAGTTGTTAGCCTATCTGACTCGAGTTCCAACCGATGTGGGCCAAAGCAGAGTTCAACTGATCACCCACGTAATATCTAGATGCAACTTCGTTCGCCACGATCCAGCACGCGACGAGTTTCTCATCGTTCGGGAGAACCGCATAGGCCGCTTCAATCCGAGGGAGGTATGCCCTCTTTCGCGTCCTGTCGTTCTTGCCCTCTTCCACTGTAAGACTCCAATCCAAAGATAGCCCGGCGCGCTTAACGATTCTCATTATGTCATCGGCTACTAGGTCGAATAGAAAGGATGAAACAACTGGCCAAGGGTGAAGGTTGGTGATGAAAGGTTCCTTGGCGGACCTGCTATCGATATTGACTTCGCTCAATTCTCTCCACACCTCATCGACTTGGTAAAGCAGACTTGCTGGAACTCGGAGGTCACATTCCGCCCAGCTCGCGATCGGCGGCAAAAGCTAGACAGGCGCGAATGTCTTCCAGGGTCAGGTCAGGGAATTCAGCCACTATCTCCTCGGGCGACATTCCGCCTGCAAGATACTCCAGCACATCTGTCACCGTCATTCGTGTACCGCGAATGCACGGCTTACCACTCCGTTTGTCCGGAGTAATTGTGATGTATTCCGTGTAATCCATAGCGGCTGAACAATAGCACAGGTGCTACTTCACCTTCCATTCCTGGATCCCAACCGACCAGTCCGGTTGAAGCGTCACTTCAAGCCGAAGCGCGGTTGTCGTAACCGGACTGAACGCGACTTTGTTGAAGCGGTCCTTTTCAACGCCATAACCCGCGAGATTCTTGACAGGCTTCCACTCGCCGCCATCTTTGTACAGCACTCGCCATGATTGGGGCACGCGGCATTCGCCGCGTCCTGTGTCGTCAAACCAATATAGCTCGACCTCAGAGACTGTCGCCGGTTTCTCGAACGCATACTCGACCCATTCGGTAGTTCCCTTTTTCGGCCACCAGTGAAAGTAGGTGTTTGAAGCGTCGTCCGAAGATCTGGGCTCGGCTTGATCCTTGATCGCTCGCTGATTGCGGCCTCCGGAGGCGCTCACTTTACTCGTCGAAGCCACGGTCGGGAGGGGCAAAGGCCGAGCTGTCGCTTCGGTCCTCGGCATCCACACGATCATTTCGCCCGGCCCGCGATTCGCCCAGGCGTAGTAAGGAATCGCCGTGAATTCCTGTTGCTTCTTTACGACCTTGTCGTGGTCGTCATAGGCGAGCGCGACGGATTTACCTTTGAGAACGCTGACCCCGCCGAGTAAACCCGCTCTGAACTCAGCAGTCAGGATCGCGTCGTCAGGCAGCATCAGGTTTCGAACATGCCCCAGAGGATTGTCGGGCCATTCAGCGCAATACACGATGGGTCCGCGCTGGAGCGCTACTCGCCCGCGGTCCGCTTCGACGCGTTCGCTTGCGACGACACGGCGAACCGGCATCGGCAACATCAGCTCGATAACATCTCCCCGTATCCAGCTTCGGGTCAAGCTCACATAGCCCTTGTCGATGATGAGTGGAACAGGCTTGCCGTTGACCTTTATGGTTGGAGATTCGGCAGATTTATCTAGAAACCTGTAGAGATCGCTCGGCACCGCTTCGTTTCGCGCCCAGCCCGGAATGCGAACGTTGATCGTGAAGCTGCTTCGGCCATCGGGATTGACGGTCATCTTCACCGCGCCGTCCCACGGATAACGAGTCTCTTGCATCAACTTCAATCGACGGCCATTGTCCATCTCGACATCGGCGGTGCTCGCGACGAACAGGTTGACGTAGAGCGTGTCGGCCTGTTGCGCATATACGTAACCGGGCACGGACGCAATGAACCTCGTGATGTTGCCCGGGCAGCACGCGACTCCAAACCAGGGGCTTCGCTGGTGCTGGCCGTTTGACTCGAGCGGGTTCGGATAGAAGAACGACTTGCCGTCCAGCGAGACTCCCGAGATCAATCCGTTGTATAACGTCCGTTCCATCACATCTATGTAGCGCGCGTCGGCGTGCAGCAGGAAAAGACGATGGTTCCAGAAGTCGTTGCCGATCGCGGCGCATGTTTCGTTGTATGCGGTCATGTTCGGCAATTGGTAGTTTGCGCCGAACGCTTCGCCCGAGCCGGTCGCGCCGATTCCGCCGGTTATGTAAAGCTTCGCGCTGGTGACGTTCTCCCAGATCTTATCAATGGCATTGATGTAGGAAACATCGCCGGTCAGCGCTGCGACATCGGCCATCCCAGAATACATGTAAGTCGCGCGCACCGCGTGGCCGACTGCTTCCTTCTGGTCCACAACTTTCAGATGCGATTGATTGTACTGGCGGCCGCTGCCTTTCGAACCGTCCGGCCCTCTTGAGTCCAAAAGAAACTTCGCGAGCTTGAGATAACGCTCATCGCCGGTAGTTCGATAGAGCCTCGCAAGACCCATCTCGGTTATTTGATGGCCCGGCCAGATCGTCCGTTTTTCCGGCCCAAAAGTCCTGTCGAGCAGGTCCGCAGTCTTGAGCGCAACCTCGAGCAGCGAGCGTTTGCCGGTCGCCTGATAGTAAGCGATCGCCGCTTCATAGAGGTGTCCGAGATTATAGAGCTCGTGACTATCCACCTTCTCCAATTCCCAGCGAGCGGCGCCGGCCCAGGGATGCGGCTTCTGCGGATCGATCGTGCGCGCCGGATAAAGGTAGCCATCTTTCTCTTGCGCGGCAGCGATTTTCTCAATCAGGCCGTCAATATAAGTTTCGATTTTCGGGTCGGGATGGACGCTCAGTGTGTAAGCGGCTCCTTCAATCACTTTGTAAAGGTCAGTGTCGTCGAAAGGATATGGCGGCAACTTTTTGTCCTTGAGCTCGCCGTTGATCGCAGCCGCGGCGCGATTGAAGTTCTCGACGCGCCCGGTTTCCTCACACTTCTCGAAGGCAAACGGTATCGTGACCGCGCGATTGATCTCGATACGCGGCGCCCAAAATGAATCGTTGATGTGGACAGCAGTGAACGGGATCGGCTTGACCGGATAGTCACGCGCGGGTCTCGCCTGTTTTCGCGGCCCCGTCTGGCTATACGCGGGACTCGAAACCGTGCCCGCACACAAGAGCGCGACCGTCACTGATGTGAAGAGTTTTCTAAGAGTCTTCATCAAGATCTCGCTTGTCAGTGCTCAGTTGCAGTAACACCTCGCGCCAACGCGTCTGCCAGCGTCGAAGGCAGCGATACATACGGACAATGCCCACGCGGCAGTTCGATGGCCTCGATTCCCAATTTCTCGGCAATTCATCCGAAGGGATAACAGGTTGGGAAGAGGGACTTGTCCCCGCTGGCTCGAAGGATTGGAGAAACGAAGCCCAGCGGGGACAAGTCCTCTTCCCGACCAGTACCCTTGCCAGGTCGGGCTTGAAGACACCTTCAACTGGTTCGAGGCACTGAAGAACAGAATAAGCATGGTGAATCGCCTATCACTTTATCAGGAAGATGTTGCCCGTCAACGCGAGCTTGGCGGTCACTACTTGTGAATTGTCTGCCGGCCTGCCCGGCTGCCTTCCGCCCATCGAGAGTTCGAAATCTCCGGGCTCAACAATACGCCTCGCAAGTTTGTCGATCAGCGAGAAGTGACGCGGGGTAAGCGTGAATGACACGGCCTCCGATTGGCCGGGCTTGAGATGAACACGCCTGAAGCCCTGAAGCGATCGAATCGGCGCCGGAACCGACGATGCCAGATCCTTAACGTAGAGTTGAGCAACCTCATCGCCTTCGACTTTTCCGGTGTTGGTCACTCGAGCTCTGACGACTACGGTTTCACCAACGCCGGCTCTCTTCGGCAACTCGAGTTTGCTGTAGGCGAAGGTCGTATAACTCAGTCCGTAGCCAAAAGGGTACAAGGGCTCGCCTTCAAAATAGCGATACGTGCGCCCTGCCATCCCGTAGTCCTCGAAGCGAGGCAACTGAGCAACCGATTTGTAGATGGTGACGGGCAAACGGCCCCCCGGGTTGTAATCGCCAAACAGGACGTCGGCCAGCGCGGTGCCGCCTTCTTCACCCGAATACCAGAGCTGAACGATGGCCTGGACATGCTCATTCGCCCAGTTGACCGAGAGCGCACTGCCGCTGGTGAGTACCAGTACAACCGGCGTGCCTGTCGCGCTTACTGCCTTCAGCAGCGACTCCTGCTGTCGGGGCAAATCAAGGCTCGTTCGATCGCCGCCACGGAATCCGTCAACGCTCAGTTTCAGCTCCTCGCCTTCAAGCTTGGGCGAGATGCCGCCTATGAAGACTACGACATCGGACTCGCTCGCCAATTTGATTGCCCTTTTGTCGGAGTCGAGAGGGGCAGGTTGGATCCTCTCCACCAGACTGCAACCCTGTTCGTAGACGACTTCGGCTTGCGTCGATAGCTTGGCTTGAATCCCTTTGAGAGGCGTCACGTAGCTCGATGGCGTCCCTGCGTAGTTCCCAAGCAGCACATCCAGGTCGTCGGCGGTCGGACCAATAACCGCGATCTTCTTTAGTGTCTTCTTGAGCGGCAACAGCCGGTTCTGATTCTTCAACAAGACGATCGACTCGCGCGCCGCTTCCAGACTCAGCCGCCGATGCTCAGTCGAATCGTTCTCCGAAATCGAAATGCTCGAGTATGGAACTGCATCCGGCGGATCGAACATCCCAAGCTTGAATCGGGCGGCAAAGAGGCGCTTCAACGAGACGTCCAATTCTGCTTCAGTCACCAGCCCCTTCTTGACCGCGTCGAGCAATGAGCGGTAGTCATTCCCGCATTCGAGATCCGTGCCCGCCTTGACGGACATAGCGGAAGCAGACGCCGCGTCTTCGGCAGCCTTGTGGAACTTGTAAATGTCATAGACCGCACCGCAATCCGAGACAACGTACCCGGGAAACTTCCATTCATCGCGAAGTATTCTCCTGAGCAGCGTGTTCTGCGCGCAACATGGCTCGCCAAGATAGCGATTGTAGGCGCACATCACCGAATAAGCGCCGGCCTCTTTGACGCAGGCTTCGAACGCGGGCAAATAGGTTTCGAACAAATCGCGCTGGTCGGTCACCGCGTTGAAGCCGTGCCGCTCGGGTTCGGGCCCGCTGTGTACCGCATAGTGCTTAGGGGTCGATATGACCTTGAAATACTTTGGATCGTCGCCTTGAAGCCCCCTCACAAACTCGACCCCCATTCGCGAGGTCAGATACGGATCCTCCCCGTAGGTCTCCTGTCCACGGCCCCATCGCGGATCGCGAAAGATGTTGATGTTCGGACTCCAGAAGGTCAGCCCTTTGTATCTCGCGCGATCATTGTTGCGGACGGCTTCGTGATACTTCGCGCGCGCTTCGGTCGAGATGACGTCGGCTACGCGATGCATAAGACTAGTGTCCCACGTGGCCGCAAGCCCGATCGCTTGCGGAAACACCGTAGCGACGCCGGCGCGCGCCACGCCGTGCAGACCTTCGTTCCACCAATCGTAGGCAGGGATATCGAGCCGCGGAATCGCGGAGGCGGCATTCATCATCTGAGAGACTTTTTCTTCCAGAGTCATCCGAGAGACCAGATCGTCGACTCTTTCCTCGAACGGGAGGGAAACATCGTTGTAGGGTGTTGACGATTGCGCGCTTGAGCCAACCGAATCGATGAGCAGACAGGACGTAAGAAGCAACCCGCAGACGACCGTCAAATAATTGCGTGTCATCGTCCCCTCGCTGTTCCCTTCGATCTTGTTAGCCGTTCCAGCGGCGTCACTATATATCAACAATGCCGCTCGTGAAAAACCGGAAGCCGTCCCGTTGTTTCTCCGCGCGACCTCTGCGTAGCAAGACCCTGCGTGAAATCTGCGCCGGAATCATTCAACGCAAAGACGCCGAGAACGCGGAGACGACGCTGAGATTGATACCGGTTTGCTTGCCTGGTTGAACAATCCGAATCGACGTAATAACCTGCTTCTCTCCGACTGGACAGCGCTCAGTCGGACTATCAACCGGAGGCATCCGCAATGGCAATCAATAAAGTGGCAGTGCTCGGATGCGGGCTCATGGGGTCAGGCATCGCGCAGGTGTGCGCTCAGTCGGGCCGCGAAGTAACGGTCATCGAAGTAGCCGAGGAATACTTGAACAAGGGTCTCGTCGGGATGCACTTCTTCAACCCGGTCCCGGTGATGAAGCTGGTCGAAGTCGTCCGCACGATTCTCACCGATCCAGAGGTGTTCAGCGCGGCGACACAGTTCGGGCGCGAGATCGGAAAGGTCCCGGTTCAGACATCCGATCGGTCCGGGTTCATCGTGAATCGTTTGTTGGTGCCATACATGCTGGACTCGATTCGCGCGCTCGAAGAAGGGGTTGCATCGATAGTCGATATCGACAACGCAATGAAGCTGGGCTGCGGGTATCCGATGGGACCGTTCACGCTTGGCGATTTTGTCGGGCTCGATACAATGTACTAGGGCGCCAACATCATGTTCGACGAGTTCAAGGAAAAGCGCTTCTCTCCGCCGCCGTTGCTGAAGCGGATGGTGTTGGCGGGTTTGTACGGAAGAAAGACCGGCCGCGGGTTTTACGATTACAGCGACCCCAATAATCCGAGGCCAATGGACCTCCTCTAGGTAAATCGGAGTGTTGAACAATCGAGCGCTGCGTAATAACCTACTCTCTCTCGGACTGAACACCGCTCAGTCTGAAGCATCAACTGGAGGCAATCCTAAATGGCAATCAATAAAGTGACAGTGCTCGGATGCGGGCTCATGGGGTCAGGCATAGCGCAGGTGTGCGCTCAGTCGGGCCGCGAAGTAACGGTCATCGAAGTAGCCGAGGAATACTTGAACAAGGGTCTCGGCGGCATCAGGAAACAACTCGATAAGATGGTCGAGAAGAGCAAGCTGAGCGCTGATGACCGAGACGCAGCAATCGCTCGGCTTCACGGATCAACAAGCCTGGACGACGCGGCAGGTGCCGAACTGGTCATCGAAGCAATCATAGAAAACATGGACGAGAAGAACCGGACCTACTCGCGGCTCGATCGGATCTGTCCACGTGAGACGATTTTTGCTTCGAACACCTCAAGCCTGTCGATAACTCAGATGATGACCGCGACCAGCGCCGAACGCCAGAGGCGATTCGTCGGGATGCACTTCTTCAACCCGGTCCCGGTGATGAAGCTGGTCGAAGTCGTCCGCACGATTCTCACCGATCCGGAGGTCTTCAGCGCGGCGACACAGTTCGGGCGCGAGATCGGAAAGGTCCCGGTTCAGACATCCGATCGCACCGGCTTCATCGTGAATCGTTTGTTGGTGCCCTACATGCTGGACTCGATTCGCGCGTTGGAAGAAGGCGTCGCATCGATCGTGGATATTGACAATGCAATGAAGCTGGGCTGCGGGTATCCGATGGGACCGTTCACGCTTGGCGATTTCGTGGGGCTCGATACGACGTACTACATAGCTAACATCATGTTCGACGAGTTCAAGGAAAAGCGCTTCGCTCCGCCGCCGTTGTTGAAGCGGATGGTGTTGGCGGGGTTGTACGGGCGAAAGAGCGGGCGAGGGTTCTACGACTACAGCGACCCCAATAACCCGAGGCCAATGAATCTGCTGTAAGGTCACGGCCCGCAACGTTGTTGATTTGCAAGCTCCTGAGTGATATAACGCACGTCCGTTAATGATCCCTGGCGCCGCTGGTTCTCAGCCTGCGTGAGACCCACGCGGCCGCCATTTTCAATTCGCAGATAAAGGCTAGCCCTGAGGAGAGACAAATGCAGACAGTCAGCAAGGTCACCTGCAACAACAACGGCGGATTTGTTATGAAGTTCAGGGTTTTTTGGAAAGATGGGACCTCGGGATGGACCGATACGTTTCCGATCGATCAATCGGCTACGATCGACTTGAATACTCTAAACATCCCGAAATGGACTGAAGTCGGTGTTGAGGCGCATGCCGAACTGGGCGAGAACAAACATTGTCACCAGTACGTCCAGTATGACCCTGACTCAGAGAACAACGCGACCTACCGCGTCAGCGGAACAACCCTGGACATTCATTTCGAACTGGAAGGGTCGTAAGTTTGCAACTCGCATGGGCGCCTGATTCGGAGTGCGGCGGCACTGCCGCCGCTTTGCCTCTTCTCGCTCTGTCTGAGGCAGCGGATCTCGCAAGAAAATGACACCTCCTCGGCTCAAGCCAAAGCGCCGCCCGTGGCGGCGCACTCTAATAAGCCCGTGAGCGCTGCGAGCCTCTTTCGACGCGCCTGTACTTGACACCCCCAGGCATTCACGTTTGAATGTCGCCACTTCGTCGTGGAGGACATCAATGCTTTCCAAATCGACTCGATGCCTTTCGCTCGCTCTCATCACCGCAATAGCAATCGCCCCTGTGCTGGCGCAATCGGCTAAGCCTGAGAAAATCACGCTTGAAGACTTGCTCGCGGTTGAGGGACTTGGAGGACCAGTGCTGTCTCCTGACGGCACTCAGTTCGCGATGGTCCGAAACGAGCAAATTGTGTTGATGCCTTCCGAGGGAGGCTGGCCCGTCACGTTGACGACTACGGGGGGCGGGAAGTCCGGAGTCGCGTGGTCGCCCGATGGAAAGATGCTCGCGTATGCGAGTCAGGGAGGAATATGGGTCGTCGATGTCAGGGGCGGAGAACCGAAGAGGCTGACCAACGCCCCCGCGGGAGCGGGTGATCCGAGAGGCGCTTCGGATCGACAGCCGCAGTGGTCGCCGAAAGGAAACTGGATTCTGTATGAGACCGGCCGCCGAGGCAACAACGACTTGATGATCGTGAGCGCCGATGGCTTGACGAGCAGTTATCTGACTTCGACTGACGCCGACGAAGGAAGCGCGGCCTGGTCCCCGGATGGGACGAGAGTCTCTTACACAGAGCGAGCGCCCCAATATTTCAGCGGCAGGTTGAAGATCTTGAGTTTCGATGCTGCAACAGGGAGGGCAAAGGGGGAGCCGCTCGAGCTTTACACCGCTCCAGTGGATCGAGGCGGTGGTTGGATAATCGGCCGAGCGGCCTGGACTCCTGACGGAAAGAACCTCGCCGTGGTTTTGCAGAACACCGGTTGGGACAAGGTGCATTTGATCCCCGCCGCCGGCGGTGCGCCGAAACAAATCA
This sequence comes from Blastocatellia bacterium, assembly GCA_035455165.1. Taxonomy (GTDB): domain Bacteria; phylum Acidobacteriota; class Blastocatellia; order UBA7656; family UBA7656; genus Onstottus_A. The sequence continues at coordinate 41,309 of DATIFP010000176.1, forward strand.
CAACAGGCGAGTGGGACGACGACGCGCCGGTCTTCTCTCGAGATGGAAAGTGGATGGCTGTGGTCTCGAATCAGCGCAGCCGCGAAGAGCGAAGCATTAGGATTATTCCTGTTGGCGAGCCAGCGGCAGAGCATGCGGGCCGCATGCGGTCCCAGGAACAGCAACTGGTCGCGCCGAACGGTCCGGGATTCGAGACGAACCCTCAGTGGTCACCGGACGCCAGTAAGATCTATTTCATCCGTAGCTCGCCGCTTGAGACCCCTAACCTGATGGTGGTAACTCTTGGAGCTCCTTCGACAACCAAGTCCCTGACTCGAACTCTCCTATTGAACTTCGGGCGTGCCGGGTTCCGAATGCCCGAGCGAGTGAGCTACAAGAGCAAAGACGAGCTCGAGATCACCGCCATGCTCTACAAGCCCGTCGACTTCAAACCGGGTACGCGATACCCGACAGTGCTATGGATTCACGGAGGGCCCGAAGGACAAGACGGGTTCAACTGGGACCCGTGGGCGCTGTACCTTTCGCAGGAAGGTTACGTGGTGTTGGAGCCGAACTATCGCGGGAGCACTGGCTACGGTGAGAAGTTCCGCAACCTGAACGTCGAAGACAGCGGCGGCGGCGAGATGGATGACGTAGCCGCGGGCGCTCAGTATCTGATCAGCGAGGGCATTTCTGATGCTGCGCGAATCGCGATCGGCGGCGGGAGTCACGGCGGGACGATGGTGGCTTACGCGGTGACGAAGTATCCCGATATGTTCAGGTGCGCGATCGAGCTGTATGGCGTAGTAGATCGCGCTACATATAACGAGCGAACGAATCGAAACGCGGCGATTCGATGGATGACGAAGATGGGCGGCACGCCTGAGGAGAAGCCCCAAGTCTATCGCAAAGCAAACGCGCTGGAGGACGTCGCGAAGATCAAGACCCCGCTTCTGATCATGCACGGTGAGCAAGACCCACAGGTCCCGCCCTATGAATCCGCTCAGTTCGTGGCGGCGCTGAAGGCTCAGCGAAAGCCGCATTGGTACTTCACGTATCCGGGCGAGGGGCACGGTTTCAGTCAGCGGGCCCATCGGCTGGACGCGTGGAAGAAGCAGTTGTCGTTCTTAAGAAAATATCTGCAGCCGAGCTACGGGCAGAGCATCACCGCGACGGATGACTTTGTGTGGGATAAGAAATAACCGCCAGCGCATGGAGTTCAGGCTTCAGGCTGCTGACTGCAAATCAACTGCCAGGCTAGAGCCTGAACTCCAGGCATTGGCTGCCCCGAACTTCCCCGCATCGCCATTATCATTGTTATTTTATTATTTGATTGACACCCAGTCGCATTTGTAATACTCTCCACGCGATTTTGGGAATGCGCGCCACACCGTGCTAACGAGGCTTGAAGGCGCGAATAGACGCCGAATCTAATCCACTACCAACCGGCGCGAGCAATGTGCTCGAAGTTATGGCACGACCTCGAACTCGGCTGGCGCAAGGCAAGACATTAGCTGACGCCGGCTGCTACGTTAACTCAACCCTGAGAGGTACCGGGTATGAAACGATTCTTTCCACCAAAGAGAAACTTCGCTTCGCTTTCCGTGACCGATCTTCTCGAAGCGCGAGAGGCTTATCACGTTCATCTTGCGCACCTCGAGAACGTCATAGCTACAGCGATCGGACGCTACAGGATCAGGGTCACCGACCCGGACGCCACAGACCCTAACGCGAAAGCAGCCAGACGGGACCAGAAGAAGTGGGCGCCTCGCACTTTGCAGAACACCGTGGTCCAACGGTGGTCGTGGCCCTGCCTGCTTGTGTTCGTCGATAAGTGGCTCACTCAGTCAGAACTCATCAAGCAGGATCCGGATCAGGTGGTGCCGAGGTTCCTGTACCTGCCGGATGGCCGAGTGGTCCCGACCTGTGTGATCTACGCGGAAAAGCAGGAAGCGTCGGCGCCGCCCTTGCAAAACCTCAACTTTCCGATGGAGCTGATCGGCGGCGGGTATCCGGTAATTACCGACGTTCAGGGGCAACCACACATCGGCTCGATAGGATGTATGGTGACGGATGGCGACTCGGTCTACGCGCTCACCAATCGGCACGTGACCGGCGAACCGGGCCGCGAGATCTTCTCGTTGTTTTGCGCGAAGCGAGAACTGATTGGAATATCAGACAAGA
>DATIFP010000177.1:0-4264 GCA_035455165.1 Blastocatellia bacterium
TTTGCGTCTTTGCGGATCTTGGCGCCTTTGCGCGAAACCAGTCTGCGCATGCGATAAGGGCGTTTCGCGCAAAGACGCCAAGATCCGCAAAGACGCATAAGACGACATTCAGATGCTATTTCATCTCTCGAAGCTCTCGCAGCAACTCATCGCGAAAATAGCCCGAGGGTATCGTCCCCTGCTTGATGAAAAGGAGATGGAACGTCTTTGCCGAAAACTTCTCCCCCAGAAGTTTCGCGGCCTCTTCTCGCAAAGCGTAAATCTGGTCCTTGCCGAGCCGATAGGTGATCGCCTGGGTCGGCCACTTCGAATAACGGAAGATCGCGCCCTCGGCGGATTTGCAGCTGGCTCCCTTGTTATCCTTGAGAGCAGAATCGCGGCACGAGCCCGGAAGAAAGTCGACGACCTGCGAGAAAAGATCGACCGCGTCGTCGTAGCTCATCCGGCCGGTGTGAATGCCCGTGTCCACGCGTACGCGCAAGTCGCGATAGAGTTTTCCTTGAAGTTGATAAAGTCGCTCTTCGGGCGTGTAAGCACCTTGAGGGGCGCCCGGCTGAGGCTCAGCCATCAAAGCTTCGGCATACAGCCCCCAACCTTCCCCTGGCATCGAGTCCTCCCACATCGACGATGAATCTTCGACCGCGCCCGGCGTCAGCCATCTGACCGCCCCAATCTGATCTTTGTACTGAGTCATGACCTTGTAATACCAGTCGTGACCCGGGAAGCCTTCGTGAGCAGACAGGTCGGCGAGCGCCGAGCGATTGTTTGACTTCAACGCGGCGGGGTCGTTGTCCGTTGGACTCACGTAGAACCGCCCGACCCCGGTGGTCTTGAACGGAGGCGCCGGATAGTACGCCGCGCCGTCGATCGAGGCTCGCAGCGGCGGCGGAGTTTCGACAACATCGAGCTTATAATCGGCGGGCACATCGAAGATCCCGGTCTTGCGCGCGTAGTCGACAAGCCGAAACGCCGCGTCGCGATACCACGAAACCATCTCGGCGTCTGACTTAGGATAGTCTTTCGACAATTCGTCGAATACCGCGCGCACCGCAGCCGGACCTTCTGTGGGAAGTGTCCATCCGTGCGACTTTCCGATCTCGCGCGCGAGGTCGATCATTTCTTTCTGAGTGGCTTCCACGATGGGCCACGCTTCTTCGTAGAGCTGGGCCGCGGTTTTGTCGATTCGGAAGTTGTTCTTGAGCGCCCAATCGTATTCGGCTTCGCCCATCGCGAAGCGGTCACCCGCAAACTCGGGCTTGATTTTCGTCGCGGCCGCGTCGTCGAAGAATGTCTTTGCCACGAAGTCGCGCAACCCGCGATAGGCTCCGGCCGCCTGTTTTGAGGCATCCCGAATCTGCGCCAGCAACTGCTCGCGCTGCGCGCCCGTTATTCGTTCTTCCGCAAGCTTCGGTAAGGTAGTTTCGAAGTACTTCGCGTCAGCCTCGGATGTATCGATGCCGTTTCGCTTGAGCATTCGAAAATCGGGGGTGTTCTTTGATTTGATGCCGGCGCCGAGCTGTTCCTGAGCGACCGCGAGAAAACGAGGGATCGCGCTCACCCGTTTGGCCACCAGCGACCATTCTTCCTCGGTGCCGTAGGTCTTCTCTCCGGTCTGAGCCATTCCCTGCAATTGCCAATCGATCGCGCGGAACGGTTCGTCGGTGTAGGTGTCCAGCGCGCGCTCCTGATATCGCCGGGCTTGATGTTGATGAAGCAAGAACCGTATCTGCGCAAGCGCGACTTCGCGATCAATACGCGCATTAGCGGAGAGCGAATTCCGGCCCACGTTTTCGAGGCTCTTCTGCGTGTCGGTGAGCCAGCGGTCTTCGGCTTCAAGCGCGCCCGCCGAGTGATCGCGCAGCGTACCGTCGACATCCTTGAGCGACGGATCGAGCCCCGCGCCTCCGAGATAAGTGTTTACCGTCGGATTGCGACGCAGGAACTCAGCGACGTATGCGTCGTGAATCTTCTTGAAGTCTTTGTCGCCTGAGTTGTTCATTGTCTGTTGTGTCGTCTTCGACGTGCACGCCGCCATCGCAGCGATCACGGTAATCACCAAAAGCTTTCTCATTACTCTCCTTCGAACCACAGAAGAACACAGATAAACACGGATCCGACTGACCATTTAATCTGTGTTCATCAGTGTTCATCCGTGGTTCCTTCTAGTTCCTGGTCAAGTGTCGATACTTGATCCGATGAGGCTGATCCGCCGCCCCGCCGAGTCGCATCTTTCTATCAGCCTCGTACTCCGAATAGTTTCCGTCGAACCAGACGACATTACTATCTCCCTCGAAAGCCAGAATATGAGTCGCGATGCGATCGAGGAACCATCGGTCGTGACTTATGACAACTGCGCAACCCGCGAAATTCTCGAGCGCGGCTTCCAGAGCACGCAATGTGTTTACATCGAGATCGTTCGTCGGCTCGTCGAGCAGCAGGACGTTAGCGCCTTCCTTCAACATCTTCGCAAGGTGAACCCGATTCCGCTCGCCGCCCGACAGCCTCCCGACCTTCTTTTGCTGATCGGTGCCCGAGAAGTTGAAGCGAGCCACGTAGGCCCGCGAGTTCATCTCGCGCTTGCCAAGCTCGACGATATCGTTCCCGCCGGAAATCTCTTCCCAGATCGTCTTATTCGCATCGAGGGTGTCGCGGCTCTGATCGACGTAGCCAAGCTTGACGGTCGATCCGATCTTGAAAGCTCCTCTGTCGGGGTGCTCCTGACCGGTTATCATTCGGAACAGCGTGGTCTTGCCCGCCCCGTTTGGACCTATCACCCCGATGATTCCGCCCGGCGGAAGCGCGAACGACATGTTCTCGATCAGAATGTTATCGCCGTAAGCCTTGCTGACGACTTGAGCCTCAATGACCACGTCGCCCAGCCGCGGCCCGGGAGGTATGTAGATCTCGAGCTCGCGTCCACGATTCTCACTCTCCTGCGAGAGCAGTGCTTCATAAGAGCTGATGCGCGCCTTGGACTTTGCGTGGCGGGCTCTGGGCGCCATTCGAATCCATTCCAATTCGCGTTCGAGGGTCTTCTGACGCTGGCTCTCGGCCTTCTCTTCGTGCCGCAGCCGTTCCTGCTTTTGCTCGAGCCATGACGAGTAGTTCCCTTCCCACGGAATGCCTCGGCCTTGATCGAGCTCCAGAATCCAGCCGGCAACGTTATCGAGAAAGTAGCGATCGTGAGTCACGGCGATCACCGTGCCCGGATACTGTTGAAGGTGATGCTCGAGCCACGCGACCGATTCGGCGTCCAGATGATTGGTCGGCTCGTCGAGCAGCAGTATGTCCGGTTGTTTGAGCAAGAGCCTGCACAACGCGACCCTTCTTCTCTCCCCGCCGGATAGGATGCTGACCGGCGTTTCACCGGGAGGACATCTGAGCGCATCCATCGCCATCTCGAGCCGGCTATCGAGGTCCCACGCGTTGCCGGCGTCGAGTTTCTCCTGCACGGCCCCCTGCTGTTCGAGAAGCGCGGTCATTTCGTCGTCGGTCATCGGCCCGGCAAACTTTTCGTTGATCTGTTCGAATTGCGTCAGGAGTTCGACGGTTTCGGCGACGCTTTCCTCGACCACCTCACGGACGGTTTTTGATTCGTCTAGCCGCGGTTCCTGTTCGAGAAAGCCTACGCTGTAGCCCGGAGAGATCACCGTCTCGCCGACGAACTCCTTGTCCACGCCGGCGATGATTCTCAGCAGCGAGCTCTTGCCTGAGCCGTTGAGACCGATGACGCCGATCTTCGCTCCGTAGAAGTAAGAGAGATAGATGTCCTTGATGACCGGTTTCTTGTCGTAGTACTTGCCGACCCCGACCATCGAGTAGATAACTTTGTTGGGGGTTGTGCTCATCGTCGTTTCTATTTCTCGACCTTTGATCGATCGAGAATAGAACAGTATGACGGGCGCAAACGCAGTTTCACAACCGCGAGGCAGCCGCCTTCCTGGCCTTCTTCTCTCGCTTTTTCTCCTTCTTGCTGCGGGCGCCGTTCATCTGCTCGCGCAGAACCGCCACGCGATTCAGCATTATCGCATCCATCTCGCCTCCCCGGCGCAGGACAGCCCACTGCATGATCGACGAGACGAAGAGCTCCTTCAAATATGCGAAAGAGAATCCGTCAGTCGCATCGACGATCCTGGGTACCACCGCGTCTGACAAGCGCAGATCCAGCTCCAGTGACCGGTTCCAGGATGCGACAAACTCCAGCCTTTCCCGAGCTGCCGGCAGATTGAAATAGTATTTTCGATCGAATCTGCTTGGGCGTTCG
>DATIFP010000178.1:0-4955 GCA_035455165.1 Blastocatellia bacterium
ATGGAGATGATTGAACACATTACACCAGTACCGAACGTGTCGCCGGCGGTCGAAGGAGTAATATTCTCGCGAGGCCGTGTCATTCCGGCACTCAATTTGCGCGCACGGTTTGGATTTGAAAGGATTCCCATCGAATTACGCACGCGCCTCGTAGTGGTCAATACAAATGGCCGCAATATTGGCTTGATCGTAGATACGGCGCGCGAATTCGTCTCGATTGCTCCGAGTGAGATTCAGCCTCCCAGCGAAGCGATTTCCGGGCTAAGCGGGAAGTATCTGGAGGGGATTGCGACGCTCGGGGATCGGATTATTCTGATCCTCAATTTGGATGAGGTAATCAACCTCGCTGAGATAAATGTAGTCGATCACCAGCCACCCATCAGCGCTCAGCCGGAACCGGTCTAGAATGGATTCGCTGAAGCTGAGGCTAACGGCTAAACCAGGAGAAAAATCTTTATGGCAGCTCCGGCATTCAAAGCACGCAATGATACGGGCAGCGACATCGGGCAAGTTCGCGAGCAAGCCGAAGAAGTGACGCGGGCGGCTAGTGAAATCTCACGTACTGCCGAGCAGGTCTCTCAAGGGGCCGAAGCGCAAGTGGGTTCCCTCGATAAAGCCGTAAGCAGCGCTAATGAGATGGCGGCTTCGATGAAGGAGACCGCCGGCCGAGCAGAAGCGGTTGCGGTCTCGAGCGAGGAACTCGTCTCCTCGATCAACGAGATGGCGGCATCCATAGACCAGGTCACCGCAAATTCGGTCAACCTTGCTTCCGCAGTAAACCAGACGGCGACCTCAATTAAAGAGACGAGCGCCTCGATTCAAAGCGTCACGGCCACCGCGCAGGAGATGTCGACATCCGCCCAGGAAGTGACAGCCGCTATGAACGAAATCGCCGCCTCAATTAAAGTCGTCGGCGGCGATACTGAGGCGCTCTCCAGCTCGGTTGGCGAAACCGCCGGCGCCATCGAGGAGATGTCTCGTTCGATCGATGGCATTGCGGCAAACGCGGATGACCTCGCCGCCGCCGCAGAAGAGACCGCATCGTCAGTCAATGAGATGGCTTCCTCTATAGAAGAGGTTGCGGCAATATCTGAAAACCTTGCGTCATCGGTAGACCAGCTCTCATCCTCCATCGAGGAAATGGCTCGATCGGTCGAAGCTGTCGCGCAAAATGCAGCGAGGATAACCGATGTGGCGAGCGATGCTGCGATCAGCGCAGAACAGATGGATCGCTCTATACGCTCGGTGGCATCTCTGGCGAAGCAGGCAGACCAGAACACTGAGAGACTCGCGCGCGACGCAGACGAAGGCGGCACAACCGTACAGAAAGCCATTCAGAGCCTCAGCCGGATCCGCGATTCCATGGCCCAGTCAGCGACCGTCATTCGCGAGATGGGCAAGCGAGCAAGCGACATCAGCAGCATTGTCGACACAATCAACCTGATTGCCGAGCGGACTAATCTGCTTTCGCTAAACGCCTCGATCGAGGCAGCTCGTGCGGGAGAAGCCGGCCGCGGGTTTGCTGTGGTCGCCGAAGAAATTCGCAACCTTGCTGATCGCTCAGCGAAGGCGACCTCTGATATCTCATCGATTATCAAGGCGCTGCAGGAAGTCGCCCAGGAGGCCGTCACCGCCTCGAACGAAGGATTGCGGGTCGCGGACGAGAGCAGTCGCTTCGTTGAGGAGGGCGTTAGTGGTTTGAAGAAGATCCTCGCCGGAGTTGAAGAAACCTCGCAAGTCGTCGCCCAAATTGCGCGAGCGACCGACGAGCAATTGGGCGCCGGCCAGAACGTTGTAAAGGCCATCAACACTACTGCCGCTCAAGCCAAGCAGGTGGCGACCGCAACTGCCGAACAAACCAAATCCGTGCAGTCGATCGTTCAAGCAACGACTCAGATGCGCAAGATCGCGAAAGAAGTTTCCAAAGCCATGAGCGAACAGGGCCACGCCGCTCGCGAGCTGATTAAGGCAGCCCAAAACACGACGGCTGTTTCGGCTCAAGTTCGCAGGGCCTCCGCCGAACAGGCCAACGCCGCGAAACAAATGACTCAAGCGGCCGAGTCCATGCGTCGCGGTGCGGCCTCAACCTCTCGAGCTCTCGCGGAACAATCAACCGCGGGCAGTCAAGTCTCCGGCGAAGCTGCCCGGCTTGCAAATATGATTGCCAGCATAAATAAAGCCATGCTCGAACAAGCAACCGCCGCCAATCAAATTTCCACAGCATCAGAAAACATGCGCCGGCAATCGGATCAGGTGGCCAAGGCAATGACCGAGCAGGCGCGTGCGATCAAAGAGATGATGGGCGCTGCGAAAGACGTTTCAAAACAAATCGCGTTAATCACCCGGGCAAATCATCAACACATGACCGCCTCGACATCGCTTATAGACACCCTCACAGACGTGCGGCAAGTTACTGAAAGAAACGCGAAGGGAGTGCAAGACACTCTGCGCGTCACAGAAGGATTGATCGAGCGCGCCCAAAATCTCAACGCGATCATGGATAGCGTAACTGCCAACGGATTAACCCGCAGGAAAGGCAAGGGCAAAAAGAAGTCGAAAAAATGAAATCGCTATCGAAGGCCAGTCATTCGATTGGACGATCGCGAGATTGCGTTTTTTTTATTGACGCGCAGGGTTTTTATGGAATGAGATAAAGGCCCTTGAGAGCACTTTGAACTATTCAATCCAAGTAACGCTATCGAGTGCGATTAAATGATTGGTATATTCACCACTGATGCAAACCTCATCATAGGTTCGTGGGATGATTGGCTGGCCCAGGTTACAGGTATTTCCGCGAGCGCCGCCCGCGGGAAATCTCTGACCGCGCTTTTTCCTGAACTGGAGGACAGGGGCCTGCTTGCGCGGTTTGAGCGTGTATTGTCGGAAGGCGTCGTCGAGGTACTCGCTCCGACATTTCACCATTACCTTTTTGCGTGCGCGCCCACGGCTCCCTCCAAACACTTTGACAAGATGCACCAGAGAGTGACTATTGCCCCGCTGCGCGAAAATGGGTCAATAGTCGGTACAATTACCACTATTGAAGATGTTACATCGCGCCTCGACCGCGAGCGCGATCTCGCCGCACAACTCGCGAGCGCCGACGAAGCTACTCGTCTGAAAGCCGCCCAGGCGCTGGCGGAACAAGACCCAATCGATTCTGCGCTCCCGCTTGTCGGAGTCATTGGAGATCAGAGCTGGCGGGTGCGGAGGCTGGCTGTTGACGGTCTCGCGCGCCACGGTGGGCAAGTGGCTGTTAAATCGTTACTGCGCGCCTTGCGTGACGAGCATCATAATTTGAGCATCCTGAACAGCGCCCTTCAGGTGTTGGCATTGAGCGGTGTAGATGCCGTTGAGCCGCTGATGGAATGCTTGAGTGAACCGGATGTGGACCTCCGGATTTACGCCGCGCACGCATTGGGAGAACAGCACGACGCTCGCGCGATTCCCGCGCTCCTCCACGCGCTGGAAGATCCTGACGCGAACGTGCGGTACCACACAATAGAAGCGCTGGGCACCTTACGAGCCGCCGATGCCATAGACGCTCTGCTGGCCGTGATTGAATCGGGTGACTTTTATCTGGCATTCCCAGCGCTCGATGCACTGACCAAGATCGGCGACTCACGAGTTGCGCCGAGACTAGTATCTTTGCTGGAAGATGAGATGCTGCGGGTGCCCACTGCGGAGGCGCTGGGCCAGCTCGGCGATGAGGAAACGGTCGCCCCACTGGTCGCATTGTTGAATAAACCGGGCGCTCCAGCCCGGGTTATCTCTCAGGCGCTCGCCGCGCTATATGATCGGCATGAACACCTGTACAAGGAGGGCAGCTACATTGCCGACCTGGTTCGCTCTTTTGCCGGGCCGATCGGAGCGCAGAATTTGCTGGACACCTTAAACGAAACGAACGAGGACGGGCTTCGCGGGCTCGCGCTTGTGTTGGGTTGGATGGAAGGCGAGGCGGTAGAGCGGGCTTTGACCAGTCTTCTGGGGAAGGCGACCGTGCGAAAAGAGGTGGTCGAGGCGCTGGTCCGGTATGGAGAGCGAGTAACCAAATTATTGATCGAGCAGCTGGGCTCGGAGGACCTTGATGCGCGGCAGGCGGCCGTTATCGCCCTGGGCCGAATTGGCGATTCGCGCGCCGTTGCGCCGTTGGTGCGGGTCTTGACGACGGATGATGAATTGGTAATCGCCGCCGCCGGCGCGCTTGCAAAAATCGGCGACCGAAGGGCATTCGAGGCGCTGATTGGTCTGATTGCACATCCGCATGCTGCCGTTCGTCAAGCAGTGATCGCTGCTATCAACTCGATCGGCCATCCAGAGATGGCTGCGCGCGCAGTGACGCTCTTGAACGATCCCGATCCACACGTGCGCGAATCCGCTGTGAAGATCGCTGGGTATTTCGGATATGGTGAATGTATCGACTTGTTGCTCGAACGGTGTAGCGACGAAGACGAGGGTGTACGCCGTGCGGCGATTGAACACATTCCTTATCTCGAGGACGACCGCGTCATCTCTATACTCGCTGACGCGCTCAAACACGGGACTCCCAGGGTGCGCGCTTCGGCTGCGCAAGCGTTCGCGCAGGTGGAGGCGCCCAGAGCATTGACCTATCTGGTCGCCGCCCTGGCGGACTGTGATCAATGGGTCCGCTATTTCGCGGCACGTGCGATAGCGAGGCACGGGCATACCGAGAGCGTGACTGCTCTTGCGCAGCTGGCGGAGACTGACCCGGCCGATCAGGTGAGAATTGCAGCGATAGAATCGCTCGCGCGTATCGGAGGGGCTCGGGCGGTCGCCATACTCGCTCGATTTTCTGAATCGACTAACGTGGACCTTTCGCACGCCGCGCTCAGCGGGCTGGGGATCATAGGGCATCCCGACGCGCTTCCGCCGCTTCTGGCTGCGCTGCGCGCGCCCGATCCGGCGAGGCGCGTTGATGCGCTTCGGGCCCTCGGAGA
>DATIFP010000179.1:0-8389 GCA_035455165.1 Blastocatellia bacterium
CGCACTATCGAAAAGGCAGTAAGCATGGTTGTGATTATTTGAAGAATTATGGCAATCAGTCCTGGTACCATGAAATTCGCTGAGCGAGAGTCAGGATTGAAAAGCATCTTCGGGCGCACTTCAATTGGCAGCTCTGGCACACCTTGGTTGCTTATGCCAACCGCCAACCGCTCAAGGGATCGCCGCAGACCAACCGAGGTGGATACCGTGACGCTCTGCGTCGCAATGCTTGAATCAGAGCCATCGATGAGAACTAACACTGTGGCCTGGCGATTTGCAGCGAGGCGATCAGAGTAATCGGGCGGAATCTTGATGGCGACTTTTACTCGGCCCGATACGATAGCACCACTTAATTCTTCGTCCGAATTTACATATTCAGTGATGCGAAAATAATCTGTATTTTCAAAGGCAGCGAGAAGGTCGCGGGCTTCACGCCTATGGTCAAGGTCATAAACTGCTGTTTTTGTGTCGCGCACTGTCGTGTTGATAGCGTAGCCGAACAGAAGGAGTTGGATCATCGGCACGACGAGCATCAACAACAGCGTGAGGGGATCACGGCTGATCTGGATCACCTCTTTGTAGAAGATTGATCGGAATCCTCTGAACATAATCCGTTAGCGTGCGGAGTGATACGTGATATGTGCCAATATCTCACGGATCACGAATCACGTATCGCACTCCCGTTTCCCGCGTACCGTTTGGTCAATGTAACAAACACATCTTCAAGCGATGGACGCGCTGGCGTTACCTCCGCCTCTCGAATCCCAATTCGCTCGAGCGCCGCGGTTATCCGATCGAGCGGCTGGCCGGCGTCCATCAGCAGGTGAATCGACTGCCCGAAGATCGTCGCGTCGCGCACATACGGCGCCCGCTTCAATTCGCCGAGCGCCACCGTCGTTTCCGGACAAGTCACTTCCACCCATTTGGCATCCGCCGGCGTCACATCCGCCAACTGCTTCAGTTCGTCGGGCGCTCCATAGGTAATCAACTTTGAGTTGAAGATGTAACCGACCCGAGCGCACCGTTCTGCTTCGTCCATATAATGCGTCGTAACGAACAACGTGATGCCCTCGCCCGACAATTGAAAGAACAGGTCCCACAATTCGCGCCTCGCAACCGGGTCGATGCCCGCGGTTGGTTCGTCCAGAAAGATGATCTTCGGTTCGTGCACCAGCGAACACGAGAGCGCGAGTCGCTGTTTCCACCCGCCCGACAACTGCCCCGCGCGAAAGTCTCGATACGGACCGATATGGGTCAACTCGATCACCGCATCGCGCCGCTGTCTTAGTTTTTCGCCTTTCAATCCGTAAACGTGCGCGTAAAAATTCACGTTCTCCCACACCGTCAGATCCTGATAGAGGCTGAACTGCTGGGACATGTAGCCGATAGTCTGGCGAACCTCGTCTGTTTGTTCGAGCACATCAAAGCCGCCGACTCGAGCGGTCCCAGCGGTCGGGGAGAGGAGGCCGCAGAGCATTCTAATCAAAGTGGATTTACCCGATCCGTTCGGACCCAGGAACCCAAATATCTCGCCGCTCTCGACCGTGAAGCGTATCTCGTCGACTGCGGTGAGTTCACCGAACTTCTTCGTAAGGCCGTTGATTTCGATTGCTGCAGACATAAGGAGAAATGATCAGTGACACCTGATGCCTGAGGCGTGATTCGAGAGGCGTGATTCGTGAAACGCCAAAGACGGGTTCGACATTCATCGCAAGTCACGAATCACACATCACGAATCGCGCATCATTTTGGTATCGTCACCTCCGCCGCCATACCTCCGCCCAGCTTTCTCCCGGCGTTGTCCAGACGAATCCGGACGCCGAACACTTGATGCGTCCTTTCTTCTCTGGTTTGGACATTGCGCGGAGTAAACTCGCCGCGACTTGAGATCTCTTCGATTCGACCGTGGAATGTCTCTCCGCGGAAGGTGTCTACGCTCACCGAAATCTCTTTGCCCAGCGCCGCCCGCGCATAAACGAGTTCTGTTTCCGGCACATATACGCGCACCCAGAGGCGGTCGACTTCGATCAGCGTCGCAACCGGTGAGTTTGGGTTGATCAAATCGCCCGGCCTGACTTGAAGCACCTCGACGAACGCATCGGCTGGGGCTTTGACCTCAAGCTCGTTAAGCTGCGTTTCGATCTGTTGAAGCGCTGCACGCGCGCGTTCGAGCTGCGACCTGGCGGAGTCGATGTCCTCTTTTCGCGCTCCTCGCTCAACGAGTTTGAGGTTGGCGGCGGCCCGCTTATATTCCCGCTCAGCCCTGGCGACTTCCTCCCAACGAGTGCCGGCCAGCAGCTCTTCAAGCTTCTTTTGGGTCGAATCGCGCCGCCCGATCGCTCTATCATAAGCAGCCTTCGCTTCGTCGTAACCTTGACGCGATTCGATGCCGCTGCCGACGAGCCGTTCGATCCTCGCCAGCGTAGCCTTTGTGACTTCGACGTCTGCGTTCGCGGCTTCCAGTTCGGCGCGAGCCGCGTCGATCTCCTGCTTTCGCGGTCCATTTCGCGCTTGCTCGTAGTTCATCCACGCGGCTTCCGCTTGAGCCTTCGCCTGCTCGAGTTCCTCGGGGCGAAACCAGTGCAACGTTTTCTCGAGATTGGATTCTGCCGCAGCGACGGCGGCGACCGCGTCACTGTGCTTGGCGTCAAGGTCGTAACGCTCGAACCGGATGATCGTATCGCCCTGCGTGACCTCCTGGCCTTCTTTGACGAGCACCGCTTCTATTCGCCCGCTGACCTTCGACCCCACATGTATCTCGTCCGCCTCGATCGTGCCCGATAGGACGAGCCGGTCGGAGGGCGAGCGATCGCTGAGATACTTCGAGACCGCTGCGATTCCCAGGAGCGCCAAAAGAACCGCGCCCACCAAAATAGTTCTCCGAAAACGCCCTGCCTTCATCATCGCACCTTTGCGCCGCGCTTCGCGCCTGGTTTTTTTCTCCCGGGGCTGGTGGCGGGTTCCTTCGATCGACCGCCGCTCGACCCTGCGCCGTTGAAAAAGAGATCGATAGTGTGAGAAGCGATTCGGTTCACGAACCGTTCATCATACTTGGTCGTGACGAGCGCGGCCGATATGATCGGCCGCAGAAACTGAAAGATGACCACCATGCCCATCAGGCTGATCGGAGCGAGTTCGTAGTCTATCGGGCGAAGCTCGCCGGTTCGAATGCCCTCAAAGATCGTGTCTTTCAAGATTGTATAGTTGGTCACCGCGTACTGCTGAGCGATTCGCATAAGATGTTCACCGCCGGTCAACATCTCCCGATAAAGGATACGGGCCAGGTTTGGATGGCTCAGAATGTATGCGGCATAGGAATCGACAAATTGCGCCAACCTTTCCTTTGTGGATGCCGGGCCGCTGACCGTCTGGACCAGCAGCGCTCGCACCTTGGAGGCGGCTCCTTCCAGAATCGACTTGTACAGCCCTTCCTTGCTGCCGAAGTAGTAATGAATCATCGCGGCGTTGACGCCGGCCTTCCTGGCGATGTCGCGAATTGCTGTCTCGCCGTAGCCGCGATCGGCGAACAGCTCCTCGGCCGCCGCCGCTATCCTCGCTCTCGCTTCAGAGTCGTCTATCTTCGGTCTTGCCATACCTGGTTAATTAAACGTTTGATTAAATAATAGTGTTCCTGTAATTTTGAATCAAGGGGTCGTGGCGGGCTCAAGTCGAGGTGATAGCCCGCCAACACGCTCTTACACAGCTACCTCAAGGGGAGGGTAATACGTCGGTCGTTTGGCGCGGGACAACTGTGGTGCTGATGATTTCAACTTCGGAATCTACGGAGGAAACGTCCGGCGATGGCATCGGTGGCGAGCTTTAGCTCCTGAACGCCGAGCAGCGACGCGATCAGGTAGAACACGCCCGCTCCGATCGCGACTGAAGCAACGACGTTCGCCGTTTTTGCCGCGAAGCTGAACCCGCCTATTCGAGCTATCACGGCGCTGGTTGCCCAACACACCGCTCCCATCGCCGCCGAGGCCGCCAGAATCTTGGCGACCGTGACTGCGGTCCGGCGACCCTCGATGCCGGCAATGCGCCGCCGCATGATCACGTAGAGCAGAACGAAATTCATGAGCGCCACGGTCGATGTCGATAGAGCAAGCCCGCGTTCCTGCAACACGCCGACGAGCGTCCAGTTCATCACGAAGTTTGTTGCCATCGACAGCAAGCTGATCCGCATCGGCGTGCGTGCATCGTTGAGAGCGTAGAAGGCAGGCGCGAGGATTTTGATCGCGGCGTAACCCGCGAGCCCGATCGCATAGAAAGACAGCGCCGCGGCGGTGTGGTTGGTGTCGTTGGGCCCGAAGGAACGGTGTTCGTAGAGCAGCGAGATGATCGGCCGCCCAAGGATTATCAACCCGATGCTGGACGGTATCGTCAACAAGAACGCCAATCGAATCGAGCCCGCCAGGGTGCGGCGAAACTCATTCGTATCTTTGAGAGCCGCGCTTCTGGATATTGAAGGCAACGTCGCGGTGGCGATGGCGACGCCAAATACTCCGATTGGAAACTGCATCAGCCGGATCGAATAATTCAGCCACGAAACCGGACCGCTTCCTCCAGGAATGTGCGTTGCGAAGTTAGTGTTGACCAGAACGTTCACCTGAACCGCGGCTGCTCCTATTACCGCCGGACCCATCAGCTTGAAGATTCGCCTCACGCCGGGATCGCGGAAACTCAACATCGGCCGAAAGCGGAAGCCAGCGCCCGCAAGGCTGGGCCACTGAACCGCGTATTGAAGAAAGCCCCCGATCAATACGCCGTAAGCCATCCCGACAATTCCTTCGATCGGCTTTTCGACGATCGCGTTTATCGGATGGGAGAAAGTCGGATCGGTAAGCAGCGCGGCGGCCGCGAGTCCCCCCACGATTGACCCCACGTTGAAGAAGGTCGAGGCCAAAGCTGGAATTCCGAACCGATCCCGCGCATTCAGTACGCCCATTGCCTGAGCGGCCAATGCCACAAGCAATATGAACGGCATCATTATTCGAGTGAGTCGGACGGTGAGATCGAATTTTTCCTTGTCGTTCTGGAGTCCCCCGGCGATCGCCGTGACCACCTGCGGCGCGAAGATGATCCCGAGAATAACCAGTATGCCGAGCACAACTATCAGGATGGTTGCCACAAGATTCGAGAGGCGAAACGCTTCCTTTTCGTCTTTGGTGACGAGATAGTCGGAGAAGACGGTCACAAACGCGCTGGACAGAGCGCCCTCGGCAAACAGATCACGCAGCAGGTTTGGAATACGAAACGCAACGACGTATGCGTCATTGGCAATGTTCTTTGATGCGCCGAAGAAGTACGCAAACACCATCTCGCGCGCGAGCCCGAGCACGCGGCTGGCCATCACCGCAAGACTCACTATTCCTGCGGAGCGCGCGACGCTGGCGCGCTTGCGAGGCGAGCCGCTGACAGCGGGGCGCGGAACGCTTTCTTGTTCTTGGGGAATTGCAGCTTCGGCCGAGCTATTTTTGATCGAGTCGTTCACGTGGTCGTCAATCGCTGCTCATCAACAAGGGTTGATTCTAGCGGTTTTGCGAATGCTATTCCAAGCACACGCGGATTCAGCAATCACCTGAATCGATCGTCTTAGTTGCAGCTTGAATGGAGCGGGTTGCACCCGGCGCTATTCGAGTGCGAGCTCTTTGATGCGGGTGAGCAGAGTCTTGTAGCTGACGCCAAGGCGTTCGGCCGCCCGCGACTTGTTGTATTCGCACTCTTTGAGAGTCGAGTCGATCTTTCGTCGCTCGACAAGCCTTTGGGCGCGGCCGCTCACTTCCGACAGTGATCCGCGTAAATCGAAACCGTCGAGCAACGCGGCTTGCTCGCGGGGTGAGTACTCGGACGGCGGGCTGATATTCAGGTCTTGTGGTGTGATCTCCGACCCGCTGGCCAGGATGCAAGCGCGCTCGATACAGTTCTCGAGCTCGCGCACGTTGCCGGGCCAGTCGTATTCCTCGAGCGTCCGGTTAGATTCGCTAGTGAGCTTGAGCGGAGCGCGGCGAAGGTCGCGGCCGTACTTGGCAGCAAAGAACGACGCGAGCTGTCCGATGTCGGACCTGCGTTCACGCAGCGCGGGTATCTGAACTGGAAAAACGGCGAGACGAAAGTAGAGGTCCTCACGAAATTGTTTGGCGGCGACGGCCCCTTTCAGGTCGCGATTGGTGGCCGCCACGATTCGAACGTCGACGTCGATATCGGAAGAGCCGCCGAGCCGGTTGATCTTTCGCTCTTCAAGAACGCGCAGCAGTTTCGATTGGACGGCCGGGGCGATCTCGCTTATCTCGTCAAGGAAGAGCGTGCCTCGCGCCGCAAGCTCAAACTTGCCCGCTCGCCGCTGGTCTGCGCCGGTGTACGCCCCCTTTTCGTGACCGAAGAGTTCGTTCTCGATTAATGTATCGGGGATCGCCGCGCAGTTGATGGCGATAAACGGAGCACTGCGGCGCAGGCTGAGATGATGGATCGCGCGGGCAAATAGCTCTTTGCCGGTTCCGGACTCGCCCAGCAGGAGCACGGTGGTCGGTGTAGCCGCGACCTGTTGTATTTCGCGCCCCACCTTCTGCATTGCCTGCGAATCGCCGATTATGCGCGGGAATCCATAATGTCGCGCGTACTCGTCGCGGAGCAGGACGTTCTCGGCGCGCAGCCTTGCTTCTTCAAGCGCGCGCTGCACAAGGAGCAGCAGATGTCGGCTGTCGACCGGTTTCTGGAGGAATTCATATGCTCCTTCCTTCATCGCCTGAACGGCTTCGTCGATAGTTCCGTATGCTGTCAGCATTATGACGGGCGTCCCTGCGTCCGCCGCCTTTGCGGCTCGCAAGACCTCCAATCCGTCTGCTCGCGGCATCTTCAAATCGGTCAGCACCAGGTTGTACCGCGAGTCGTTGAGTTTGCGCCGCGCCTCCGCGCCGTCGCGAGCCTCATCGACCGAATGCCCCGCATTTTGCAGCGTCATACGCAGCATCTGCCTGAGGCTGTCTTTATCTTCTACGAGAAGTATCTCCGCCGTCGACATAGAGAATCTCTTTTATCTGAACAAGCCGGGCGGCACACCGGCTCGCCGCGCTTCTTCGAGAAGAGCCTCCAGGTCGCTTTGAGCTTTTGTCCGCGCCCCTCGAGCCTCGTCCAATTTCTGCTGCGCCTCGTCTCGGTCCTTCAGCAGCTGGGCAGCGAAGAAACTGTCGCCGCCAGTCTTGCGCCCGCTTTTGTCCGTCCCGCTGCTGTTTGTCGCTAGCTGTTGATTCAAATCGCGTACACGGTCGTCGTAGAGTTGAATGCGACGTTGTGCGGTTTCGAGTTCCTCGTTGAGTTTGGCGAACTGGCTGAGATAGTACTGCTCATTCGGCTTACCCTCTTCTGAGGTGGGTTTGGGCGCTTCAGCCTCGCTGAATCCCTTTTCCCTCCCGTAGTCGAGTAACCGAGTCAGGTCGTCGGCGGCGGCACGTGCTTCTCCACGGATTTCAGAGAGGCGCCGGCCTGCTTGCTCCATCTCGGCGGCAGTTTCATTTCTGTACCTGGCCGACTGGCCCGACACCCCAAGATCGTTTCGCAACGCGGTAATTCGCAACTCAGCTTGTTCAGCGGCTCGGTCGAGCTCCTTAGCCCGATCGCGGGCCTTGTTAACGTTCTCACGCCATGAAGACTCTTCCGGGCTACTCTTAACGTCGGCTTGCTTGGATGGAGCCGCCTTGCCTGCCTCTTCCGACTTCGCGGTTCCAGGCATTGCCTCATCGGCGGGCTTCTCTGCGGGAGGTTTGGCGACGTCGTCAGAGGTCATTCTTGGAGTCTTCTGGCGCGTCGGCTGCTGAGCCCAGGCGCTGAGCGAGAAGAGCAAGGCAAATGCCAGCGCGCAGGAAAGCCGATCAAGAAAAGAGTTCGTGGCCTTGGCGGCGGTGGGTCGGCTCATGACGTGTGCCTCCAACAGGTGGATTTGGGGATTGCGGTGAAAAGGGGCAGGCTGCCGAGAGAATACCCAACGCGGGAATACGGTTCAAGAGTAAAGGCCAGAGTGAAGGCTTGGGTTGCGTAAGGGCAGGCATTGCGAGATGTGCTGGCGTCGTCCTGCGCCGACGAAGCAGTGAGCAACATGGTGATCAAAAGGAAGTGGTAGACATCGACCCAAGTGATGCCACATGCAAGTGATGCCACATGCAAGTGGAGGTCGCGTTGACAACGAAAGATAACGCTCAGTAGAATTCAACTCACGCGGGCCGTTAGCTCAGTTGGTAGAGCAGCTGACTCTTAATCAGCGGGTCGCAGGTTCGAGCCCTGCACGGCTCATTCGTATCAAACTATGGGCGGTCCAAGAGCCGCCCTTTCCCTTACAAATTTGGAACTCTCCTGGGCCGCAAGTAGGAGCGTCCTCGAACGCTGCAGGTCATACTGC
>DATIFP010000180.1:0-51862 GCA_035455165.1 Blastocatellia bacterium
CACATCAAGGACCAGTTCGAGAAGGACGACAAACCTACAAAGCAGACGGCGCGAAAGATGATTCAGCTGGTGCGCGACACAAACGCCAAGCTCGGCGGCGTGGGCCGTGTGACTTGCTTCACCTGTCATCGCGGCCAGACCCGGCCGGCACAATAGGCGCCTGGAAGAGCCTGGGAGCGCAGGCATCCTTGCCTGCTTTGTCCGAGCAGCGAGAGATTGGGAATGCGGGCTGAGAACGCAGGCAGGATGCGTGTCGATCCCAGGCGATCACCATTGGATCGGACATACCGTGGAAACTAAAAACGTAAGATCCGAGAGCAGGTTCTCCACCGAGAAGATGCAAAAGGTGAATCTGTTCGAAACCGAGCGGATGTTTGCCGACATCTATTGTCTCGAGCCGGGCCAGGAACAAAAACGACACGCGCACTCGGGCGCCGACAAGATCTACTTCGTGATCGAAGGAACAGGCCGCTTCCACATAGGCGGAGAAGACCGCCACCTCGGCGCCGATCAAATCGTGCTCGCTCCAGCCGATGTTGAACACGGGGTGCGCAACGAGTCCGGTTCGCGGCTTGTGCTTCTGGTATTCATGGCGCCGAATCCGAACAAGACATAGTGTGAGCGGTCAGAAACAGTGGAACAGGTTCCTCGCTGGAGGAGTTATGAAATTCGCAAGTCCAGGATTGCATCGAAGCTCTTTCAGATCGAGCGCGTCGATTGCAACTCTCATCGTTATGATGCTGACAACCGCTGATTCTTACACCGACGGAAAATGGAGCGCTCAAATCAAACCCGGACGCTCCATAGTCCGAGCCGAACACGGGATGGTCGCCTCCAGCCAGCCGCTCGCCTCACAAGTCGGTCTCGAAGTACTGAAGCGTGGCGGCAATGCAGTTGATGCTTCTATTGCTATGGCTGCGGTGCTCAATGTGACCGAGCCGATGATGACCGGCATCGGCGGCGACATGTTCGCGCTGGTCTATTGGTCGAAGACCGGCGAGTTGAAGGGGCTCAACTCGAGCGGCCGCGCGCCTCGAGCGCTGAGCCTCGATTACTTCGAGAAGAAAGGAATCCAGACCATGCCCGTTAGCGGCATGGAGCCGATCACCGTTCCGGGTGCATTCGACGGGTGGGTTACGCTGCTCGAAAAATACGGGACCATGAAGCTCGGCGATCTGCTGGGACCTGCGATCGACTATGCCGAGAACGGTTTCCCGGTGATGGAGAAAGCCGCGCGCGACTGGGCCCTCAGCGTCGATAAGCTCCGCGGAACTCCTGCGGCTTCGTCCAACTACCTGATCGACGGCAGGGCGCCGCGGGCCGGCGAGATGTTTCGACAGAGGAACCTTGCGCGCACCTTCAGGACGCTCGCGCGCGGCGGCCGCGACGCCTTCTACAAGGGTGAAATCGCCCGCGCGATTGTTGACTATTGCCAGAAGAACGGCGGCTTTCTCTCGATGCAGGACTTCGTGGAGCACCGATCTGAATGGGTTGAGCCAATCTCCACCGACTACCGTGGATACAAGGTCTACGAGTGCCCGCCGAATGGACAGGGGCTCACGGCGCTGTTGGCGCTGAACATTCTCGAAGGCTTCGATCTCGCGGCGATGAGCGCTCGGCCGGACCTCTATTACCACACACTGATAGAAGCGATGAAGCTGGCGTTTGCGGATCGCAACAAGTACATAGCTGATCCCGCGTTTGCAAAAGTGCCGGTCACGCAACTGCTCTCGAAAGAATACGCCGCCACGCGGCGCGCGCTCATCAATCCGGATCGTGCTCTCGACTCGGTGGAACCGGGAATCGTGGTCAATAACAGCGACACCACTTACTTCACGGTGATCGATAAGGATCGTAACGCCGTTTCGTTCATCAACAGCGTGTTCGAGAACTTCGGCTCGGGCATTGTGGCGGGCGACACGGGCATAGTGTTGCACGATCGAGGCGCAGGGTTCTCCCTCGACCGCAATCACGTGAACCGGATCGAACCCGGCAAGCGGCCATTCCACACCATTATCCCATCGATGGTGTTCAAAGACGGGAAGCTGTTGATGGCGTTTGGAGTGATGGGCGGCGCGATTCAGCCGCAGGGTCACGTGCAGGTGTTGACTAACCTCATCGACATGGGGATGAACCTGCAACAGGCAATTGAAGCGCCCAGGTTTCGCTTCCTGAACGGCAAACGCGTCCTGCTCGAGGATGAGATGACTGAGCAGGTGATCAGGAGCTTGACCAGTAAGGGGCACCAGCGCGCTGCGCTTTCGCCTGATACTTCAATGGGAGGGGGCCAGGCTATCATGATCGACTGGGCAAGCGGCACATTGATGGGCGCCTCCGACCCGCGGAAGGACGGAATGGCGCTGGGATATTGATTCAGCGCAGATTGAAGCCCGGGCTGCTCTCGTTGCTCAATCCCCGGGCTTGGAAGATAGTAGATATATGGCAGAAGAAACAGAGACCAAACACAGTGAGAGTCGGATTCACGTCGCGCTCGATAGCGGGATCGGCGAAATGCCTTTCGGTAGAGAAGAACTGCTTACACCGGAGCAGGCTGGCGAGAAACGCAGGGCGCTTCAACTTTTTCAGTCGGCTCATGAAGCGCAGATGCGCGGCGAGCTCGACGAGGCCGCGGACCTCTATAACCAATCGATCGAAGCTTATCCGACTGCTGAAGCGCACACGTTTCTGGGATGGACCTACAGTTTCATGGGTCAGACGGACCAGGCTATCGCAGAGTGCCATCTCGCAATTGAGGTCGATCCCGAGTTCGGTAATCCCTACAACGACATTGGCGCATACCTGATCGAGCAGGGCAACTACTACGCGGCGATTGACTGGTTCAAACGCGCGATGACGGCGTCGCGATACGAGTGCTATTTCTACCCTCACTTCAACCTTGGGCGAGTGTACGAAGCGCTCGGAAGATCGCGAGAGGCGCTTCGCGAGTACAAAGCGGCGATCGATTTGAATCCAAAGTACGCGCTTGCGATTCGCGCCTTCAGGACGCTGCAAGGGAAGCTCAACTAGGTGCAAAATGTCCGATATATTTCAGCACTTTCCGATCAAGGCCCCAGCACGGCAAGTGTTCGATGCGGTGTCCACTCCCGCCGGTCTCAGCGCATGGTGGACTGAGACGACATCAGGAAAACCCGAACAAGGCGCGGAATACGATCTCGGATTTGGTCCCGGATATGACTGGCGGGCAACAGTATCGCGCTGCGTCCCGGGCCAAGAGTTTGAACTGGAGCTGACTCGCGCGGACCAAGACTGGGAGGGAACGCGACTTGGTTTTCAATTGGACGAGATCGACGGCGTGACTCAAGTGCGGTTTCATCACACCGGCTGGCCCGAGTCGAACGAGCATTACCGGGTGTCCTGTTATTGCTGGTCGATGTATTTGAGGCTGCTCAAGCGATTCGTTGAGCGCGGTGAAGTGGTGCCGTATGAGGATCGACTTGATGCGTGACTGGTGTGACTGTTAGGAATGAATATGGCGGGAAACCGGTTCGACCGGCGGGTGGGTCTTGCGGAAGGAGCACGAATTAATGGACGGGTTCAATCCAAGAGGTGGGTGGATCGAAGTAATAACCGGCGGAATGTTCAGCGGTAAAAGCGAAGAGTTGATCCGCCGCATACGAAGAGCCGAAATAGCCCGGCAGCGCGTGCAGATCTTTAAGCCGGTGATCGACGATCGGTTCGATGTGAAGCGCATCATTTCTCGCGACAATCGCGGGCTGGATGCGACCGCGGTCATCAGCTCAGAGGAGCTTCGATCCAAGATCGCGTTTGGCGTAAAGGTGATGGGGATCGACGAAGCCCAGTTCTTCGATGAAGGAATCGTCGAGGTGTCCATGGAGATGGCGGACGCGGGCGTCCGGGTGATCGCCGCGGGGCTCGATCAGGATTATTTGCGCCGGCCATTCGGCCCGATGCCGGCGCTTCTGGCGGTCGCCGAATATGTTTCCAAGATGCACGCGGTGTGCGTGCGCTGCGGCGGGCTCGCTCACTACACCCAGCGCGTTGCCGGCGGCAATTCGCAGATTGAGATAGGGGATAACACCTACGAGGCTCGCTGCCGGGTTTGCTACGAGCCCTATCAAGCCAATGAGGCGTCGGGCGATAACCCAGAGGTTCGCCGCGACGAGGTGACGCTGCTTAAGCTTGTCGATCAATAGTGTCCTCGAATGACCGCCTTCGAACTCACCCGCGAGCTGATATCCATCCCTTCCATCAGCGGCGATGAAATGCAGGTCGCCCGCTTCCTGGCCGACTATCTCGAGCGCGCCGGATTTGACGTCGAGCTGCAAGACGCGGCGATCGACAGGCCAAACGTCTATGCTCGACGTGGCGAGCCGGAGGTCGTGCTGTCCACTCACACGGACACTGTTCCGCCTTACATCCAGTACGGCGAAGACGATGAGTTCATTTACGGTCGCGGAGCTTGCGATGCGAAGGGAATAATCGCGGCGATGGTAAAGGCCGGCGAGGCATTGATCGAAGCCAACGTCAGTGACTTCGGCCTGCTCTTCGTTGTTGGCGAAGAGGCGGGCAGCCCGGGCGCGCGGGCGGCGAACGCGATTCCGAATCGATCGCGATATCTGATCAACGGCGAGCCTACTGAGTCAAAGTTGGCGCTTGGCTCGAAAGGGGCTCTGAGAGCCATTCTCAGGACACGTGGCCGCGCGGCGCATTCGGCCTATCCCGAGATGGGAGAATCCGCCGTCGACAAGCTGCTCGACGTTCTCGCCGACCTTCGATCGGCTCAATGGCCGAACGACGAGACGCTCGGAGCAACCACGATGAACATCGGGGTCATCAAAGGCGGCGTCGCGGCCAACGTCATCCCGGCGGACGCCGAGGCCGAGTTGATGCTTCGCGTTGTCGGCAGCGCTGATTCGCTAAAGCGGTTGATCGAAGATGTAGTTCGTTCTCGCGCCGAAGTGGAATACACGTTCGAGTGCGAGCCGGTGTTCACCGAGGCGATTGACGGGATCGAGACCACGGTGGTGTCGTTCACCACGGATATTCCTCTACTGACGAACTGGGGGAAGCCGTTGCTGTTCGGGCCAGGCTCGATTCTCGACGCGCATACGGCGGGTGAGAGAATCTCGAAACGGGACCTTGGCGCGGCGGTTGGTATTTATCAGGAGATGGTGACGCGATTGAAAGGGAGCGGTTCGTAGCTGTATGTTGTGGAAGCGACTTTGCGGTTTCGCGCAAAGAACGCAAAGGGCGAATATGGCTGGAAAGATCCCGGTGGGAGTCCTGGGCGCGACCGGCGCGGTGGGACAGAAATTCGTCACGCTGCTCGAGAACCATCCCTGGTTTGAGCTGACCGAACTCGCGGCTTCAGATCGCTCTGCGGGAAAAACCTATGCGGAAGCGACGACGTGGCGGCAGTACAAGCCCATACCTTCGTCGCTGAGGGGCAAGACGGTCAAGCCATGTGAGCCGGCCCTGGATTGCCAGGTCGTGTTCTCGGGACTCGACTCGTCAGTCGCTGGCGAGGTCGAGGAGAGTTTCGCGCGCGCCGGCTACACGGTCCTGAGCAACTCCAGGAACCATCGGATGGACCAGGACGTTCCGCTGCTCGTGCCCGAGGTGAATGCCGAGCATCTGGCCTTGATTGAAGCTCAACGCGAACGGCGCGGCTGGTCCGGGGCAATCATCACGAATCCGAATTGCTCTACGATTGGGCTTGTGATGGCGCTCGCGCCGATCCATCGCGTTTTCCGTGTGAAGCGCCTGATCGTCGCGACCATGCAGGCGCTGTCCGGCGCTGGATATCCGGGACCCTCGGCGATTGACATGCTCGGCAATGTGATTCCGTACATCGGCGGCGGGGAGGAAGAGAAAGTCGAGACCGAACCACTCAAGATCATGGGCTCATTTGAGACTGATCGCATTCGATTCGCTGACTTTTCTATCAGCGCGCACACGAACCGCGTGTTCGTCGAAGATGGGCATATGGAGTGCGTGTCGGTGGAGCTTGAAAAGAAAGCGACACCGGCCGAGGTTGCCGATGTGCTCGCGCAATTCAGTTCTCTTCCGCAAGAACTGAGGCTGCCTTCCGCGCCTGAGCGGCCGGTGATCGTGACAGAAGAAAGAGATCGCCCGCAGCCTCGCTTTGATCGCGACGCCGGTGATGGCATGAGCGCCGTGGTGGGGCGCATTCGCGAGTGTCCGGTGTTCGACATCCGCTTCGTTGTGCTCTCACACAATACGATTCGCGGCGCTGCGGGAGCCGCGATTCTCAACGCTGAGCTGATGAAGGCCCAAGGATATCTGGACTAGGAAAACCTCAGATGAACACAGGTGAACACGGATACTATTTTTCTCAAGATATCTGTGTTTTATCCGTGTTCATCTATGGTCTCCTACCTGGGGCGTCGAGATGATCGTAATGAAGTTCGGCGGCACGTCGGTTGAGGACGCGCCTTCAATCGAGCGCGTAGCCGAGATCATCGGTGCGCGGTTGCATCTCAAGCCTGTTGTCGTAGTTTCAGCGATGGGCAAGACGACGCGGAGACTGCTTCAAGCGGCCGAAGCTTCAGCCTCGGGAGACAGCCGAACGACGCTCGGCATCGTTGCCGATCTCAAGACTCGCCACTCGAGCGAGGCGCGCCGGCTGGTCAAGAACACCGATGGTCGCGAGGTCTTCGCGCTCATCGAAAAACACTTCGACGAATTGAAGAAGCTTCTCGAGGGGCTCGCGATCCTTGGCGAGGTGCCGCCGCGCGGGCTCGATAAAATACTCTCCTACGGCGAACTGCTGTCATCCGCGGTCTTGACCGATGCCTTGTCGGAGCGGGGCATTCCGGCGCGGCTGCTCGACGCGCGAGAGCTCATCAGAACCGACGATCGCTACGGCTCGGCTTCTCCGCTCGTGGAAATCACCAACAAGCAAATAAATGAGGTGATTCCTCAGGTTATAGACGCCGGGGCTGTGCCGGTAATACAGGGCTTCATCGGCTCTTCGCGGGACGGCGCCACAACCACGCTTGGGTTTGAGGGCTCCGATTATACGGCAACAATTGTTGGCGCGGCGCTCGACGTCGAGGATATTCAGATATGGAAGGATGTATCGGGGTTGATGACAGCCGACCCCGAGCTGTTTCGCGAGGCGCGAACGGTCAAGCATTGTTCGTTCGCTGAGGCCGCCGACCTGACGCACTTCGGTGCGAAGGTGCTTCATCCGAAAGCCATACACCCCGCGGCATCCAAGCAAATTCCGGTTCACATCTACAACTCGAGGAAGCCGTCCGCGACCGGGACGACTATCACGGCGAGCGCGCCACAATGCCTCAATCCCTTCAAGTCGATCGCCTACAAGCGGCCGGTGACCATAATCAACGCCACTGCGGGCTGGGCTGACGCCACACGACTAGCATCGGCGGATGATCTGCTGAGGGCTTTTCATGATGTCCTCGCGAAGCGGCGAATTCAGCCGTTGCTCACGTCGGTCTCGGCCTCGAACGTTGTCCTTGCGATCGATTCGCACGAACTCCGGCACCAGGGCCGAGATCTGATGGAGGCGGTATCCGACTACGGGACGGCGACCGCCGAGGCCGGACGCGCGGTGGTCTCTCTGGTTGGAGCGGGCCTTCGAGCCGATCCATCGCTGGTCAGTCGAGTTTTCAAGGCGATTGATGATGTGGATGTGGGATTGATCGTTCACGGCTCGTCGCCGTTGACAATGAGCTTCGTAGTCGCCGAGCAGGACGTCGAGAAGGCAATCGGCAACTTGCACCGGGTCTTCTTCGGGCAACTGGACCCCGGAGTCTTCCAATAGCGTGGCCGCCGTGCATCCCTTTTTTTCGACAGCGGCCCCAGCGTCAGCGCCCGTTCCCCAGGTTCGTAGTGCACAATTCGGTTGACAGCTTTTTATGGGATGTGTAGGATTGGCGCGTTTTGTTTAGCAGTAGTGTGAGGAGGACTGAAGTTGAAGTTAAAGTTTTGCGCGTTTGAAAGTTTGACCGCAAACGCTCTTTGCTTTGGCTCCGATCATCACTCTGCAATTCACTCTAGATGAAAAGGAGAAGAAAGCATTGAGAGAACAAGGAACTGTTAAGTGGTTCAACGCGACCAAGGGCTATGGGTTCATCACCCGCGAAGGCGGTGACGACGTGTTCGTTCACTATTCAGCCATCGAGGCCGAAGGATATAAAACCCTCAACGAAGGGCAACGTGTTGAGTTCACCATAACGCAGGGTCCGAAGGGTCTGGCTGCCAGCAATGTAATTGCGGCCTAGTTCCGATTTTCGTACTGCGTTGTTACCGGCGAGCCCTGCTAAATGGGCTCGCCTTTCTAATTTCCGGCCAAATCGCCAGCCCGTACCCGGTGACAAGACACTCGCTGACAAGAAACTCGCACGTGCTGCTCATTCGTTTTGTGCTAGACTGTTTCCAACGCTGAGAGTGACGCCAACCAGGTTCAAGGGGGCGATCTTTTATGACGGACAAGATCAATGAGAAATTCATAGATGCAGGAACTGCCGAGAGTGAGCAGTACGAGCCGGGGGAAGAGGTCCAGCAGGAATTCGCGGATGTGCAGCGGCTTGCTTCGGGAGGCGAGCAGCTCAAACGCGAGCTTCGAGAACACCACTCGAGGACGCCTCAGCTTTCGGCGGGTGATCTGGATGCCGATTGGGCTCGCGCCGACATCGGAGACGAAACGGTTGGTGGCTCTGCCCCGACTCCCGATCAGGATGTAGTCGAGGAATTGGGCGAAGCGGTTGGGCTCGTCTATGAAGACAATGAACCGCTCCACACAACCGAAAAGGTGCAAGAACGCGATCACCGTCGTTGGGAGCTCGATCCGGCTTCTTCTGAGGACTACCAGGATCGGGTCAACCGCGAAGGCGAATGACGCTTATCAGCAGCATTGGTCGAACTTATTCCGGCCGCGTTTCAGACTCGACGGGGCTTTGATATAATTCGCGACCGAAACCCTGAGTCCATAGATGGCGGAGGCGTGACATGCGGAAGTGCTTGTTAGTGTTTTTGGTCTCGATTGTGGTTCTGGCGCAGACAGCCACGGCAGATACGATTCACCTGAAAAATGGAAGCGTGCTCAAAGGTAAAGTGAGCAGCTTCGCCGATGATCAGTTCGTCATCATGCTCGATACCGGTTCGGGTCGTTATTTGAGCAAGGCGATGGTGTACATGGGTGATGTCGCGCGAATAGAGTTCGACTCGGCTCCTGCTGCCGCCTCGGATGCGCCTGCCGCTGCACCGGAACCGTCCGAGCCCGCGCCGGTGATAAGCAAGACCGAGAATCAGCCGCGAGGCAAGAAGGGCACTACGACCGCCGCGACACAACCCGCTGAAACTCAGCCAAAAGAAACAGGTCCGCCCGAAACGCAGCCGCCCCCGACGGACCCTCTGCCGGAGAAACCTCTCGCAACTAACCCGCCGACTGCGACCGTTCCTGCAACCACCGAAACCAGTGACAGCGAGCGCCTGACGCGCAAGCCGCTCGTGCCGGTGAAGACGATGAACGTGGACGTCGCGGCAAAGAAGGACTGGACCAGTTCGGGACTGATTGTAAAGCGCGGCGATCACATACGCATAACCGCCAGCGGCTCGATTACCCTGGACCCGGTAGGCGGACGCACGTGCGGGCCCGAGGGAGTGGGTGACCTCGCCGATCCCAAGAAGCTTATGCCGGATCAACCGACCGGCGCGCTGATCGGCGTTATATCCTCGGACAACGACGATTTTATTTTCATC
Source organism: Blastocatellia bacterium (assembly GCA_035455165.1). Lineage (GTDB taxonomy): Bacteria > Acidobacteriota > Blastocatellia > UBA7656 > UBA7656 > Onstottus_A. The sequence goes on from DATIFP010000180.1 coordinate 9,733, forward strand.
GGCCGCTCGGCTGAATTTACCGCCACGCGTGATGGGCTTCTGTTCCTGTCGGTGAACGAGGGACAACTCTCCGACAATCTGGGGTCGTTCAAGGCGACCGTGGAAGTGCTCTCCCAGCGCAAGTGATTGCGCCGGATGTTAGCCATAACTCATCCTGGTGGCGGTCGGACAAACAGGCCCGGTTGAGGGTCGCGAATAAACACGAACTTCCGGGATACGGCCGACCTCGTCCTTATCTTGTTTCCTAGGAATTAACACCTAATTTCCTTGACTTGCCTGGGTCGTTGAAGTAGCCTTTCCCCTCACCCGCGAGGTACCAGTCTTTCAAAAAGCCAGGGCGACGATCAGGCTCAGGAATGAGACTCTAGGGGTATATCGCCGGGCCAGTAAGGCTGAGCGCCGCAGGGGGTGCTGATTCAGGTTGATCTGCTTGCTCGCAAAGAATTCAGGGAACGATGGACGCGTAAAGCCACTCCAGGGCCTTGCGAGGCGCGCATCAAAAAAAAGAGTGTTTGAACAAAGAGGGGTAAGCGTGCTGCTTTCAGACGGGTGGCTCACCTTCGCATCTCCCGTCTCTATGAACCCGGCTGATGAAAGCCGGGAGTTAACAGACAAGGTTGGGTGTCGCTGCGGTTGCCCGCATCACCCGTAAATCAGGGACCATATTTTCACCAGGAGAGGCAGGAAAATGACAAAACGAAACTCATTCCACTCACTTTCTGCAGTCCTGCTGGCATTGTGTCTTAGCTGCGGCGCTGTTCCAGTCATGGCGCAATCACAAGCCAGCACCGGCCAGATCACCGGCGTTGTTACCGACGCTCAGGGATCGGCCATCACTAAGGCAACCGTTACCGCCACCAACAAACAGACTGGCCTGACACGCTCGGCGCCAACAAACGAGAGCGGACTATACACGATATTGCTGTTGCCGCCCGCGGTGTACAACGTGACGGCCGAGGCGAGCGGTTTCGCAGTGACAAGCGTCAAGGACGTCGAGGTGACCGTCGGCCGATCGATCGATGTGAATATTACGATGGGTGTGAGCGGAGTCTCCGAGGTCGTGAGCGTTACGGCGGGCGCGATTCAGGTTCAGACAACCCGCTCCGAGTCGGAGACAGTGTTGAACGAAAGGGCCATTGAGAGCCTGCCGATCAACGGACGGCGGTTTCAGGACTTCGTGACCCTTACCCCCACGGCTCAGGTCGATCCGTCTCGCGGACAGATTTCACTGGCGGGTCAGCGCGGAATCAACTCGAACGTCAACGTCGACGGTGTGGACTATAACAACCCGTTCTTCGGCGGCATCCGCGGAGGCGAGCGATCGAACAACGCGTTCACGATCCCGCAGGAATCGATCAAGGAATTCCAGGTTGTGCCTGCCGGCTATTCGGCTGAGTTCGGGCGCTCTACCGGAGGCGTAGTCAACGCCGTGACGAAGGCTGGAACAAACGACTGGCACGGATCCGCGTTCTACAACATCCGCCCCAAAGAAGCATCCAGAACCAACCAATTCTTCGAGGCGGTTCACACGGATATCCTTAAAAGGACCGGCAAGGATGTCGAAGTGACTCCGGCGCCCACGCAACAACAGTTTGGCGGTTCGTTTGGCGGCCCAATCAAGAAAGACAAGATCTTCTTCTTCGCTGCTTACGAGCAGCAACGATTCCGAAACAACCGCAACGTCTTCTTTGATCCGCTGACGCTTACGTCGCCGGCGGCGAATACACAGGAGGCTTTCGACTTTTTCACTTCGCTCCAGGAGCCCTTTACTCAAACCAACGACGCGAACGCGGTTGTGGGACGCCTTGATTACGAGATCAACCCGAATCACCGCTTCAACGTTCGGTATGGGTTTAGCAGGAACAACGCTTTGAACGCGAATTCCGTAGGAAACGCGCTGTTCCCCACAACGATCAGCGCGCTGAGTAACAACGGGACGGAGCAGGACTACACAAACTCGATTACGGGACAATTCACCAGCTTCTTCAGCACAAGCATCGTCAACGAGTTTCGTGGCCAGTGGGTCCGCGAGGAACGCCCGCGTCCGGCCAATGCGCTTCAGCCGTTGCTCAGTACAGCAGTCGGGAACGTCGGGACCGTCTCGTTCCTGGGCCAAAACTATCAAGTCGATCGCAGGATTCAAGCCGCCGACAGCTTGAACTGGTCCAAGAGCAATCACACTGCCAAGTTTGGCGTCGAGTACAACCACGTTTTCATCAGTCAGCTCTTCGGCTTCAATCAGCTTGGCACCTTCAACGTTTCCACATCGGCAAGCACGGCCACGAACGTCAACACGATTCTGGACATCTTGTCGTACACGCCGAGCATAGCGACCGGGACGGTGAACCGCTTTGATAACACGGCGGTTAGCTTCTCGAGGCAAGCGGGGAACCTGATGGCGTCGTACTCCACAGACGAGCTTGCCTTCTTCGCCCAGGATTCGTGGCGCGTGCGTCCAAACCTCACCCTCAACTACGGCCTGCGCTGGGAAGGCCAGTACAATCCGAGCCCTGAAGCCAACAACCCGACCTTGCTCGCAAAGGTTCAGGGCTTCCGCTTCCCGAGCGGTCACACCGCCGATCCTACGTTCATCAACGACAACACCAAGCAGTTCGGACCCCGTTTCGGATTTGCGTGGGATCCGTGGAGTGATGGGAAGACGGTGATTCGCGGTTACGGCGGAGTGTATTACGCGCGAACTCCGCTTCTGCTGTTTGCCGGTGCCGGCAATAACTGGCGTCTCCCGGCCGGCGATCTTTCTTTGCAGCTTCCGCTGCAAATTCCAGCCGGAAATCCCAACGCATCGCAGAATACTATCTACAAACAGCTGAAGCTGATCGGCATAGACTTGAATACCTTCCCGTTGGACAACCTGCCGGACATCACAGCTGACAAGGTTAGCCAAATCGCCGCAGCGTTGGGACTGACCGTCGATCCGTTTGCGGGCGCGCAGCCGATCCTCAACGCAAAAGACTACAAGAACCCGACTGCGTATCAGACGGGCATCGGCATTGAGCGCCAGGTCAGCCAGGCGCTGTCAGTGGGCGCCGACTTCACCTACGTCCACACGATTCACCTCGAACGGGACCGCGACCTGAACCTTCCGTTGCCGATCCTGCGCTCGACGGCCACCGACCCGGCGCAGCGGCCGTTCTACGGATTGCGAGCGCCTGCCGCCGTGCCTCAATGCGCGGCGACGCCCGGTGCCTGCATCCGGCCGATTTCCAGTCTCGGCGCCATAACCATTCGCGAAAGCACTGCCAAGTCGCTGTTTCGCGCCTTGACGCTTCGCACAAAGTTCCAGAAGAAGTGGGGCCAGCTCAACGCGTTTTACACTCTGTCGAAGAACATTTCCGATGACGACAACGAGCGCGATGCGTCGGGCTTCCGATATGAGAACTCAAGAGACACGGCGTCTGAATACGCGGATTCGAATATCGATCGCCGCCATCAATTCGTCGCCGGTCCGTTGTTCTTTCTGCCGCACGGGGTGGACTTTGGTGGGGCAATCAGAATGTTCTCGGGGCTCCCCGTCGACGCCAGCTCGGGCATAACCGACCCGAACGAAGATCGCGGGGGCCCGGATCGTCCGTACCTCGGACCGGGCGCGCCGTTCAAGCGGAATGCGTTCCGAAACCTGGCGGTACGTTTCTTCGACCTTCATGGCGCCAAGACCTTCAATATTGCGGAAGGCAAACGCCTGATATTCATCGTGGATGCGTTCAATATTTTCAACAAGAAGAATCTCCAGTTTTCGGGAGCGTCCACCACGTTCTGCGCCCCTGTGGCGCCGGCTACCTCGATTTCCGCCAACTGCGGATTCCTTGGTCCGACAAATCCCAACTTCCTGCAGTTGGTCGATCAAAACCCAACCTCGGCGCGCAAGGGCTTGATCCTGCTCAACAACAATCCCGGCCCGCCGTTCCAGATGCAGTTCGGGGCGCGTTTCCAGTTCTAACTAGCCTCGATCTTCCAGATCAAAACAGCGGTGGCGAGTCCAGACTCGTCACCGCTGTGTTGTTTTGGTAGTCTGCCCAGCGTTCTTTCGTCGCACTTCCAATTGGGTCCACACAACAACCGCAAACCCATCTGACCCTCACGTTCCTTATTTGAACAGAGATTTTGGAACTCGAGTCCGCTTCGGGTGTCTAAGTCATTAGGAACCGCCGGCGATTCCGAGGTTTCATGCCTTCCGTGCTGGTGTGATCCAAGATTGCCTGGATCTATCAAGGGTTGGAAGTTCGTATCGAACGCTCAATCGGGAAACTCGGAACTCTAAACCCAACCCCGTTCTCTTGGAGGTACCATGCAACGCAAACTCATCTTGCTCCTTGCTTTCCTCACTGTGCTCTCCCTGGCAAGCTTCATAGCCTTTGCTCGAATCTCGAAGACTAGAGGCTCAGGCTTTACGTCATCCGCATCCGGCCGCGTTACCCAAGGCGCGCTTCAAATCATCGATCCCGAAAAAGGAGCGGCTGTCGCCCTATGCCCTCTCAAGCACACCGATGTCAAAGCTGAAATCAGCGGGTTCGTCTCCCGCGTTGTTGTTACTCAGGAGTTTGAGAACCCACTAAAGGAAAAGATCGAAGCGGTCTACACGTTCCCGTTGCCTCAGAACGCGGCGGTCGATGATATGACTATGCGTGTCGGTGAGCGTACGGTGCGGGGCCTGATCAAGCGCCGCGAAGAAGCGCGCGCGGTTTACGAGGCCGCTCGCGCGGCGGGGAACGTGGCCAGCCTGCTCGATCAAGAGCGCCCGAACATCTTCACGCAATCGGTGGCTAACATAATGCCCGGAGAGAAGGTCAACGTTACGATCAGCTACGTCGAAACGCTGAAGTACGAGGACGGGTCTTACGAGTTTGTTTTTCCGATGGTCGTTGGGCCGCGATATGTCCCCGGCAATACGGTCGGAAAGCAAGCGGGCGGATGGGCCCCCGATACTGATCAAGTGCCTGACGCATCGCGAGTCACACCGCCGGTTGCTCCTGAGGGCAAACGCGCCGGGCACGATATCTCGATTTCGGTGGCGCTCGATGCGGGCGTTCCGATCGACACCTTAAAATCGACCCTGCACGACGTCGACGTCGAACGACCGAGTACCCACAGCGCGATCGTTCAACTCAAGAAGAAGTCTGAAATCCCAAACAAGGATTTCATTCTCAAGTACGACGTTGCCGGGCGGAGCATCGAGGACGCGTTGCTCAGCCATCGCTCTGATCCCAACGGGGGGTTCTTCACGATGATCCTCCAGCCGCCCGAGCGCGTGACCTTCGAGGACGTGACGCCCAAGGAGCTCGTCTTCGTGCTGGATACCTCGGGCTCGATGACCGGCTTTCCGATTGAGAAGGCAAAAGAGACGATGAAGCTCGCGCTGGACAGGCTTTACCCTCAGGACACCTTCAACTTGATAACGTTTTCCGGCGACACTCACGTCTTGTTTCCGGAGCCCGTTCCGGCGACAAAGGAGAATCTGGCCAAGGCTCAGGCATTTCTGGCTTCGCGCGCCGGTGGCGGCGGGACCGAGATGATGAAGGCGATTCGCGCGGCTCTCGATCCGTCGGACGCCGGGGACCACGTTCGTATTGTTTGCTTCATGACGGACGGCTATGTCGGCAATGACATGGAGATCATCGGGGAGGTCCAGAAGCATCCGAACGCCCGCGTATTCGCGTTTGGCATCGGCGGCTCGGTCAACCGGTTTCTTCTCGACAAGATGGCCGAGCAGGGCCGCGGTGAAGTCGAATATGTGACCCTTAACGACGATGGCTCGGCGGCAGCCAAGCGCTTTCACGAGCGAGTGCGCAATCCGTTGCTCACAGACGTCTCGATCGACTGGGCCGGGCTCCCAATAACCGATCTGTATCCGAAACGAATTCCTGACTTGTTCAGCGCGAAGCCGGTGGTCCTTACCGGGCGCTACACCGCGGGAGCAAAAGGTGTGATCAAGTTGAAAGGGAAAATGTCCGGCCGCGAGTTCGTGCGCGAGATCCCGGTGGAGCTTCCTGAGAACGACCCTCGACACGACGTCCTCGCGACGCTGTGGGCTCGCACCCGAATCGATGACTTGATGAATCAGGACTACAGCGGCATTCAATCCGGCAACGCGCGCGATGATATCCGCGAGGCGATCACGCAGCTCGGGCTCAACTTTCGCTTGATGACGCAGTTCACTTCATTCGTAGCAGTCGAAGAGATGACCGTGACCGACGGTGGCGAGCCGCGGAAGATTGAAGTGCCGGTCGAAATGCCGGAAGGCGTAAATCGCGAAGGGGTCTTTGGCCGCGACAGACCCTTCGAGAGACTTCAACTGATGGCTGATCTACGGACCGGACGCACGTTGTCGAAGACCGAGGCCGTGACGGTGCGGGCGAGTGAGTCGCTACCACCAGCTCCGCCCCCGCCGCCTGCCACCAGAGCAAAGAAGCCAACCGCAGGTTCTGGTTCTGTGGGCGGCATCGGCGCCGGAAAGGGGTCGGGTAGGGGGCCAGGCACTGCGCCGCCGACCGCACTCAGTGGGCCGACCCTAGCCGATTCGCTCGGTATGGCTAACAAAGCTGATCGCCTCTCGCCCGAAGAGCAGAGACGCCGGGAGCTCCTTGCGAAGCTGAATCCATCAATCGCGGCAGTCATCGAGCGCTTAAAGGATAAGAATGCGAAACCATCCGCCGATGAAGCGAAGTTCGTCCGCGACGGCAAGGCCGAGATCCAGATCTGGCTGGCGGACAAATCTCCTGAAACGCTGGCGCAACTCAAGCAGCTTGGCTTTGAGATGATCCTCGACCCGAAGACAGCGAAGCTGATTATCGGGCGCTTGCCGATCGAGAAGCTCGCGGCGTTGGCGGAACTTAAGGCCGTACGTTACATCGCACCGATGACGAGCAAATGATAAGTGCCGGCTAGCTCTCTCTTTTGAAAAGGCAAGCTCCACGCAAGCTTGCCTTTCTTTTCGCCGGTCATTGATAATCGCAAATTGAATCCTGGGAATCATGAAGTCAAGGAGACGGCCATGACTGGCGAAGAGATGGAACGGGCAATTCAGTTTCTGATTGAGCACCATGCAAGGGTGAGCACGGACATTGAGGGCTTGAAAGAGGCCCAGGAGAAGACTGCGACGAATCTCGAAGCGCTTGCTCAAACAGTTGCGCGCCTCGGAGCCCAGGCAGAAACTGATCGACGCGAGATGCGAGAGAGGTTTGACGGCATAACCGAGGAAATGCGAGATGGCTTCAACAAGCTCATACTGTCGAACGAAGTAACTCGAGACCTCGCCGATAAGGTTGGACGCCTGGCGCTCGCGACAGCTCAGCGCGTAACGGTTCTTGAGGATAAGCTCAAGTAAGCATTCAGACAAAGCATTATCGAAAGCCACCATGACCGAATCCGTAAGGGTCCGCTTTGCCCCATCCCCAACCGGATATCTTCACCTCGGAGGCGCGCGAACCGCGCTGTTCAATTGGCTATTTGCGCGACAGCACGGCGGAGTGTTCATACTTCGCATCGAAGACACCGACATCCAACGCTCGTCCGAACAGATGGTTCAGGGCATCCTTGAGGGCATGCGTTGGCTCGGACTCGATGCGGACGAGGGGCCGTTTTTTCAATCATGGTTCGTGGAGCAGCATCGCGCCGCCGCCCGTAAGCTCGTCGAAGAAGGCAAGGCATACTACGACTTTACGCCTAAAGAGCAGACGGACGACCGTACGCTCAAAGCGAAGATTGTAGACCGCGCGCGCGCGCAGTCTCGGGCGGGGAAGGAACCAAATCCATTTCGCGATCTGCCGCTGGAGGAGTCGCTTCGACGGGTCGAGGCTGGCGAATCCGCAGCCATAAGGCTCAAGGTTCCCGAGCAAGGGCTCTCCCGTTTCGAGGACGACGTCTACGGAGCCCAGGAGCGCGACTACTCGGACATCGAAGACCTCGTGCTCATTCGCTCCGACGGGCATCCGCTTTACAATTTGTCGGTGGTTGTTGATGACATCGAAATGCGCATCACCCACGTCATCCGAGGACAAGACCACCTCACAAACACCCACAAGCAAGTGCTGATCTACCAGGCGTTAAACGCGCCGGTCCCGCGGTTCGCTCATCTGCCGTTGATAATGGCGCCCGGAAGAGAAAAGCTGTCCAAACGCAAGCACGGTGAAGTTGTCTCGGTAACTACCTATCGAGATCGAGGGTTTGTTCCCGATGCGCTGGTTAATTTTCTGGCGCTTCTAGGTTGGTCGCCAGGTTCAGATCAGGAGATCATCTCGCGCGCTGAGCTGATTGAGAAGTTCTCTCTAGAAGCCGTCAACAAATCGTCCGCCATTTTCAATTTCAACGAAAAGGACCCCCGCGACTGGACCGACCCAAAAGCGCTGTGGATGAATGGCGAGTATATCCGCGCGATGCCGTTGGATGAACTCTTACCGCTGGTCGGTGATCAATTGAAGCAGTTCGGTCTCTGGCGCGACGAGTACGAATCGACCAGTCGCGAGTGGCTCGCCCGCACCATAGAGGTACTCAGGGCCCGCTATCGAACGACTCAGGATTTCGCGACGCTCGGCCGGCCGTATTTTTCCGATGAGTTTGAATATGACCCGGAGGCCGTCAGGAAGAATCTGAAGGACGAGCGTCTGAAGGATCTGTTGGCGGGTCTGGCGAATCGGCTGGCATCGCTTGCGGACTTCACACACAACGCGGCGGAATCGGCCCTGAGAGCCTACGCCGAGGAGCAAGGGGTGAAACCGGGATTGCTGATTAATGCCGCTAGAACCGCGCTAACCGGTCAGGCGGTTGGGCCCGGAATGTTTGAGATCATGGTAATCTTAGGACGCGATCGCACCATTGAAAGAATTCGCCGCGGAGCAGCTCACACCGGCACGCTCTAAGCTGGGCCAAGAGCGGCCGGACTAGTTCCGCGGTCAAGCACGAATGCCCCTCTTATCCTTTCACTTGTCGTTGACCTGTGCAGGTTACGCGCTGGTAACCCGACGCCATTGTGCATTTAAGGTTAAATGAGTAGTGAGGGACTCGTCTCAGGTGGCGGAGGCCGAACGCTAAATCAAGAAATATCGGGACTAAGACCAGATTCCTGTTGACCCGCCATTTGGTTCAACTCTGTCCTGTGATCAGGTCCACCCCGGGTCATTAACTAGCGACCATCAAACGCATGGATGCGGAATCTCGAAATCTCATTGTGAGCGGAATCGAGCCTGTTGACGAACTCCTCGGCGGCCTCGAGAGGGGTAAGCTGTACCTGGTTCACGGCGAGGCGTCCGGGAGGTCGCTTTTCGGAATCAAGTTCCTTATCGAAGGGCTCAAACGCAACGAGAATGGCGCGCTCGTGATTCGCTACTCGCCAGAGGACGCCGTACGGCGGTTTGCGCGTGTGGGCTACGATTGCCTTGAAGACGTATACAGCGGCCGGCTTGTGATACTGGAATATTCGGACGACATCATCCAGAAAATCGGAAAGCTGCGAGAGCTGACACCGGTGCTGCGCGAGCTTGAGTGGCTCCTTGGCGAGACGCACCCCAAACGACTTGTTTTCGACCCGGTTACCAGCGTCCTCAGCGGCACGGAGGGCAGCATCGAGGCTCGAGCGATAGAGTTTTCAGGATGGGCGCGTTCATTCGGGGCGACCGTCGTTTTGACCGCGAACGAATCCAATCAGGAAGTTATTCAGAGCTTCAAACCGCAGGTGTCCGAGTCATTTCGATTTGATCTCAGAGAGTCAGGGGACCGCGCGGGACGATACATTGCATTTGAAAAATCGCTCACAATATCTGACCAGGCTATCGAGGTCGATCCGTCACGAGGTGTTTTTCTGCTGGGCCGCCCCGACGAAGTGATCGTCCCGCATCCCCCCTCGATTGCCGAACTGGAGTTGATCAGGGATGAGCTTCGTTCGGCGCGCCAGGATGCTCGAAAGCAGGAAGCAGAGCCGTTTGGGGAGATTGATCTCGTGGGCGAAGCGCCAGCCGGAACCGCGCCGATTGAGCGCGCGCCCGACACCGGAGAACTCGTACCGGCTGGTCAGCACCGCGAAGACCTTCAGACTCGGAAGCTGACGTCGCTTGAAGAGCTGGAATCGCGGACTCCGCTCGTCGCAAGACCTCCGGAGTCAACGCGCCTTGATGAATTGGAGCTTCCGTTCGAGACCCCGCCGGCAAGACCTGAGCCTCGCCCAGCCTCCGAGGGTCCGCTTGATGAGTTGTCCAGCCTCCTGGACGACTTAACCGGGACGGCGACCCCGCTTGATCTGGACTTTCCCGAGTTTCCGGCTGTTGCACAGCCGTCAGTGAAGGCTCCGGCTCGAAGCGAGCTGCCGCGCCAATCACTAGCTGGACAGCCCAAGGATACGACTCGATCAACCCCTCCTGAAGCCCCTTCACGCGAGGTTTCCAGAAAAGCGAAACCTGGGGCCCCTGACGAGACCGAAAGGCCCATACCAAGGCACGTCCGGGCCTCAGACCTCAGAATCGATTCGGCGCGCGCAGCAGAGTTGCTCCTTCGTCCGCCGGACGCGAGTACAGAATTTCGAGCCTCTGAAGTCAGGCCTCCCAGGACGCAGGAGCAGCGCGAGACGGCGACCCCGATCGGCGAGGGCGAAGTCAGAGCCAGGGACTTCAGCGTGCTTATCATCGAAGACGACCCGGAGACCTGTGATCTGGTAACCCAAACGCTCGGCGATTACACGCTCGAAGTCGTGCACGACGGAGTTAGCGCGCTCGCGAAACTGATATCCTTCAAAGCTGATCTCGTCGTTTTGGACTTCGATCTCCCCGTCATCGACGGCTTCAAGGTTCTGACGTTGATCCGAACCTCGCTCAACGTGCCGATCATTATAATCTCGGGCTCGCGAATGCGCGCGATAGACCGGGTCATGTCCTCGGAGCTTGGGGCCGACTACTACTTGACAAAACCGTTTAGCCCGAAAGAGCTCAAACACAAAGCCCGTCAACTCATCGCGCGCTATCGTGGAATCAGCTCCTGGATAATAAGCGCTCCGCCGGCGTCCGAAGCTCGCTCACCTGCGCCGGATTCGGAGGCGGCAGCTCCCTACAGCGAGCCAGTACGCGAGCCCTTCACCGCGTACGAGGAGTTTGCGTCGGAGGTGGAGAAGAGAGTTAAAGCGGCAATGGAAGGCGGTGCTGCGTTTTCGATAGTGGGATGCCGGTTGCCGCGAATGACGGCAAACGGAGGAAAGGTCGCGTTGCGCTTGTTCGACATCATACAGAGTCTCGTGCGTGAAGCCGACCTGATGTCTACAAACTCTCGGAACGACCTGGTGGTCTTGCTGGCCGATGCCGGCAAGTCGGGAGCTCGAGCATTCGCGGGTCGATTGCGCGAGCGCGTGATGGAAGGATTGAATCAGGAGCCGTCGCTGTGGATGCGCAGTTTTCCTGAACTCGAAGAATCAACTGAAGCTGCCGCTCCGGCGCCGACACAAACGGAAGAAGGGGTGCCGAGTCGGCGAGCGAGTGACAGGTCAATACTTGCGCAAGCTCAGGCGGGGCAAACAACCGCACGGCGGGGTGATAGATCCTCTACGAAATCAGACCCGCGAGAGTCATACATCGACCTCCCAGAACACCTCTGAGACGATCTCAATCAGGTTTCTACCCGTTGTCTGTTGGAGGGTAGGCGTCTTATAGACGGCCGGTGCTGTTTTCGCCGGTTATTGCTTTGAGCTGGATCTTCACGCGGCCGAGATTCGTCTGCACATCTGCCGGGACGCTCTCGCCTTGACCGACCGCCGCGAGTTTGCGCATGAGGCCGGAGAATTCCTCGCGCAGTTTCTCCAGACGCAGGTACAGAGTGTACAGGTATCGACGAGCCGATTCGACTCGCTGGGCGGTCTCCGCCTCGGCGGCGGTAAGCTCATTGATCGCCTTTTCAAGCGCCACCGCGCGCGACTGCAGGGTCACAAGCCGGTCCATATCTCCACTCGCGGCCAGGTCCTGGATGATTGCACCCAGACCTTGCCGCTCAACCCTGCGTTCCTCCCGCAAAGCGCGCAGACGTTCGAGCTTTGCCTCTGCCTCTTCCAATATGAGCTGTGCCTTCGCTAATTCGCCTCGATTCTGTCCCATGCGGTCAGACATAACTCTTCCGTTGGTCGCCGGGAGGCCTGGCGAGGAGTGCCAGCGCGTATTTTCGATGATATTAAGACCAGGCGCTCAATCACTATGCAAGCGGTAACGTCCGCAGGGGCAGGTTGCCCTTAGACTAAGCCAAGGGCGCGCGTTCATCAATAGTTTTTGTGACGCGCTGTCCAGGTTTTTAGGCGAGAACTGCGCCTTGTCCCGTCGAGAACTCTCATCAGTCGCCGAAAACTGTTCGATGTCGATTTAACGGACTGGAGCTGCTGGATTCAAGTACTTCGCGAGGAATCGATAGATCTCTGCGCGTGATTCCTTCGCGAGTTTTGTGTCCAGCCGATTGAACGCATGACCGCCCGGAGCATTCTGATAGATCTTGTGTTCGAATTGCTTGCCCGCAGCTTTCAGGGCCTTGATCAGGTGCTCGACCTCCAGCACGTTAACGTCCTCGTCATTGGTGTTGGTGTGTATCAAGAGGGGTGTCTGCAGCTTATCCGCATTCCACGCGGGTGAGCGCTTGCGGTACTCGTTCACGTTTTCGTCAGCCGTCTTGCCGATGTGATAAGGCGCAGAGAACAGCTCGCGATAGTTCTGACTCTTGTAGCCCATCCGCGCGACAAGATCGCTCACCGGAACTCCGGCGTAAGCCACCTTGTAATCCTTTGGATGATCGAAAATATTCATCAACGTGATCAATCCGCCGTGGCTCCAGCCGATGATGCCCACGCGCTCGGGGTCGATGTTCGCATGATTCTCGAGCATCCATTGTTTGCCCGCCAGCACGTCATCGATCTCCAATCCGCCATAGTCGATTAGCCGCCAGAACTCTCGCCCGTAGCCGGTGCTGCCGCGATAATCGGGCGCGATCACCGCGTAGCCTTGCTCGACCAGCTCGCGCACGATGTGCACCGCGCTCGATTCGAAATTCCCGTGCACGCCGCCGTGAACGTAGACGATCAATGGCAGGCTTCCTGCCGTCGCGTATTTCTTCGGAACGAAGGTGTACGCAGTGATGATGACCGGATTGCCCGCGCCCTGACCCGTGGGGTTGGGAATCACTCGCGGCGGCGGGCCGGTGTAGCGCACCTTGTCGACCGTAGCGACGTCATCCAGCGCGCGGATCCACATCAAGTCGTCGATGTCCTTCGACAAAGCCTGTTGAAGAAACCCAAGCGCTTCTTCGATGGCTCGCAACCGTTCCTGCACGGGATCGGCGGGCGGCGCAGATGGACGCTGCTGGGCAGTCGCGACCGAGGTGAGCAGGCCAAGTAACAGCGCAACCGAAGTCGAGGTCCTGAGGTATCTCGCGATCATTGACGCTCCTTCGCTTATGGCAAATTGTTTGAGTCAGGGCTTGATGGTGACCCGCACGCCTTTCCCTATGGCATCGTACAACTCCTTGACGTCTTTATCGTCAAGCGCGACGCAGCCCAACGTCCAATCGCTCGCCGAGCCGTTGCCGTGTATGAAGACTTCGCCGCCGAGCCTTGTGTTCCAGGGCGGGCATTCTTGGGCGCGGATCGCGCTGATGATTTGATCGTGCTGGACTCTGGAGATCAGCGCGTCTCGCAGTCCGCGCTCGGCGTCCGCCTGGCCGGGGTAGCTCAAGCCAAGTGAAAGATAGTAGTTACTCTTCGGATTCTTCGAGCAAATAAAGAACTCACCTTCCGGAGTGCAGCCGTCGCCTTCAACCCTCTTATCGCCACTTGGATTGGACCCGAGCCCAACACGATACACTCGAACGACGGTTTTGCCGGAATACAACGTGAGCTCTCGCCGGCTCTTGACCACTTCGATTTTGGGCTCGACCAGCGGCAGAATCAAAGGCTTTGAGTTAATACTCAAATGGTCGGGATCTTTGTCGGGCTCCGCGAACAGTCCTCGCACTACAGCCCGACCCTGCGGTCTGAGCGCGAAAAACGCCGCCGCAACAAGGAGAGTCCCGGCAAGGCCGACACTGACAACTTTCATTGCGCTTCCGTCCCTACATTGAGATGCTGGAACACGAGCGGTATCACCTGATCTGCGAAACGTTCCATCTCTTCCACCATCGGGCTCATCTGCATCAGGAAGATCTCAACCCCGGCGTTGCGAAACTCGATTATGCGCTCCGCGATCTGTTCCGCCGTTCCCGTGAGCCCCGTTCGCAACCCCCGATTCGACACGCTGTAATCTCTCAGCGACAACTCTCGTTCGAGCTGGCTCTGGGTCGTGAAATCCTTGAATCCGAAATAACCCGCCGTGTCCTTTACATCACATATTCGATCGATTTCCTTCTTCACTTCGGCGTCGCTCTCGCGGCAAATCACATAAGCGGCGATTCCGTACACCATCGGCCCGAGTCCGAGTTCCTCGCGTCGTCTCGCCATGTCCTCGACCTTGGGGCGCGCGTTTTCCGGCGGATCGCCGTGCATCAGGTAGCCGTCACAATAGCGCGAGATCATCCGTTTCGCGTCCTCCGATTCTCCACCCGCGTAGAGCGTCGGCCAGGGCTTGCGAATAGGTTTCGGTTCGAGGTGCGCCTTCTCGACTTTGTAATAGCGGCCTTCGTAGCTGAACTCCTCCTCCGTCCACATTCCCTGCATCACCTCGATGAACTCGCGGGTGCGCTCGTAACGCTGGTCGTGAGAGACCCACGTGCCGCCGTACTCGCGCATCTCCTGCTCCCACCATGCGGACACGATATTCAGACTGAATCGGCCGTTTGATATCTGATCGATGTTGGCGGACATCTTGGCGGTGATCGCGGGAAGGCGAAAGCCGGGGCGAATCGCGTTCATCAATTCGACCTTGTCAGTCACCGAAGCGATCGCCGCGGCGGTCGTCCAGCATTCCAGCACTGGGGCCGTGGCGCCTTTGATGTCGTTGAGGTTCAACTCTGCAAGCAGCGAGATGTCGAAGCCGATTTGTTCGGCGCGCTGTGCGAGCCGCTTGTTGTATTCGAATGTAGCGGCCATCTGTTCGTCTTCAACGTTGCGGAGCCATCCGCCGAATATCGGCATCCAGAACCCGAAGCGTACTTTGTTCATTCGCAATACCCCTCGCGCCAGGTTGGCGTCAATGCTTCTCTATCGCTCACTCCGGAGTGAAGGCCACAGAGATACCGAAAACACTCAACAAGCACAGTAATATTGCTGTTTCGCGAACAGGCTTTCGATCATCTGGACAAACGGCTCAGGGTCGTCGCTCGCCAGCACTGCATCTACGATAGCGCTGTCCTCCCGTCCGCGACCGCTAATCAAATCCAGCCACTCGTCATGCGTCAACGTCGTCTCGCGGGCCCCTGCTCTCGTCCGTCGCAGCGCAATGTAGTCTTTGAGATACACCCATCGCAAGCCGTCGCGTTGCTTCGGAGCTGGTGCCACGTAGCCATATGCCGCATCGGCGTAAGCCAGCCATGGCAGATCGATTCCGGCTCGAATCGGGAGCCCTATCCACTTCCACACTCTCGTATTGATGTCGAGTAGCTTGAAGTCGCGGCTCCGGTCGTCGTAGATGAACTCGACCTCGCTGATGCCGTGGTAACCGAACTGATTCAGAATATCGACGCCTCGCTCGACGATCTCCTCGACGAAGCGAGAGTCGACCAGGCAAGCCGTTCCGAAATCCGGTGGATATTGTTCGAGCTTGCGGCCGACAAATGTTCCTTTTGCGTTCCCGTCGCGGCCGATATAGCTGCAGAGAGAATAAAAGCTGTCGACTCCCGCGCCCACAATCTCCTGAGCGAGCAACGGGTGATGCCCCGCGCGTTCAGACAATGCGAGAAAGTCTTCTCGGGTGTTGGCTCGAAGCACCTTCTCTCCAAACTCGTTGGTGAACTCGCGTTGAAGCGCGGGCTTGACGATGCAGGGATAGCTGATTTCGGCAGAGATTTGTTGGGCCGTTTGTTCGCCGACGTAATAGGTTCGTGGAATCGAAATTCCGCGCTCTTCGCATTTTCGATACAGCAAGTTCTTGTCGAGGATGCGTTCGACGGTCTCAATATCTGAGAATGGAAGAATGAAATATTCCCCGAGCTCGCTCGCGTTGCGCGCGACCCCAAAGACCCACTCGTCGAGACACGGGAACAAGACTGCCTTCTGCTTCAGAGCTTTGCCGATCTCGACCAGTAAATCAATGAACGCGCGCTCATTATCCAGCGGGTACGGGCACCGGCCCGCGACGGCCGTGTAGCGCGAATGCAAACCGTAGCCCTTCTCGTCGCGATCCAGCCCGATGACCGGCACGCCTCTGCGACCAAGCGAACGAGCTACTGCGAGACCGGTGACATGGCAATTGAAAACCAGCGCCGCCGGCTTCTCTGAAGAGTTGACCTTGTCACTCACCGCACTGATGAGGTCGCGAGGGTCGTCGATCATGCTGTGCAATGTTAGCCTGACGGGCCGATCAGGGAAAGGCGGTTCAGGTGGTTCGGACCGATTCTTTGTGGACAAGGTTGGACGCATGGCACGATTCGCATTCAACTAGCCTTTGCGACGTCTCCGGCTCGTAAAAGATCGTGCACGAATCCTCGCCGCAGCCGCCGCACGTCCAGCGCACTGCCGGCAGCTCATCGTGAATCATCTTGATCACTTCGCCTTCGACTTCGTAGTCATGGCTCCTATCTTCCATCTCGCCTTTTCTCCACGTCCGCCGCTCGGGCCGTTCACCGCTCTTTCGGCGTGTAGTATCGCTTCAGCCAGCTGCTCAGGCCGTCAAGGCCTGGGAACAGAACGCGCTCGGTTATGTTCGCCTGGTCGAGCTTGTCGCGCACTTCCCACTTCAGCTCGGCGGGGATGATCAGCCGCTTGTACAGCTCCGGATGTCCCTCGAGCCAGCGGTCGAGTCTTGCCGTCGGGTTCGACATCATCGAGAAGAGCGCGAATTGATTTACGATCCGATCGTCCAGCGAAGGCGGCTCGAAGAAAACCACGAACTCAGCAGGCGACAGCCGATCGTATTCGGCCAGCGTGCCGGCTACTTTACTCAACATCTCGACCGTGAAGGCGTTCGAACCCTCCTCTTGAATAAGAGCCTTGAGCTTCTCGGGCAGCAGCCTGTTCGTCTTTACGAAATCCACGCACCAGATCACGCCGTCAACGCCGTAATCTTCCAATCGAACGGTTGCAAAGTGCATCGCTACGTAAGGTGAGAAGGTCCAGTCGATCAGCCGCGTGGGCAAGCCGTGATGCTGGGCCAGCGCCAGCCAGTTCCACATCGAATCGTCGGGCACCGAGTCACGCCGCGCGTACTTGCGATAGTTGCGCAGCATGTGTCCTTCGAGCTTTTCAGCCGCGCCCCCGAGTCGTATCAAGCCGGTCTTTAGATCGTACGCTGAGTTTCCGAGACCGCGAAACGCGAGGTTCGACCGGAATCGCGCAAGCGGCGCTTCCCACGACCCTTCGTAGAGGCGTTCGTTAAGCTCGTTCCAGGTTGATACGCGAATGTCTTCCACGGCGCGCCACAATGAACAGGGATGGACAGGATCGACATGATACGAACTACGGGACAGGACATCCCGTCAATCTTATCCATCCCAGGGAAACTCAGTGCAGCAGGATCGAATTCTTCGTGACGATGTCGTTATACGAATCGCATTCGCCGGCTGCGCATTGCTTGATGAGGTCGTCGATCCGCTGCATCAACTGGGTGCTGTAGTGATTCGGTTCGGCTTGCGGATGGGCCGGGGCGTAGTAGTTGAAGTAACTCCGAATGATAACGCTGCGATTGTCGATGGGCAGAGACTTGACGTTGTCTACAAACTTGTCGAAGGTGCCCTGACGTTGAAGATAGTACTCCACGTTGGATACGTAAAAGGCGGACACGCGCTCTTTGATCTCCGCGACGTACTGGCCGATCGCCTTCAGGGCTTGCGGTCCTGACAGATCGCCGACAACCGGAATGAGCATATCCTGATCCTCGAGCTTCTTGAGAAATTGAAACTCGTCTTCTGAGTTGAAGTAATTCTGCTGATTGCCCGCGAGATCGGTTTCGAGCAGCAGATCACGATAAGGAGGATAGATGGACCGCGGGGGCCGATGGTAGCTCGAATAGCGGATGTCCAGACCGTTGCTGAAGAAGGCCCTGTGGATTTTGCCGATGGTCTCCAGGTCGGATTGAGAGAGGGGGATGCCGTACTTCTGAACATCCTGACGCACGTCTTTTTGGCTCTTATCAAAGAGCTTGGTGTCAGAAGCCGCGTTGTCGATGTAGTCGACCAGCTCCTTGACGTTCCTGGACTCCCAGCCTCTGGTCCTGGGGAACGGCTTGCCGAATAAGGCGCACAGATACTCGATCCGATTGCGCGAGCGCGCGAACAACGCCTTGTACAACAGATGTTGAAGAAGATTATCCCGGCGAATATCTATCATGAGCGCCAGGCGCGGGCGAATCTTGGATATGTAAGAGAAACTCTGGTCCGGACCGACCCCGATGTACACGCCGCCAGAGACGTTGAGCTCGCGCAGCTTTCCGATCACGTGGAGATACGAGGTCTCATTCGAAATAAGGTTATCCGAATCGAAGTAGCCACCCGGTTCAGACAGCCGGGCCGAGATCGCCGCGAAAGCTTTGTGATCGCGAGAAGCGTGAGCCACGCGGCTCGCCTCCGCGCTCATCAGAAGAACGACGAGAAAGTTTGCAATCAGAAGCCGCTTCAAAATGGTACTCCTCATCATGGACAAAACTCCGGGTTGCGCTGTGGGGTGTGGCGCCGCGGCGCCGTCCTGTTGCGTTGTCAGCCAAAGCGGCGACGGCGTCGCCGCACTCCAAACGGTACTACGGCTTTCGATCAGGCGAGCGCGCCGAAAGCCTGCGATAGTAATCCTCGATCATCTTGCGATAGCGATCCGGAGCCTCGCCGTCGCCGAGCGCCCCGGCGCCGTTGTTCCCGAGGCGCGCCTGGAGCCGCCGCGCGAGTTCGATCTCCAGCTGGCGCAACGGGTCGATCACTTCGCTCTTGAGCAACGCAAGCTGCGCCGGATCGGCGAAAGCGTTCGGGTTGATGCGTCGCAACTGATCGATTGCGCGATTCAGATCGCGAGCCAGATCGCTATTTCGGCCCAATGCACGCTTCAATTCTTCGGCGTCGGCCAGCCGCTGGCGAAGCTCGCTTTCGAGTTGGCGTTGTCCGCCGCGCGGTGGCCCTCCACCCATTGACGATGGATCTTCGACGCTCCCGTTTGTTGGGCGGCCACCCTGTTGATTGGGCTGCTGGCCTTGTCCCTGCTGGCTGCCTTGTTGTCCTTGTTGGCCTTGTTGCTGGCCTTGTTGTCCTTGTTGGCCTTGCTGTTGTCCTTGTTGACCTTGCTGTTGGCCGGGTTGTCCTTGTTGACCTTGCTGTTGGCCCTGTTGTCCTTGTTGTTGGCC
Source organism: Blastocatellia bacterium (assembly GCA_035455165.1). Lineage (GTDB taxonomy): Bacteria > Acidobacteriota > Blastocatellia > UBA7656 > UBA7656 > Onstottus_A. Next base: position 29,169 of record DATIFP010000180.1, read on the forward strand.
CCGTTGGCCTTGCTGTCCCTGCCTACCGGCCTGTTGGCTTTGAGACTGTTGATTCTGACCGCGCTGACGACCTGCTTGCTGGTTAGGTCCCTGCGTGACCGTCTGTTGTCCCGGTTGACCCGATTGCGAGCCCGCCTGCTGGCCTTGCTGATTCTGCTGGCCGGACTGTTGACCACGCTGGTCACGGCTGCCTTGCTGACCTTGCTGCTGGCCTCGTTGACCCTGTTGTCCGGACTGATTTGCCTGCTGGCCTTGTTGCCCTTGCTGTCGGCCATTTGGATCCTGGCCTTGCTGATTGCCGGACTCAATCTTGCGTTGAAGCGACTCGAGGTTGTCCGCAAGCTCGCGCGCGCGGTTGAGCGCATCTTCAAGGCTCTCGCCCTGCGCTCGTTTGCCGGCGCCTCCCTCGGCCGCTTGAATGTCCTTTAGCACTTCATCGAGGTTGCCCTTGATAATCCGTTCACGTTCGCGAGCCTGATCGAACCAATCGTTGGCGATCATCTGCTGGTTCTGGCGAATGCGATCGGGTATTCGGTTTTGGCGAATGGCTCCCGCGGCCTCTCTAAGCTTATCGCTCGACTGTTGGCGCTCCTGACCCATTCCGCGCGCGGCTTGATCCAGATCGCGCTCGAGTCCGGATACCTGATCGGCAAGCGCCTGCTTACGCTCCGCAATCTGTTGCTTCTTCTCGGCGGTCGCGGCGCCGGCTTGTCCGCTTCGAGCAAGCTCGTCAACGCTGCGGCCGATTTCTTCCTGGCGTTTCAACGCTTCTTCGGCGCGCTGCCGCAACTGTTGCACATTCTGCTGACCGCCGGCGCGCTGCGCGGATTCGAGCATTTGGCGCGCCTGTTCCATTCGCTGAAGCGCGCGAAGCTGGTCGGCCGCCGCCTGCTGACCGCCCGCCTGTGACGATGAAGACGATTGCGATTGAGAAGCCTGCGCGCGCCTCAACTCGTCAGCCGCCTGCTGCATTTGCTGCGCGGCCTCGGCAAGCTTGGGATCTCGACGATCGCGGGCTAACCGTTCCAGTTCGCGCGCCATCTTCTGAGCTTCGTCGATCATCTCCTGTTGCTGCCGCTGCGCTCCGCCTCCGCCCCCGCCTTGCTGCTGCATCTGGGAGCGCATTCGTCCCTCGAGCTGTTGCTGCTGCCGTCGAGCGAGCTCCGCAAGCCGTCGAGCGATATCGTCCTGTTGCTGGCTCTGAGCTTGCTGCTGCTGGTTTTGAACAGTCTCGTATTGGTTCTTCATTTTATCGAGCTGAAGCTCGAACAGATCCGCGAGTTCCTGTTGTTGCTGTTGTTGATTGCCCTGGCCTTGACCGCCGCCGCGAGCGACTTGAATGTCGCGGAAGATCGCTTCAGCTCGAAGCAACTGCTGCAGCGAGCGCTGCTCGGGCGGCATCGCCTCCTTGGTTTTCTTCGCTCGCAGCTCTTCGATGGCTGCACCCATTTCTTTTGCAGCCTGGCCGACGTATTCGACGAGCTTCGCGAACTCAGGTTCCGAGTTGAGCTGATCGCCAAGCCTTCGGCGAATGCGCTCAGCTAGATTCTCGGCGTCGGCCTTCAGCTTCTCCTGGCTCAGCGTTACTGCCCCAACGTTCTCATCTTTTTCTTGCGGTGTGTAACTTGAAAACTCTCGTTGAACGCGGAAAGTCGCGGCGATTATTTCGCGCTGGCGGCGAGTGAGCGCGTTCGAATCCTGATCGCCCCCCTGCCCCTGACCCTGTTGCTGGGACTGCCGGAACTCTCGGTCGAACGGCCGCACTTCCATGAAATAAATGTCGCTGGTTGATTCCTGCGGATTGGCCGAGTTGTCGCGAGCCTTTGCGTAATAAGAAATGAAGTCGCCCGGTTGCAGCTTGTACTCTTCAAGGAAGAAGGTGTGCGCACCCGACAGCGTGTGGGCCGCATCGTTCTTCAAATCCTGCAACTGGACTTTCTTTTCCTCACCCCCGTTCACCGAGAAGTAAAGCTCGACGGAGGTTACACCATAGTCGTCCTCAGCGCGCACCTGAGTGAAAACCTCCTGGATGTTGGTCACTTTCATGTCGCGGCCCGGCTTGTCGACTACTACTGTCGGCGCGTGGTCCTCGAGAACCGTAATGTCATACTCATTCGATCCGTTGTATCGCTCGCCTCCTTCGCTCGTCAGCTCGATGCGATATGTCCCGTTCTGCTTCACGGCGAACTGGCCGACAAAAGTATTGTCATTACCGCCGACCATCTCGGCTTTTGTTCCGTCGCTTACGAGAATACGCGCGGCTTTGGCATCGGCGCTCAAATGCGCGATCACCTGCACTACGGTGCCTTTGAGCGCGGCGACTTCTCCGCCGTTTTCGATCTTCTTGCTCGCGAGATGTGTGTAGGCCGGGAAGTCCAGAACAAGGTCTATCTGTTTGACGAACGGGAGGTCAGCAACTTCGAGCGCGAACTCGTTCGACCGAATGTCCTTCGCTTCGATGTAATAGTTCGCCGAGTCTTGAATATTGAAGATGACGAACTGAAACTCTCCGCTGTTCTTTCCGGGTTCCATGGTCGAAGCCACCCAGTTGTCCGCGCCGACTCTGCGCATGAACACTTGAGCAATCATCGAGTCAAACCCCGCAAGCGTTGCTTTGATCTTGAGGTCCGAACCGCGAGGCACGCGTGTGGTGCCAGGGCTGACGTTGATAAACATCGAGCTGGCTGCTACAGAATCGTCGTCTCCAGAATAGAGCGCGGCAAGCCCGCTCGAAACCGCTTTCGGACTCAGAACGAGCGCGCCTATCAACCCGAACAGAATCAGTGCAGCTGCCGCTCCGTACGCATACGCGTGGCGAGGATCGATCACCCGATCGAGTTCGATAGAAGACGACCGCCGTGAGGCGTCATCAACAAGCCGTCCGACGATGGCCGGGGAGGCATCCCGCGGATTCTCGGAATACTCAACCGCAGTAACAAGCCGGTCTCCCAGTCCCGACTTCTCCTCGATGAGCCTAGCGATCCTGGAATCATCCAGTTTCGCTCGCAGGGGCCGCGCGACAAACAGCCAGGCAGCAATCGCGCTGAGCATTACCGGCAAGATTCGCAGAGCGGCCAGCGCTGCGCGGTGTTGTTTGAGCAGACCCGCCACAAGCGCCACGATGACCAGCGACAACGCTGCAACCGCGAGCGTGATCACCACGCCCCTCAGCGTATTGCGTATTCGTATTCGCTTGCGAACCTGTTTGACGACTTCGTTGACGTTCTGCAATTGAGGACTCATCGAGCGTTCCTCCTTGAAACTAATGGACTGAGTATACCCGAATTCAAACAGGGATAAACAGTCTGGACAGGATGGCGAGCTCCGGACAGGCCCTAGCCTAAACTGTAGATTCGTTGGCAATCCTGTCTATCCTGTCCATCCATGTTAAATTGCCCTGTCATATCCACTTCGGGATTCGTATCCTGCGAGCGATCACCGCTTCCACTACAAACAACGCGAGCGCAGTCAGCAGCAGCGGAAGCCACAATCGCTGCTTCGCCTCTTTCTCATCGGCAGTCAGGCCCGGCGACTGGGCGGCTTGCGCGGCCCTTTCTTCGGCGCTTGGCGTGATACTCGCGACGAGATCGTCGACATTCAGCTTCGCCAGATCCGATTCTTTGGTATCGAGGTCGACTGCGACGAACTCGTCGCGATCGCGATAGCGAAGGCGATAGAAACCAACCTCGCTCGCATCAACTGATTGCTCGCCGGATACATTCTTTCTCGCGTCGTCAACCCGCTTACTGCCGGGGGAGTCGATCGCGGGCAGAGATCCGTCCTTGTCCGGCGGCGCAGTGAACGCTTGCCCGATGGTGTAGAAAGAACCGGCCTCGCGGCCGCCCAGATACTCGAGCATCTGGCGTATGAGCGGAAGAAACATCGGCGTAAGCGGCAAGTCATTCCACGCAGTGTCGAGAGTGGTCGTGACCAGCAGGACCTTGCCTCGGCCCGCCGAACCCTCAACTGCTATGGGGCTGCCGTCGTCGAGCGCTGCAAGCGTCAATGCGCCCTCCTTCACAGTCGCGCGATGATAGCCGTACACCCGTGTGGATGTCAGTCGCCCGCCGCGAGCAAATGCCGCGAAGATCGGATGATCGCTCTTCACCTGGCTCATCAGCGCGTAGCTGCGAGACTGAACGACCTCGCCAAGATGAACCGGAACAACTGCCCCCAGCAATCGATTGAAATCCCCTGCGTCGGTGTGCTTGCCGGCGGCGATGACCAACCCGCCGCCGCGCTCGACAAAGGCTTTCAGCGAGGAGGCGAGTCCTTCGTTCAGGGCCGAATCGTTCACTATTACGACTCTATAAGAATCGAGCTCCGCAGGATTCACACTGCCCGCGGTTTTAGCCGTGAGCGCATATTGATTGTTTTCGCCGGCGGCCAGCGACTGTTGGAGAAAAAAACTCTCGCTGCGCCCGCGCGAGGCGGTTTCGATTGCGAGCACTCGGGTCTGATTGTCGCGCCGGATTGTGAAGAAGAATTTGTTGTCGAGCGTGAAGTTGTCCGAGCTGATCTCGACCGTTGCGCGGTTCGAGCCGTCGGGCACGTTGAACCCAGTGAACTCGACGTTTTGACTGGCGCCGGCATCCATGGTTAATGCCCGCCGCTCCGCCGGCAGATCGTTGAGCTTCAATTCGATTGCGGCGTTGTCCAGGTTGTCCGACCCGAAGTTGCTTACTCGAGCGACGACCTTACCCGCGTACTTCTGCGCGTAGACAACCGGGTCCGCGGCGACCTGGGTGACCGCCACGTTCGAGGCTCTTGAGTCCGACACATCGATAGGGAACAGCTTCACGTCGGCGGCAAGCTTCATCGGCGGCGCCGCGCGGTTCCAGCCCGCGTCTTGAAAATCCGAGATCAGAAAAATCCTGTGCTGGCCGCGGCCGGCCTCCTTCAGGATGGCATCGGCTGCCTGGATGGCCTGGAGATAGTCGGTCGATTCAAGACCAGGCTGAATTCCGTTGACCGCCGCCGTTGCTTCTGAGTGGTCGGCTTTGAGCGGCATCAATAACTGGTAACTCTTCGAGAAGAGCAAAATTGCGATCTCCTCATCCGACGCCGCATCGCTGATCGTGTTACGCGCGGCCTGGCGAGCGCGGGCAAACACATCCCCGTAACGCATGCTGTAAGAACCATCGATCAGGATGACTGTGCTGTTGTGCTCGGCCGATGCCGAAACCGGACTCGAGCCGGTGAAGTAGGGCCTGGCGAAGGCAAGCGCGAGAAGCAGGAACGCTGCGCAGCGCATCAGTAGCAGCAGCAAGTTGCGAAGCTTGCGGCGGCGAATGGTCTTCTGCTCGATCTTGCGGAGGAACATGAGCGAAGGGAACTGAACCCTGGGCGCGCGAGTTCTTCTGACGAGATGAACGAGCACCGGCACCGCCGCCGCGATAGCTCCGAGTAAGAAGATTGGATTGAGAAAGGCCATACCTAGCCTACATGGATTCGATTGTTGCTCGGTCGCTCAGTCATTAATCTAGCCCCCAATTTTCGCTTCCGCGAAGGCCTCCACCAAGAGATCCGAGACATTCAGCTCCGCAGCCCAGTGTCTGAGGTATTCGACATCGAGTCTTTGGCGCTGCATCTTCAACACACCTAGGATGTCTCGCCACTGCTGATCCGAAATCTCATTTCCGAGACGATACCAAATGAGCTTCGCTAGAACTGTATCCTCCGCAGTGGCGACGTAGGCGGTTTGATGCTGCTCGGGACTAACGGTCTTGAGTTCGCGTCGTTCAAGTTGCTTCTTCTCGAATTCAGTTCCTTTCGACACGAATATGTCCACTTTGTACAATGTCTCGACATGAATCACATTGAAGCTCTTCCGCAACTTCACCGCATCCAAGATGGCCTGCTCCTCGGCGTAGAACTCCGATTGAAGCGCGTCGGAGAAGGATTTGACATGTTTCCCTTTGATGTCAGCCAGCAGGTCGACGTCTTTGGTAGACCGCCAGTCTCCATGCAGCGAACTAGCTAACGAACCGCCGACGCAGTAAGGTATGTCGTGCTTCTCCAGCACTTCGGCAACCAATAACATTACATCTACCTGGTCGAGCGCCATCAATATCCTTCAACTTCCGGGTCCCACCCGAACATCTTGATCACCGTCTCGCGGTCCAAGACTAGTGCGGCGAATCTCTTCCTCAATTCCTCTTCCCCGGCGGTTGGATAGCGGTCGCGGAGTCCTACCTTCGCGAGGCGCCTACAACCCTCGCTTAACGCGGCTATCTGACGGAATTTCTTCCAATCGGGCATCGCTCGGGTCAATTCAATCAGTAGTCTCTCGGTCTCTGGGTCTGTGTCTAGGACTGCCGCTCGCTGCTTCATAAGTTCCTTCTTGATGCTTTTTACACTGCGCCTGTGTCGCCTTCCAGTTAACTCAGTCCTCATCCAAACTGCGAACGGCGACCCAGGTACGCGAACAAAGCCGCGTCCAGAGGTTCGGATGTTCTGAGGATCTCGTAATCGATCCGGTTGCGAGCCGCGCCTTCGCTGAGTTGATCGATGTGCGAGCGAATCGCCCGCAGATATTCATCGCGTAAGACGTCGGGCAGCACGTGTAGCTGCTCTTCGGTCTCACTGTCTTCGAGCACCACCGGTTCGACGAAGTCGAAATCAAGCTCCTGCTTGTCCATCACCTGGAACACGATTACGTCGTTGCCTCGGAACCGCAGGTGCTCGAGCCCGTCGATCACACGATCAGGTTCATCGTACAGATCCGAGATAAGCACGATGATCGCCCGCCGCGTGAGCAGATCCGCCGTCCGATGCAACAGCTGGGAGATCGTCGTCCCACGGCCAGGAGTGAGCCGCTCGATCATTCCGAGAATCGTCCGCAAGTGACCCGAGCGCGAGCCCGGGGGCACGTGCTCGATCACTTCGTCGTTGAACGCAATCAGCCCCACCGAGTCGTGTTGACGGACTCCCAGAAACGCGAGCGATGAGGCGAGATATTGCGCGTACTGGATTTTGGTGACTTCGCCGCTCGAATAGCCCATCGACGCGCTCGAATCGACCAGCAGATGCATTTGTGCGTTCGTATCGCCCTGATACTTCTTGATGTACAGCCGATCGGTCCTTGCGAGAAGCTTCCAGTCGAGGTGGCGGAGATCGTCGCCGGGCATGTAGGGACGATGTTCGGCAAAGTCTGTAGAGAAGCCGAGGTACGGAGAGCGATGCAGTCCCGAGATGAATCCTTCGACCACCGAGCGGGCGATCAACTCGAGCGAGCTTATGCGCGCGAGGATCTCCGGAGCAAGAAAACGCGAGCCGGTTGGTTGATTGATAACCTGCATAAAAATGGCGCTCGGACCAAGCCCGGCATCACCTTCTTTGTATGACTATCGTGACGCTAAAGGAAACCGGTCTGGTTGCCCTGACCGGAAATCCATTCAACAAGGCTGGTTTGAACCTCCACTTGCTTGCGGCTTGCGTGGCGGCCTCACGAAGACTCGCCGGACCTGAAATCTGCTTCGCCGTTTCTACTTTTCCTTCCTTGTCGACCACGACTTCTACCGCCACCGACGGCGCGGTCCATGGCCCGGATTTTGTTTTGGGGTAGGGAAGTTCAACGTACTCGATTACTTCTCCCAGCATAACGCGATCAATTCCCGCGCCATACTGATCTTTAGGGTACAGAGGGGGAAGGCCACCTTTCATTTGCGCATAAGGAGACGGGTAGTATGAGAACGTCCTGTACGACACTTCAACCGGAGCCGGCTCGGGTTCGGGTTTGCCGGATACTACGAACCAGCGCAGTTTTGTGCGCTTCACCCAGTTTCCTGCCGGGTCAAATTCATACTTGTAAGCGTACTTATTCAATGCTTCCAGGTTTGCGAATTCTTCGCCGGTCACGTTGTCCCTGTCGTCATAGGTGAAGCTGAGCTGCCAGGCGACGGTCCCGTCGGCCCGATAATAGGCGACACCCTTTGTTTTCTTTTTGAGGTCCGTGAGGACGACAACCAAATCCTCGACGGAGTCTTTTGCCTTGAAATCGATCCTGTCGATGCGCCGCGAGTTCGCCTCATATCGATACGTGGTCTTGTTCTGTTGCTCACCGCTCCTGCTGTAGCGATTCTCCTCGATCAATTTGCCGTCTGGCGCATACGAAAATGTCGTCCGTCCTTCGAAGGGTGTCTCACCTTCCGATAGTCTTTCGGTTAGCTTGCCGGTGCCGTCATATGAGTACAGCGTCCGCACGTTGAGTGGCGACTTGTCGGACTGGGTGATCGCTTCGACGCGGCGTGCGGCCGGATCGTAGGTGTAAACGGTTTTCAGAGTGACGTCATTCTTCGAATCGTAGATAGTCTCCTCGATTCTCCCTGGCGCGTTGTAGAGAAAAACAGAGCGTTTGCTTACTGGAGGCTTTTCGCTGCTCTTTATGACCGCACTTCCGATGTCGTAGAGAACTGATTCGAGCAGATTGCCGCGGTCATCAAATCTTTGCGTCGATTCCAGCCTGCGGAGAGTCTCCTTTCCCTCAGTCGTTATGAACGCGCGTTCAGTCTTCACAGTCTCCACTGCTCCGGCGAGTTGTTCCTTTTCACCGTCAGGCCTTGATTGTGCTAAACAAACCAAGGCTAGAGATATATTCAATAAAACGACAGTGATCGTCTTTCTCATAGCGGCACCTCTTTTGGAAGAACCTGGGCGCTCGTTTCTATAATCCAGACTTCGGCTCGGGCACGGTCTCGATCAATCGACGAATGACATCGTCGGGCTTGACTCTTTCGGACTCGGCGTGGAAGTTCAACAGGATCCGATGACGTAGAATCGGATACGCGAGCGCACGCACGTCGTCGACCGACACGTTGTAGCGCCCGCTCATCACCGCGCGAGCCTTGCCCCCGAGTATCAGGAACTGCGAGGCTCGAAGCGACGCTCCCCAGTTCACCCACCGCTTGATGTAATCAGGCGAGCCCTCGCTACCCGGCCGGCTTGCGCCCACGAGCTTCACCGCGTAGCGCGTAACTGATTCGGCGGCGGGCACGCGGCGGACCAATCTCTGAAACGCCAGGATGTCCGGCCCAGTCACGTTTCGCGAGAAGCTGATGTCCTGAACCGAGGTCGTTTGATTCACGACGTCGACCTCATCGTCTTCGCTCAAATAGCCGATCTGAATGTTGAACATGAATCGGTCGAGCTGAGCTTCCGGAAGCGGATAAGTGCCCTCCATCTCGATGGGGTTCTGGGTTGCAAGCACGTAGAACGGTTTCGGCAGCGTGTACGTCGTACCCTGGACGGTCACCGAGCCTTCCTGCATGGCTTCGAGCAGCGCCGCTTGGGTCTTGGGCGGCGTGCGATTGATTTCGTCGGCGAGGATGATATTTGCGAAGATCGGCCCTCGAATGAATTCCAGCTCGCGGCGGCCGGTGGACCGGTCTTCTTCGATGATGTCGGTGCCGGTGATGTCGGAAGGCATCAGGTCGGGCGTGAATTGAATGCGCTTGAATGACAGATCGAGGACGTTTGCGATCGTGCGAATGAGCAAAGTCTTCGCCAGCCCGGGCGCTCCGGTGACCAGCGAGTGTGCGCCGACGAAGAGCGAGATGAGCGCCTGATCGACGACTTCATCCTGTCCGATGATCACCTTGCGAATCTCGCTCAGAATCTGCTCGCGCGCAGCCACGAGCTTGTCCAGCAGTTGGTCCTCTTTGATCACTTCCTGAGTGTCAATTGCCATTCGGTCTCCGTTCGGTATCCCGAGTTCCGGGTTGAGAGTTCCGGATTCGGATGCCAACCCGGAACCAGGAACTATGAACTCGGAACTTTGTCTCAGTGCGTCAACGCATAAAAGACGTAGTTGACGCCGAATTTGTAAGCGCCCTGCGTATCTTCCGCCGGCAGCGGTTGGTAGGGATCGCCTGACCACTGCCAATAGTCGCTCACATCGTTGTTGTAGTTGATGATCATCATCAGCCGCCCGTGCTTGTCCTGAATGCCGAGGAATTCGGGTTTGCCTCGATCATACGGCGGCCTGACATCAAGCGTCTTGATCGAAAAGAAACAGTTGAAGATCGGATGCGAGATATCCAGTGGCTTCATCTGATACTCGGGCTCCGGGAAGGCTTGCTTCAGGTAATACTGGAAGTTTTGCATCTGCCGTTGCGTGCGGAAGTCGTCAACCAACAGAAACCCTCCTCGCAGGAGATATTCTCGCATGCCCTTGATTTCTTCGTCGCTCAATTGCATATAGCCGACTTCGCACATGTATGCGAATGGATACTTCATCAGATTGGGATCGGCGAACGAGAAGATGTATTCGTCCTCATCAAGCACCACGTTGAGTTTTGACAGTTCGGAGAGGATCTTGGAGAAGTGGAGTCCGGCTTCCGGATAGTCGTGCGACCACTCCTCACCGCGGTCGCCAAGGAATGCGCCCGGATACATAGGAGAAATCTTCATCCGAACAAACTTGAACTTGTCGGATTCGTCTTTGTGCTCGCCCAGACGCGCGTCTTCGTAGCGAAACGGTTTTTCCGCTGCTCCGCTCGCGAAGCTGAGTGGCGCGAGGGATGACGCCAGGACGATGCCTATGGAGATTAATCTTCGCATATCGAAATTAAGCAGTTGGAGTCCGGCGACCTGTAGCCGCTTTATTAGTGCGTTACAGCAAAAGCGGCGACAAGTCGCCGCACTCCAAATTACTTGTTCGCCCGCAACTTCAACAACAGCCCCTGGGCCTTTTCAAAACCCGGCGCGATCTCTAGTGACCGGATGACTTCACGGCGCGCTTCGCCCTTATTTCCTGCCGCTTCATGCGCCCGCGCAAGATCGTAATGAGCTTCTGCCAGGTCGGGCGGCTCCAACGCTATTTGCACTCGGAACTCGCGAATCGCCTCTGAGGGGTTACCCAACTCAAGATAAACGCCGCCTGCGAGCTTGTGCAAGCTGGCGTCGAATGGCTGGATGTAAAAACTCTGCTTGAGTGCTTCGGCTGCCCCCTTGCGGTCTCCCAGATCGAGTTTGAGCCGAGCAATCTTCGCGAGCGCGCCGGCGTCCGTCTCGTTGTACCGTACAAGAGTTTCGAGCGCGGCGGCCGCTTCCGGTTTTTGTCCCTTCGACTCGTAAATCTCCGCCAGCAATGTATGAGGGTTGCCCGGCCCGCCGTAATAAGGGAACAGCTCTGCCGCGCGACGCAGATGCCCGATCGCTTGATCGACGTCGCCTTCCTTCTTGAGAAACGCCCCCAGCCGCAGATTAGCGAAGTAGTCGTTCGGCTTTGCCTTCGCCAACGCCAACAATGCTTCCTTCGAAGGTGTCTGGCCCGCCGGCGCATTAACCGGACCGGTGCCGATTGCTTCGATATAGGCTCCAGACTTCGCTCGGATGAAGTCGTTAAACGCCCGGTCAAACTCGGCGGGCGTAAGCTTCAGGACGCGTTGCAGGACATCAATCGTCTTCACGCCTTCTTTATACAGCGCTAGCATCTTTAGGATTCCGTCGAAGCCAAACTTCTCGTCGACGAACTCGCAGACCTGCGAAGCTTGAAAATAAGCGAGAGCAACACCGTTGGGCGTCTTCGGCCTAGTGAATGCTGCGTCGAGTTCAGTGATCTTGACGAACTTGCCTTCGCTGATCGCCTTCAAGTTTTCGAGCGACCAGTTGTCGCCCCAGCCCGGACGCGCTCGCCTCTCTTCAAAAACCGATAAGCCTTCGGAGAACCAGCGAGGTATTCGGTGATCGGTCATCTCGAGCGTGATTACGTGAGTGAACTCGTGCCACAGCGTGCTTCCCCAGTTGAACTCACCCGGATTGCGCGCCGACGGGCTGTCCATTGCGATCACCTGCCCGAAGCAAACTCCCAGCGCGCCCAACCCGGGAAGCCCCAGCGAGCGCACAGCGAAGTCTTCGTGATTTGGGAACACTTCAATCGAGATAGGCGAACGCGGGGTGAAGCGATATTTGGCGGTGAGCATCTTGTGTGCTTCTTCGGCGAGATCGGCGGCGTAGGCCGAAAGCGCTCCACTCTCCTTTGGCTCGGACTTTATGATGAACGGTCCGCGAACTGTGTCGACGTAGTCCTTCATCGAGTCGAGCAGGTCGAGTGAGTTCTTTGCCCAGACGTTGAACGGATCGCCGGCGAATGCGCGGTCAAGCTGCGCCCGGCCTTCGTCAACCTTGCCCACGCGCAGCAATTGAATTCCGAGTTGAGTCCGCGCGCTTCCGAGGTTTGGTGACAATTCAACCGCGCGACGACCGAACTCAACCGCATCGGTGTAGCGCCGGTTATTCACCGCAAAGACGGCGAGCGTTTCAAACACCTCGCCGGCCCGAGGGTTGATTGCCAGCGCGCGTTTGATTTCCGAATCAAACTCCGCCTTCTTATCAGCTAAGAAGAACATCGAAGCGCGGACGGCGATGGCGTCGAGCGCGTTCGGGTTCACCTTGAATGCGCGGTCGAGCTCTATGGTGACCGCCTCGAGGTTCTCGACTTCCAAATCGATGGACGCTCGATGCACCAGCGCGGCCACGCAATTGGGATTGACCTCGAGAGCCTTGTAGATTGAAACCAACTGCGCTTCGTTGGATTCGAATTGCTTGCTCGCGGCGAGACCAATGAGCGCGCGCGTCGAGTTAGGGTTGACCTTCAGCGCGTCTGCGAACAGGCTGGCGGCGTCGCCGTAGTTGTACGTCGCGTTCATCAACTCGCCCTGCCCGTTGAACGCATCGACGAAGGTGGGATCGGCTTCCCGGGCGTCGATGAACAGCTCGTTGGCATCCTTGGGTTTCTCCAGAATCCGCGCTGCTTCGGCGATCAACGTCAGCTCTTCGGCTGAAGCCGGGGAGTCTGTGTTGTAGTAACGGACCAGCTCCTGGGCCGCCGCGCGTGCTTCATCTTCCTTCCCTTGAATGCGAAGCGCCCCGGCGCGTCCGAGCCTTGCCCGCAACCAGACGGAGCCCTTCGAATCCGCTGACGCACGCTCAAACTCAGAAGCGGCCTCCGCGTATTGACCGGTTTCAAGTTCGACTTCGCCGAGCGCGACCCGCACACCCGCTTCGCCGGGATGGGAACGGAGATACTCACGCGCGCGCTTATCGGCCGCGGCGTATTCGCCGATTTCTATTTGCGCGCGCACCAGACCCTCGATCGCGCCCGCGTCGTTCGTGTTCTTGTCGATGAGGGCGGTGAAGACCGCGATTGCCTCTTTGTAGCTGCCGTGCAGTAGAAGGTCGCGCCCACGGGCGAGGGTGATTTCTTGAGCCGCGGGCGAGCTGAACGAGCAGCCAAACAACAAGACAAGAACGATTATTGATAAACGCTTCATATCTTGTAGGGGCGCGACCCTCTGTGGTCGCCCCAGCATGGTGATTCACACTTGACTCTACTTCTTCTGCCTTTTTTTGATTTCCTGATTTGTGGTCGCAAGGTCCACAAGCAAACGCTCGAGCTCGGCCTCGTACTCGTCGGGTTTCATGTCGCTCTTTCGCGCTTTCAGCTTCTCGATATCTTCTTCGAGTTTCTGCCGAAGAGCTATCAACCGGATAAGCTCGGCGTCGTTGCCGGCCTCCTCGATCGTCTTTGAGTCGAGGTAAACAACCTTCGCCAGGTTCCCGTCGCCCGCCGTCGCTTCTTCGTGACCCGCGCCGTCACCGTTGTCGTCGATGAGCGAGTGCTCGGTAGCGAGACGATTCTTTTGCTTATACCAATCGGCGGTTTGCTTGGTTGCGTAATTGAACGCCTCGAGAACCGAAATGCGTCCGTTCTTGTCCGCGTCGGCCGCGCGCTCAGCGAGCGCCGCGATGAAGTGGTCCGCGAATACGGTCGCATTCTGCTCGTTGCCGCTTCGAGTTGCAGTTATCACTATGCGACCTTCGGCCGACAACGGCTTGATGAACTCGCCGGATGAGCTCGCGCAGTTCACGAACACTACTTTCTTGGTTGGAAGCGACGCAAGCAGCCCGGCGTAGTCTTTCGCCGCGAGATCGGGTCCGATCAGGTTGAACTTTGCCTGCTGGTTATCGAAAGAGCCGTGACCGATCAGGACGACGAGCACAAAGCTGTCGGCGGTCGCCGATGCTTTGATCTCGGAAAAATCCTTCCGGACCTCTTCGGCCGTCGAACGCCGCGACGTGACCTCCGATTCGTGGCCGCCGTCTTCGGCGCCGCTGGCCGTAACCTCGGTGAGTAAGTAAGTGTTTTTAGCCCCAAACCCGAGCTCGGAGGTTAGGGTTTCGTAGAGGCGCATCGCCTGTGCCGTGAATTTCTTGGTGTAGGCCTCTTCACCTCCGACTCCGGCCACGACAATCGCAAACTTATTCGGATCAATCGCCGCCGTCTTCTTGGCCGCAGGCGTCGACCTGGCATCCGCCTGGCCGGCTTGAGATGAATTCGTTTGCCGAGAACTCGCTCCGGGCTCTGCGCTCATGGCACACGAGCACGACCCGATCACCGCCGAGACGCAGAGAGCGCCGAGAACTCGCAGAGAAAAACCTCTGCGGGATCTCAACATGCTTTGCGTCTCTGCGGTGAACAGAATCATAACACCCGTCTATTGAACGTGGCTAAGCCAGCCCTTTGCGTTTGCGGACAAACCACTCGCCCGCGGCAAGCCCGACAATCAGCAGAAAGTTTATAGGCATGTCCCACAGGTCGTAGCTCACCCGAACAGATCCGGCGCCTTCGGTGTGGGTGATGTCGTCGAGCAACTTGTTCCCTTGCGCTGCGGTGTAGTAGCCGCCGCCGGTTTCGGTGGCGATGCGTTTGAGCAACTCGATGTTCTGCGCCGCATCTCTCGCTTCGCGGTTCAGCGCCCCAACGATAAAACTAGTCTGCGCGGGAGCAAGCACGCCGGTTTGCTTTGAGCCCGCACGCTTCGCAGCCACCTCTACCCGGTAGAGTCCGTCTTCTTCCGGATGAAACGCGCACGCATAGCCCTCGAAGCCGCCCTCAATGGTTTGCTTCATCGGAACATCGAATGCTCGTCCCGAGGGACTTATCAAATGGGCTGAAACCGCGGCGTCGCTGATCCTGATAAACTTTTCATCCGCGACCTCGGCGCGAATCCGGACCTGCTCGCTTGTGCCGTAGAAACTTCGATCGGTCGATGCTTCCACCGGACGAGGCGTGGATTCCACGCTGTAGCGCATCAGGTTGCGCCAAAACGTCTCGAAGGATTGGTTCTTCGATTCGAGCATCATTCGCCAACGCCACGTATCGGACGCAAGCAACGCCATCGTTTTTCCGCGTCCATATCTCTCTTCAACGAGCAGCGGCACGACTCGATTCTTTTCTTTTATGCTTCGCGCCTCGAGTATGGCTGAAGCGCCCGGCTTGGTGTCGGTGATGACTTCGGGCAGCGTCAGAGCGGGCATCATCTCCCACGCTTTAGCGTTCGCGTCGGGCTGATCCACGAGCCTGGCAGCCGGGTGGTCTCGGCCCCGATCTGCCGGCGCAGCCTTGAACGTCTGACTCTCGCCCGGTGTCTCGCCGGGGCCATTCAGATAGATCGGCAGCAGGTCGGCGAGCGGGGTGTTCCCGTAGCCGCCGATATTGAACGCCTTGGATCCGCCGAGGGCCAGAAGCGTGCCGCCCCGGCGCGACACGAACTGCTCGACTGCTTTCAACTGGTCAAACGTGAAGAAGGTCGCCTCGACGCTGCCGATTATTAGCGCATCATACTTGAAAAGGTCTTCTTCCGACTTTGGAAAACCGTTGACCAGTTCTTCCGCGTTTTCGACCCCCTGCCGATAGAACTTGCCGTCGGCCGATCTCAGGACGGAGACGAGAACTATATTCTTTTCTTCGGCTACCGCCTCCCGAAGTTTCGCATATTCCCATCGAGGCTCACCCTCGATGTACAGGATCTTGGGCTTCCAGTCGACGACGTCTATTACAAGCTCCTGTGAGTTATTGTCGGGGACGGGGTCGTCGGAAGGCGGTCTTGCAGTGAGCTTGTAGCGATGGAGTCCAGGCGACGAGGGGGTGAAAGTCACGCGCGCGACGGTAGTCGAATCGCCCTGCACGGGCACTTCCTGCGAGCGGAGCAGGTGATTGTCTTCCGCGAGGTCGATGGTAACGCTCTTTCGCGCGCCGCTGGCCCGCACTAACATTTCAGTCGAGACTGGAGAACCTGAAAGCGAACGTCTCGGCCCGGAAGCGCGAACCATTTCGACATCGCCTTCCAGGCTGACGGGTCCAACGCCGACCGCGAACACCGGCAGCCCTCTCGACCTCAGCGCCGCAAGAGTCGTCGAAAGATTGCCGGCTCGCTCGTCATCGCTCGCCCCCGCGTTGTTAGCGCCATCACTGATCACAACCACCCCGGTGACCGGCAAGCCCGCGGACTCACGCGACGCCTGATCGAGCGCGCCCGCCAGATTTGTTTCCTCGCCGCTTCCCGATAGCTCGCTCGCATTCTGCACGCGCTCGGCCTGCGTGGAGAACTTGTATGCACGCAGCTTGAATTTATCGGACAGCGCCGAGTAGAACTGACTGTTCGCTGACATCAATTGCTTCACCGATTCCAGACGTGTGTGGCTTCCTTCATCGGGAAGTTGCATGCTAGCCGAGTTGTCCATCAGCACAGGGACGTAGCTGGCTTGGGGAACGACAGACGGCACGACTATTACCGGGCGCATAACGCAGAAGAGGATGATCAATACCAACGCGCATCGAAGTGCAATCAACGCTATTCGCCAGCGCAGGGCCAGCCTTACAGCAGGAACGGCATAGAGGAAATACGCGAGTAATCCAAGCCCTGCGAGCAGCGCAACGATCACTAAGACCGAGGGCCGCGCGCCGAAGCTGAACTGGCTCTTTGAAAAAACAGCCTCGTTGTACTTGAACAGAAAACTTACGACCTGTTCCAATACGAAACCCTCGCCTTCAATGCGCCTTTGTTACGAGTGCTATCTGACCATTCTAGTATTTCACGCTCATAGTGGCAAAGAATTCGGAAAGGGATTGTTTGCCCGGGGTGTACGTAGAAGCGGGACCCGGCATCGTAATGAACCGCTGATCTGTGAAGATCAGCGAACCGAAGGCTGCGTCGATCAGCGATGAATTCGCCGGTACAGTCCCGGTCTTAATCACATCCGTTTGCAGGATCTCCGCTTGACTCAAGGTCTGAGCGCGCATAGCATTGCGCTGCCCACAAAGAGACGCGCGGCGTGGGATTGCCTCTGATTCTCAGTCCGCGATCTTTCTGCAAACGAAAAAGCGATGAATCAAAATAAGCGTTCCGCAGTGATCAAGAAGATCGGGCTGGTGATGACCGGAATTGCAATCCTCGCGTTACCCGATTTCTTTGCGTCTGCCGAGCCGGCGCTCGTCAACCCGCCCAAGCCTTCGAACCGTCCCCCACGCACTTATGCCGCCTACCAGGCTGCTGCATGCACCGGCCCCCAATACACCGTCGCCTCCTCAACGGAAGCAGAGATCGTGACCGCGACGGACGATATCGGGAATCACGGCGACAACGTGACCACCGAAATAGACCTGCCCTTCTCGTACGAGCTTTATGACCAAACGTTCACGACTGCGAAAGCAAGCAGCAACGGCGTGCTGCAGTTCGTCAGCAACAGTGTTGATGGCGGCAATACGTGCTTGCCAAACTCATCCTTCGACTATGCGATATTCGCGCACTGGGACGATCTGTGCACCACCGGGGACTGCAGCGACGGGAGCATACCGATCGGCGAAGGCGTTGAGTACGGCATTTTCACCGCAACTTTTGGCGAGCCAGGCGATCGGATCTTCGTTATCGAGTGGCGCGCTGTCTATGCTGACCTGTTAGTGGCCGCCGGCGGAGCCTCAGGAGTCGCAGCTCAGCAAGCCGCCGGGCTGGCCAATTTCGAGATTCGGCTCTATGAGGGCCAAAAGAAGTTCGACATCATCTATGGAACGCTGACCGAAGAGGGTTGCAGCGCAACTGTCGGCGTCCAGAAAGACACCGGAAGCTGTTTTACTGAGTATTCGTGCGGCATCGGATGTGGACAGGCGCAAGCGCTCTCGAGCCTGCACGGCGGATCGGCAACGGCTGCGGACGCCGCGGTTGTTTTGACCTCGGGATTAAAGGTCACGTTCGAACTGCCCCCGCTATGTACGCTCACTTGTCCGGAAGTCGTCGAAGTGATGGCGGCGGAAGGAGAATGCGGCGCCTCGGTACAATTTCCGTTACCGACTCCTTCGGGAACCTGCGATGAAGTGACCTGCACGGATGCGGAGGGGAGTCCTATCAATCCAGGCGATTTTTTCCTCGTTGGCACCACGACAGTTTTCTGTACTTCAGCTGACGCCGCCTGCTCATTCGACATCAACGTGACGGAGGGCACGCCCCCTGCTATTCAGTGCTCGCGCGATATCACTGTCCAGAATGACCCTGGGCTATGCGGAGCCACGGTGAATTTCGAGGTGTCTGCCGTCGACAACTGCGGCGAACCGTTTGTGATTTGCAATCCCCCCGCAGGCTTCTTTCCAGTAGGCGTGACGACGGTGGAATGCACGGCGATCGACAGGTCCGGCAATACGGCGATGTGCTCGTTTTCGCTCACGGTGAACGACACGCAAGCGCCGGTGATCGCTTGTCCTGCAACGGTGAGCGCCAACAGCCTTGGTGCGGCATGCGCCCAGGTCACCTTCTCTCCTTCGGTCTCTGACAACTGCGGCGCAAACGTTGTATGTAATCCCCCGTCCGGTTCGTGCTTCCCACTTGGGACAACAGGCGTTTCGTGCACCGCCACAGATGCGGCGAATAATTCAGCGTCCTGCAGCTTCACCGTTCGCGTCTTCGATGTGTGTCTTCAAGATGATTCGAATCCTGGCATTGTGTTCCTCGGAAGCACGGCTACCGGAGACTATGTTTTTTGTTGCGCGGGAACCGTTTTTTCCGGGAAGGCCCGCGTGACTCAAAAGGGGCGCATCATTACATTCGAAGACTACGGGCAAGATCGACGAGTTCTGGTCAAAGATGATGAGTCGGTATTCAAGGGAATTGCGTCTTTGCAGAACCCACCTGGAGTCATCAAGTGCACGATTACCGACAGAGACACTCGTAACAACACGTGCGCCTGCCCTTGATGTGAACCGAGCGGGCGCCAAGCAAGGTTCGCGGCAGTCTCCTTCAGGTCCCCAGCATTGCATCGATTACCCGGGCCACCTCCACCATTTCCTTGACGTCGTGTACGCGGACGATGTGAGCTCCGTGAAGGATTGATGCGGCCACCGAGGCGGCAGTGCCGAAAATGCGCTGACTCTCGACGCGCCCGGTCAGCTTGCCGATGAAGCTTTTTCGCGAAGTACCGATCATAAGCGGCAGGTCGAAGGGTTCGAAACGATCCAGGTGGTTGATGATCGCGAGGTTCTGCTTCAGTGTCTTGCCGAACCCGATGCCGGGATCGATGACGATCTGCTCGCGCCTGACTCCCCTGGATTCGGCCAGTCGAATCGCCTGTGCCAGATCAGCCTCGATTTCGCCAAAGATCTCTGGGCTTGGCTCGATCTGCTGCATGCTTTCGGGCTCGCCTCGCATGTGCATGAGTATCAGAGCAGCGCCCGCGCGCGCAGCTACATTTGCAGTCGCGGGATCGAATCGGAGCGCACTGACATCGTTAATCATTACCGCGCCTTCCGATACCGCAGCCTCGGCGACTTCGCTTTTGTAGGTGTCGATCGCGATCGGAACTTGCAAACGCCCGGCGAGCCCACGAATCACCGGCATCACCCGACGCAATTCCTCCTGTCCCGAGAGCTTTTCGGCGCCGGGTCTCGTAGATTCCCCGCCCACCTCTACAATGTCCGATCCCTCGCTTTCCATTTCGAGGGCGCGATCGATCGCGGCCGAAGGCTCATAGCTCCGCCCGGCGTCGGAGAACGAATCGGGCGTGACATTTAATACACCCACAACGATCGTGCGCTCGCCCACCTCAAGCTTTCGGGAATTCGAAAGATCGATAGTGAACCGTTTCCTCATCGGCCGAAGGCTAACCGGTAGCGGCTTAACCAATCAAGCTAATCGCCGCAGCCTCAGTTTGACTTTGATGCGTATTCGCATCACCATTGCCTTCCAGGAAAAAAGGATTCGACGAAGGGTGCGCCATGGCGCCAACCGAGAGATTGTATTTCCACGATTCGGGCTTACTCGAATTCTCGGGTGTAGTTGTCGACGTGAAGTCCTCTGATCGGGGTGACTGCGTTGTCCTTGACCGGACCGCGTTCTATCCGACAGGCGGCGGTCAGCCAAACGATGCCGGCGCATTGGGCGTGGCACGGGTCATCGACGTGTTCGAAGATGACGCCGGGGTGATTCATCATGTGGTCAAGGACATTGGGTCAATCGCTCCCGGCCAGGTCGTCACGGGAAGAATTGATGGCGCGCGACGGCTCGATCACCTTCAACAACATAGCGGACAGCATGTCCTGTCGCAGGCGTTTGTTCAAGCTTGCGGAGCCGAGACACGGTCCTTTCACCTGGGCGAGAAGACGTCCACGATCGACATAGATTTGGCAACGCCCTCTGACGACCTGATGCGCGCCGCAGAAGACATCGCCAACAAGATCGTGTTCGAAGACAGGCCGATGATCGTTCACGTGGTTGACGAGCAGGGAGCTCAGCGATTCCCGCTACGAAAAGAGAGCCAGGTGCAGGGTGATATCAGGATCATCGAAGTTCAGGACTTCGATTGGTCGCCGTGCGGCGGGACCCATGCCCACCGAACCGGGCAGATCGGATTGATCGCCATACGGTCGTATGAACGCGCGAAAAGGATGACTCGCGTTGAGTTCGTGTGCGGAGGCCGGGCGCTTCACGAGTATCGGCTGGCTCGCGACACCTCTTTCGCGGTTGCCCGGCAGTTCAGCGCTGATAGAGACAAAGCAGCGGAGCTGGTCGAGCGGATCCTAAACGAGAACAAGGCCTTGAAGCGGCGCGTCCACGACTTGTTGGAACTGGCAATGAGCGCTGAAGCGGCGGAGATGCTGGCCAGGATTGAAGGGTCGCGCAGGTTCAAGACAGTTGAAGCCGTATTCGACGGACGAGATCTCGAAGAGGTGAGAATGCTGGCGGCGAAGATTGTTCAGCGCGAGCCATCGGTTGCCTTGCTCGCCACCCGAGATGCAGGAGCCGCACGGCTTGTGTTCGCTCGATCCGACTCGCTCGAGTACAACATGGGCGAGCTTCTCGCAGAAGCCTGCCAGTCGTTAGGCGGGCGTGGCGGCGGCCGACCCGACCTCGCCCAGGGCGGCGGACCCAAGGTCGAGAAGCTCGAAGAGGCCATCAGAGCGGCCGGCGAGCGCCTTCGGGCAGCCTAAATCATGTCAAAACCAACCCGGCGTTATTCAATCGACATTATCCTCCTCTCCACTGCTGGCTTGATTTTTCGAACGCTCGTTCGATAGAATCAAACCAGCCGAAGACAGACTCGATTACCGGGCACCGGAGGAGCGATGACCTATACAACGACCATCACACCGAAGTACCACGACGCTATCGTGGACTGGCAGGCGAAGAACTTTCCGGAACTCGATATTCTCATGAAACACTGGGACGAGTACTTCAAGGGCGTCACTCCGTTTCAACTCCTTGCCAAGGTCGGGGACGTCCCGAGCGACGTCATCGAACTAGGGCAATACGCCGGCAAGAAGCGATTTGAACACGCCCGGGAAATGGTCGGAAACGCATTCTTCAGCGCGCGTGATATCGTCCGAGCGCAATGCTCCACCGAGCTTGGCTCGATTCAGCAGCATCGTCTGACGCTGGACAAGGCAGTCAGCGATAAAGGCAAATTCGCGGTCCTCAGGATAATGGCTGAAGAGCTTCGCCACGCATACCAGATGTTCTGGGTGTTGGACCAGGATCCCACGTGGAAAAAGCCCGGTCTGGGAGATGTGGCTAAACAGACAATCGAGGAACTGCTCTCGATGGAACTGGGCGGGCACGTGCTCGACGCGTTCAACATCGATTTCAATGACTTTCTCGACAACGTCACTTACGCCACAGTGATAGATCTCGTGGGCAAGTACCAGCTCGAAATGCAACAGGTCTTCAGTTATGCGCCCATGGCGCGCAGCATGGGTCCGATGCTGCAGGAAGAGGCATTTCACCTGGGCAGCGGGAGAAAGCTGCTGAAGGAGATCGGGCAGATGGCCGCTCGCGGCGAGGGTGACTACAGCGTCGACGACCTTCAAAGGGCGCTGAATCTCTGGTATCCGCGCGGTCTCGAGATGTTTGGGAACGAGTTGGGCGGCGAGACCGCAGTCACATTTGGCTTCAAGGACAAGACCAACGGCATTGCGCAGTCGGAATACGTTGAAGAAGTGCGCGGAGTGGTGCGTAACGTCAACGTTGCGATGGTTCAGGAGCGCATAGCCGGTATCTCGCGCGAAGACGCGCACGCATTGATCGCCGAGATCGAACGCAGCGGCGATCCAAAGCGCGGCGTCGGTGCCGCTGACCTGCTTTTGCTGCCCGATCGAAGGTTCTTCCGCAAACGTGGGCCCGATGAGTACGTCTTCAGGTCGTACGACGTCAGAGGTCAGCTGCTGACCGAAGAGGGACGGGAGCTTTCGCCCGACGGATATCTTCGATATCTCTCGACAATGTTACCCTCTAGATTCATAGGAAGCCGCGAGTACAACAAGTACGTCGACCAGATGCGCGAGTACCACGCCGGCACGTGAGAGCAAAGGCCGAATCCGTTATGCCACCTCCACAGGAGCCTTGAACGTAAATATTTTCGGGTGGAGGTGC
>DATIFP010000181.1:0-6600 GCA_035455165.1 Blastocatellia bacterium
CCTGCGGGTCGCGCTCTCAGGCCGGATCCGATTTTCCTATTCATTGGGGTTCCAGCTTCGTTGTTCGGGTGAACGGTACGATCAGCTTCTCTTACGAGTTCTTGTCCGTCAGCCTGATCTGCGATGCCCAGTCGCATCAGCGGCCCAGGGGCCGCGAGATCTTTCTCAACTAAACTTACTAATCGCAGCGTCGTAAAGCAGGAACGGCTCGAGCGATAGATAAGACGAACGGAGGTTATATGCAAGCAGATGTTACTTTGATTCGATTCGTCTTCGTCGCGGCGCTCGTGAGTGCAGGTTACTTCCTCAGACCTTTCCCCGGTTTTGGAAAGTGGAATCCGCTTACCTCGGCGATCATAGGGGGAGCACTTGCAGTCTCGATAATCTTCTTCGAGACCCGAATCCGCAAAGCCACTCTAAAGACTCTTATTGGCGGCGCGGTTGGGTCGATACTCGGTATCGCAGGCGCAACTCTAATCTGCTGGATAATAGCCGCGCAGCATGCGATGCCGGAAGAGTTCAAATCTTTCCTGACATTCACGCTCACGTTGTTCATGGGTTATGTAGGATTGATAGTCGGAGCGGTCAAGGGAGACTACCTTGATCTGACAGCTCTCGGTGGAATATTCGTAGAAAAGGGAGCAGCAAAATCTCACTCATTGATATTGGACACCTCGGTCATCATCGATGGCCGCGTGGCCGATATTGCCGAGACGGGGTTTCTCGCAGGCCACCTCGTAATTCCTCAATTTGTATTGCGCGAGCTTCAACAAATCGCCGATAGCGCCGATTCCATCAAGCGGAATCGCGGGCGCCGCGGCCTCGACATCCTGCAACGGCTTCAGAAGAAGAAAGGGAGCTACGAGATAATCATCAGCGAGGCGGACTTCCCCGATGTGCGGGAAGTCGACCACAAGCTGATCGAGCTTGCCAAACAGATCGAAGCCAAGATCGTCACAAACGACTTCAACCTCAACAAAGTCGCGCAACTCCGGGGCGTGTCGGTCCTCAACATCAACGAGCTCGCGAATGCCCTCAAGCCGGTGGTGCTGCCCGGCGAGATCATGCGCGTATTCGTGCTGAAGGAAGGCAAGGAGTACAACCAGGGCGTGGCTTATCTTGACGACGGCACGATGGTGGTCGTGGACAACGCGCGGCGCATGATCGGCAAGAACATCGATGTGTCCGTCACCAGCGTGTTACAGACGACCGCGGGTAAGATGATCTTCGGCCGCTTCAGCGAGGACGGACGCGCCTCCAGTCCGCGCCACACTAACGTAGCCTCGCAGTGACCGAAAGCACGCTCAACACGGTGATCATCCCCGCCGCCGGAATCGGCGCGCGCATGCACGCCGACCGCGCAAAGCAGATGCTGGAACTCGGCGGCGTCCCCGTGCTCGTGCACACCCTGCAGCGCTTCCAGGAGTGCGACGCAGTCGATCAAATCATCCTTGTCCTTCAGCCTAACCTGACCTCGGAAATGCTGGGCCTGATTTCTCGTCACAACCTTGCCAAAGTCGCGCGCGTCGTTGGTGGAGGCGACGAGCGCCAGGACTCCGTATATCGGGGGCTTCAGGTGGTGAAAGCAGAGAGCGCGGGAATCGTAGTGGTACACGACGCCGTTCGCCCGTTTATCAGGCCCGAGGAGATTCGCGCGGTCATCGATCGCGCTGATGCCACTGGCGCGGCGCTGATGGCTCTCGCGGCAACCGACACCATCAAACAGGTCAAATCAGGCCGCGTGCAACGCACGCTCGACCGGCGGCGAATCTACTATGCGCAGACTCCGCAGGCGTTTCGCTTCTCGATCATTCGCGAAGCTTTCGAACGAGCTTACGCGGATCATTTCATGGGGACCGACGAATCGCAGCTTGTCGAGCGGTTGGGACACCGCGTGTCAGTCGTCGAAGGCTCGCCGATAAACATAAAGATCACGAGGCCGTTCGATCTTAAACTAGCGGAAGCGATACAGTCCGAGTTCTTCAATTCAACCAATGAATGACTCATATCGAATCGGAATAGGCTACGACATCCATCGCCTGGTCGAGGGTCGCAAGCTGGTGCTCGGCGGAGTTGAGATCCCGTTCGAGAAGGGACTCCTGGGGCATTCGGATTCGGATGTGCTTTCACACGCGATCTGCGACGCGCTATTAGGAGCCGCCGGCCTGGGGGACATCGGCACTCACTTCCCTGACAGCGATCCTCGGTGGGCTGGGGCGTCGAGCCTGGAGTTCCTTAGGCGCGCGTTGGAGCTGGTTGGCGATCGAGGGTTCCGCGTGGCAAACGTCGACGCGACAGTGATTGTTGAGCAACCAAAGCTGAAGACTTACATCGAAGAAATGCGCTCGCGGCTCGCCTCGGTTTTGGGCGTTGCCCCCGATCAGGTCAGCGTCAAGGCTAAGACTAATGAAGGACTCGACTCAATAGGGCGCGGTGAAGCGATGGCCGGGCAGGCAGTGGTGCTCATTGTTCGTCTTTGAGAGATTGAATGTCGAACATTTATCAAACATCCTGGTGGTCTCTCGAGCTCCCTTCAGGTTGGTTCGGAACCGACGACGATGGGTGTATTTCATTCGCCAATGTTGACGGAGTTGGTGCTTTGCAGATCAGTGCTTACGGTTCAGGGAATCAGGAAGTTACGGATGAGGACTTAGAGGAGCTTTCCAGAAGCGATCGGCCACAAAACCTAACAACGGAGAAAGTTGCTTATGGTCAATTCGTCGGTCTGGGCATTTGCGAGCGAACCGTCACAGGCTATTGGAGGAAGTATTGGCTGAGAGCTGGGTCAGCGCTTTTGTTTGTAACATACAACTGCAGTCTTGAACACGAAGGCATTGAGGACGATAAAGTTGACCGAATACTTCATTCGCTGGCACTGAGCGAGTGGGTATCTGAATCCGAAGGGCTCATACACTGACGTTCAGCTTGAGGGTCACGAACCAAAGGGGAGAGGTGTTATGACTTCCATGCGTTTGCGGTGTTGTTCGGCGAACCTGGGACAACAACGAGTTGCAATTAGAATAGCCCTGCTGCTCTCGTTGGTCTTGACGGTGCCTCCGACCTTAAGTCTTAACGACAAACCTATTCGTAGTGAAGCTGAGAAAGCCATTCGCGAGACGGCTCACGACATGATGAAAGCCTTTCTCACTCAGGACGTCGCAACCTTCAAGCGCCATTCGGCGAAGCGCACCCTCGAGCTCGTCAGCCTGACATACGAAGCAGCGCGCCACGACCCGCGATATCAACAAGAGCTGCAAAATGCTCGGATCACCAACGCCGATCAGTTCCTCGGTTATTTCATGCTCGGCCTCGCGACTCAGTATCTTCAGGCCGCACCGGTTACCCCCGAAGCCGCGGCCAGACGAATCGCCAACGACTCGACCATTTCCTTCATCAGCGACTCCGAAGCAAACATAATCGTCGGCGATTCGGTATTTGCCCGAGCGAGACGAGTCGCCAGAGAGTGGAAAATCGATCTGACTGATTCGCTCAAGAAAGCGGTCCTCAAGGAAGTAACCAATCCGGAGCTGCGGGCCAGAATAAAGAGCTTGTGAAATGCGCGCAGTAGACATCATTGCTAAAAAGCGTGACGGTAACGCTCTCACGCGCGACGAGATCGAATTCGTCATCCGCGCCTATACGAAAGGCGAGATAGCGGACTATCAGATGGCCGCGCTGCTGATGGCCATCTACCTGCGAGGGATGACCAAAGCCGAAACGCTTGCGTTGACCGAAGCGATGCTCCACTCGGGAGAGGTCCTCGATCTGTCCGATCTCGGCCGACCCCTTGTCGACAAACACTCCACCGGCGGCGTGGGCGATAAGACTTCGCTGGTGATAGCTCCGGTTGTCGCTGCGTCCGGTGTACTTGTCCCGATGATATCCGGACGCGCGCTCGGGCACTCCGGCGGCACGCTCGATAAGCTTGAATCGATCCCCGGCTTCCGCACTGACCTCTCTCTTCAAGAGTTTCGAAAAACTCTCAAAGAAGTCGGGGCGGGCCTGATCGGGCAGACCACCGAGATCGCGCCCGCCGATAAAAAGCTGTATGCATTGCGCGACGTTACCGCGACCGTTGCGTGCCGCCCATTGATGGCCGCTTCGATCATGAGCAAGAAGATGGCCGAGGGCGCGATGGCTCTGGTGTTCGACGTGAAGACGGGCAGCGGAGCGTTCCTGAAGAGCGAGGATGACGCGCGCGAGCTGGCCGAACTTATGATGTCGATTGCCCGTGCAACGAAGCGCAGCTGCAGTGTGCTGATCACCGATATGAACCAGCCGCTTGGCCAGTCGGTCGGCAACTCGCTCGAAGTGATCGAGGCGTTCGAGACACTGAAGGGCTGCGGGCCGGACGACTTCAATTTCCTGTGCCGCGAGCTTGCGGCTGAGATGCTTGTCCTCGGGCGCGTCGCTACGGACGCCGTTCGAGGCCGCGCGCTCTACGACGAGATAATCGGATCCGGGGCCGGAACCGCGAAGATGCGTCAAATCATCAAGGCTCAACACGGAGATCCGCGAGTACTGGATGATTACGATTTGCTGCCACGAGCGTCTAATGAGCAACCAGTGGTTGCTTCGGAAACGGGCTACGTCCAGGCGATTGACACCGAAGCGATCGGCCACGCGTCGATGCTGCTCGGAGCCGGCCGCTCGCGAATGGACACATCCATTGACCACGGTGTAGGCCTGACGATACACGCAAAAATCGGCAATAAGGTCGAAAGCGGGTCAAGCCTTGTAACGGTGCATTTCAACGAACCCGCGCACGTTGAAGAAGCCTCCGTCCACGTTCGCAACGCATACAAGATTGGACCTGATCCCGCCCAACCGCCGCCGCTGATCAAAGCCGTGGTGCGCTGATTTACAAGCATAGTGTCAGCCGTTAGAATCGAGCCCGCTTGCCTGGGAGCGCAGGCGTCTCGCCTGCTTTGCTGGCGAATCGTATCTGCGAAGTCAAGCAGGCGAGACGCCTTCGCTCCCGGGGACGGGAGGTCACCATGAAAATTTGGTTAACTCGGCGCGACTTCTTTCGCACCGGAGCCGTCGCCGGGTTGGGCACGCGATTGTTCGGCAGCCTGACGCCGACCACGTTTGGTCAATCCAGAGGCTCGCGTCCGATAGTGGTTTCGAGCGCCAATGGGTTGCGCGCCACCGCAAAGGCGATGGAGATGATTCGCCAAGGTAAGGACACGCTCGACGCTGTGGTCGCCGGAGTCGCCATTGTAGAAGACGATCCCAAGGACATGAGCGTAGGCTACGGAGGCTTACCCAATGAGGACGGCGTCGTTGAGCTGGACGCGAGCGTAATGCACGGTCCGACGAGGCGCGCCGGCGCAGTCGCTGCGATTCAACGGATCAAAAACCCGGCTCAGGTCGCGAAGCTGGTGATGGAGCGCACCGGCCATGTCCTGCTCGTCGGGCCGGGCGCCCTGCGGTTCGCAGTCGCGCACGGATTCAAGGAAACGGACTTGCTGACCGATGAAGCCCGGATCGTATGGCTTCGCTGGAAAGAGCGGATGAGCGACGACGACTCGTGGGGACCCGGTCTCGCGTCTCCGCCAGATCCCAAACAGAGCAAGTTGTACGACGGCACTCCTGTTCGAGCTGAGCTGCTTGCTTTAGCCGACGAGTACATTGCTCACCCGCCTACGGGCACGATCAACTGCATGGCAGTCAATGAGCGCGGAGACATTTCTGGGACCACGACGACCAGCGGGCTGTTTCACAAGCTCGCCGGGCGCGTTGGAGATTCGCCGCTGATAGGGTGCGGGTTGTTCGTGGACAACGAAGTAGGCGCCGCCGGCTCGACCGGTCTGGGTGAAGAGGTCATCAAGATCAACGGGGCGCACACGGTAGTCGAGATGATGCGCAGAGGCATGTCCCCGACGAATGCCTCTCTGGAAGCTTGCAAGCGTATCGCCGCCAACTACATTAACGATATGTCGAAGCTGAAGAAATTCAGCGTCAGCTTCTACGCGGTGAACAAGAACGGCGAACACGGCGCCGCGAACATTTGGGGTTATTCGGTCAACTTGCGTGGAGAGCGCCAGCGCTTTCAATATGCCGTCCACGACGGCAAAGAGAACAAACTCCACGATGTAGCGTACCTGTACGAATCGCCGGACAGGTAGCATAGACTTTAGTCTGTGTGCTTGGAAAACTAACCGCGGATCTCCGCCGACTCCGTCACGCTGATCTTCGCCGATCGTCAATCTGCGCACCGACAGGTGCATCGCAGATCAGTGTCTAATGAATTGGAAACCTGTGGAGCGTAACCATGACAAAACATCGTCTTCTCGCGCTGAGCTTTCTCGCTCTCATTCTCGCAATCGCTCAACTCGCGTCGGCCCAGACGAAGCCGCGCGCTCGCGATCTCGGCGTTCCGTTTGAGGGCACACCCGGTACGCTCAACGCAATCACCGACGTGAAGGGCATCGAGGTCGGCCACACCACTCTCATCTCGGGCGAAGGAAAGTTACAGGTTGGTATTGGTCCGGTTCGAACCGGAGTCACCGCGATTCTTCCGCGCGGCAAGCAATCAACCAACGATCCCGTGTTCGCAGGATGGTTCTCGCTCAACGGCAACGGCGAGATGACCGG
>DATIFP010000182.1:0-11391 GCA_035455165.1 Blastocatellia bacterium
CGCTGCTTCTGCCAAGGGAGTCGTATAGCCCACTACGGCGGGCGACTTCGCCGTGAGACTGGCCCCGCGATCAATCAGGAGCTTCACCACAGCATTGGATCCGGGCTGGCCCGCCGCGATAAGCAACGGGGTTCGGCCGTCGCCAGAACTTGCGTTCACATCGGCCCCGTGATCGAGCAACAGCCGCGTCTTCTCGAGATCATCCACAGCCCACATCAGCGCGGTGGCACCCGCCTCATTCCGAATATTGGGATCGGCACCGTTATCCAGCAGCGATCGAACTGAACCGGCATCCCCGTACATCACCGCTTGCATCAGAGGCGTCGTGCCGCCGTGTCCCTTGAGGTTCGCAGCCTTGGGATCTGCGCTCACCATCTTCTTAAAATTCTGTTCATCGCCTTCGCGCAGAGCCTGCATCAGCCGCACAGCCTTTGGGTCGGGCGGCGGAGGCGGCGTGTCGCCAGAGAGATCGTCCGGCCATTCGGCCCCCTGGTCGATCCACGTCTTGATGACGTCGATCTGCTGCGGGCTCAGAGGGCCGGTAAGAGGCATTTGTGGGCCGTACTGGTTTCCAATCAATTTCTGATATAGCCTGCTGCCTGCGCTGTTGCCTCGGGTGATCATCACGATCGTGCCGCCCCTCATCGCATCCCGGCGCCTGTCCAAGCGGAACCCATGCATCTGCTTCGATGGCCCGTGGCACTCAATGCAGTACTGCTTCAAAAGCGGCTGAACATCACGTCGGAAATCAACCTTCCCCGAGTCGGGAGACGATGGCGCCGCACTGGCCGCCCAGGTCGACAGAAACACAGCGATCAGACAGATTCTTAGTACTCCAAACGATCTTGACGACATCAACACTTCCTCCGTTTTCCTTTACAGATCAGTTCCGGGGCGCAGCGCGAATGCCTGCGTGGGAAGAGGCTTCTAAAGAAGCTTTCTATCATTGCTGAGGCGAGTTGTAAATGCGGTCCGCCAGGAACGCAACGTCTGAAAATTTGAAACGGTTTCGACCACCATTGGCCTTTCCTCCCTTCGTCGCTTCAAGCCACAACGGAAACGTGTTTATAAACGATTCTTCGATTGGCGAAGTTCTGAGGGTCACAGGGAGGGGTAGCGGGTGCGGGCAAGTCTCATTTCGTTTCGGTGAGCCAATCCCTCGGGCGGAAGAACTCCCACGCTTCGGCCTCGCGAGACCCCGGCTCGGGTTGATAGTCGTATTGCCAACGCACTAGCGGCGGGAGCGACATCAATATCGATTCGGTTCGTCCGCCAGTCTGCAACCCAAAATGCGTTCCGCGGTCATAGACGAGGTTGAACTCAACGTAGCGGCCGCGCCGGATCAACTGAAACTCTCGCTCTCGTTCGGTGTAAGGCTCGCTCCTGCGGCGCTCGGCTATGGGGAGATAGGCCGAAAGAAACGCGCTGCCTACCCCCTGCACGAACTCAAACACGAATTCGATCCCGCGATCTATGCTCGGGCGCTCGTCGTCCGGTTCAAGCGGCTCGTGTGCATGTTTCCCGGTCAGATAGTCGAAAAAGACTCCGCCGACCCCGCGCGCTTCGTTGCGGTGCTTGATGAAGAAATACTCGTCGCACCATTTCTTGAATCGCGGATAGTAC
The DNA here is from genome assembly GCA_035455165.1 of Blastocatellia bacterium. Classification (GTDB taxonomy): domain Bacteria; phylum Acidobacteriota; class Blastocatellia; order UBA7656; family UBA7656; genus Onstottus_A. The sequence continues at coordinate 1,624 of DATIFP010000182.1, forward strand.
CAGGGGTCGAACTTATCGCACGCTTCCTTCAGCGTACGATGAAAGTGGATCACGTCCTCGATGTGGGGATAGTACGGTGTGAGGTCGGTGCCGCCTCCAAACCAACCACCCAAACCTCTTTCAAGGTAGCGAAAGTTGGCGTGCACGGTTGGAACCATGGGACTCGACGGATGGAGCACCAGCGAAATACCGGTGGCGAAGAACTTGGTACCTTCGCCCACGGGCACCTTTGCCGCAAAAGCCTCGTCGAAGCGGCCGAACACCTCTGAGAAGTTCACGCCGGCCTTTTCAAACAGGGCCCCGCCCTCCATTACGCGAGTCCGGCCCCCTCCGCCCTCCTCACGCGTCCAAAGGTCCTCGCGAAACCGCGCCATGCCGTCCAACCGCTCAAGTGCTTGACAGATCTCGTCTTGAAGGGCGGCGAAGAAATCCCTGGCTCGGGCTTTTAGCGGGTTTTTGCTCAATTCACGCTCCTCTCGCAGCTAAGCTGCTCTTGACACAGTTTTACAACAATTTTTTCGTTGCGGCCGCCGGTCGACCAAGGTATCATTATAGCCACAAGCTGGAGAATCGAATAAGGGTTAGTTGGTTTGAAGAGGAGTTCTGATGCGCGCGTTTAGAAGACTCTCACCGGGCTTTAGAATCACGACCGTCATCCTGGCATTAGCAATAATCTCAGTAGCGCAAGCTGCGCAAAGCGAGAAATCGCCCAAAATCAAAATCAAGAACTTTGGCTGCGTCAATGAGAAGCTCTATCGCGGAGCTCAGCCAAAGGCGCAGGACTACGCGGACCTGGCAGCGCTGGGGGTGAAAACGATCATCGACCTGCAAAAAGAGGGCGAGGCCGATGAGCAGAGTCTGGCGGAAGCGCAAGGCATAAAGTTCTATCGCATAAAGATGAGTGATCGTGACAAACCGGCCGCCGAGCAAGCCGAACTTTTCTTGAAGCTAGTCAACGACCCAGCGAACCAGCCAGTTTTCATCCATTGCAAGGGAGGACGACATCGCACCGGCGCGATGACCGCGATCTACCGCCTCACGCACGATGGCTGGACTGCCGATCAGGCGTTCCTCGAGATGAAGCAGTACGACTTTGACTACGGTTTTGGACACACGCCGTTGAAACGGTTTGTCTTCGACTACTATTCGAACATTGATTCGAAGAGCGTCGTGGTCAACAGCAGCAACCGTTAGTTGAAACGCATTCATCCCAAATACACTTCGTTCCTTAGAGAAGATGAGAAGTCCAATCCGCAGCTTTGCTGTTTATATCTGCGCGCTGGGGCTGCTCTTATCCACTGCCTGGGCGCAAGACCCGCCGTCTTACAAGGAGCTTCCGAATTTTCATCGAGTAACTGAAACGCTATATCGCGGGGCTCAGCCTTTGAGCGGCGGCCTGAAAAAGCTATCGGAGCTTGGCATCAGGTCCGTCATCAACCTGCGTGGCGAAGACGACGTGAATCGTCAGGAGGAAAAAGAAGCTGAGGCGGCTGGTCTGCGCTACTTTAGCCTGCCGATGCCCGGGCTTAGCGCTCCTTCCGACGAGCAAGTGAACAGAGCGATGACCCTAATAGAGAACCCGGACAATCAACCTGTTTTCGTTCACTGCAAGCGCGGCTCTGACAGAACGGGGACGATCATAGCGGTCTATCGAATATCGCACGACGGATGGAGCGCCGATCAAGCTACTGCCGAAGCGAAGAAGCACGGGATGAGCTGGATGGAATTCGGAATGAAGGGCTACATTGCGGATTATTACAAACGGCAGATTCGGGTTCGACAAACTCAGCAAGCTCCGGCCGCCGCCGTCAGTAAGTAGAGCCTCGGGCGGTGCGTCCGTTTCAAGATTCACCGAGCATTGATTGTTTGCCGCTATGCGGCGCTCGGCCTGAAGCTGAAAAACGAGCTTCTGGCCCGCCGTAGGGCCTACAGACGCGACCCTCCTTTCGGAGGATAGAATAACTATCCATCTTTACCTCGCCTGGAGGCTCGCGCTGCTGTCCAGGACGTATCGAGGCTGCTTGTGCTCTGAAATCCAAACACGCACTACGAGCCGGAGTAATCCTGCTGTTCAGATTCTCAGGCTCCCTCGAGGCGCAAGGGGGCCTCGCGACCACGCGCGGTCACTCGCTGAAGTCCCACAATTCCCCCACCATCCACCAATAGGGCGTGATCGAAATTGTTAACCGTGGGGCAGATGTGTCTAGGCACAAGGTAAAGCATGTCCCCGATCGCAGGCGCCGTGCTCTCCGCCACATCGATCGGAAGGTGCTCCTCGCTCGGTTTTGACGGCGCGTAGTTTGGCTCCCCTATTACCGCACACGTAGGGACTCCCGCATCGGCGGAAACAGTCTTGTGTCCGGCGTCGCAAGTGAATCGCCCGGGCGAGGGGCGCGAGACCACCGTAGTCACGACGACGGCTGCGGGCCGATACCCATACCCCGAGGGAAGTTGCGCCAGGCTCGAACAATCGTTGTAGACAACAGTGCCCGGCGAGGCTCGATGAATGAACGGGGGATCCGTGAATCCCGGATAAGACAGCGAGCACGGAAACGCCGGCGTCCCGGCAGTTACGACCTCCTGGATCTCGACGCTCGCCCGCCGCAGTGCCAAAACGATTCCCATGAGGACATCGTAGCCCCGGTGTGCGACACGTTCGCGCTCATCCATATCGAGCGACGAAAGATGCCCATCGTAATAGTGCAAACCGCGAAGGGGCTGGCCGCTCTCCTGAACCACCCGGGCGAGCGCGACGATTTCATCAGCGCGATCTTGTGCGATTCCGGTTCGATCCATTCCAGGGTTTACGTCGATAAACAGGCCCACCCGGCTCCCAAGCCAGGGGCCGACGTGTTCGCGACACTCGACCAGCGTTGAAACCGTGGTTTGCGGAAACTGCTCCGCGATTTGCCGCACGCGCATTGCACCCATGCCCACTAAAGGATAAGCGACGACCACGTCGAGGGCCCCGTTTTCACACGCCGTCAAAAGTTCGAGAGAGGTCGAGCACTTGAAGTTTCGGATGCCGAGTTCAACCATCCGGCGCATAATAAACCCAAGCTTCGCCGTCTTGACGTGAGGCCGCCAACGATCGGCATTGCCTCCGAGCAACCGGACGGTAGCGTTGATATTCGAATCAACGATCTCGGGATAGATCGCAAGCGCAGGCGTCATCACTCGATCAACACCGTCGATTCGATAGTCATCGAGCGAGATGTGCGGCGGAAGAGTAAGTCGTTGCATCTGTCGGGCGTTCATTGGAGACGACTTCTACAAGGTAGTTCCTTGCTCGTCAAGCCGGTCGTGTTTCCCCCTGCTTGAACCGGGAATAGCTTCGGGGATGGATCCAGTGTAGCAAAGGCGTAGTCATCAACGTGGTGACCAAAGCCATCAATACCATTGTCGAGAACAGCGCCGGCGATAGGATTCCGAGATCGAGACCGATGTTGAGAATCACCAGCTCCACAAGCCCGCGCGTGTTCATGAGGACTCCCACCGCCGCAGCTTCGCGCCACGACATTCCATTCATTTTCGCCGCCATCATCGAGCCGCCAAGTTTGCCCACGACAGCCAGAAAAACTATTGCCCCTGCATGGAGCCACATACTCAAACCGGCGATCAGGAAGATGCTCGAACGCAGACCGGTGAGCGCGAAATAGAGCGGAAGCAACAGCACAACCACCAGCGCTTCGAGTTTCTCAGAGAGCTCTCGCGACAGCCCCTGCTGGCGCGGCATAACCACTCCCGCCAGGAACGCGCCGAACAGCGCATGAACCCCAAGACCTTCTGTTATCCAACTCGAAGCAAGCACCAAAAGCAGAATTGCAGCAACGCTGTCAGCAGTCAAAGTTCCGCGTCGGTCGTAGAGCACCGCCAGCTTCACCAAGGCGCGCTTGACGACGAACAACATCAGCAGAACAAACGCAATAAGACCGGTCAACATCAGCCACAATGGCATAGCAGAACTCGGCGCCCGGACGATCACGATAATTCCGGCTAAGATGCACCACGCCGTAACATCATCCACAGCGGCGCAGGTTATGGCCACCGATCCCACTCGCGTGCGCAGCATATTCTGCTCGGTTAATATTCGAGCCAGCACCGGGAACGCAGTGACGCTCATCGCCGCGCCTATGAAAAGAACAAAGCCGACGGCACTGACGCTCTGATCCGCCAGTCTCGGATACATAAAGAGCGCAAACAACGCCCCAAGAACAAAAGGGGCGATGATGCTGACCTGACTGATTACGACCGCTGCACGGCCGAGCTCCCGCAACTGTTTCAGATCAAGCTCAAATCCGACGAGGAACATGAATAGCAACAGCCCTACCTGGCTCAGTGAACTCAGATGCCCGAGACTTGCCGGCGGGAACAGAGATGAGGAGAGACTTGGTGCGATCCAACCGAATAGAGAAGGGCCGAGCAGAATTCCGGCGACCATCTCGCCGATCACAGGTGGCTGGCGAATCTTTCGGAACAGCCAGCCGACGAGCCGCGCGGTCACGAGGATCGTTGCGATCTGTGCGATCAGCAGCTCAAAGCTGGGCATAGCCGGTCCGGTGTCCGAGGCAACCGATACGAGTCATAGAGAGCCGTCCTAGCCAGCCACCAGGACACTAAGTCACTAAGCCGCACTAAGAGGTCGGAGGATGCTCGTTGACGTGATGCAGGCGTTGTGGCTTGGTGCCTTAGTGGCGAAAAACTCCCCGTCCGTATCCTGGCAAGAGAGTCAAGACTCAGTTGATTCCTGCTGAGCCGCGCGATCGTCGTAGTATTGATACTGAGCCGAAAGAGCTTCTTCGGGCTCCGCCTCTCTCGACCCGTTTCCGCTGACGCCGGAGGCCGGCAGTTGCTCGTAAAGAGGGGGCGGGATCTCGGCGAATTCGGATAGAGGCCCGTAGACGTCATCGACGCCGGCTCTGAATACATCGCCGATCAGAAGATTGATGATGTTGACGCGCTGATCGGGATGCTTCTGCAAAAACTTCGAGAAGCTGAAGTCCTCATCGTAGAACGCGTAAACCAGCTTGCGCATCGATTCAATTCCCCGGTCCAGCTTCGGCTGAAACTGCCCGAGCCGCGCGGCCGAAAAGTCGTTGTTGGTGAACGCCTCGTGAATCGCATCCGCTGCGAGCTCTGCCATCTTGAGCGCCAACAACACACCCGACGAATAGATTGGATCGAGAAACCCGTACGCGTCACCGATCAGGATGAAACCATCGCCCGCGCACTGCTTCGAGCGGTAAGAGTAATCGATGATCGAATAAATTTTGTCCACGCGCTCGGCGCCGGCAACGCGACGCCGGACTGCTTCGCACTTTTCGACTTCTTCCTCGAATATTGTAGCGAGGTCTTGCCCGCGACCCTTGACGAGGTACTCGGGATTGGCAACCACGCCGACGCTGGTGATGTCGTTTTCCAGCGGTATGTACCAGAACCAGCCCGCGCTACCCGGCTCCGTTCGCAGGACCAGCGTCGCCCCTCCATTCAGATCGGGTTCCCGGCTCGCCCCTTTGAAGTACGAATAGAGCACCGCCTTCTTTAGCTTGGGGTCGCGCACGCGCCAGCCAAACTTGTTCGACAGGATCGCCTGCTGACCCGTCGCGTCCACGATGACTTTGGCGTAAAACGCTTGGACCGAGCCGTCATTCAACTGGACCTCGACGCCAACCGCGCGCTCGCCCTCGAAGATCACGCGCTTCACCGGAGTTCCCTGGTTCACGACCGCGCCTTGCTCCTCGGCATGCTCGAGCAGGAACTTATCGAACGCGGCGCGAGTCACTTGCCAGGTGACCGCGCTCTCGTGATGGTTGGCCTCAAAGAAATAGAACGGCCGCGACTCTCGGCCGGCAGAATTTGCAAACTGCACGCTGTACTTGCGAACGAACGGGCTGTGCTTGAGCTTCTCGAGTATTCCCATGCGCTGGAACGTCCAGTAGGTGTCGGTCATCAGCGACTCGCCGATGTGATGGCGAGGGAATACTTCCTTCTCGAACAGGACAACGCTGCGGCCTTCTCGAGCGAGGATGCTCGAAACACTGCTTCCGGCCGGACCTCCGCCCATCACGATCACATCAAAGTTGTTTGAGTTCTGTTGCATATGAATTGATTATTTACCGATTCAAAGTTTGGCGGATTGTGACGCCGCGTTTTTCGCAAAGACGCCAAGGTCCGCAAAGATCGCCAAGAACTCACGCATATCGAGCGCTTCGTAACTCCGGTTCGAAGAACTCGGAGAGAAAAGTATCGACTTCCAGCAAGCCCCGGCGAGTCAGCTCTATCCTTCCGTTGTGTCGTTCGAGGAGACCTTCTTCGGCGAGACGTGAATAGGTGGGATGAAACTCCTCCCACACATCGACGTCGAACTTGCTGCTGAAATACTCCGTCCGGATCGCGCCGGTCTTTAACTGGAGAATCATCTCGCGAATGAGTTTTTGTTTCGTCGTCAAAGGCAGCGCGCGCAAGAGCGGGAGCCGGTCTTCATCGAGAAAGCGAATGTACTCTTCGAAGCTGTGAGCGTTCTGGAAATGAACTCCTCCAAAATGGGAGAAGGACGAAACGCCGAGCCCGATCATATCGCCGCCGTGCCACAGCGCGTCGGTGTAGATAAACCGGCAGGGCTTCTTTGTAGTCGCCAATGTGTAGGCGCTTGCAATGCGATACCCGCGCTCCTGGAATCGCTCATAGGCGTAATCAAGCCAGCCCCGCTTCGTCGGCCAATCCGCAATTGGCGAATCGAGCCCCCTCTCGATCATCTCGCGCGAGATCACGGTGTTGTATGGCAGCTCCATTTGATAGATGGTGACCGAATCGGGATCCAGTTCGATGGTTCGCCGAACGGTCTCGCGCCACTTCTCATCCGTTTCGCCCATCATCCCTGCGATCAGGTCGACATTGATCTGCGGAAAATCTACTTCGCGGGCCCACTCGTAAGCCTGATAGATTTCGGGCGAAAGATGCGCGCGGCCGTTTGCTTCAAGGATGGCATCGTCGAAATGCTCGATGCCAAGGCTCAACCGCGTGACGCCGATTTGCTTCAGTGTTTCGAGCTTCCCCTTACGCAACGTTCCGGGTTCGCACTCGAAGGTTACCTCCTCGGCGTTGTCCCAGCTGACATGCCTATTCAAGCCTTCGACAAGAAAGTCGAGTTGTCTCTCGCTGATGTACGAGGGGGTGCCGCCGCCGAAATAAGCGAAGCGAAGCTGCCGGCCCTGGAAGGCGTGAGTGCGGCTGTAGAGCTCGTTCTCCTTGATCAACGCGTCCAGATAGCGTTCTATTTCCGAGGCATTTTTGTCGGTGTAGACCTTGAAGTAACAGAATTTGCAGCGCTTACGGCAGAACGGAATGTGAAGATAAAGGCCCAACGGATCTTGGGTGCGTGGCGGTTGGCCAAGCGCTTCGATGGCTCGAGGCACATATTCCGGTTTCCAGTGCGAGAAGGGCGGATAATTCGACACGAAGTAATTGCCGACCTCGGTCCTGGTTGGGGATGCGTCGATCATCATCAGCCTCTTTCAGAATCTGAAGCAAGGCGCGCCTCCTCGCAATCGAGATTCATTCTAGCAACCGGGCCACCGCGTTGCAATTTTCTCCGGCGACATGGCATAGTACGCAGACATTTTGCTTATGGCTACAAGCAAAGCCGAATGAAGCGAGCACTTCTGGCAATAATGGTCGGTGCTCTCTATGTGCTGCATCAGGATTTCTGGTTCTGGCGCACGGCAACTCCACTCGCCTTTGGATTCATTCCCATCGGGTTGTTCTACCACGCGTGCTACACAGTCGTGGTCGCGCTGGCGTTTTGGCTGCTGGTGAAGCAGGCGTGGCCCTCTCATCTCGAAGATAGTAGCGTAGACTTCAGTCTGCGCGAGCCGTCGAACGAAACTCGTGACGACTTGGCGGACAGACTGAAGTCAGTGCTGCCAGCGGAGGGCGACGGCGGATGATCCCTGCCCTCTTCGTCTTCGCGTATCTCGGCGTGGTTCTTTACATCGGCATCTTCGCGTTTCGAAGGTCCGCTCACCGCGAAGAAGCGGAAGACTACTTCTTAGCCAACCGCTCGCTTGGACCGTACGTGTTCCTGTTCTCGCTGTTCGGAACCAACATGACCGCGTTTGCGATACTGGGATCGTCGGGCCACGCGTTCAACAACGGGATCGTGACGTTCGGGCTGATGGCTTCATCGTCGGCGCTGATCATCCCTCTCTCGCTGTTTCTCATCGGCACTCGAATGTGGGCGCTCGGGAAAAAGTATGGCTTCATAACCCCGGTGCAGATGTTTCGCGATCGCTGGGAGTGCAGTCATATAGGAACAGTGATCTTCGTAGTGCAGGCCGCGTTCCTGGTTCCCTACATCATCATCGGAGTGATGGGTGGAGGAACGGCGCTCAGCGCGATAAGCGGCGGGCGCGTCCCATACTGGTTCGGCGGCGCACTGGTTGCGATGGTCGTGATGAGCTACGTCTTCTTCGGCGGGATGCGCGGCACGGCGTGGGTGAACACTTTCCAGGCCTCGCTCTTCCTGTGTTTTGGGGCGATGGCGTTGATTGTGATTGGGGCCGGGATGGGAGGGTTCCGCCAATCAACCGAAGCGCTGCTCGCCTCGGCGAGCACATCGCCATTGCTGACGCGCGAACGCGTCTCGCCGTTGTTTTTCTTCAGCTACACCTTCATTCCGCTTTCTTCGATCGCCTTTCCACACATCACGATCTTCTGTCTGACTGCGCGCAAGATGAATCAGTTCAAGAAGACGGTCATCCTCTATCCGATTTGCATGCTGGCGCTGTGGATGCCGTGCGTGTTTCTTGGAGTGATGGCGAATCGCGCGACCGACGTGCCCAAGATCCAGGAAAAGATTGAAGCCCGGCGCGCGCTCGCGATCGAAGGCCCCAGGTTGACGCCTGATGAGCGCGACGCCCTTCGGGAAAAGACGATCGGAGACGATGTCTTGCTGTTGCTGCTGGAGCGATACGCGCCCATCTGGCTCGCGGGGTTGCTCGGCGCCGGAATCATGGCCGCGGTGATGGCGAGCGATTCTCAGATCCTTGCGCTTTCGACCATGTTCACTGAAGACGTCTTCGCCTTCTATGGCGGGAAGCGACGATTTGGAGAGGCGGCACAAGTTCACACCGGACGTCTGTTCATCGTCCTGATAACAGTTTTCGCTTATGCCGTGGCGTTGCGGGCTCCTCAGAACATCTTTGATCTTGCGGTGCAGTATGCCTTCTCGGGATATTCTGCGTTGGCGCCTCTGCTGGTGGCGGCGCTGTTCTGGAAGCGAAGCACGAAGTGGGGGGCGCTCGCGAGCACCCTCTGGTGCGCGGTATCGGTTGCCGCAGTGGCAGTTTTTCAGTACGCGGTTCCGGCTCCCGCGCCCGGAGCTCCGGTTGTGTCGTGGTCTATCGGTGGGGTTGAAGTTCTCGCGCGAACGCCAGGGGGGACGTCGGTATTCGGTTTCATGCCGGTAGTGCCGATGACGATTATTTCGGCGTTTCTTCTAATAGTGATCTCCTTTCTGAGTTCGAGGCCGAGCGCCACCACTCTCGAGCGCTACTTCCCGCGTCTCAACTAGCCTTGTGGATGTTCTCCCTGAACCAGGAAATTGACGACCGATGTGGGCTATGTCCTATTGGATTTCGCGACTGCGCTTATCCGGTCGGCGACTTCTCGGTCGATTCGCGATCAGGTTTTTCCCTGTTGTCGATTTCACATCGCGCCTCTCGCATTTGATTATTGGTCGAATCCCACCCACGCAGTTGGTGGATCCTT
>DATIFP010000183.1:0-5032 GCA_035455165.1 Blastocatellia bacterium
TCGCCCGCGAGGCGGCTACCGTCATCGCCCGGGCCTTTATTGAAAGACACGGCACGACAACCACTCTGCACATCAAGAAAGAGATGCGAAAAGGAAAAGTGCTGATAGATATCTACCGCAACAGCACCTATCAAACGATCGTGTCGGCTTACAGCGTCCGCGGTCGCGCCCACGCTCCGGTGTCGATGCCGCTCACCTGGGAACGTCTCGAGACAGTGCGAGACCCGGCGGAGTTCAACCTGCGGAACGCGGCCGATCTTCTGCTCGACGAAGGTGATCCCTGGGAGACGATCGACGCGTATGCAGCGAAGCTACACACTCAGCAACCGAAGGTGAGCAAATCGCCGCCGAAGTCCAAGCCTCCAAAGAACAGCGATGCGCTTTCGGATTATGCGCGCAAGCGCGCTTTCGACAAGACCCCGGAGCCGGGACCAGAAGTATTCGCCGGCGAGAACAACGCGTTCGTCGTTCATCGTCACCACGCGACTCGACTTCATTACGACGTTCGCCTCGAACGCGATGGGACTTTGAAGTGCTGGGCCGTGCCCAAGGGCCTGCCGCCACGGCCTGGCATCAAACGAATGGCAGTTCAGACCGAAGATCATCCGGTGAAGTACCTCGACTTTGAAGGCACGATACCCAAGGGCGAGTACGGTGGCGGCGACATGTGGATCTTTGCACGCGGGCGCTATGAGATCACCAAGGAAAAAAAGGACGGTTTCTATTTTCGCTTCCAGAGCCGCGAGTGGAACGACGAGTATCGGATGATACATACAAAGGGCAAGGACTGGCTGTGCGAACGTCTTGTTCCACCGCAGATCGACTGGCTGCGCGACCCCATCGAGCCGATGCTCGCTCAAAACCGCGACAAGCCGTTTGACTCGCCGGATTTCCTCTACGAAGTCAAATGGGACGGCATTCGGGCGATGGTCTCGCTTGACGAGGGCAAGATCACGATTCGCAGCCGCGCGCAACGGGACATAACCAATCTCTTCCCGGAGCTCCAAATTCCGGATCAGGCGTTTCGTGCGGCGTGCGGATTGTTCGATGTTGAGATCGTGTGTCTGAACGCCCAGGGCCAACCGGTCTTTGAGGATGTGCTTCATCGGTTGCAGCACCGAAACGAAGCCTCCGTTGCTCGGGCTCGCGCGAAACATCCGGCGGTATGTTATGTGTTCGACTGTCTTTACGTCGACGGTCGACCGATCGTGAACGAACCGTTGGTGCGCCGCCGAGCGTGGATGGTCGATTCGATCAAACTTCCGAATCCGGCCTATAGACCTACTGAAACAATCGATGAGGGCACGGCTTTGTACGATGCGGCGCGCGCGCACGGACTCGAAGGAATAATGGCGAAGGAGCGGAACAGCATCTACATGCCCGGCAAGCGCACTTCGCACTGGTTCAAGATAAAGACCCGCACCACAATCGACTGCATAATCATCGGCTACACCAAGGGTAGGGGCGAGCGCGAAGCCACATTCGGTGCGCTACAGTTAGGACTGTACAAGGGAAAGCAGTTGGTCTACGTGGGCAAGGTTGGGACGGGCTTTGACGAGCGAACCGCGAAAGCTATCCTCGCCGAGCTTCAAAAAGCTAAACGCACTGAGCGGTTGATCAAAGAAAAGCCGATTGACGATGCGGTGACGGTGTGGATTGAGCCGCAGGTCGTGTGTGAAGTCCAGTACTCGTCCAGAGCGAGCACGGGCAACCTGCGTGAGCCAGTGTTTCTGAGAATGCGCCCGGATAAGCTCGCCGAAGACTGCAGGATCGACGGTTGAATGGTGATATAGCCTGCCGAGAAACGATCTCCCGACCGTTCTTGGGGTCGATCCGGCTTGATATGAGTGTTACAGAATCACAGGAATGGTTTACTGCCGATAACCAGAGGAAGCTGACGAATGAGAAACTTCGCAGTAGAATCAAGTCAAGGTAGCCAACAAGCAAAGATCGAAATTAGTAGGACTCTGGTCTGGTCACCCGAATGCTAAAGTCCCCAAAAGCAAAGCTGCTGATATCGAACGACTCACACACCAGGCTCGCAACAGCGCTCGAGTGGCTAAGTGATTTCCCTCCAGACGCCGAGATACAGGTCTTGTCTCCGACGAAAGAGGCGGGGGATGAATTTGTTCGAACCGCGGTAACTGCAGCAGGGACATCCACGGCTCGCTTCGGTCTGGTTCGACTAACCCTTGATCGGCTCGCTCACAATCTCGCCGCCCCGCTACTTGCCGGAAGCGGCCGCGTTCCAGCTACAGTGCTGTCGCTTGAGGCTTTGACCGCGCGCGCGGTTCATCTGCTTGTTGAGGAAAAAAGCCTCACCTACTTCGCACCGGTCGCGAAGCGTCCCGGCTTTCCGCGTGCGGTCGCGCGAACACTGGATGAGCTACGAATGAACGCCATCGACATCGAAGCGATTCGTTCACTGCCGAGAGGGGGACCGGACCTCGCGGCGCTGGCACAATGCGTCGAACGGGAGCTCGCTTCAGCAAAGCTTGCTGATCGGTCTGTGGTGTTCGAAACCGCCATCAAAGCGGCCACCAGCGTGAGCCAACTTCAGCCAGCCGGTCGGCCGTTGCTGTTGCTCGATCTCCCCGTGTTTAGCGCTCGCGAGGCCGCGCTCGTAGAGGCGCTGGCCGCGCGCGCGCGGTCGGTGCTCGCCACCGCGGCGCGTGGTGATAGTCGAACCATCAAGATGCTTGAACGCGCGATGGGGTGTCAGGCTCAAGAGATCGATGCTATCAGACCTTTGAACTCGCTCCAGATCTTGAAGGCGCATCTGTTTGAAGACTCTGCGCCGGAGCCCTCGAAGCTCGATGACAGCGTGACGCTGAGTTCATCTCCGGGCGAGGCGCGCGAGTGTGTCGAGATCGCCCGCCGCGTTCAGGCGGAAGCGGCCCGCGGGATCTCGTTTGACCGGATCGCAATCTTTCTGCGTTCAACCGGCGAATATCGTCCACACCTCGAAGAGGCATTTCGACGGGCCGCGATTCCAACCTACTTCGCTCGAGGCACCACGCGTCCCGATCCTGCCGGACGCGCGCTACTCGCTTTATTGGCCTGTCGAGCCGATGACTTTTCGGCTCGCCGATTTGCTGAATACACTTCGCTATCACAGGTGCCGGATCAGGAATCTGTGCGCGATGCGGAGACAAACTGGTCGCCGCCTCCGAGCGACGTGTTGCCCCTCGGCGTCGAACCCGAGGCTCCCGAACACTCAGAAAGCGATCAATTGCCGGTTGACCCTGAAAACGCCGCGGAGGTCGCCGGTACTCTTCGCGCGCCGTGGCGATGGGAACGTTTACTCGTGGAGTCCTCTGTGATTGGCGGAAAGGGTCGCTGGAGGAAAAGGATCAAAGGTCTGGAAAACGAGTTGCGTTTGAGACGGCAGGAACTGATCGACGAAGGAGAAGAGACGCGCGCCGCCGGGTTCGATCAGCAAATTCGGGATATCGAGCACCTGAGCGAATTCGCGCTTCCGCTGATCGAGGAGTTGGCGGCGTTGCCAGATCGCGCGTCCTGGGGCGAATGGTTGATTCATCTCCGCAAAATTGCGTTGACGGCGCTTCGAAATCCCGAGGGCGTGCTGGAGACCTTGACCGAGCTCGAGCCGATGTCTCCCGTCGGACCGGTCGATCTCTATGAGGTCCAACTGGTGCTCGGTCCACGCCTCTGTGAGCTCTCGATTCCTCCGCCTCGCCGCCGCTATGGCGCTGTGTTCATAGGTTCCACCGATGCCGCCAGGGGATTGAGCTTTGATGTTGTGTTTGTGCCGGGACTCGCCGAGAAGCTCTTCCCGCGAAAACTGATCGAAGATCCGATACTTCTAGATGAGCAGCGCCGTCAGGTCGAGGGAGCCGATGTGATCACGCAGCCGGCGCGAGTTGAAGCGGAGCGCCTGGCTTTGAGACTGGCTGCGGGAGCGGCTTCCGGCCGGCTGCATCTGTCTTATCCACGCATCGATGTCCAACAGGCTCGCCCGCGCGTGCCTTCGTTTTATGGGCTTGAGGCGTTGCGGGCGGCTGAAGGCCTTTTGCCCGGTTTTGACAAGCTTGTATCACGTGCTGAGTCCGGGGCGAGCGGGCGGCTCGGATGGCCGGCGCCGGCTGATCCGGGGATCGCGATCGATGAAGCCGAGTACGATCTTGCCCTGCTGGCTCCATTGATCGATGCCGACCCCGATACTGTGGCCGGCACCGCTCATTATCTGCTTTCGACAAACAGACATCTCGCGCGAGCACTGCGCACTCGATCACGGCGCTGGCTCAAGCGCTGGACACCGAGCGATGGTCTTATCGAACCTGATGAGGTCGCTCGCGAGGCTCTTGCTGACCATCAGTTCTCGGCGCGATCGTTCTCGCCGACTGCCCTTCAGAACTTCGCCGCGTGTCCTTACCGATTCTTCCTTCAAACTGTGCACAAGCTCCAGCCTCGCGAAGAACCTGCTGCTATCGAAGTGATTGATCCGCTTACGCGCGGTTCGCTTTTTCATAAGGTTCAGTACGAGGTGCTGACTATGTTGCGCGCTGCTGATCTCTTACCTCTCAATCCGGCCAGATGCGAGCGTGCGATCCTCCTGGTAGATGACGTTCTCAACCGTGAAGCGTCGGAATTGGAAGACAAGCTGGCGCCGGCGATCCCGCGTGTATGGGAGGACGGCATCAACACGATTCGCGCTGATCTGCACGAGTGGCTTCGTCGAGCTTCGGAAGCGAACGACGGATGGGTGCCTTATAAATTCGAACTGTCCTTCGGACTCGCGGATCGCGACCGCGAAGAGAAGGACCCTGACAGCGTTGCCGACCCGATTTCCATCGTGGGCGAGCTGAAGCTCCGGGGCTCGATCGATTTGGTGGAACGCCACGCGAGCGGCAAGCTTCGCGCGACTGATCACAAGACGGGCAAGGCGCGAGCGGGCGATGGTGTGGTTGTCGGAGGCGGCGAACATCTTCAGCCGGTCCTGTATGCGCTGGCTTGCGAGAAGCTACTGGACGCGCACGTCGAATCGGGGCGGCTGTATTACTGCACCAGC
>DATIFP010000184.1:0-5391 GCA_035455165.1 Blastocatellia bacterium
GAGAAGTCCTCTTTGTGATCGCGCTTGTAGTCGTCTCGCAGCTTCATTATCGCGAGCTTACCGACCGAGTAGACCAAATACGTGGGATCAAACGTCCCTCGTTCGGCTTCGATGCGAGACGGTGTTTCGCCCATGTACGCGTTCCGCATGAAAAACTGGGTCGCCTGGTCGACAGACATTCCGTTCGTATGAAGTCGAATACCGCAAACGAACCGGCAGAGCCGCAGAAGCGCGTCCGCAAGCTGCCCCAGTTTGATCTTAGGGTCGCCGCCGCCGAAGCCTTCATCGATCATCATCTGCTCGGTGTAATGCGCCCACCCCTCGACGAAGCTCGCGGGCGCAAGCGCTTCGGTTCTGCGAACGATGGATTTGACTTGCCTCAAGAAGACTCCTTGAACGAAATGGCCCGGGTAGACCTCGTGAATCGAAGTCGACCAAAGCTGCGGATAGTTGATCGATCCCAGATACTCTTCCTTCTGCTTGTCACTCCACTTAGGATCGACGTCCGTTATCAAGTAGCGAGCGGGCAGCGAAACAGTCTCGAATGGACCGGGCGTCCACATGCTTGCAGTCGACCATCGCATGAAGTCGGGCGTCGAAGCTACAACCGGCGGATCGGCGGGCGGAAGCGTGATTATCTTCTTCTCCTCGATGAACCGGACGAGCTCGTCTAGTTGTTTCTTTGCATCTTCAACAAGAGCCCCGGGCTTTGGATGATCGCGTTGGACGTCTGCCCAGACCGAAAGGGGGTCTCGCTTTGAATCTATCAGCGAAGCTGTCTTTCTGAATTCCTCCTGAGTCTTCGAGAGCTCCCGATTGGCGATCTTGACCAGGGTCTCGACAGTGACATCAATTCCCTCTTCATATTTGAGCTTCGCCTCGTAGTTCTGTTTGCCAATCGCGAATGTGGCAGCGGGGTCGGGTCTGGTGTTCTGCAGATGCTTTATGTATTTTGCTATCGCTTCGGCGGCGGTCTTCGTCGACTTCTTGAATTCGGATTGAAGCTTCGGGTCCTTGACCGAAGCAAACGCTGCGGGCAGATCATTCTGGACGAAGTTCAGGGTTCCCTTGAAACTCTCGATCGCGACTTTCAAAAAGACCGCCGGGGGCTTGTTTACGTTCGAGCGCGCGGAGTCCAGAAGCCGCGGGACCTGCTTCTCTTTCGCTATCACGCTGCTAAGCCGCACATCGGCGGGCGCATATTCGAACATTGCGAGCTGCAAGAGCCCGGTTGAGATCGGATCGTTGTAGATTTGCGGGTTGCGTTCGTAGCTTTGGATCGTCTCGAGCTCGAGCAATCGCGCATTCACATTCGACGCGATGATCTGGTAGTCGAATGTGTCGGTCAACGCCAATTCGAGCGGCGGGACCTTCTCCAGCCGCTGCTGGAACGATTTGATCGCGGCGATCTCGTTGGATATGGCTAACGCGCTGTAGTCTTCGAGTTGCGAGTCCCAGGAATGAAGGCCGCTGGCGGCGGCGAGCATCGGATGCCGCGAGTGCAAGTCCCGGAGGTATTCACCTACAAGAGCTGGAAACTTGGCTGCGGCCATCTCCCCCTTTGACTCCGTTCGTTGATTAAGAGCGGTGGCCGGGGATGAAAAGGCGATAAAGGAAACACAAAACAGCAGGAGTGACGCAACAACCCGGTTCATTCCGCCCGGCGACGCGCCCGAGACCGGCTTGTTAGCGGGGACAAGTCCCCCTTCCCAACTTCTCCACTTCCGGTTCTTTCCCGAATCGATGCCGCAGCTCTGAACTCTTTCACACCTCCGCCCTCCCTTGCATTGTTTCATCTAGGTTTCCAGAAGCTCCTTTGCTCGCTGCGTCGCTTTCACGACCGCCTTGATCAACGTCACGCGCAATCCACCTTCTTCCAATTCCAGAATGCCGTCGATCGTGCAGCCCGCCGGCGTCGTCACCATATCCTTGAGCTTTGCAGGATGCTCGGCGGTTTCGAGCACCATTGAGCCGGCGCCTACGACTGTCTGCGCGGCGAGTTCGGTTGCGACATCGCGCGGCAAACCTACCTTCACGCCGGCTTCGGCTAACGATTCGATGACGATGTAGATGAACGCAGGCCCGCTTGCTGAGAGTCCGGTTATCGCGTCCATGTGTTTTTCATCCGCGACTACAGTGCGACCCACGGCGTCGAATATGAACTTGGCAAGATCGACGTGTTCGCGCGACGCATTGCTGCCGGGCGCGATTCCGGTCATCCCTTTTTTGAGAAGACATGGGGTGTTCGGCATCGCGCGAATCACCGGCACCGGCGCAGTCAGATGTTTCTCAATAAAAGCGGTGCTGACCGAGGCTGCAACGGAGATTAGCAGTTGCGAGGGTCTGAGACTGTCGCCGATTTCAGACAGGACAATCGGCACGGTCTGAGGTTTGACAGCCAAGATAATGATATCCGCGGTGGCGGACGCGACTTTGTTCGAAAGCGTGCCGGCGACGTTGAATCGCTCTCGCATCTGGTCGAGTCGTTCCTGATGAGCGGCGGTGATTCGAACATTTGCGATATTGATGACGCCGGCATCCAGGAGCCCCCGGATGAGAGTCTCTCCGATCTTGCCCGCCCCCAGGACCGCGATCTTCTTGTCCTTCAACATGCTGATTTCCCGCTCCTGTATGGTTGCGATGATAACAGCGGTTTGGACGTGGGGCCAGTGACGGTGAGTCTGGGTCGTGATGGAATTGCGTGCAAAGCGCTCGCCACCAAGGCACCAGGGCACGAAGGTTCACAAAATCAGTCTTTGTGCAGCTTAGTGACTTGGTGTCCTTGTGGCAAGAAAGCATTCGCCACGTCAACACGCCCTTCCGCCACTACCTGACTCCGCGACCACGATTTGGGTGATAACAGGTCTTGATCTGCCCTGTGATAACATACCCGCAACATGACGAGGCGGGTGCTAACGGCAATCCTGTTTGTGTCTCTCCTGGGACGCTTCTCAGCAGCGCAAACGCAAGATGACTGGGACTGGGTCAACAAACATTTCTCAGCGGTCCTCGAAGAGCTCATGCCGGTCGACGCGAGACTCGGATTCTCCGTGGGCTACAGAAGCTATCGTGATCTGCACACAAGCGAACCGGAGTTCTCGTTTGTCTTTATGAGGATTCCAAAGGAGAAATACCTGGCTGTGATCGTGAGACAGCCTGACGGCAATTCGCTGTACGATCAGATGATGGCCGCGCATCGAAAGAATCCAGCTGAAACTATCGACAACATCAAGAAGGAGTTGAAGCTACGAGAGCAGCGCTTTTCTGAGCAAACCTGCCGCGCAGTGAGGACCCAATACGACGAGTTTTACGGGCTTACGCTTTCAATGCTCTCCGACCAGGATAGACAGGCCAAAGGCGGGTTGACCGCCACGTTGCATCCACGAGTGCACACATTCAACGCAGATATTTCCGGCGGCGGCTTGCGGCTTGTCATCGACGACGAGGATCATCCCTTTGTGAGATGGGCAAACAAAACCCGGAAGGCTTTGGAAGGCTGCAGCCCAGATGGCAGCAGTACAAAATGAACGGGCCAAGCGTGAACAGTCGTCTCGGCAAGGTCTGCGCAGTCATTGCTGAAGAAACCGTCGATGCCGCTCGCGCCGCAATGAACAACGCGGAGACGGTCGCCGACCTGATCGAGCTTCGGCTGGACTTCCTCAGAGACTTTGACTTCGCCGATGCGAGCGCGCTTGCAAACCTCCTCGAAGGCAAGAGTCTTCCGGTGATCATTACGTGCCGCTCGGCCGCTGAGGGCGGAAGGCAAGAAGTCGATGATCCGGTGCGCCTTCGATTGCTCGTCGAAGGCGCAAGGCGCTTCGCCGACTACTGCGATATCGAAGCGGCTCACTACGACCAGGCCATAGCTTTGTCGCCCGATCTTTCGCGACTGATCGTCTCGTATCACAACTTCGAGAGGACGCCGGTCGATCTCGACGCCGTTTACAACCGAATTACCGCTCTCCCTGCGGGTATTCACAAGATAGTAACGCACGCAAACACGATCACCGACTCGCTTGCGATTCTCGAGCTGCTCGACAGAGCTCGTCGCGAAGGAAGGCAACTCATAGCGATTGCGATGGGATTGGCCGGAGTCATCACGCGAGTGCTCGGTCCAAGCCGCGGGAGTTTTCTTACGTATGGTTCGATTGCCTCCGGCAAAGAGAGCGCTGCGGGTCAGCCCACGTGTGATGAGTTGACGGGCCTGTATCGAATCCGGCGACTGTCGCGAGAGACTAACATAACTGGAATCATCGGCTCGCCCGTTGCGCATTCCGCCTCGCCGGCAATGCACAATCGCGCCTTCGCCGAGCTCGGTCTGGACTTCGTTTATCTCCCACTGGAAGTCCACGACGTCGCGGGGTTCGTCAGGCGGATGGTGAGACCGGATTCGCGCGACCTCGATTGGAACCTGCGTGGTTTCAGCGTGACTATTCCGCACAAGACAACGATCATTCCACTGCTCGACCAGCTTGACGAAACGGCGCGCGCGGTTGGTGCTGCAAACACCGTCGTCGTTCGCGATGGAAGCCTGATCGGTTACAACACCGATGTAATCGGAGCCATGGCGCCGATCGAGAGGGCGGTTGAGATAAAGGGCTTGCGATGCGGCGTTATCGGCGCGGGGGGCGCGGCGCGAGCAGTGATTCATGGACTGCTGGAGCGCGGCGCCGCGGTCATCGTGTTCGGGCGAGACCCCGAGAAGGCACGCGCGGTTGCAGAACCTCTCAAGGTCGATATTCTGCCGATCGCCTCTCTCGCATCAAGCGACGTCACCGTGGTGATCAACACAACACCCGTAGGAATGCGCGGGCACAGCGAAGGCCAGAGTCCGGTTCCCAGATCTGCCTGGCGCGGACGCGCGGTCGCGTACGATCTTGTGTACAATCCGCTCGAGACTCGCTTTCTTGCCGATGCGCGAGCCGAGGGATGTCAGACAATAAGCGGGATCGATATGCTTGTCGCCCAGGCGGCATATCAGTTCGAATTGTGGACCGGCGAGAAGCCGCCGATTGAGGCGATGCGCGAATCGGCTTGTCTCCGCGTTAAACCCTAAGGCTCCCTGAATCGGGAGCCGCTCGGGTTTCATAATGTGTCCTGCTCTGAATTCTCTGCGATTTCAGCGTACTCGGCGCCTCTGCGGTGAGCGTATTTCGCGTCGTTTTCACCGCCGGGGCGCGGGGTTGGTGGAATAGCGTGAGGCGTGGCGAATGCTTTCTCGCCACAAGGACACCAAGTCACGAAGCTCCACAATGGAACCTTCGTATTCTGGTGCCTCTGTCGCGGGCTCTTTTCAATCACGACCTTAAGGTTCAGATAGCGATGAGTTTGCAAGAGTGCTATGCTACTTCAGATTTGTCCGGAGATCTGCACCGCCCGTTGGAGAAACAC
>DATIFP010000185.1:0-24912 GCA_035455165.1 Blastocatellia bacterium
CTAATAGCGGTGGCAATCGTTCAGTACTACGTTGCGACAATCGAAAGCTCGATCTGGCTCGCAGTTTTGATCCCGGTCGTTGCGACCATGGGGAGCAACGCCGCGACTCAGACGATGACTGTCGTTGTAAGAGGAATCGGACTTGGGGAAGTCGGCTGGGATACGGGCCGTCGAGTCGTCATCAAAGAGGCGTTGGTCGGTCTGATCAACGGCCTGATCGTTGGATTGACGGTGTGTGGGATCGTGACGATCTGGTTCGGGGCAAAACTCGGCTCGCTCCTGTTTGGGTTGAAGCTTGGCGGAATTCTCGGCGTGACGATGGTGTTGAGCCTGGTGGTGGCAGGAGCGTTGGGAACGCTCGTTCCAATTCTGCTAAAACGCTTTAGAGTCGATCCCGCGCTGGCCTCGTCGATGTTCGTGGTCACCTTCACCGATGTGATTACTTTCTTATTCTATCTTGGCGTTGCCACGCTTCTGCTCAGTCACTTCAAACTCCAAACCTGATCTGGAATGTTCGATCAAACTAAAGACGGTCGAGATGACGAGCAGCTGCTTTCGGCGCGCCGTTTGCGAACGCTGATCCTCGGCATGGTTGCCGCCGTCGTATTAGGACTCGTGCTGGTGAACGGATATATGTACCTTCAATACGGCGGCACGATGTTCGACCGTTTCTTTGAAAAAGAAGAGAAAAAGAGCCCGATGACTGGAAAGCTCGCGTTCGACAAAGGGACGAAGTACTACATCGGAGTCATACGAGGCGAGGGGCGTTCTCCGAGACGCGGGCAGGTATATTACATCGAGCAGGCAGGGGGGTCGCTGATCGAAGTATCGAAGGACAACGTCGAGGTGCGCGACCCCGGAAAGGTGGACAAGTGAAACCACAGTCCAGACAGCAGTTTATCCTTGTGGCTCTTCAGTCTCTCTAGTAATATTGCGCGTCGAGAAAGGCTCCTGATTTCAAAAATCGCCGACAGAAGGGGGAAGAGCGAATGAGCAATCAACCGCCGTACGGTTATCCAGGTGGTTCTCAAGGTTATCAAGGGGGAGGAGGTTATCCGCCGCCGGGCCCGCCAGCAAACAAGACCAAGGTCTTGAATCTCGATTACAACATCGCGGCGCTGTTGTGCTACCTGCCGATCTGTTGCATCAATCTGATTGCTTCGATCATCTGGTTTGCCAGCGAGCCAAAAGAGAATCGCTTCTTGCGCTTCCACGCGCTTCAGAGCCTCGGGCTGATCGCGATATCAATTGTCGTCTGGATTGTCTTTATGTTCCTCGGAGTGGGCATGATGTTCTCTCCGTCGGACACGGTGGGAGCGGCCGGCAGTGGCCTTCTATCGATAATCCAACTCCTCGTATGGCTGGTGCTGCTCATCGTCCACATCCTCTGCATGGTCAAGGCGTATCAAGGCCAAATGTGGAAACTGCCAGTTATTGGGGACATCGCCGAGAAGAACGCATAAGCGCATTCCGTCTCGATAGCTACTAGAAAGCCCACCCGCAGCTGGTTTTCATCTGTGCGGGTGGGCTTGGTTCGTCTAGCTCGCCGCTGGTCGAAATCCGCTGTTATCTTCCTCCGGCGGCTCTTTCGGAGTAATGCTCACAACTGACTCCGGTTTGCCGTGCCGGATCGCCAAAAGCATCTCATTCGAAGCAGTAAACCACCCGCACTTCCAAATCACCGCCGTCGACACGATCAACGCGATCGTCGCTCCACCGCCTCCCTCGGGGCCGTAACCTCCGCCGGAAATCCAAATGGGAGCCCCCGAGTGACCCTTGAGCCAGGATAGGTGATTGAAAGTCGTAAATCCGCTCACAGGCAGCCCAAAAACAAAAACCATCACCAGGTTCCACGAGTAGTGAAGCGCGGTTGCAAGCCATAAGCTGCGAGTAATCAAATAGGCACATCCGAGCCAAGCGCCAGCCAGGATCGTGTTTACTGTAGAGAACACCGACGCATGCTTGTTACTGAGGTGCGCCAGGCCAAACAAGACCGCCGTAAGCCCAATAGCTGCGGCACCGCCAAGGTTGTGCGTGAGCGCTTGAAATGGAAATCCGCGAAACATCAGTTCTTCCGTAGCACCAGAGATCAGGAAGAACATAAACGTGACGACAAGGCCCCGGACGAGGATCGCCACGGTTTGAGTTCGAACGTCAAAGCTGACAGCCCCCACCCCCACGCCGATCCCAACGGCAATCGCGAGCGCCGAACCACCCATCGCCGAGCCACGAGCGAAATCTCTAATCCATCCTCGATGAAGCTTGAAACCTACCGACGCGAAGCTGCGCCGCTCGAGCCACCGAGCGCAAAGCGCAGTCGCCACAACCGTCGCAACGAAATCTCTACAGCTTCCCACTCCAAGAGCAATGAGATCGCGGACGGTCAGGTCTTCCCCTCCTGATACTTCGGCGATCATGAACCCGAGGGATGGAAAGAGCGTCGCGAGGGTCTTGATCAAGCCCGCCAGCATGATCTCCGCGAGCACGATGAAGAACACGAAAGCGAGCACGCGCCAACCGGAGCGCAACTCGTTTTGATCGTTGATGAAGATGTACTTGGCGACATCGAGCGGCTCGCTCATGGGACGCGACTCTATCGACGGGGTCAAGGAGTGTCAAGGAATCGCGTCTGCGCAAACTCTAGGCTATCTGGTTCGAGGTTTTTCTTCGCCGCGTCCGGATTCTTTCGCTGCCACGTAGCCGCGCTTGGTCTTTACCACCAGCCTCTCTTCGCGTTTCGCTGGTGGATGAGCGAGCTCGAGTTTGAGCTTGCGCAATGTCCCATCACGCTTCCTGTTTGTAGAGACAAATCCGAGCGCATACCTCGTCCGCAAATGATCGATCAGCGTATTGAACGTGTGATCGAGAACTTCCGGTTTGTCGATGAGAACCTCGCCGCCAGTCTCCTCCGCCAATTGTTTGAGGCTTGAACTCTTTGCCTTGAACAGACCGCCGATTCCGGCGGCGGTTCTCATGATTCCGTTCTCGAATTGTTGTTCGGCGGTCTTCGGAACGATGCCGCAAACAACGCTGCCCGATTCCAGAATTGCCATACGCGCTTCTTGAGGCGTGGGCGTCGCGCAATCAAAATAGGTTGTGAGTCCGGTGATCACTATTATCACGCGGCGGCCGTCCGGATTGCCCGCCGCGCGCATGTAATCTGCTGCGTCGAAGAAGGCTTGATTGAAGCAGTGACCCGCGTTCTCGTCGTGAGGAGGAACCCGGTTTAAAGCCTGTAGGATCCTGTCTTTGCCCTTTCCGAAACCGGCGATCAAATCGGTTGTATCGGCGAAGGCCATCAGAGCTACTTCGTCCTGCGCCCTCAATCTCTGGAGCGCCTCCTCCGTTGCGTGACGCACCTTCTCGCTGAATGGATCGAGGCACCCTCCTCGGTCGATCAGCAAGATGACCGAGAGCGGAAGGGTGTCCTGGCTGAAGTGCAGTATTTGCTGCTTGACTCCGTCTTCGGAGAGCACAAAGTCGTCTTTCTTCAGATCGCCGATTACGCGTCCTGTTTTCTGCTGGATGACTTGAGCGTCGAGGACTACCAGGTCGACAGCGAGTTTAAGGCTGTCACCGGCGGCCAGAGGCGTTGCGGCAGCATCAGTATTCTTGTCAGCTCGAGATTCTTGCGGGCCCGAACGCGGGGCAGGTTGCGCGGTTCCGTAAGCCTCCCGCTTTCCCTCATCGGTTTTGCGTTCCTGAGCCCGACCGTTCTTTCCCCTCGACGCCGAGTTGCTCGGCGACTGCGCAGTCACGGTTAGCAGAGATTGGGACGTCAGGATCATGGAGAATGCAAGTACGACTAACCGCCGAGGGGTCATAAACGTCTCTCCTTCCAGAAGCGTGTTGCTTAGATAACGATTGAATGCCCGGTACAAGGTGCAGAAAGAGCCGGTGTTCGTTCATTAGCTTCGGTGGCACCGACCAGGCGGAGGATGAGCGAAGGAGGATGAAGCAGATGGGGTGTCTTTTACTGAGTTTCGCTTTTTCGTCCGCCCAGTCCGTGCCACCGAAAGAATGATGAGCGATGAGAGTGATCCGTGATGCTCAAACGGAATCTGTTAACGTATCACGCATCAGCTCCCTCAAGGTTTTCTGCGTTGCTCCTGCGGCTGCTGACGTTGCTCTTTTTCCTGATGACGTTCCTGGCGCGCCTGACCGCGGTTTTCAGAGCGAGGCGTTTCTTGTCGTTGTTCCTGGCGGCGCTCCTGTCGAACCTGTTCGCGATTCTCAGGGCGCGCCTGCTCCTGGCGCTCTGTTTCCTGGCGGCGCTCCTGCCGAACCTTTTCGCGATTCTCAGGGCGCGCTTGCTCCTGGCGCTCTGTTTCCTGGCGGCGCTCCTGGCGCAACTGCTCTCGACTTTCTGAGCGCGGCTGTTCGGGTCGCGGAAGACTTATTTCCACATCCCGAGAGCCCGTGCGCTTGTCGCCTCGATCTCGCGATCGGGTCTCTTCCGAATTGGAACCGTTCTCCCGATTCCTTCGATCGGCCTTTGTGCTTCCGTCATCCGCATTACTCGGTGATGCCGGGAGCGGCAGACGCAATCGCGATGAAGAATCGCTTGGATCGGATCCATTGGACGGCTTCGATCTCCGATCAGCGCCGCGTTCGGAATGGTCTACTATCAATGCTGGCCCTCGCATCTCGCGACTTGGCGGCGATATGAGGCGCCGCTCTCGAGAACTGCCAGACCTCGTTGCCGCATCGGCGTCAGCATTGCGAGTGACAACCGGGCGTGTGATCACCTCAGCAGGTGGGGCCGCAACCCGGCGCTCTCTCCTGCGATCGTTCTCTCCAAGCACCGGCGCGATTGCGTCCGGAGCCGGCTTGATTTCCGGCAAGCCCGCGCGAGTTCCCTTTTCGATCCAACCCGAATGCTCTCGGCCTGGCGCTGCGGGCCGCGCTCCAGTGCGATCACCACGAGTGAATCCCTCAACCGGAAGGATTGTTATTCCACGTCCCGAGCGGGCAGGTTGGATCACAAACTCGCCATCGTTCGGTCGTCGCCGTCCATCGCGCGGAGTTGGATACCGCAGATGCGCGTGCCCGTCATCGCGGCGATGCGTGTCCGGCCGGCGCCAACGCTCACCCGGCCCAAGCGGCTGCCAGCCGACATAGTTTCGCGACGGCGCCGACCAGTTGAAGAAGTAAACCAGGGCGGGCCTCCAGCGATAATCTCTGTAACCGTAACCGGAATATGTCCCGAATCCGGGTATCCAGGCCCATCCCAATCCGGACAGATAGGACCATCTACCGTAGTGATAAGGAGCCCATCCCCACGGCTCACTCGACAGCCAGGTCCATCCGGCTGCCGGTATCCAAATCCACTGGCCCAATCGATATGGAGCCCAATCCGCGCCTACGCGCGGTATCCAGCATCGGCCGTACGAGGAGTAATTCGTCCAGGTACCGTAGCTCGATAGGTCGCTGGCTCCATAAAAGTCGGAGTAGGTCGTTTCGTAGCTTGTAACGTCGTCGGGCGTTATGTCGGCGCCTGTGCTTGCAATCGTCGCGTCGCGCTCGTAGCTCCATTGGTCCCAATCATCTCGACTTGTGTCGACAGCAAGCTCAAGTCTCCCTCCAGTTGCAGTGTCGACCATTAACCGGTGGCCTTCCCGAACCCTAAAACTACCTTCGTCAGTCGAAACCTCGGCCTCACCGTTACGCACGATCAATTCCGACTGTTTTTCTCCTCCCACCTCGATTCGATAGAGTCCATCCTTAATCAGAACCAACGCCGAATTTGGTGTGTCTATTTCAAAGCGACCGAACGCTGAACCAACTCGCTCGAGGCGGACAAGCGCAGTGCCCTCGGTTACTTCAAACTGCACGGCACTGTCTGACAACTGAGCTATGGTCAGTTCGGTGTTCTCGGAGAGCCTGATATAGCTGCCGCGTCCCAGTTGAATCTCCGCTCGCCCCCCGCGTGCGGCGAATATTTGATCACCCGCGAGCAATGGAAGATTTTCAACCGCAGGGGCCCATTCCGTGACACCGGCGCGGAGGAAGGAGACATCTCCCTGCATGAAACTCAACCGCGCCACGCGCCCAACCGGGGCGTCGTCGTCCTGTTCAGAATCATCGATCCTTACATAGTCGGCTGTCTGAGCATTTGCGACGGGCTGTGACGTCGCTAAGGTAAGCATCAACGGGAGCGTGAGGAGGATTGGGAGAGTGCGCTTCATGGCTTCTGCCTTTCAAAGCTCAGTATCTTGTTCGCGCGAGTTCAGGGCAACAACCGTGCCCGAGAGCGCAGAGAGTGCAAGCGTCGGTAAGTGTTCGCATTAAGGAACAAGCGAACCACGCAAGGTGAGCACCTGAACCTGGAACGGTGGTTACTACACGAATTAGTGTACGAGCTGTTTGATTACGGACGAATGAGCGGGGGGACGCCGATCCTATTTACTCGGCTCTAGCCGGACCCTGTAACCCGGCCGCGCTCGTACAACAACATCCTTACGCACCGACTCAAGCTTGAGCTTGTGGTATTTCCCATCGTCCTTGCCGGCGGCAGTGTAAAAGCCAATCAGGTATTGGTTGCGCAACTCATCGGCAATCGCGGTGAATGCCGCGCGCGTGCCCTGATAGTTGTCGGCCAAATAAAGACGGCCGCCTGTCTGCGTAGTGATCATCTGGAGGTAAGCATCGGCCTCGCCATACAGCTTGTTCAGCGTCGAAGTGATCGGATCCGTGGATTCTATCGTCGGCAGGCGCTCAGGCTGGCTTCCGGGGATCCCGCGATCGTAGACAACTGGGGGGCTGGGTCGCTGACCGATTTCAATTCTGGGCGAATTCGGTTTTGGGATGCCGGTCGGCGTTGGATCGGGTCCGCCGAAGTCAGGAGGGAGCGGTATACGACCATCGACATCGAACGGGGTCTTGCTTTTCGGATGCTCCGCTTCTTGCTTGCGCGCGGCCGCCTCCATCCACCATCGGGTGTCGAAGCGCACGACATAGATCACCGCGCCGACTTCCTCCGCCAGCCGGGCAGTGCTCGCGGCGGTCGCTTCAATGCTGCGCATATCGACGCCGTCACTGAACAGGATGACCGCTCGGCGGCCATCGACATCCTTCAGAAGATCCAGCGAGCGCGTGATTGCTTCGTAGAGCAACTTGCCGAAGCCCGACTCCGTACCCCGAATGGCGCTTATCAACTCCTCTCGTTCATGTGTGAATTCCGTCAGTGGTTTGACTTCGTTATCAAACGCAATAACCATCATTCGATCGTCCGGCCTCAATTGCGAGGTGAAGTCCATAGCCGCATTCTGAATTGCCTTCAGTCTGTCTTCGGCACTGTTCGATGTGTCCAAAACGAGCGCGGCCGTGAACGGCTGCTTCACGACGCCGAATACTGAGATTTCCCGACGCTTGCCGTCCTCAAGGAGCGTGAAATCATTGCGTGAAAGATCGGGCACAAACCTGCCGCTGCGATCAGTGACGACGGCTGGAACCTGGACAAGCGTGGCGTTGAGCTTGAGGGGTTCATCCTGAACTCCCAAAAATGCTGAACGAGCCGAAGCTATCGCGACGGCCTGGCTAACGACGAACAAAATGAGAGTTGACGCGGAGAGCATCGTGCGCCGGTTGGTCATTGTCGTCTTGATTCTCACCACCTGTATGTAGAACGCGCTTTCGTCGAATTGTTGCAGGACACCAAAACGGGAGTCTCATAAGGACGGGTCGCGCCCAGCTTGGACAAATGCCTTCACGATGGACCGAACGAGTTCGTGGGTGTTGTAAGCTTCCGGCTGAATCACGGTCTTGAGACCGTATTCCCGCGCCGTCCCCGCGGTGATCGGTCCAATACACGCAACCAATGTGTTCCGCAGGAGGCCCGAAAGGTCTCTCAATCCGAGAATAGCTGCAAAGTTCGACACCGTCGAAGAGCTGGTGAACGTGATTGCGTCAACGGACTGCTCCTCGAACAAACGCACTATGCCATCGACTTCGATTGTTGGCGCGACTGTTTGATATGCCTCAACGGCATCCACGTGCGCGGCCAGGCTGCGCAAGCCAGACGGCAGGGCATCCCTCGCAACTCTTGCACGCGGGATCAGGACCCTCAAACCACCTAGACAGGACTCACCCCCCAGATGATCCACGAGTTCCTTTACTACTCCTTCTCCCTTTGATTCAGAGGCAGTGATGGTCGGGGGCGCTCCATTAGTCTCCAACGCTTGGGCGGTCGCGGTGCCAATTGCGCAGATCGACTTTCCGCCCATAACATCAACCCCGTCTTTTCGTCTTTCGCGTAACCGTCGGAAAAAGAAGTCAACACCGTTAGCGCTTGTGAAAATCACCCAATCGTATTCCTCGAGCCTATCAATTGCGGAGTCAAGCGGCGCCGGATCACTGGGTGGAATGGTCTCAATAGTCGGGCAGTGGATAACCGTTCCGCCGTAGCTTTCGAGTTCAGCCGTGAGATCGCCTGCTTGTTGGCGTGCGCGGGTGATGAGAATGGTCTTACCCCTCAAGGTCATTGAGGGCCCGTCAGACTCGGTCTCTTTCACTGAACTCTCCGTCGCTGAGTCCTATAAACGCTGTCAGATTATACACTTACGAACGACGCGCCGCAATGCAGGTCTGGCTACGGCTCTAATTGCGGATATGATGGAGGTTGTTATCTGAGGGGCGCTTCCTGGATCGACGGCCTGCTCCGTGGGAACAAGGATTAATTTCCGTAGATGGGGCGCTTACGCCCATTGTGAGGCCTTTGCCGGCGATCATCGAGCCGGGAGCGACGCTGGGCGTAATATCAAAAGGTATTTCTTGACTTGACGAGGGATTGTTGGTATAAGAACAGCCATAAACTAGCGTTAGCGCAGGATTTATTGGAGCTGGTCATTCTCAACTCCGAGGAGCAAGATGAGCGGCCTTATCACCAAAGCGACGAAGAGGCGCGCTCCGGCGCCCCAAAAAATCCGCGCAACTAAGGGGAAGAAATCTTTATCGCGTAAGCCGACGCGCCCCGGGAAAATAACCGCCAAACCAACAACCAAGAAGACGGCAGCCGTTAAGAGGACGGCGCCCGCCAAAAAGACAGCACCCAAAAAAGCAGTTGCTGCAAGAAAGAGCAAGCAAGTTCGGGTTTCCAAGAAGCTGGCTAGTCGATCGACCAAGAAGGAACTCCTGAAGAAGCCCAAGAAGGTCACAGCGGCCAAGCGAGTCAAGACAAGAGAGAAAAAGGCGCTGTCTGCGAAAAAGCGAGCCGTCAACCCGCTGCATCGAACAAAGACGCCGTCAAAGGCGCTCTCTCGCAAGGCAGTCATCGCGAAGCGAAGGTTTCTAGCACCGACGCCAGTGCCGCCGCCGCCCAAGAAGCCACCGTCTCCAGGTACTCTGGCTGCTGTTCGCGCCTTCGAACAGGCTCTACGACTCTTTAACCGTCACGACTTCTCAGCGGCGAAACCAGCGTTTCAGAGTCTACTCTCGAAGTTCGCCGAAGAATCTGAGATCCTAGCGCGAGTCCGCACGTATCTTGTCATCTGCGATCAGCGGTTGGCCCGCGCGCCCCAGATGCCCCGTAACGCTGACGCGCTTTATGACCAGGGAGTAGTCGAGTTCAACAGAGGAAACACGACCGAAGCGGTCGAGTTATTCCAGAAGGCGCTAAAAGCCGATCCTCGCGCCGACCATGTCTACTATTCTCTCGCCGCCGCTCACGCCCGCCTGGAGGACACCTCCAAGGCCCTGGATTCCTTGCGCCGAGCCATAGTGATACGTCCGATACACCGATCCCACGCGCGTCGCGATCTTGATTTCGCGGGCCTTCGAAGCAACGAGGACTTCCAACAGCTAACCGGGTTTGGCTTTGACCTTGCCGATGAATAAACTCAAAGGTCGGGCTCAGTCGTTTATACTATGAGAAGGGCTTCAGGATTGAGAATAGTCTCGATCGGGGGAGGCACAGGGCTTTCTACCTTGCTTTCCGGACTCAAGACCTACACGGGCAGCGATGAAGAAGCGGATCGGGGAGGAGATGCCGCCTGGATCGAGACGCTCACAGCCGTGGTCACGGTCACGGACGATGGCGGAAGCTCGGGCAGGCTTCGCGAAGAATTCCAGATCCTCCCTCCGGGGGACATTCGGAACTGCATAGTCGCATTGGCCGAAGACGAACACCTGCTGACGAGACTCTTTCAGCACCGCTTCGAGTCCGAGGGTGATCTCGCGGGCCATAGCTTCGGCAATCTTTTCCTGGCTGCGCTCGCCTCCGTCACCGGCGATTTTCTCGAGGCCATCAAGGTCAGCGGCGAGGTGCTGGCGATAAAGGGCCGAATCTTTCCATCTACAGTTCAGGACGTCGCGTTGGTCGCGGAGCTTGAGGACGGCCGCGTGGTTCGAGGTGAGACCAACATCGTCCAAGCGCGCTCGCGAATAAAGCGTTTGCGCCTGTCGAGCGACCACTGCAGGCCGCTTCCGGAAACCCTCGAAGCGATCGCGCACGCCGATATTGTCACCATCGGCCCGGGCTCCCTCTACACATCGATAGTGCCCAACCTGCTGGTAGATGGGATCGTCGACGCTATGCGGAATTCGTCAGCTCTCAAGATATACATCTGCAATATCATGACTCAGCCGGGTGAAACGGACGGGTTTAGCGTCGAAGACCATGTGAAGGTGCTGTTCGATTATAGTCCCGATTTGGAACTGGATTACGTGGTGGTGAACAATGCGTTGATCGGGGAGTCTCTTCGTGAGAAGTATCTGGCGGATGGTGCCGCTCAAGTCGAGCCCGGTTCTTTTGTACCTGCCGAAATCAGCGAGAACGAACGCCATCACGCGCTGCCGCACATAAGCGATCGACTTCACCGCTTTCGGATCGTATGCTCTGACGTACTTCACGAGGATGGTCTGGTGCGCCACGACCCTGACAAAATTGCACGTCTGCTGCTTAAGCTGCATCAAAGTGGCGCAGATGCCTGCAATGATCAAAGCGGCCTCTCAAACACGACGGATGCTGAACTGGTCGTTTGACCGGAAGCCTCGCTCCTCTAAACAAATCTCGCGCGTGAGGGTAGAATCAATTCCGGCAAGCCCTGGACAGGCAACACCTCGGGTGCCTGTCAGACTTTATGGAGCCTTATGACTGATATAATGATTCTGGCCGCCGGGTTGGGCACCCGCATGAAGTCGCGGCGGGCGAAAGTGCTGCATGAGCTTGCCGGCCTTCCGCTGATCTCACACGTCTTGCGCGCAGCCCTAGAGTTGGCTCCGGAAGCCGTTTTCACGGTAGTAGGACACCAGGCTGAGGACGTAGAAAAGGCCGTTCGGGATGCCGCCGCGCGTCTGGCCGCTCACGGCTCGAAAGCCCGCCCGGAACTTCGCTTTGTTTTGCAAGCTGAACAACGAGGCACCGGCCACGCGGTCATGGCTGCACGAGAACTACTCGCAGGGCGTGGCGGTCACCTGGTAGTCCTCCCCGGCGACGCGCCCCTGATCGAAGCCTCGACGCTTATTAGGTTAGTGTCGGTTCATAACGCCGAGAAGAACGACGCGACCATGCTGACTGCTCGGATGGAAGATCCCACGGGATACGGACGAATCATCCGCGGCAAGAACGGATGCCTGCTTCGCTGCGTTGAACAGAAAGATGCCTCGCCGGAGGAGCTTACGGTCAAAGAAGTCGGGGTGAGCATCTATTGCTTCGACGTCGGGCCGCTGCTTGAAGCGCTCGACCACCTGACGACTGATAACGCACAGGGAGAGTTCTATCTCACCGATGTCCCGGCGATATTGCAGGCTCGGGGAAAGAGAGTCGGCCTTCTCTGTCACTCAAACTCGGAGGAGGTGCTCGGCGTGAATACTCGGATCGAGCTCGCCGAGCTGGAACGCAGGCTCCGGGATCGAAAGCTTCGTCAGCTCATGAACTCAGGCGTGACGATGGTTGACCCCGCCACGACATACATTCAACAGGACGTCGAAATTGGTGAGGACACCGTGATCCATCCGCAGGTGATCATCGAGGGGGAAACCCGCATCGGCGCCGGCTGCACAATTCAGTCCTGGACGCGATTGAAGAATGTCGAAATCGGCTCGGGTGTCACCGTGCGCAACTCGAGCGTGATTGAAGACAGCATAATTCGCGACGGCGCTACCGTGGGTCCCTTCGCGCGTCTCCGTGCTGGAGCCGATATAGGAGAAAAAGCGGGTATCGGAAATTTCGTTGAAGTAAAGAAATCGAAAATCGGGCGCGGCACAAAAGCATCGCACCTGACCTATCTTGGCGACGCGACTCTCGGCGATCGGGTCAACATTGGGGCCGGCACGGTAACGTGCAATTACGACGGTGTGCGCAAGAATGAGACGGTGATCGAAGACGACGTGAAGATCGGAAGTGACACAATGCTTGTGGCCCCGGTCCGGGTCGGCCGCGGTTCGGTCACCGGCGCTGGGACAGTAGTCACAAAAGATGTTCCGCCCGATTCACTCGCGGTTGGCGTTCCAGCGGTGGTCAAGAAGAAGCTAAAGTGAAGTAGCGGGCCGAGCAGGAAGAAAGAAGGAACACACGATGTGCGGAATAGTTGGCTATGTCGGCGATAAGCAGGTAGTCGGAGTCATTCTGGACGGGCTCAAGAAGCTCGAATATCGAGGCTACGATTCGGCTGGAATCGCGGTTGTGGACGACCACGGCGATCTTACGATTCGCCGCGCCGAAGGCAAGCTTCGAAATCTGGAGGAAGCGATTCGCCTCCGGCCGCTCGACGGCACTTACGGAATCGGCCATACGCGGTGGGCAACGCATGGGCGACCCACGGAGGAGAACGCTCACCCTCACCAGGACTGCTCAGGTCGCGTAGTGGTGGTTCACAACGGGATTATCGAGAACTTCCTTCCGTTAAAGCAAAAACTCCTTTCCGAAGGCCATAAGCTGGTAACCGAAACCGACACCGAAGTGGTCGCGCACTTGATTGAGAAGTATCTCAACGAAGGTGAACCCACTCTCGAAGCTGGCGTTCGCAGAGCGGTCGGCGATCTTCGCGGAATCTATGCGCTAGCGATCATGTCGTCTGACGAGCCCGAAAAGATCGTTGCCGTGCGGCAAGGACCGCCGATCGTCATTGGGCTTGGGCAAAATGAATACTTCGTCGCGTCAGACGTTCCGCCGGTTCTATATCACACGCGTGATGTGTTCTTCCTTGGAGACGGCGAAATGGCCGTACTGACGCGCGATGGCGTCGGCGTTACGGATTTCGAAGGGAACCCCGTGTCGCCCGCCGTGCAGAGAATAACGTGGGACCCCATCGCCGCCGAGAAGGGCGGATTCAAGCATTACATGCTCAAGGAGATATACGAGCAGCCGCGCGCAGTTCGTGACACCATTATCGGGAGGGTGTCTCAAACGACCGGCCGCGTCTATCTCGATGAAATGGAGATCAGCGAAGCCGAGTTCAGACAGTTCACGTCGATAAAGGCGATCGCTTGCGGAACGAGCCTTCACGCGGCGATGGCCGGCAAGTTCATGCTGGAAGAGCTTGCGCGTATACCGGTGGAGATAGACTACGCGTCGGAGTTTCGCTATCGCGATCCTCTGCTTGACGACAAGACTCTGGTCGTCGCCATCTCGCAATCAGGTGAAACAGCGGACACGATCGCAGCCGTGCGCGAATCGAAGGACAAAGGGGCGAAGATTCTCGCGATATGCAATGTCCAGGGCTCGATGCTCACGCGTGAATCGCACGGAACCGTCCTAACCCACGCCGGACCCGAAATCGGCGTCGCTTCCACGAAAGCCTTCACCAGTCAGATGACCGTTCTCTATTTGCTTGCCCTGTATCTCGGGCAGCAACGGGGAGTGTTGAGCAACGAGGAATCGCTCGCCCACGTGCGCGAGCTGAACGGCTTGCCGGTAAAAATGGAGACGCTGCTGGGTTGCGACGATCAAGCCGAAAAGCTCGCCCGCGAGTTCTACCGCGCGCACGACTTTCTTTATCTCGGCCGCGGCATCAACTATCCAATCGCGCTCGAAGGCGCGCTCAAGCTCAAGGAGATTTCCTATATCCACGCCGAAGGTTATCCGGCCGGCGAAATGAAGCACGGTCCAAACGCGCTTATCGACGAAGACCTGCCTGTCGTCGTCGTCTGCACTCGCGATGAAGCCAGCGAAGCCTCCAGGCTCCGTTATGAGAAGACGCTTTCCAACATGGTGGAGGTAAAATCGCGTGACGGCGTTGTGATAGCAGTGGTGACTGAAGGCGACAGCGAAGCGCGACAGATAGCTGATCACGTGATCGAGGTCCCCCGAGCAAGCGATTTGACCTCCCCGATCCTTTCGATAATCCCGCTTCAGCTGCTGGCTTATCACATCGGCGTTCGTCGTGGCTGTGATGTGGACCAGCCTCGCAATCTCGCGAAGTCTGTGACCGTGGAATGATAGGGCTATGCAGTCGCAACGATGGCTTAGAACAAGGCCTCTCAAGCTGCACACTCGGACCACCCTGGTCACATCCGCTGTGTTGGTGGGGGTGTTCGCGGTTATCGCCATTTTTTCCGATCTCGCCATAACCCGGCTGAGCGATCAACACGACCGGCAACAGGCACAACTGCTGGCGACCCGAGTTGCCGACACCGTCGAGCAGCACATCAAACGAGAGAAGATCAGAATTGAACGCCGGAGAAAGAAAGAGCCGATTCAGCAGGAAGAGCCCGAAGCGACCACCACGATTCCAGACTGGACCGACGTTCAAGACGAGATCGAAGCGACGATCGCAAAGAGCAATCCCGAACTCGCGGGGGTAAGGGTCTTTCATAGACTCGCGACAGGCAAGTGGGAAGAGGCTATCCGTATGCCGCCGGACGCAGGGCCTCCACCCCCGGAGCAGGAGCAAGCTGCTTCTCAACGGATCGAGAGCTCCAAGGTGCTCTCCGTGCGCCAGCAAGGCTCAAACAAACTAATCACCGCGGCCGCGGGCATCAATGTCCTCGATACGGGCGGGCCGACCCATTTTGGCACCGTCAACGTCCTTCTCAACTTCGACGAAAACCGCAGCTCCGCAGCGGAGCTTCGCCGCTTGATGTGGCCGTTGATGCTGCTCGCAATCGTATCGATTACATTGATGACTTACTTCCTGTTCCGCCATATGGTTTACAAGCCGATCGACAGCCTGCTGCTTGCGATGTCGAAGGCGGAAGGCGGTGACCTCGCCGTCGAAGTCGAGCCGGGAACACCCGACGAAATAGGTTTGCTCAGCTCGAGATTCAATCGCATGCTCGGCCGCATACGGCTCATGACCGATCAACTCAATCTGGAGCAGAAAAGACTTGAAGACCGCGTCCACGAAGCCACCGGTGAGATCGCCGAACGGAAGGAACAACTCGAAGAAGCGAACTTGCGGCTGTTTGAAATGCAACGACAGTTGACTCAGCTCGAGCGTCTGGCGGCGGCCGGCCAACTCGCCGCGCAGTTCGCCCACGAGGTCGGGACGCCGCTCAATCTGATATCGGGTCACGTTCAATTGCTCCGCGCTCGCGCCAGTGACGAGCGGGTCATAAGACGGCTCGACATTATCGCCGGCCAGATCGAGAGGATAACAAGTATCGTAAGATCGATGCTCGACTCGACGCGCAGACCCGTGCCTCAGCTCGAGGCGGTGAACGTCAATTCCCTGCTCGCCCAAATACTCGACGCGTCTCAACCAACCCTCGCGGCGCGCAACGTCGAGCTTCACAGCGAAATGAGCGAGGCCCTCCCCTCGATCGAAGCCGATCCTGATCAGTTGCAGCAGGTATTCATAAACCTGATCAACAACAGCCTGGACGCGATGCCGACGGGGGGAAGGCTGACTGTCTCTACAGCGCTGGCAGGCGACAGCGTGGAAATTGTGCTTGCCGATAGCGGCGAAGGCATTGCCAGGGATCAAATCGATCTGATCTTCGATCCAATGTTTTCAACCAAGCACGGCCGTGGCACGGGTCTCGGGCTCACCATAGTGAAGCAAATCATTTCCGAGCACGGCGGTGAAGTTGAAGTCGAGAGCGAGCCTGGCCGGCAGACAGCATTTCGAATAAGACTGCCGGTTCACCCCGTGAGCCGCGCGCCCGAAGCTCGTGCCGACGAGGAGCCCGAACTTGAAGTCAGCTCAGCACTGGTTGAAAAATGAAGCAGATCCTTGTGATAGATGACGACCTCGAGACGTGCAAGTTCCTCACGGAGATTTTTGCCGAGGAGGGCTGGCGCGTTGACTCGAGTCAAACCGCGGAAGCTGCCAGAGAGGCAGTCCAAAAAAAACAATTCGATCTGATTGTCAGCGACATCAACCTCGGCTCGCGCACAACAGGTGTTGCCCTCCTGAAAGAGTTCAAGGCAGCCGCCCCGAATTCCGAAGTCATCCTCATAAGCGGATTCGGCACACTCGAAACCGCAGTCGAAGCCGTGAGGGAAGGCGCGTTCGACTACATAAGCAAACCCTTCAACTTGAACGAGGTCATCTCGACCGCCCGCCGCGCGCTCAAAGGAAGAGATGCCGGTGCACCCGCCGCAGTGCTGCTGAAAGAGTACAGCGAAGCCTCCGGTCTCGTCGGTCACAGTCACAAGATGATCGAGCTGTACAAAGAGATCGCGCTGGTTGCGCCTTCGCGTTCAACGGTTTTGATCACAGGCGAATCAGGCACCGGCAAGGAGCTTGTAGCGCGCGCGCTGCATCGCAACAGCAATAGAGCGGCTGAGGCGTTCGTGGCCGTGAACTGTGGCGCAATCACCGAAACGCTCCTTGAGTCCGAGCTGTTTGGGCATGTCAAAGGTAGCTTCACCGGCGCGACCGCCGACAAGCGGGGACTATTCGAAGAAGCAAACGGCGGGACTATTCTCCTGGATGAAATTGGCGAGACGAGCCTGGCTTTGCAGGTGAAGCTCTTGAGGGTTCTACAGGAAGGCGAGATCCGGAAAGTCGGAAGCGCCCGTTCGATTCGCGTAGACGTGCGAGTGCTTGCGGCGACCAACCGTGATCTCGAGCGCGAAGTCCGCGAAGGACGGTTCAGAGAAGACCTTTACTATCGTCTCAGCGTTGTGACTCTGCGAGTGCCCGCGTTGCGCGAGCGGACCGAAGACCTGCCGCTTTTGGCCGCGCACGCCTTGAGACAGGCCAGAGACGCGGGCGCCCAGGCAGCAACGATCTCCGAACAGGCGCTCGACCTGTTGATCGCCTATGATTGGCCCGGAAATGTCCGCGAACTCGAAAACACGATTGCCCACGCAGCTCTTTACGCGCGCGGTAGCGTCATAACTCCCGACGACCTTCCGGCAAAGATTCGAAAGAGCACGCGCGGCGGCGAACCCGAGATAAGGGGTCAATCGATGTTCAAAGACCTTCCTTCCCTTGATGAGCTCGAACGACGCTACTTGATTCACGTTCTCCAGGCGGTCGGCGGCAGCCGAACCCGCGCAGCTGAAGTCCTCGGCATAGATCGCCGGACTCTCTATCGAATGGCCGAACGATTCGGCATCAATTTAAAAGAGAGCGCAGAATAAAGGAGAGGAAAAAGGCAAAAGGAAAAGGGCAAAAGCAGGATCGCTGTCTCCTTCGTCTTACTTTTGCTTTTTGCCTTTTTACCTTTTCCTTTCCCTTCTTGTGGCTGTTTTGCTTGCCAATACAAAAAAGCCACAAGAAACGACGTTCGCTTCACCGGTCAAAGCCACGCTCTCGGATAACTAAGATCGCTTGTGCTTGAACTTAGAGAAGGGCTCAGCAGGCTCGCGAGACGGGCACACGTGTTGCACTAGGTTATTCCGAACTTGCCCGACGAGAGCAGTATCAAGCAATACCCATCGAGTCAGTGGCAAGAATATCTCACGGAGGACAATGATGAAAAGAACCCTTATCAGTGCTGTTCTAGCATTGGCTCTCGCCGGGACAACCGCGTTCGCGGCGCAGAATAAGAACGCCGCGAAGAAGCCCGCGGCGAAGACCGCGCCGGCAGCAACGATGTCTAGCACCGGTGGCGCGAAGAAGGTGGTCCACAGGAAGAAGAAACACAAGGCCACGAGTGGCGGCACCATGACGACCACCAAGAAGGGCAACTCTAACAAGAAGTAGTTACTCTGCATCACTCATTATCTTGCGAGCGGGTTAGCCCAGCGCCGGTGCTGACCCGCTCAAGTTTTTTTCGAACTCGCAGCCCTCCCGGTTACTCTAAACAATCGGGCGCGGACAGACAGCTGAGGTCGTTATCAGAAGAAGAGAAGCCATGAGCAAGCTATTACAAACGTTGGCGGTTATTTTGATCGCGTTTGTTCTGTCGAGCCTGCTCTTGTACCGGCTTCGGCTTGGCGGTCCGCCACGGAACTCGAGGAGCAGTCCCTCCGCGCAGGGGATCGTCGAGGAAACCCGAACGGTCGAGGGACAGATACAAACCGTCGATCAAGGCACGAATACGCTTACCCTGATAAACGACGAAGAGGAGTTGATGCTCTCGTTTGACGAGCGCACCGCGATTCTCGACGCGGGCCGCCCCGTTCAGCCGGGCACAATCACATCGGGCACTCCTGCAAAGGTCAAATACACTCAACGCGCGGGCAAGAAGTGGGCCCGCAGAATCGAACTGGCTCACGCCGAAACCACCGACTCGGTCGAGTCCTATTGAATTTGTCCGATTCAGAGACGCCACCTCACCTCGATCAGACACATCAGACACGGGCTATGACCTTCCATCGGACGGCTAGCTCTAGGCGGGATCACCTTTCGCCTCAACTGGAAGACCCTCGAGCTGCATGATCTTCAGAGCATTCGTGGTCGGGCACGGGCCCGACCGCAGCCTGTAATCGAACATCATCCGGCCGTCGTGTATGTCGTCCCTGAAATGATAGTTCGCGATCCCGGAAATCTCCCCAGCCAGTCTGATCAGCTCCAGATCATGGGTAGCAATCGCACCGGCGACTGGTAACTTCGCAAGTTCGCGAATATACGCAAGACTCCCGAGGTGGCGCTCGATGTTGTTCGTGCCTCTGAAGATTTCATCGATCAAAAAGAACAAGGGGAACCCGTCTACATCGAGGGCTGCCTCGAGAAGCCCCTTCAGCCGTTTCACCTCCGCGTAGAAATAGGATATCCCGTCGGTCACCGAGTCGCTTACCTTGATACATGTGAAGACCCTAAACAATGATGTATCGAGTCGCTGAGCGTTCACCGGCGCGCCGGCATAAGCAAGGCAGAGGTTCGCCCCCAGCGTCCTCAAGAACGTGCTCTTGCCGGCCATGTTCGAGCCGGTGACGATTGCAATTCTGATCTCGTCGTTCAGAGAGAAGTCGTTGCATACTTTTCGATCGCGTGGGAGCAGCGGATGCCCTAATGCTTTCGCGCGAAACACCAGCCGGTCTCGTGAATCCTCGTAAATGCTAGGGAAGATGTAATCCGGGTTCAGGTAAGCGAAATTCGCCAGCGAGCTTAGCGCTTCGAGTTCGTGCATCGCATTCAGCCAAACAGGCAATTCCGACTTAACCTCGGCTTTGACCCGATTCAGGCGCATCGCATAGTAAAAGTCCCACGGGAAGAGTGCGTGAACAACGAGCCAGAGCAGAGGATTCACCCGCAGGCTCAAGGCTGATGCGACCTTTTGAACTCGCTTAAGCTCGGTTGAAGGACGGCTGCGTTCGTCCAGAAAGGGCGCGCACAACCTTGCTAGCCCTGGCTTGTCCTTGTACGAATACGTTTCGAGACGCCGGAACGCGGCGATAAACTGTTTCAGCGTGAGTTCCATCGCCACGGCTTCCTTGAACGATCCCATCTCCCCTCGCGTGAGATAGAAACCGATGAACAACCCGCTGAAATAGAGCAGGAATGAGATCGACCAGACATCCGGAATCAGCCCGATATTGGATAACACATACACCGTAAGATTCGCGGCCGACAAGAATAGCAGCGAAACGAAAGCCGGCTTTAGCGAGCCGTTTGGAACTGGGCGGCGAAGCCAGTCCAACAACGCGCTGGTCTCCCATTGCTCGCCCGACTCCCTCGAGACAACAGCTGAATACAGGAGGAGCTTATCCCGGAAGAGGGGCAAGTCAC
Organism: Blastocatellia bacterium; assembly: GCA_035455165.1. GTDB lineage: Bacteria > Acidobacteriota > Blastocatellia > UBA7656 > UBA7656 > Onstottus_A. Next base: position 20,004 of record DATIFP010000185.1, read on the forward strand.
ACAGCTCGTGCACCAGCGCTTGTCTTTCGAGGACTTGCCGATGGTCAGGTTTTGGGTTTAATAGCCAGTCGGCCAGCCGCTTGCTCCCTTCCTTGGTAACGGCGGTATCCAGAAACTGATGCAGCGAGCGCGGTCCGGTAATGTCGAGGTCGGTATCAAACGGGTGCCCGGGCTGAGGGGTAACGTATGGCTTAAGCGGAATACCCTGCCAATCCAGAAGTAGGCGCGCGCGATGCACGGACTTTATTCGCGACCAGATCTCGTGTCTTGCCACGCTTCTCTTTACGATTCGATGGCGCGCTGTGATAACGCCATATCCCACAATGAGGGTCGCGACCAGGATCGAACTGTACGGATCGCCCGCGAAGCGAAAAACAATGACGCTCGATATAGCTCCAAAAAGGATGGTGGCTCCTCGACCGCGGGAGAACCGGTCGCTCACCGTCCCGAGTTTGCTCAGCCTTCGATCGAGACGCTTGATCTGCCTTTCGAGCGCGTGCAAGCCGATTCCTAGTCGTCGCCTGGGGTGTTGCATAGCCTCCTGCCCGCCGTCTTCGTGATTGATCGCAGCTTTGTCCGCAAAGAACCTAGCATGGAGTGACGAAGCCCAGAAGGCATTGAGAGCCCGCGGCATTTCCAAATGGTGGCGAAACCTGAGAAACGACAGATCCAGTTGCTGGTATCGGGCTTCGCGGCTGTACGCGTTATGGTGCTCCTGATATATTCGAAGAGCAGCCAACGTCGACACTCTTGAAGAATCAAAACGTAGCAAGCGCTTTCGAGGATCACGCAATGCAGCAGATCAGCAGACTATCTCGCGGGCACGCCGCGCTCGCGGTCATAGATATGCAAGAGGCTTTTCGGCCGGTAATCTCTGACTTCGGCCAGGTGGCTGCACAAATCGCAACGGCAGTCCAAGGCGCGCGACTACTGAATGTTCCGGTGATTGTCACCGAGCAATATCCGCAGGGGCTGAAGCACACCGCGGAAGAGATACGCGCGACGCTTCCCCCCGAGTTACGGGCAATTGAAAAGACCTGTTTCAGCTCGTGCGGGTCGGAGGACTTTCTCGCGGAGTTGCTCGGCAAGAGCGTCAAGCAGGTGCTCATCGCCGGCATCGAAGCGCACATCTGCGTTATGCAGACTTCGCTCGATCTCCTAGAGCGGGGGTTTGAAGTCCACCTGCTGGTCGACTGCATAACCTCGCGCAACCCCGAAAACAAACAGATCGCATTAACCAGACTGACTCGGGCCGGCGCCGTTCAGTCTACGCTGGAGATGGCCCTGTTCGAGATGATGAGAACTGCGGATTCACCACAGTTCAAGGCGATACAGAAGCTGGTCAGATAGGGGTTGGGGGCTGGGGATTAGGCGCTGGGCCCCGACCCCCAACCCCCGATCCCCAACCCCCAAACATGAGAGACCTCAACCCCCAGCAGCAGGAAGCAGTGCAAACAACCGAAGGTCCGCTGCTGGTCCTGGCAGGCGCGGGCTCGGGGAAGACTCGCGTGATCACTTGCCGCATCGTTTCCCTGATCGAAGAAGCCGGAGTGCCGCCCTGGCAGATACTCGCCGTTACCTTCACCAACAAAGCGGCCGGAGAAATGAAGTCGCGAGTTGAAGCGGACCTCGATGCGAATCTGCGAACCTCCTCGCCTCTGATATCGACCTTTCATTCGCTGTGCGTTCGAATCCTTCGCAGAAACATTGAAGCCCTCAACGAAGGCTACACTCGGAACTTCACCATATACGACCAGGACGATCAGGTGAGGTTGGTTCGCGCGATAATGAAGGACCTGGACATCGACGATAAGTCTCTGAGCGCGCGTCAGGCACTGGGTGCAATAAGCTGGGCAAAGAATCGAGGCAAATCGCCGGCTGCCTACGCGACCGAGCGTGACTACGAAAATGACCGCATCGAAAAGATCGCGCGAATCTACAAGCTCTACGAAGAAAGGTTGAAGAAGGCGAACGCCCTGGATTTCGATGACCTGTTGATAAGGGCGGTCGAGTTGCTCCGCCGGGTGGGTGATGTGCGCAAGTACTATCACGATCGCTTTCGTCACGTGATGATCGATGAGTTTCAAGATACAAACGGAATCCAGTACGAGCTGGCTCGCTTGATCGCCGTAGGCTCAACGAAGATGGAAGGACTCGATCCGAAGGAGCTCTGGAAAGATCGAAGCCTCTGTGTTGTGGGCGATGTTGACCAGAGCATCTATTCCTTCCGAGGCTCTGACTTCAACATCATTCTCGGGTTTCGGCATGACTTCGCCGGAACAAAGATTATCAAGCTCGAGCAGAACTATCGCTCGACTCAGACAATTCTTACCGCAGCGAATAAGGTCATCGAGCAAAACCGTCAGCGCATGCCGAAGACGCTTTATGCTACGCCGGAGCTCGGCGAAGGCGATAAGATTCGTTACTACCAGTCCTACGACGCCGAGGGCGAAGCGGCGTTCGTAGCCGATCGAATCGCCGATCATCAACGCGAATCGGCGGAGTCACGCTGCGTCGTGCTCTATCGCACCAACGCTCAGTCGCGCTTGTTTGAAGAGGCCCTCAGGCGGCGAGGGATTGCGTACAACATCGTCGGCGGGTTTTCTTTCTACGAGCGAGCGGAAGTCAAAGACATCATCGCCTATCTAAAGCTTGCGATGAATCCACAAGACGATATAGCGATGGCCCGAGTCATCAACTCTCCGCCGCGCGGGATCGGCAAGACCACGCTCGATGTGCTTCAGAACAAGCAACGCGAGCTCGGTCTCTCGATGTGGGAGACCATCGATCTGGCGGTCGCCAATCGAGCAGTAGGGCCGCGCGCGACTTCAGCGCTTGCGAGCTTCAAACGCGTGATAGAACAGTTGGCCGAACGAGTCTCGGAGAATCTCCCGCTTTCGGAGATAGTGAAGGCGGCAACACTGGACACTGGTTATGTGCGTTCGCTCGAAGAGGAGAAGACGGTCGAAGCCGAGGGGCGTCTGCTGAACATCGAAGAGCTTGTCACCGCGGCGGTCGAAGCGGAAGAGCAAGGCGAATCGCTGCAGGACTTCATCGACCACGCCGCGCTCGTCTCCGACACCGATCAGTACAAGGCCGATGCCAGGGTGACCCTTATGACTATGCATTCGGCGAAGGGTCTCGAGTTTCCGTTGGTGTTCATCGCGGGCTTGGAAGAGGGACTGTTCCCTCACTCTCGCGCGGCGGCGAGCGAAGAGGACCTGGAAGAAGAGCGAAGGCTTTGCTACGTCGCGATCACTCGCGCACAGAAGCACCTGTACATCACCCATGCAATGCAGCGCCGCATCTTCGGAGAGGAGTCGGTAACCGAGCCGTCAAGGTTCCTCAACGAGTTGCCTCTCGAGTTGCTGCAAAACCTCTCGCCGGGTCCTTCGTGGCTGGGATTTGCCGAGAAGCCCGAGACCCGGCAAAACCGGCAAGCCGCGGCGGCGTTGCGCAGCGAGCCTTCGTACTCGGTGAAGAAGACTTCCAACTACACCGGCAAGACATACAACTCGGTCGAGGGTGTGCGAGAGTTCTTCAAGCGAAGGTCCGGGTCGGGGACAGAAACACAAGGCCGGGGGGCGGGAGAGCCGAGGAGCCGAGCAGAGCGACGCTCTTCCCCGCCGTCCAACGCCTCTGGTTCCTCGCACGGATTTCAAAGCGGCACGCACGTCAAGCACGCGAAGTACGGAAACGGAGTAGTGCTCAGAATCGAGGGGGCTGGGGATGACGCAAAGCTAACGGTGAGCTTTCCCGGCTACGGGCTCAAGAAGTTTGTTGCAAAGTTTGCCGCGCTCGAGAAGACCTAGCATTGTCCGACAAACTTCAGTTTGTCGCTTTGACTAATTCCTGAGCATCGGGAGTAAACGACAACTGAAGTTTGTCGGACATCAAGTATGATCGTCAAAGTCGCTGCAGTGCAGGCCGCTCCGATCTATCTGGATCTGGCGCGATCCGTGGACAAAGCTCGCCGGCTCATCGCCGATGCCGCCTCGCTGGGTGCCCAGGTCGTTGTCTTTCCCGAAACATGGCTTCCGGGCTATCCGGCGTGGCTCGACTGCTGCCGCGACGTCGCGCTTTGGGATCATCCGCCGGTAAAGAAGGTCTTCGCGCGTCTGATGGAGAACAGCGTTGTTGTTCCCGGCCCGATCACCGAAGCGCTAAGCGAAGCCGCGGGCGAGCATCAAGTGATCGTGAGCATGAGCGTGCACGAAAGAACCGCTGAAGGGCCCGGGCGTGGGACTCTATACAACACGATGCTGACAATCGGTTCGGACGGCGTTTTGCTGAATCGTCATCGAAAGATCATGCCTACGTACACCGAGCGGATGATCTGGGGACAGGGCGACGGGTCGGGCATGCGATCCGTAGCGACCGGTTGTGGGAGGATCGGCGGATTGATCTGCTGGGAACACTGGATGCCGCTCGCTCGGCAGGTGCTGCACGACTCCGGCGAAGACATCCACATCGCCGCGTGGCCGCAGGTGAAGGAGATGAACCTGGTCGCGAGCCGTCACTACGCGTTCGAAGGCCGGTGCTTCGTGATCGCCGCCGGCGCAGTGATGAAAGCCGCCGAGCTCCCGCCGGAGCTCGAGCCGCTCGAGACTCTGAAGGAGAACCCGGATTCATTGGTGCTGAACGGTGGCAGCGCAATCATCGCCCCCGATGGCTCGCTGTTGGCAGGTCCCTTGTTCGATGAGGAAGGAATTCTCACTGCCGATCTGGATCTCTCTCGCATAGCCGAGGAGAACCTGGCGCTCGACGTGACCGGGCACTATTCGCGACCAGATATCTTCGAAGTGAAGCTGCGGTCTTAGGAAGAAAGCATGGAGTTCAGGCGGGCGTTCAGAGTACCGGCTTTAGCCGGGTCGTTGCGACTGCGAGAGTCAAATACCCGGCTAAAGCC